>JAUWKS010000076.1 GCA_030614005.1 Candidatus Heimdallarchaeota archaeon | reverse complement strand
TACTACTACTACATTACTGGATAATAAAAAAGTTGGTTAATTATTTAGTTAACTTTGCGATAAAGTATCCTTGAGTGTCGTGTTTATCTGGGAAGAAATATTGTAAGTGTTCAGAACCTTTGAATTTAGTAGGTCCTTTATCCCCAAGGTATTGGGATTGTTCAACGACAGAAAGACGACCGTGATTAACTACTTCTTCAATAATTCTCTCATTTTCTGCAGGGTCAAGGCTATTTGTAGTATAATAGATCATACCATCTCTTTTCAATAATCGTTCTGCTTGTGCCATCATTTTATTCATGTTTCTGGCATTATTGAAAATCAATCCCTCAGTGGTATTATCAGAGACTTTTGGTCGAATACCTATTTTTGAGTTTGGTGCATGATAAATAATAACATCAAATGTCTCATTTCGATTGAATCTTCTAGAAACTTTATTACTTTCCATTTTCATAATCTCAAAAGGAGCATTAAGCAAACGAAGTCGCTTAAGGTTGTCTTTAAATCTTACAAGTCTAGTATTCGAATTATCAATAGCAATAATTCTAGCATTGGATTTAGAATTATTTTGCCAAACATGTGTGAGCAAAGCTCCATGCCCAACAGATAAGTCAAGAACTCGCGCTAGAGGTTTTAACTTGATTTCTGAGCCAAGTAAAATACTTGGTAACATTTGTTGAATGAAATGTCCACGAAGGAATTCTGTAACATTTTGAAAGCTGGGCAACTCATACTTGCTTGCAGTTATTCTGAGAGCTACACCTCGTTTTTGAACGTCAATTTCATTTGAGGACATCATTAAGACCGCATTTGCAACAATGATTTTACCCATTTTATCAACAATGGATACTTCATCACCAATTTTTAGATCTTCATGATCTTTAATACCCGGAGCACCTATGCTCCCTCCGATTAAAGCTTTAGCAGCAGCATATTTATGAACAATAATTTTCTTGGATTTTTCAACTATTTCATTTGGTCCTCGGACATCAACTAATACTGCATCTTCAACTTCTGGATGACGTTTTGCGGGAATTTCTTTTTCATTTAATGATTTAACGAGAGCATCTGGAGTAGTAAGTACTGTATTTACTCTAATAGGTAAGGCACTTGTGTGTTTTGTGAGCGATTCGATGATACTTGTTGCTCGATCGAACCCATAAACGAAACTTAAACGATTAACTAAGGCAGGGTTAAATTGATACTTGTCTGCTACTTCATTTATGCGGTCATCTACTCTTTCACTCATTTACAGCATCTTCCTATTGTGTGTGTTCGGGAATCAATTATGCTCTTTTAATTATTCCCTTGTGTTTATCAATTAAGAAATTGGTTTTGATAATTACTTGACGAAAAAAATATTAAATGTGGAAAGTATTTGTTATCTAATCTATTTGGTATAGTTTTTATCAGTGAAATGTTCTTACTACTATGTTAGAGACCTTTGGGTCTACTACCGGAGTGTTGAAAGATGCCTACATTAAATCGTGAAAAGCTAGCAAAATTGATTTCATATTCTATTGGAAAAGAAATTCCACGAGATAATGATTTAAGAAGGTTTGTTGAAGAAGAAGGAAAAAAGAAAAATTTTCAACCACTTGGTGCTTTTTATCTTAGAGGAGTAGATGTGGACGGTGTTATAGGTTTATCAATGCCAAAGAAAACATCTCCAGATGGATTGGATCACTATCTCTTTGTGTGGTTTTCCAAAAGAAAAATTTCAGTAACTGAAGAAGGAGTCCAAGCAACGTTACAAATAAAGTCAGTAAATCCAATGAGATTTTCCTTAAGAGGGAAACCAGATGCTTTCGTTAAGGTTCTTGGAGAAAGTTCTATGATCCAAAGTATTCTCGTTGAATTAGTTGACGATTTAAAGTGCTTGGAAAATTTCACTATATTTAACAAAAGAAGCTCACAAAAAGATGCTATAATTGAAATCCCTGAAAACTTAATCGATACCCGTTTCATAGTTCAAACAAAGGTTTCTGATGAACCAACTTCACCAACTTATGGTAAATTAGAGCGAATGGAAGTTACCTTACCTCAATTAATTGATTTAGCAAATTATTCTATGATGATTGGGCTTAAGATGTTCGGTCCGATGAGTGAATTTTCTAATTTCTGTCCACATTGCGGTAAAAAACTACCTCACGGTAAAAGTGGTTTCTGCATTCATTGTGGCAAGAGTTTAGAGTAATTAGTTCATTGAACTGGTTTAACTTTATTTTTTTAAATTCTTTTAAATATAAAATTCAGTTCTATATATTATTAGGCTAAGATTTTTCCAACAATATATTACAAGCTTACTAAATTGAGTAATTGTAATGGTAAACTACTTAAAATAATACCTTTGAATTTTTGTTGACGAAAAAATGGATGGAAAAAATAAATGAGAATTCAAATATCTTCAGTTTCCGGTTTTGCTAAATTAGCCAAATTAAAGGAGAATTCAAAGATAGTTGAAACGCCAACCATTATGAAAATTTCAACAAAATCTGATACGTTTTATTGGGAGATTGGCGACCGAAAAGAGAGATTTTCACTGAATCTTCCTCCAAGATATTTATCAACTGAAATATCAGTAACTGAAAATTTTGACTTTCAATTCATAGCAAATTTATTCATGCACAAATCTCTATCTGAGAATATAATTGAAAAGCAGTTAAATAAAACGCTAGAAACACTCCGCAATTCCGTTGAAAGCTATTCAAAGGAAAAGTCATTAGTGATTGTTCAACCCCCCAAATCAGCGCAAATATTTGAAAAGATTTTGAATGAGCTAAATAACCTCGAATTACAAAATATTGCAATAACTAATCTTTTACCATTTATCAACAATCCTCGTCAAATGATTGATTTTATTGCTAAACTAAAAACTGTGCTTCCTGTTAATAGTTTATTATTTTTATTATCTCCAATACCTCATACTTATTTACCAATATTGTCCTATACAGGGATAGATGTTTTTTCAAACGGTTTTGCTAATATCGCTGCAAAACAGCGTTTGTATTTAACTGATGCAGGTGGAGATAAGCTGGAAGATATGAATGAAATAACCTGCTTATGTGAAATTTGTTCAAAGCATACAGAACCAAAAGAGTTTATCTCATCATTTACTGAATCTAGTGTTGGTGAATTTCATTCACTTATAATTCACAATGAAAGAATCTTTGCTAAGAAAATAAGAGAAATCCGTTCAGCAGTAAAAAAACAAGATCTAAGAGGATATATTGAACGAGCAATACAAATAAATCCATTTAGTGCAAGTGCTTTAAGATTACTAGATAAAAATTGGATTGATTGGTTAATTGCAAGAACACCAACATGGTCTACTGTTCCAATTAAAAGTATAACCTCATATGGTTTTACTCGCCCATCTATTAACGAATTTCAAAAAAGAGTTCACGAGCGTTTTACCATATCTAGTTCAAAGAAAGTTATTGTTATTTTACCCTGCTCTGCGAGAAAACCATATTCTGAATCAAAAAGCCATCAGAAGTTTAGAGCAGCAATCGATAGTGTTGCCAACAATAAGAGAGGCTATATTCAAGAATTAATTCTGACTTCACCACTAGGAGTGATACCTAGGGAACTAGAATCGGTGTATCCGGCTGCGCATTATGATATTCCTGTAACTGGTGATTGGTCCTATGAAGAGAAGCAAATTGCAATCGATCAACTTGTAGGTGTTTTATCAGAAATTGATTCCGATGTTACTATTATAGCTCATATTGCAGGAGAATATATTGAATTATGCGAAGAATCCGAGAAAATTCTAAAACGATCATTTATTTACACATCTAAAAACACAAGAGCTACAACAGATACTTCCTTAGAAAATTTAGCCAAAGAAATCAATAAAATCGTTGAACCGCTTTCTCCAATAAAATTCTCAGCAGATACATACAAAATACAAAAAGTGGCTGATTATCAATTTGGGATAGGTGTCGGAGAAGCAATGTTTCCTGAGATTTATTCTTTGAAAGGCAGACCACCACTACCATTTAAAATTCTGAGACAAAATCAGCAACATGGTGTAATACATTATTCTACTGGAAAATTGACCCTTTCAATGAAAAACGGTGGGATACTTGCTAAAAAGAAAAAATATTTTGTTATGTTTGAGGGAGAGAAACTTGAAGGTTCAACACTATTTGCAGTAGGTGTTAAGAAAGCAGACCCTGAAATAAGACCATCAGATGAAATAGTTATTGTTGATAAAAACCACGCACTCCTAGGCGTTGGTCATGCTCTCATATCCGGAAGAGATATGGAAACTGTAAGATTTGGTGCTGTTGCTAAAATTAAAAGTAAGGTCAAATAAATGATAATGTAATCTGGAGCAAAAGAAAATGACAATACTCAAAGGAATTCTCACTGATCAGTTATGTACTATGCGAGAAAAAGCATTGAGATTAAGGAAAAGCAGAGCTCCAAATAAAGCTATTGCTGCTTGGATTGAAGATGATAGATTGATCAATGAAGCAGGGAAAGCTCTAGTAATTATTATGAATTCTAGTGGGTGTGATTGGGCTCTTGGAGAAGGTGGGGGATGCAGCATGTGTGGGTACTCAAATGATACTTCTGAAGTCATAACAGATGAGAATTTAATTGAACAGGTTCAGAAGGTTCTGCAAGAATTTTCGGATAAAACCTTCCAATCGGTGAAACTTTTTAACTCTGGAAGTTTTCTAGATGAAAACGAGATTCCAATTAAAGCTCAAGATGAAATTATGAAAATGATTAGCAATTTAAGTAAAGTGACTGAAGTAATTGTTGAGACTAGACCTGAATTTGTTACAAAAAAGGCACTAAAAAGATTGAAAGCAATTCTTGGTAACGATAAAGAATTAGAACTGGGTATTGGTCTAGAATCAAGTGATGATTTTATCAGAATTAATTATATCAACAAAGGTTTTCTTTTTAACGATTTTAATAAAGCAGTGAAATTAGCTATTAACAATAATGTCAGGGTAAAAAGCTATTTACTATTCAAACCACCTTTCTTGACTGAAAAAGAAGCAATTGCTGATACTATACAATCAACCATTGATTCAATAAAAGTGGGTGCAAGAACAATATCAATTAATCCAGTAAATATTCAAAATGGAACCTTAGTTTTCAAATTATGGAGAGATGACCTCTATCGTCCTCCAAGGTTTTGGAGTTTGAAAGAAATCATTCAAATCGTTTGGCAAAGAATTGATGAAGAGGGACTAAGAAATCAAGTTGATAGAATAGTAAGTGATCCTTCAGGTGCAGGTTCTCAAAGAGGAATTCACAATGGAAGACACTGTGATAAATACTTTGTAAAAGCATTGAAGAAGTACACTCTCACACAAAACCCGGAAGAATTAGACCAACCAAATTGTTGGTGTGAAACAGTTTGGAGAGAATTGTTGGAATATGAAGTAGTATCTCGAGATTCCTCTCTCAGGTTAGTAGAAAATGCACATAACCTCCTAAAGTAGGTTTTAGAAGTAACCTTTTAATTAAATTACAGTTACAAATAATCTAGATAGATAGAATACTGGACTAAATCATTTACTTGGTGGGATAAAAAATAGAAATAATATTCAACGAATTCTCAAAAAAAGAATGCTATGATGGAAAACAGATTTATCCTTTATGGGCATTAGAACGATATGGAATCTCAGGAGATACTTTTGTCATTTTCAGAGGAAGCATGCGTTTAGAACAACAAGAAATGATCGATGTCAAAGATATTGTTCGTGAAAAAGACCTTGCAGATATACTTATTTCAGGTGATGATTGCATCCATTTTATCATAGAGATGTTTGATGACCAACCAGCAAATCTGAAAGTAACATATCATAGGTTACATCTGTTAGCATTTATTACTCAAAGAATTCTCGAAAAGGAGCTTGCTATTGAAATAACAAAAAAAGGAACAGACCTGTTCTATGATGAAAAGAAAATCAATGTAGGCATCGCAACAAGTTCAAATAACTCTACAAAAATCCATTTTGGATTAAACATCGTTTCATCTGGTGTTCCAGATTACGTAAAAGCAATCGGTTTGCAAGAAATAAAAGACAATGTCTCATTAGAAAACATAGCGAAAATGATAGCAGAAAGTTTTATTGCTGAATTAAAAGCAATCAGTGAAGATACTGTGAAATCAAGAACATTTTGAGGAAATATTACATGCCGTTTGAAATTGAATTCGAGGATCCTAGAATTGGTTTTGCTTCTGCTCACTTTATTGTAGGTCATGATAAATGTGGGAGATTGCATGGACATAATTATTTCATAAAGGTGAAATTAAAAGGCGAATTAGATGACCAACATATGGTTTTAGATTATGGAGACTTGAAATCCGAATTAAAAAAAATAACTAACAAATTGGACCACAGGGTACTAATTCCCTCTAAAGCAGAAGGGTTACAAGTGGAAGAAAAAGATGACTCGATTGAAGTTATAACCTGTAATAAACGCTATTTGTTTCCCAAAGAAGATGTGGTATTTTTACCATTAGAAGCAACAACCTCTGAAACGTTATCAAAATATTTCCATTCTATTCTCAAAAAATTATGGCCTCAATTTGTGATAACAGTGAATATAGAAGAAGCACCTGGTGCTAGTGCAACATATTCAGATGAATAAAATAGCACTAAAACACACTAGCATTATTATATCTCAAAAACGATTTCTATACTAAGAGAACAGCTTTGAAAGAGTAGGTTTTCCAAATGACACACGAAAATAAAGATGAAAGCTTCTATTTAGAATACAAACCAAAATACAAAGTCTTTCATGAATTAATGGCGAAACGATTGACTAATGTGTTGTTGGTTTCAAGTATTTATGATAGTTTTATGTTAGAAGAGGATGGAAGACTCTCTGATCAAATATACGAAGAATTTCAGAATTTGAATCTACGGACATTGCCTAGAATTTCAAGAGTATCCTCAGCAAAAGAAGCACTTGATTTACTACAGAAAAAGAAATATGATCTCGTTATTACTATGAGAAGAGTAGGCGATATGGATGCTTTTTCATTTGGCAGTGCAGTGAAAAAAATCCATGATATTCCCGTAATTTTATTGTTAAATAGCGTTGTAGAAATAAAATTCCTACCAAGTACTGAAAATAGGGGTGGAATTGATAGGACATTTGTTTGGAATGGTGATTCTAAAATATTTGTTGCTATCATCAAACACTTGGAAGATAAACTTAATGCTGATTTTGACACTAAAAATGGACAAGTAAGAGTTTTCATTTTCGTAGATGATTCGGTTAGATTTTATTCGCTTCTATTGCCTGAATTATATGCAGAGATAATGATGCAAACACATAGGTTGATTTCAGAAGGAACAAACGATTTTCAAGATTTACTTAAAATGAGGATACGACCAAAAATATTGTTGGCAGAAACTTATGAAGAAGCTATGGAATACTATAACAAATACGAAAAATATGTTCTGGGTATTATCTCAGACATTGAATTTACTAAAAATGGTGAGTTAGATAAGAATGCAGGCTTTTCTTTTACTGAGAAAATTCATGGAGATTGGCCAAATATGCCTATTATTTTACTGTCGAGTAAGGATACATATCGAAAGAAAGCAGAGAAATATGGTTGTTATTTTATACATAAAAGATCGCATGGAATGTTATGGGATATACGTAAATGGTTACTAGATTGCGTTGGATTTGGCGATTTTATTTTCAAGTTACCAAATGGAAAAGAAGTTGGAAAAGCTAAAGATGTAATTGACTTTCATAAAAAACTCGCTAAAGTCCCAATTGAATCCTTAATTTATCATGGGACAAATGATCACTTTTCAAATTGGTTAAGAGCAAGAGGCGAATTTGAAATAGCTCAAATACTAAAACCCAGAAAAGTGTCTGAATTTTTAAAAGGGGAATTGAGAGCATTTCTTCTAAATACCCTTAACGAAATTGTACTTGAAAAAACCAGTGGAATAATTAACGATTTCTCCAGAAATAATTATCATCCAGAAACATTGTTTTTGAGATTAAGACCAGGTTCCTTGGGAGGAAAAGGAAGAGGAATTGCCTTCTTAATGTTTCTTTTGAATACATTTCTATCTCCAAAAGAGTTCGAAAATGTTTCTATTGAAATACCAAAAACAATTGTAATCGGCACTGATGCATTTGACAAATTTATGGCGAATAATAATCTCTATGATTTTGCTCTATCGGAAGTATCAGATCAAATAATTAAAAACAAATTTGTTGCAGCAAAACTTTCTTCCAAATTGAAAGATGATTTAAAATTTCTATTAAAGAAATTGACTGGACCATTAGCAATAAGATCTTCGAGTTTATTTGAAGATTCTGCATATCAACCTTTTGCTGGAATTTTCAATACATATATGTTACCTAATAAAGGTTCAAATATTGCTCAACGTTTAGAGCAATTATTTATTGCAATAAAATTGGTTTATGCTTCTCCATTTTTAAAAATAGCTAAATCTTATGCAGATTCAATCGGACAAACCGTCGAAGAATCCAAAATGGCTGTTGTAATACAAAAAGTAGTGGGAAATGAGCACAATAGTCGTTATTATCCTGACTTTTCTGGAACCGCTGCTTCGTATAATTATTATCCTTTAGGAGATAATATGAAACCAGAAGACAGAATTGCTCATATTGCTTTAGGGTTAGGTAAAATTATTGTAGATGGAGGAGCAGTACTTCATTTCTGTCCAAAATACCCGAAAACAAATTTCTATTCAACACCTGATATTTTACTAAATCAAAGTCAAAGAAATTTCTACGCTATAGATATGACTAAAGAAGAATTTGATTTTACTGTTGAGGATCCATTTCTAATTCAACTTGATTTTGATGCTGCAATAAAAGACAAAACACTGACAAAGATTGCAGACACATATGATTTCGGCAATAGAATGTTAAGATCTGGCTATTTTGGTGAAGGTTCTCCTGTAATCACTTTCAATAAACAACTGAAATTAGATACTTTACCAATAGCAGATATCATCACCAGAATCCTTTCCCTTGGTGAACGAGCTATGGGGTGTTCAATAGAAGTTGAATTTGCTGGCAATTTCAGTCAAAAATCAGATGAAAAGGACAAGTTCTATTTATTACAGATTCGGCCTTTCTTGCGCCAAGAAGCACAACTATTAGAGGATTCTGAATCCGTTGAAGTTGAACAAATTTTTGTTTACTCAAATCAAGTATCTGGTAATTTGGTTCGAAAAGACATCCAAGATATCGTTTATGTTAAACAAGAGTCTTTTAATAAAATGAACACATTAGACATCGTTCAAGAACTAGATAAGATTAATGCTAATTTAGTAAAAAATACTATACCTTATATTCTAATAGGTTTTGGCAGATGGGGGACTGCTGACAGATTTCTAGGCATTCCAGCTAAATGGAATAATCTAAGTGGTGCGAAAATAATCATAGAAGCAGAATTAGAGGGTTTTCAAGTGGACTTTTCGCAAGGAAGCCATTTCTTCCAAAACATCATTACATCAAATATTGGCTATTTCCATCTGAAACATGATTCGCAAGATCATAAAATCGATTGGCATTGGTTAGAGAAACAAAAGGTTATTACTGAAACTAAATATTTGAAACATATTCAAGTAAAATCTCCTCTTAAGATAAGGATAGATGCACAAAAAAGAGAGGGATTTATTATAAAACCGTAAAATTAAGTTTGTAAGTTAGGAAAGTAAAATGAGAAAAATCTTCACGGAGTACAATAAAAATGCAATTATTTCCCTTAGGAACACCCTTGATAACAACAGATGATAATCTCTATGATGTAATATTAAATGCATTAGAATCTGCAAAAGTCACTTTGCAAGATGGTGATGTTTTAACAATCGCTAGTAAAATTGTAAGTGTAACAAGTGGGTTGATCGTTCATAGTGATGATATTGAGATTTCTGAAGAAGCTAAAAAATACTCCGAAATAACTAAACTTTCTCCTGTATTTATGGAAATATCGATTAGGGAATCAGATGAGGTTTTAGGAGCTTGTTGGGGCGCTCTTTTAACAAAATGTGACAACAATCTAATGCCAAATGCTGGTGCAGACCAAAGCAATGCACCGGAAGGTATTATTATAATTCTTCCAAAAAACCCATCAAAAATTGCTCGAGAAATTCAACAATCCCTTCAAGAAAAATTCAATTGTAAATTAGGTATTATTATTGGTGATAGTCGTGTTCAACCATTACGGCGTGGAACAAGTGGTATGGCTTTAGGTGTCGCTGGTTTTGTGCCTGTTATTGATGATCGAGGTAGACGAGATCTATATGGTCGAGAAATGAAAATGACTAGAAGAGCGATTGCTGATAATCTAATGTCTGCAGCAGAAATCCTTTCAGGAGAAGTAGATGAAAAAGTACCTTTAGTTTTGATACGTGGTGCACCGATTATACTTACAGATGAAGACTTAACAGAAACAATGTCAATTCCACCGAATGAATGTATGTATTTCAGTACATTTCTGAAAAGCAAAAATGAAGAACAGCAATCGAATTAGTTTGGTGATTTGATTGACAGTAAGAATATCTGTTTTCATAAGTAGGATTAATGCTCATTACGGCGAACAAAAATGGGCTCGTTGGCGGGAACCAGTTGGAGAGCTTGTTCGAACTATTCTCTCACAAAACACAACTGATAAGAATAGTCTAAGAGCATACGCAAATCTGATAGCAAAATTCCCAACCTGGGAAGATCTTATACTTGCTCAAGAAGAAGAAATAGCTGAAATAATTAGAAGTGGTGGATTAGCAAATATCAAAGCCAAAAAAATAAAAAAAGCTCTTATTGAAATAAAACAACAAAGAGGGCAAATCGACCTTGAATTTTTAGCTGATTATGATATCCAAAAAGCAGAAGAGTATTTAGTATCACTTGATGGCGTTGGGCCGAAAACAGCTGCTTGTGTGTTAATCTTTTCATTCAATTTTCCAATTATGCCAGTAGATACTCATGTTCATAGAGTGAGCAATCGTTTGGGAATGGTTTCAACTAAAAGCAGGGAAAAAACTCAAGAGTTAATGAAGTCACTTATTCCGCCCGAACAAATGTATAATTTCCATTTGAACATTATAGAGCATGGTAGAACGGTCTGTAAAGCAGGAAAACCGCTATGTCATGAATGTTTTTTGAGTGATATCTGTGCTCACAATAAAACAAACACGGAAAATTAATTCTTAACATTTAATAATAGAATAAACCTAATCATTTTAAGAGTGAAGTAAGATACAATAGTACGTAATATAGCATAATTTGCTAGGATGGATAGCAATTGATTCAAGAATTAAACAGCTTACTGACACAAGAAATCACAGCTCAGAATGTGTTAAATTGGTTGTTACCTGCTATCGGCATAGTTGCTGCAATTGCGTTATTGATTTATTTATGGCGTTATATGCGAAAGGCAAATCATGTTGGAAGAATTTCCGAATTTAATGAAAGAGAGTTTAAAAAATTAATCAAAGAAGGAAAAAAGCCCGGGTTCTGTGAAGATTGTAAAATCCCTATGAGGGTTGAAATACATTACAGAGACTTCTTGAAAGACACAGGCGATTTTCTGATTCACCGAGAAACTGCAGCCCACACTTTGAAATCCTTTGTTGACTGTGAACGTATGTCTCAAGAGGATGCGGATTTAATATTACTCTTCTTTGACTCTCAGCCTAAGATCCAGCAACAGTTATTCAAGCGATATAAATGCCCTAACTGTAATAAAATGAAGATTTTGCCATATCTACAACAGTCAGATTAAATTTTTTTTTAATGTTTAAATTGCGATGAACCGTAACAATTTTATTTGATTATCCTTTGATTCCACTATCAATTCAGGAGTAGTCTCGATGGAATTAATTGCTATTTTCTTCATTCTTATTCCTATTGCTCTTGCAGTAGGTATTCTCGCAGCACTCATTGGTATTGGCGGAGGAGTGCTGATGGTTCCGATAATCGCCTATATTGTTTTTGAATTTATGGTGGTTGGCACAGCAGAAATAGTATCTGAACCAGAATTAATTATGAAATATGCTACTACAATTTCGAGCACGGTAATAATATTCACGGGTCTATCAGGAACGGTTGCTTTCAGCATACAGAAACGTGTTGATTTTGTTGTTGGAGGATTATCAGCTGTATTTGCTGTTGGAGGGGCTATACTTGGCAAGTGGATACAAACATTATTTGATAATACTATCTTATCTATTATTTTTGCTGGATTACTCATAGTTACTTCTCTTAGAATGTTTTCCAAAATTGCAACACATTATTTGCAGACTAAAAATCAGCCTGCAAAAGAAAATGAGGATGACTGCGAACCCGTTACTCATCAGGTAATTAACTCACTCCCTGAGACCCCAATACAAACTACCATTTGGGGGAAATTAACTCGAAATAGAACGCTTGAAGATAATTGTGGAGATGCTTGGACTTATAATGCCAAATTATATTTGACTCCATTAGCATTTGCAGGTGGATTTGTCGCGGGAATTGGTGGACTAGGTGGAGGAATTGTAATGGTACCAATTCTTCATATAGCTATAGGTTTACCAATGCATTTCGCAACAGCAACTTCTGCATTCATAATGATTTTCTCATCAATTTCTGCAGTTGGTACTGCAGCTCTTAATCCTGAGTTAAACTTAAACATAATTTGGTGGCCATATGTTGCGGGTTTAGCTGTCGGTATAATCATCGGTGCTCAAATCGGAGCACAAATTGCTAAACGTATAAAATCTCAACCTTTAAAACTCATTTTTGCCGTTGCTTTGCTAGCTGTTGGGATTTGGTCTATAATTAAAGTACTAGTAGTTGTTAAGTAATAGAGGAATTGATTCATTCTTCTTTTCTTCTTTCCTTTTCTTTCCCAAATATCTCAAATGGAAAACATTATTAGTGCCTTCTCTATTTCATAGAGGTAAGTTCGTCCCCTCATAGAAATGAGAAAAACAGGTAAGATTAGAAATGACTGAAGTAACTGATTTACACGTACTAGCAATGATGTCAAATGGAACGCCAAATGAGGATGATGCATTTATACTGAGAGACTCAGGTAATGGTGATACAAAAATCAAAATTCATAGCTTACAAGAGCTAGTTGATGTATTGTCAGATATTCCAACCGAAGAAATTTTTCCTGCATTGTGTAGAATAGATGAGGGAGATTATGAATGCGATATTGCTTTATGGATCCATTATGTTCTGGGTGATGCTGTTTTATCTGCAAAAATGTTAAACCTAGTTAAAGAATATCATAGTGATCCTGAAAAACTTAAACTTGAGACATTCAATCTATGTTTTAATAGATATCTCAATTTTCAAGAATTGACGCAATATTCTGATGACCCAATAATGTTAAATGAAAATAAAGGTCCACCGGCAGATATCTAATTTATCATTAAATTTCTCGAATTCCAGCTAATCCGGCAAAATAGCCTTTTTATTAAAGTAAAGCTTCAAAAAGAAAGAGAAGAAGCAATTTTTCCTTGTTTTATTAACCGCTCTCTTTAATATTCACTGAAATCAATGGTAGATTAAGACTAATTTTAACCAGAGGAAATTAACAAATGAAATATCGTAGTGTAGGAAAAAGTGGTTTAAAAATAAGTGAAATTTCATTAGGTTCTTGGTTGACATACGGAGGTACCGTTGAAAATGAAATAGCAAAAAAATGTATGGCTGCAGCGATTGAACAAGGAGTTAATTTTATTGATTCAGCGGAAATCTACGCAAAAGGTGAAGCTGAAAAAGTTATTGCTGAATTCTTAGCTGAAGGAACTGTTAAACGCAAAGATTTAGTTATTTCTAGTAAAGTCTTCTGGCCTATGAGTGAAGATATTAACCGCTGGGGATTAAGTAGAAAGAATATTATGAATGCTATTGAAGGGACACTCGAACGATTGAACCTCGATTACATTGATATCTATTATATGCACCGTTATGATTACATGACCCCAGTCAAAGAAACAATAGAAACTCTCGATGATCTTGTTCGAGACGGGAAAATTCACTATTGGGGGACTTCTGTGTGGACCGCAGCGCAATTAGAACGAGCCAATGCCGTTGCTAAGGAATTGAAAGCTCACAAACCCATTGTTGAACAACCAATGTATAATATGTTCAGCAGGCACATAGAATTAGAGATTATGCCTGTAGCAAAAACTCATGGTATGATATCATTTCGTTAACTAATAGTTAAATTTTCGACAGTCAAAGAAAAAAAGCCAGTATTTTTTTCATAGAAATGTCAATAATTTTGCATAGTGATTCTCCTACAATTCAATACCCTGTCTTCTTTTTAAATGCCTCTTAGAGAAGATGTACGAATGGCTAAT
>JAUWKS010000089.1 GCA_030614005.1 Candidatus Heimdallarchaeota archaeon | reverse complement strand
TATAATTAGTCCAATCTTCCCACGCTATATGCACATTCCCTAAAGGATCCACAGCAAGCGAAGGGTTTGTAGAAATATCTGTACTTTCTGTGGAAACCACTTCTGTCGTGAACCAGGAGGAGGAGGAAGAGTCCCAGCGCTTGTAGAAAATATCCATCATTCCAAGCATCCAATCTTCCCATGCTATATGCACATTCCCTACAGCATCCACAGCAAGAGAAGGATAATAAGAATTAGTTGTACTTTCAGTGGAAACGACTTCTGTAGTACTCCATTCCCAAGCAGATCTATCAAAGGAATCTATGGTGTATTGATTATATTCTCCCTCTAGTAGAGCTTTTATGCTAATCATATTTTGCGAAGAAGCACTTATTAAAAAACCAATAATTAGAACACATAAACCCATAATTAATTTCGTTTTTATCTTTTTCATAATATCAACCTTTTTTGAATTATTTGTCTCGTTTAGAACTTACGAGATTTTCGAATCATGTACAATTGTCATTAAGAATAAAAATACTTTCCATTTCTCACCATAAAAAGGTGAAATCTCTTTTCCACCTAATAATTCTGGTTGTAATCCAATATTTATCTAAACATCAACTGGTAAAGGCATTATGAGGAAATTCTTGATTCTTATTTAATATTAGGCAAAATTCACTCATATTATTTCTGACTAATCACTTGTAGATGAAGAGAAACTAAAAAGGAAAAAGAAATGAAAAAATCATTTCAAAATGTTGTTTATGCCATCATAATTTGATGCTTTAGAAACATAGAGAAAGTCACACCTATGTCCTTCGTGAGGTGCAGCTATATCCATAGTAAATGATTGGTCATTAACAAACACTTTCTTAATTGAAGGGATGTTGAGTAATCTTCTAGCATTAGCTGGATTGTCAGTTAGGTAGGATAAGGATAAGGTGTCTTCAACAAGTTCCTCAACGAGGTAATCATCTGGACGATAAATTGTCCCAAAACTAAATGGATACTCGTCAGTACGCATTTGATGTTCTTCATCAAGTTCTAATAGTGTAGGCATAAGGTAAGCCAAATTATCCTCCACATGTAAGAATTCTTTTTCTCCTCTGATTTCAGCTGTAAGATTGTTTATCTTACTTGTCATTCTACTCTTGATGAATTTGTATAACCCTCTAGCAGAATCTGGGTTCATTGCTGGTATCTCTGCCCTTGGGTTCATAGGATCAAGAGGTTCTAGAAGGAAAAATTCTAAGAAAATATAGTTGTAATTGAACTAAGGTTTCCAAAGTGTGAATAGCTACTTGCTATAAATCCATATCATTTTCATCTTGATATTCCTAAATTACAATTTTATTTGATTCATTAATAATATGTATGTAACTAAATTAGAAACTAATTTAGATGCCATTGCAAAATCTTTAAGTTTGATATATTTATCTAATAGCCAGAGCTGAAAATGAAAAAAAACACTAATATTTCTAAAAGAGTTCAACAAATACCCAAATCCGCAATTCATGAAATGACTAGACTGTCTAAAGAGATTGACGATGTAGCTTTTTTATCTTGGGCTAAACCAACTTCAGATACACCGATTCACATTAAAGAAGCAGCAATTAAAGCAATTGAAGAAGGACTTGTTGGTGGTTATTCTACTAGTTCTGGTTTACCAGAATTGAAGCAAGAAATTGCTAAAAAACTTATGCGTGACAATAACATCTCAACCAATGCCTCCCAAATTATTGTTACTGTTGGAGCTATTGAGGGATTAGCTAGTTCTGTTCTAGCTTTGATTGATCCAGGTGATGAAGTAATCTTACCTACACCAACATATTCTACTCATATTAGACAAGTTGTAATTTCTTCTGGAAAACCTATTCTTGTTCCATTAATTGAAGAGGAAGGATTCGCATTAGATATTGAAGCCATTGAAAAAGCTATAACTCCTAGAACAAAAGCAATAATGTACTGTTCTCCAAATAACCCAACTGGTACGACATTTACAGAGAAAGAACTTAAGCAATTAGCAGATGTAGCTTTAAATAATGATTTGATGGTAATAACGGATGAAGCTTACGAATATTTTGTTTATGATAACAGCAAACACTTCAGTATAGCTTCAATACCCGAGATGTCTAAGAATGTTGTCAGCACCTATACTTTTACCAAAACCTATGCAATGACTGGTTGGCGAATCGGTTATTTACATGCTGATGAAGAGATAATCCCTAGTATCACTAAAGCTCATATTCCCTTATCAATTTGTGCTCCTGTTGTATCACAATATGCTGCTCTTGCTGCTTTAAAAGGTCCACAAACCTGTGTAGAAAAATTTAGAAAACACTATCTTTCAGCTAGAGATCTTTTGTGTGATAGGCTTGATGAACTTGATTCTGTTTTTCAGTATGTAAAACCTAATGGATCTTATCTCATGTTTCCTAAAATAATAGTTGAAGAAGGAAAAGATTCAGCATCTTTCTGTAAAAAATTGTTGCGACAAGCAAAAGTATCCACAACTCCTGGAATAGCTTTTGGTCCTACAGGTGAAAGTCATCTGAGAGTGTCATTTTGTGTTCCTGAAGAGGAAATCAACAAGGCTTTTGATCGAATGGAAGAATATTTTAGCTGAATTCTAAAAAAATAGATTTGTAACTAAAACGCAATTTCTTCAGAACTAATGCTTTTGGAGATTTAGCGGTTTTTCCGCCAACACGGGAAATTTTTTTAGAAATTAATCTTACCACGTAAATAATATTATGTGTGGTAAGATAATACAATTATAATCGCGCCGCTGTTTTTTTTCGTTGCAAGAAGAAAATTAATTCAAAAAAAAAGAAAAATTTGTTCTAGAACAGCTGTTTTAGAGTGTTTTCAAATATTTTATCTGAGCTATGATATCTTCAATTATAGATTTAGTCAATTCTTCCCCTTTCTCCTTTGTAGCTAAAGTTGGATCTCCATAGATTCCAGTTGTACTATAGATTCCTTCACCATCAGGATCACGTGTTAACCCTTTTCTATTAGGACGATTATCATAGTCTTTTACAGCTTTTCTCATATTAACACTCTCAGGAGCAATGTGTAACATGATAGATGTTTCTCCTTCATCTGCATGTGTTCCCCCTTCCTGTCGGAGCAAATTCTTTGAGTACTTCTTATCTGTCTCAAGGATGTTAAAATAGTGAAGAATAATCTCCTTTTTCTCTAGCTCTTCTGCTGCATCTTTTAGAGGTCGGAGAGTGGAAACTCCAGTGTTAAGAATATAGAACTTTTTTATCCCATAACCTTCAAACGAATTACAGATGTCAATAATGACATTCTTGAACGTTTCATGTTGTAGGGATACAGATCCTGGATATTCTAAAAATGCTGGATAATAACCATATTGTAATGTTGGAAGCACTATTACAGGCACTTTTTTGGATACTTGATCCTTAAGATATTCAGCCATTATAAAATCATTATTGAGAGGAAGATGAGGTCCGTGTTCCTTTGTTCTGGCACCTAAAGCTATGAGAGCTACATCGTGTTTTTTTATTGCTTCTTCAGCTTCAATCCAAGTAAGTTTCTCTATATCAACTGATAGATCAGATTTCATTATATTTTTCAGAACTTCAGATGAAAAAAGGTTTGTGGTTTTAATTTCGGGAAGTTTATATTGTTCAATGTTCATTTTCATTTGTATGCCAAAGAACTCTTCCAAGAAGAAAAAGAAAAAAAAGGAAAAGGAATTAGATGAACTTACTGAAAAAATTGATTATTCCTATATCACGGAAGATGAAATAAAGTCTGGTTTTAAGCCTTCTAATTTCATTCAAGTAGAAGCAGTTGTTTGCCCTTTCTGTAGTACGACAAATACTAGCAAAGATGAATTCTGTTTTAATTGTCGAAAAAAACTGGTGTAGAATAGGACTGAAGAGTGGAGCTGATTTGTCTTTCTTACAAATTTTTGGTTGACTAAATACTTTTGGATATATTTAAATTCAGTTTTTCCTTTTTCGCTATATGAACACAGTTCTGTTGATTTTTCTTATTATTCTAAGTATTCCACTATTTCTTATTATCTGGATTTTCGTCATTGCTAAAATTGCACGAAGAATATATCCTTTCCCAATACCTCATTTTATGACAGAAATTATTGATAATCCTGTAAGAAGAAAATATATTCAAAAACCTGATCAAATAGCCCAAAGGATGGGCACTGCTCCAGGAGCAATTGTACTTGAAGTAGGGCCAGGAAAAGGGTCTTACACAAAAGCTGTAGCAAAGAGGATAGAACCAGAAGGGATAGTTTATGCAATTGATATTCAGCAACCCATTCTTGATAAACTACAAGTGAGGATTGATGAAGAAGGTATAAAGAATATCATCCCTAAACTAGATGATGCATATAATCTTGGCTTTGAAGATAATTCCGTTGATATAATCTTTGCAATTGCCTGTTTACCTGAGATACCAAAACCTGCAAAGGTTTTGAAGGAATTCAAACGCATACTCAAACCAGGAGGAACAATTTCCTTATGCGAGTTATTTATAGACCCAGATTATCCTTTACGAAGAACAGAGAAGAAATGGGCAGAGGAAGCTGGTTTAATTCTAAAGGAAGAGTATGGAAATTGGTTTTCTTACCAGTTGAACTTTGGCAAGAAATAATGCTCAAGAAAAACTAAATAGATTAAGAACTTCATATTTATATAGACCAATTCAAAATATTATTTATGTCAAATATTAAAATCTGTGGTTCAACTTGTGGTCATATCAACGCCTTGATTGGAGGATTTATCCTTGTTGTTCAAGGTATATTATTAATTATAGCTGAAGGTGTAAATGCCTTAAAAGCTGTGGGGAGCATATCTTTTCTCGCATTTACAAGTATCTTATGGCTAAATGGACTGATTACACTAATCTTAGGAGTTTTGGTCTTATTTCTAATTTGGGATTGGTTACAGAAAAAAACCAGAACTGGTCCTTGGATTAAAGATACCGTGTGGTTAGCTGTTGTTCTTATAGTAATAGGTGTTATTACTGGTGGAACCGGAGGAATATTTGTTTTTGTTGGTGGGATTTTATCACTTGTAGGACAAACAAAAACACAAACACAAACAATTTAGAAAAAGAAGAGTTTATTTCTCTTCAAGTTTTTTTGTATCAATTCCAGCTTGTTTTAGATGATGTAAATCATGCATCCACATTGTAAAATAATCAGTGAAAGATTTCTCATCTTGAAAGTGATTGTTAACTATATCAACATAAGTAGCAATTAATTCCATTCTAGTTTCAGTATATATCTCAATAGCTTCTGCGAAAGAAAGATCCTTGTTCTCTACCAAATGACCTTTATTCACTTCATTTATATCTAATTCATCTGGATGAATTTCTTTCCAATCAAAAATGTTCCCTCGTCTTAAATTCTCAGCAAATTCGACCAATGCACTATCCCAAGAAAAGAAATGAATTGCGAGTTCTCTCTTTCCCCATCCATTAGGCAATTTCATGTCATTAGGTTGATCTAAGAACATTTTTGTTGATTTTTCTAGCTTTTCAATCCTACTAAGTATTTTCTCCTTGTCTTCCATATTTAATCATTTGTTCAAACTGCTAAAAATATTTCTGAAAAATCTAATATATATTAATAAGTGTTTGAAACGAGTATTTTTTGTTGAAAATGAAATATAGAAAAACAAATAATTTGACATTTCTAGTTAGTCTGATAATTCTAATAACATCTCTCCAAATTCCTTTAACTGAGGCTTCAATATCATTTGAGCGCCAAAGTTTTTAAATTATATCTTCATCGCTTCATCATGACTGTTCAAGAAAAAAGACTGGTTATCAAATCAGGTGATGTATTTGATTCTATTTCTGGATCTGTTCTTCCAAACAAGAGCATTGTCATTAAAGATAGAACAATTCTCTGGGTAGGGTCAACTGATGGTTATGAGAAAGAGGAAGGAGACCAAATTATCAATGCTTCAGGTAAGTTGGTCATGCCTGGAATGGTAGAATGTCATGTTCATATTTACGCAACGGGTAATCCTCAATTTGAAAGAGAGATTCTAAGAACTAAAACAGACATGTATCATTATCATGCATTAAATAATGTACAAAAACACTTACAAACAGGTTTTACATGTGTAAGAGATGCGGGTTGCTATCCAGGAGTAGCGCCAGCTTTACGTCGGATTCTTGACCAAGGATTGCTCGCTGGTCCAAGATTAGTAGTAACTGATAAAGGTCTATGGCAATGGGGGAACCAAGAAGCCGTTTCACGAGATCCTATAATTAATTTTGAAAGGGAAAATGATCAAGTTTTAGCTGGAGTTGATGCTGTAAAACACGCTGTAAGGGATTTGAAATATCGCGGAGCTCAATTCGTTAAAACAGCTACAACTGGTGGAGTTTTACATGGAATTGAATCTAAAGTCAGTTTCACTTTGTGGACTGAAGAAGAATTAGAGGCTATTGTAGAGGAAGCACATAGAAATGATATGCATGTAGCATGTCACGCACACGGGAAGGCAGGAATAATCAAAGCAACCAAAGCTGGCATAGATACAGTTGAGCATGGGAGTTTTTTGGATGAAGAAGCTGTTGATCTCATGGTTAAACATAAAACCTATCTCATCCCTACTCAAACAGCTGCAATGAGCTTAGTTAGTCCATCATTAATTAAAATCATGCCTCCAGAAGTACAGAAGAAGACTATTGAAGTAGATAAACAAATGAAAATCAGTCACAAACTTGCTTTCGAGAAAGGAGTAAAAATAGCTATTGGAACTGACGCTGGGACGCCTGGAAATTATCATGGGAATACAGGAAATGAAGTTAGATTGATGGTTGAGGATGTTGGAATGACTCCAATACAAGCATTACAAGCAGCTACTATAGAAGGGGCTAGAGCTATCTGGATGGACGAGAAGATAGGTTCTATTGAAGAAGGAAAATTAGCTGATTTATTGATATGTAATCAGAACCCACTTGAAGATATCAATCAAATTACAAATTACAAGAATTTCAGTCATGTAATAAAGGATGGTAAAATCATGGTTGAAAACGGGAAAATAGTTTACTTCTCTCCTATGAAAGGATTACCAAAATAATCAGAGAAGAATACTATTCTTCCTTGTTTTCTATTTTTTCTAACTCTTCTTGATTATCTCCCTTTTTGTCTTTAATATCTTGATAGATTTTGATGAAATAACCAGAACTGGATAAAACCAATCCTCCTCCTATACCAATGTATATTGCGGCGAGGAAATGTTTTGGAATAGGTGAATTTCGTAATAAAATCCCTAAAGCTACCATAACAAGAATGATTAGATAAGAAGACCAAGAGATAAAAGCAAATAAGCAGAACTTTTCTGGTTTTGAAACAATTCTTTTGATGTTCTTGTTAACAATTTTAGAAAACCCAAAGAAAAAGATGAGAAATGCAAGTACCACCCCTGTAAAAATCAACAAAATAATTAACCAAAGAGGTTGATCAGTAGCATCGTGTAACCATTCAGAAGCGAAAACAATTAACATTGCCCCAACTCCTATCCACATCAAACCAGCGATAGAGTAGTGAAAAAATTTGGGGACAGCAGGCTCAAATCTCTTGAAAAAGTTTTGCTCTGTCATTGAATCAGCAAATCAACCCGTTTTTTAAATTCTGCTATATATCAAGGAAATAGATGTTAGAAAAGTTATAAATAAGATAGTTTTCATCGTTGGAAAAATAGATTAAAGGAATGGGCTATTTGAGCTACAAAAAATGGTTTATAAGACACCTAATGAAAGAGAAAAAGTTATTCACAATATTAATGACATTTCTCATAATTTTCATAGGGACAGTTTCAATAACACCATTGTTCGTAGGAGACATTTTTGAGGAATTAGTCAAACAAACAGGAGCTGTAAACAGCTTCCTTGTTTCATCAGGATTGTCAATAATTCAATTAAACGCTCCTGCATTTCAAGGAATAATAGCTACTGGAATACTAATTGGAATAGCAGGCATTGTGAGAGCAGGAGCAGACTTCACTCAAAGTTATGTGAATGAAGTATTAGCTCACAAAGTAACAAAAAATGTTACTAAAGACTTCTATGAAAATATGCTAGAAAAGAGCCAAGAATTTCATGATAGAGTAAGGATTGGTGACATTATGTCTCGAGCAACTTACGATTCTCGTCAGATGAACATATTCATCTCACCTGGAATAAAATTCTTATTTGAAGCATCTTTTACTTTAATATTCTCTGTTTCATTAATGATCTGGATAAGTCCAAAATTAACCTCGCTTTTGCTTATAGCTCTCCCCTTCTACGTCATCGCTATAAGAGATTATAATAAAAAATTACGACCAATCTCTAGAGCTCAAATGGAACAAAATGGATTGCTGAATTCAAGGTTGCAAGAAAGTTTAACAGGAATTAGGGTTATAAGAAATTTCGTTAAAGAAGAAGATGAGATAAAGGAATTCGACATTGAGACTGATAAACTGCGGGACATAAACACACAAAGAGGGATTATAGCGGCAAAATATTACGCGGTAGCAATAACCGTTCTGATTATTGCACTTAGTTTTCTATGGGGTTCTTATGAGGTGACAGCAGGAAACTTGAGTATAGGTGAACTAGTAACTTATGTCTTCTTAATGATGACTTTAATGATGCCAACTTGGCAGTTCGGGTGGACTATAACACAGTTTCAAGTAGGTATGGCAGCTGCTAAAAGAATATTCGAAATGATGGAAAGAGAAGAATATGTACCAGAACCTGCATCCCCAGTAGAATTGAAAGATGTTCAAGGAAAAATCAAATTTGACAATGTATCCTTCTCATACACTGGAGAAAGTAGTAAAAAGAATTCCTTAGAGAAGATAAGTTTAGAGGTTAAGGGAGGTTCAACAGTAGCGATAATTGGAAACCCAGGATCGGGTAAGTCTACTCTAATGAAACTTCTGATGCGTTTATATGACCCTACAGAAGGCGAGATATTTATCGATGGAATAAACATCAAAGATATGTGCTTGTCTAATCTCCGAGAGCATATTGGAGTGATAGAACAAGAGATATTTCTGTTTAGTAAGACAATAAGAGATAACATCGCTTATGGAAAACCAAATGCTACTCTAGAAGAGATTAAGAAAGTAGCAAAACTAGCTCAAGCTCATGAATTTATAGAAGGATTCGATAAAGGATATGAAACTGTTGTGGGAGAAAGAGGTGTTACTCTCTCTGGAGGACAAAAACAAAGAATTGCAATAGCAAGAGCCCTCTTAGTTGATCCTTCCATACTTATTCTTGATGATGCAAGTAGCGCAATTGATGCAGAAACAGAGAGGAAGATTCAAACAGCAATAGCTAACGTGCTGAAAAACAGAACGACTTTCATAATTACTCATAGACTAGCAACTATCAAAAATGCTGATGTTATCATGGTTCTTAGAAATGGACATCTAATGGATTTTGGTGTTCATGAAGATCTAATTCTAACTAATGTCGATTATAGAAGATTATTCGAAAGATTTTCTGAGTTACCACCAATGAAAATTAAGGAGGAGAACTAAGATGATGCGAAATCTAGGACCCAAAGTTGATTATGATCGACAATATTCTGATATCGAGTTGATTAAAAGATTTTTGAGATATTTGGGACCGTTTAAGACTCTGTTGATGTTTATTATTATAGGTATCATTGCATCAGCTGTTGTAACAATATTCCCACCTATTATGGTGCAAAATGCTTTCGATTTACTAGAAACAGAAGCTGGATGGTTAGCTGTTTTACCCTTTGCAATTGGGTATGTGTTACTGTCTCTTTTCCTATGGGTGCTTCAAGTTGTTCTGGGGATAATGGTCACCATTGTAACTCAAAAAGTTATCAAACAAATACAAATTGAAACATACATCAGTTTGCAAGAACAAGATCTGATGTTCTTTGATAAACAAGCAACAGGACAAATAATGAGTAGGGTAACAAATGATTCTCAAGAACTATCAGACATGCTTAATGTTGTTACACAATTTTTTTCAAATTTGCTTATTCTAGTCACAGTTTTAGGATGGATGTTTATTGTGAATTGGAGACTAACTCTTGTTACACTTATTATGGCTCCGTTTGTATTTCTAGTAGCTCTTACATTTAGAAGAATAACAAGAAGGACGACAGGCGATTGGAGAGCAGCTATTGGAGCAGTGAATGCTTCTTTCCAAGAAAGCGTATCAGGAATATCTATAGCTAAAGCTTTCGGAAGAGAAGAGAAGTCCAAAGAGGAATTTGAAGTAATTAACAATGATACTTTCAAATATGCTAAGAAAAGAGCATTTGCAGTCATGGGTGTTTGGCCCCTAATGGATGGTATAAGTACCCTCGGAGTCTTTGGTATAACTCTCTATGGTAGCTCACTAATATTTGGTGATTTAGCAACAGCTTCGACAATTCTACTTTTCTTGCTTTTGCTTAATAGATTCTTATATCCGCTTGTAAGAGTGGCCTCACAGTTCTCAACAATCCAAAGTGGTTTTGCAGCTATGGAGAGAATTTTCAGTATCGTTGATGCTGAAATAAAAATTACTAGTCCTGAAAATCCAACAATTAAGAAAATAGAAGGTCATATCTCGTTCGAGAAAGTTCATCAAGAATATGAAGAAGGTGTGCCTGTTTTGAAAGATATCACTCTAGACATACAATCAGGAGAATCTATAGCCGTTGTAGGTCACACAGGGGCGGGTAAGTCGACCATAGCTTCATTATTGATGCGATTTTATGATATTAACAAAGGGTCTATCAAAATAGATGATGTTGATATCCGTGAATATGATTTACATAATTTACGTTCTCAGATAGGTTTAGTCAGTCAAGATGTTTTTCTTTTCAGTGGGACAGTTTTAGACAATATCCGTTATGGTCATCCTACAGCTAGCAAAGAAGAAGTTGAAAGAGTCATCAATATCGTTGCTGCTCAAGAATTCATCGACGCCTTACCTGATGGATTAGATACTGAATTAGGTGAGAGAGGTAAAGGTCTTTCAGCTGGACAAAGACAGATGATTTCTTTTGCAAGAACATTGTTAGCTAATCCCAAAATACTCATATTAGATGAAGCTACAGCTGCTGTAGACGCCTATACAGAGTGGAAGATTCAAGAAGCGTTGGATAAATTACTAGCTGATAGAACATCAATTGTAATTGCGCATAGATTGACAACCATCAAGAATTCAGATAGAATAATTGTGATGGATCAAGGAAAAATAGTTGAAGAAGGAAACCATGAAAAATTGATGAAAAAGAAAGGGCTCTATTCTGAACTTTATGAGACCTATTTTAAACACCAATCAGCTGAATGGATATCAGAGATAAGTGAAGTGTTTACAGATTAGAATTCTATTTAAGAATAACTCTAATACTCACTCTTTTCAAGAAAAGATTTAAGTAATACGAACAAGTATACTATATGGTGATACTATGGGTACTACCATGTCGGTCAAGCTTCCTGAAGAATTGAGAGAACAAATGAGGAAATACAAGGATCAAGTTGAATGGAGTAAGGAATTAAGGGAATATATAATGAGAAAGATAAGGGAAATAGAAAGCAAAAACAGATTAAAC
>JAUWKS010000095.1 GCA_030614005.1 Candidatus Heimdallarchaeota archaeon | reverse complement strand
GAAGAACTTCCTGATGAATCCCTTGAATCCTAGTGATAGATTAGTAATAAATGCACGTTGACTTTGTTCAATTCTTATGAATTGATAATGTGGTTTATTTTTGAGTTGAAAACACTTTGACAAGGCAAAATATTTAGCAAATGGATATCACTTTGTTTCATTTGTTATAGATTTTAAAAGAGTGTATTTCTTTTACAGTAATAAATAAAAATCACGACAAAACCCACTAATAACATCTGAGCGGGAAAAATCAGTTTTCTAGATAAAAAAACTGTCATTATGGCAAAATTAATTGAACATTGATTTCTATATTTCTTTTTCTTCTATCAGTTTTCTTAAAGTAAAGCATAAGAAAGATTTAAATATCACTACAAATCACAAAAAAGCATATCAAGCGGGAAATAAACCGTGAAAAAAATAGGTTTTACAAATCTAAAAACTATAAGGTGATTTTAAGAAATGAGTCTTGTAAATTTAGGCGGGCAACAAGTGCTCCTCCTCAGAGAAGGTACCGAAAGGACTACAGGTAAAAATGCTCAACAAAACAACATTGCAGCTGCAAAAGTTGTTGCGGAAGCAATTAGATCTGCTCTTGGTCCAAAAGGTCTAGATAAAATGTTAGTTGATTCCTTTGGTGATGTTGTTATTACAAATGATGGTGCCACCATACTTAAAGAAATGGAAATTCAACATCCAGCCGCTAAATTCATTGTTGAACTAGCAAAGGTTCAAGATGATGAGGTTGGCGATGGAACAACCACAGTTGTAATTATTGCTGGTGAATTATTGAAGCAAGCTGAAGAGCTATTATCTCAAGATGTTCACGCTAGCATTATTGTTGACGGATATCGAAAAGCAACAGCCAAAGCATTGGAACACCTAAAGACAATGGCTATCAATGTTGATTTTAATGATAAAGCAATACTCAAACAAGGCGTAATGACTGCTATGGGTAGCAAAGTTATCGCTGGTCACAGTGATTACCTTTCTGAAATGGTTATTGAGGCTGCATTAACAGTTACTGTAGAAGAAAATGGAAAGAGAACTTGTGATATTGACAATATCAAAATTGAGAAGAAGAAAGGTGAATCCATCAAAGAAACTAATTTAATTAAGGGAATTATTCTCGATAAGAGCATTGTTCATTCTAGCATGCCAAAGAAAATCGAGGATGCAAAAATACTCTTGATTGATGCTGCTGTTGAAATCTCCAAAACTGAATTTGACGCTAAAATAAATATCACAAGCCCAGATCAAATGAAATCATTCCTCGATCAAGAACAATCAATGATCAAAGATATGGTTGATAATATCATTGCTTCTGGTGCAAATGTTGTTCTCTCACAAAAGGGCATTGATGATTTAGCTCAACATTTCCTCTCCAAAAAAGGAATCCTTGCAGTTAGACGAATCAAGAAATCCGACATGGAAAAACTTGCTATGGCTACAGGTGCAAGCATCGTTACTAGAATTGATGGTATTGAAGCAAGCGACCTTGGAGAAGCTAAAAATGTTGAAGAACGCAAAATTGCTGATGATGATTTTGTTTTCGTTGAAGGTTGCCCAAATCCAAAGAGCGTTAGTATTATGATTCGTGGTGGAAGCGACATGATTGTTGATGAAGCTGAACGTTCAATCCATGATGCTCTCTGTGTTGTTAGAAACATTATCCAAGATGGTTTAGTTGTTCCTGGTGGAGGAGCTCCTCAAATTTACCTCTCACGCAAATTGAAAGAATACGCTAATACTCTCGCAGGTAGAGAACAACTAGCAGTAGAAAAATTCGCTGAAGCTCTTGAAATTATTCCAAGAACCTTAGCTGAAAATGCTGGTTTAGATCCTATTGATGTTCTCGTTGCTTTAAGAGCAGAACACGACAAAGGCGGACATACTGCAGGTGTTGACCTTAAAACAGGCAAGCCAGTTGATATGGTTAAAGCCAAAATTTTCGAGCCAGTTAGTGTTACTCGACAAGCAATTACTTCCGCAAGTGAAGCAGCTCAAATGATTCTCAGAATTGACGACATCATTGCAGCTAAATCTTCTCCAGGTGGTGCTCCAGGCGGTATGCCCGGTGGTGGTATGCCTGGTATGGACGGCTTCTAAGAGTTTACCTCTTAGAACTTCCCCTCTTATTTTTTATTTTTTTAAAATAAATGAAAAAAGATTTTGAGATTAGCTGGCTTTTGCTATATTTTGCTAGTCATTATAATTGCAGATTCACCATCTGTGTAATAATGTTTAGAAATTTTGTTTTGTTGGTAACCAAGCTTTTGGTAGAGATTAACTGCTGCTTGATTTGATTCTCGTACTTCCAAATAGACTTCTCGCACATCACGAAGGCGTAGTGCATTATGCGCTGCATCCATTAATTTCTCAGCTATTTGTAATCTACGATATTTGTCCAGCACAGCAATTGAGATAATATGCCCTTTCTTACAAATTCCAAAACCATAATTCGACAAACCCCTTTCAATGCGAGTCATTTCATATCCGACTATTTCCTTAAAACCATCTTCTAATTCAGCTATATTGAAACCTTCGGGAAATTTATCTGTTATCTCAAGGAAAAAAAATCTTGGATAGTTTTCAGGGAGGCAGATACTGTTTACTAACTGAACCGCTTCAATATCTGTTTCCGGATTAAATCTTCGTATTCTATAATTTGTCACACTAATTCATCCCTTTTTTTACTTGCTTTGGAAAATTGGTTTTTGTTCTGCGTTCGGGAGATTATTCTTTTCGTTTTTAGGTTTTTCTAAATGTAGCAAAATGCTTTTTTTGTATTATTCGTTTAATTTTTGGATTTTAAAAAGAAACTTAAATAATCAATTCTTTGTTATTCAGTATTGATAGTTAGTTAGTTTGATGGTGCATCCTTTTGAATGAGGAAAACAAGAACAGCAAGAAGAATAAGAAACAGAATGTTGATGCTAAAAAAGAACTTGAAGCTAATATAAAAACCTCAAAAGAAGATGCAGGAAAATCATGGGACGAAGTTTTGTATGGGATGTCCGATTTATCAAGACCAGCTAAAGCCCAAACTAAATGTTGGAATTGTAATGCAAATTTAAAGGAAAATGATTGGTGTGATGTGTGCAGAGCACCAATAAAAGAGAGTGTTAAACAAGAAGTATTAAGTCGTAACATAAGTGCAAATGCAATAAAATGCTGGAGATGTGGAGGGACAACTTCAGGGAATATTTGTGGTGTCTGTGGTAGTCCATTAACAGCAGAAGGAATAAGATCACTAGCAGAAGATGTTAAACAGAGCACCGATTTGCTATCGGAAAAAGAACAAGAATTTCTTTTTATTTTATCACCGAAGGATCGTAAGTTAATCAGAATAGCAATGAAATTCACCGACTTAGAAGCAACTATTGCAAAATATTTCACGATAAGACGTTCTGCTCTTACAAATTTCGGACCTGAAATGATTATTAAACGACCAGCTAAAAGCAATCTTTATGATAAATTTGAGCAAGAGAAACTAATTGTTGAAAAGAATCTCCGAGTACTTTACAAAGGAATAAAGATCCCCTCGAATGAAGAGGATTTAGTTGCAATACGCTTCTTTTACTGGAAGCCTCTAGAAGAAGTCAATAGATTTAACTTCAAAAATATTCGCTGGAAACTCCTCGCTCTGGCTTTAACAATTACAACAATTATCCTTGCAGGATGGTTTTATACTCGAGAGGTTTTTGATCTCTTTTCAATTGAAAAAAGCATGGCTGTTGATGTCATTATTTTTACTTGTGCATTGCTTGGAATTTCGGTAATGCACGAACTAGCGCACTTTGTTGTTCAACGGGTGAAAAAAATTACCTTGTCCTTACCATACTTCCTTCCTATTCCACCCATTCCAGGGTTTATGAGTTACTTCCTGCTTGGTGCTGCTGGAGGATTTATTCGAGTGCTCAATCCAGTACACAAACGGAATGATCTATTTGATCTTTATTTTTACGGACCACTTGTAGGAGTGGTAACATCTATAGTTCTTTTACTAGTTGGACTTTCTTCGCCATATATAGCTGAAATTTCTGATCTATCCCAAACTGCTCTTGACAGAATCACTGAAATTCAGCAATTTGACCCAGTTATGCTTATCTTAATGTTCTTCAATTGGTTTGGTTCAGTTACTAATTTAGCTCCCACAATTAACCTAGAAACACAAGTATCATTTATCCATCCGCTAACATATGCAGCAATTGTAGGTTTGATTCTAAATGGGTTAAATTATCTCCCAGGTTCTATGCTCGATGGTGGTTTTATGTTTCGAAGTTTATTTGGAGAGCGGTTAACTCGAGTCTTTTCTTTTGCAACATCGCTATTCCTTATGTTCAATTTCACAACTTGGGGGCTAGGAGTGTTAACAATGTTCGTTCCTAGAAATCTGTTCCAAACACCAGTTACAAATGAAGCACTACGACCTCATTGGTCAAGATATATTCTAGGAACATTCGCAATTTCAATTGCAATAGTTTGTTTCCCATTACCTTCATTTCTTTTCATGTCTTAAGAAGTAAGTTCTACAACTCAGTCTGAATTTCAAACTATAAGCTAGTCTTTATTACTTTGAATGGCGGTGATATAACGTAGAAGCTGGATATGAGGTCACTTTTTTGACATCTAAAAAAACAAATGATTTTGATTTAGACAAAGAATCCACGACAAAAATAGCGGAAACGAAAATTGCTTCAACAAAAGTAAATGATAATGATATTAGTGCACACAATACGGAAGAAGATAAAGGGTTTTGCTGGAATTGTGGGGCATCTATACCTCACCCAGACGTTGTAAAATGTTTCAAATGCAGAGCACCACTCAGTCCAGATGTCAAAGAAAAAGTTATTGCAAGATCAGAAGCACCCATCGGTATAAAATGTTGGGATTGTAATGGCACAACATCAGGGGACACTTGTGGAATTTGTGGCGCACCTCTCACAAGGAATGGTTTGTCATATTTGAAAGCGGTGGTTGAAACCCAAGTAATTGAAATCAAGAAGACAATAAGTGTCCTTGCACCAAAAATACGAGACTTAAAACAAGTGGATCTAACATTAGAAGAAGTAAATGAGACAATAGCTAAGCATTTAAGAATTATTGATAGCCAAATCGTTGAGAGCATTGGACCAAAAGTCACCGTTCAAAGACCTGAAGAAGGTTCCGAACGTATGAAATTTACTGCTTTGAGAAAGGAATCAATTTTCACTGAAAATAACTTGAAAGTACTTATTCGTAATGAGCTCATTGCTCCTGGTAATAAACAAATCGTCATTCGATTCTATTATTGGGAAAAAGAATCAGCTCAGGAACAATTCCAATTTAAGAAAATTGCCTGGAATATTGGTTTATTTTTAGCCACAATCGTTACTGTTGCATTGGCAGGATGGACATACATAACAGCAACTTTTGAAACGTACAATATTGAGGGAAATATGGCACTCGATATTTTTCTTTATACTATTTGTTTGATAGGTATTTTGACGATTCACGAATTTGGTCATTATTTTGTATCGAGAAATAAGAAAATAGATGCATCTCTACCATATTTCATTCCAGTACCATCGTTTCCAGCATTTCCAACTCTTGGAACATTTGGGGCGGTAATTCAACAAAAGGAGCAAATTGCTACTCGAGATGATTTATTTGATATCGGGTTTTCAGGACCAATGGCAGGATTCGCTGTTGCAGTGCCAATATTTATCATTGGACTAAAACTTACGTATGTGGCAGATATTCCTGTACCTGCGGGAGATCCTATTGATTTAACGCTTATACCGACAGTTTTTCTAAGCAATTGGTTAGAGTATTTTAGCTTTTCAACTGGAATAATACCTTATTATGACCCCACAACACAAATTATTGTTCAACATCCAGTCGCATTTGCCGGATGGGTGGGTTTTATCTTAACAGGTATTAATTTGATGCCCGCAAGCCAATTAGATGGAGGACACACTGCTCGAGCAGTCTTTGGTGATACACCACACAGAATATTCACAATAATAATCGGTCTATTGTTAGCGCTGAATCCATTTACAAGATACTTTGGTTTTCTAATATTATTTATGGGTATGTTCCAAAAACATCCGGGTCCTACTGATGATGTCTCGAAGGTTCATTGGTCAAAATACATCTACCTTATTTTCGGATATTTCTTAGCAATTATTTGTACCCCGTTGCCTATATTTCAAGTTCTATCATTATTAGGTGTGCCACTCGAAGCATAACCTACACCTCTTTTCTTTTTTATTCACTCTCTCCATCAAATTTCATGTTTAACTAGGAGAAAAAGTTTCCCAAAAAACAAGAAAGAGGTATCAATGATTGAGAAAATTAGAGTCATAGGAATAATTATGAATGAACTCTGATGAAGGCAAATTATGAGTGAACAAGTAGAGAAAGTTGAGAAAAAACCAACTGATAACTTAAAAGTCGATGAATATGGGATTTTTAAATTACTTGTTGCTCCTTTCAGAATTTATTTCAGGCAATTCTTTCAAATGTTTACTATTTCGTTAATTCCAGAATTACTGATCTTTGGTATCTTTTACTTAGTTTTAATTAATCTTAAATATAATTTTATTTCACATCAATTTATTTTTTCACTTGATTTTAGAAATGAGTATGTAACACCTTATCTGATCCCTTTGATAATTGTTGCAGTGCTGTTATTTATCCTAAGAAGCTCGATAATAACAAACCTATGTTGGAAGACAGTTGAGAAATCAAAAGCAAATGTTTTTTGGGCTATAGATTTAACTGGTAGAAGATTTAAGGAATTATTCTTTGCTTCATTAATGTTAATTGGCTTTCTAGCTATTCCTGCTTTAATCTTTATTTTCGGGATACTTTTCAATGCACGAGTACCATTCGTTAGTTGGATAATGCTAGTAATTTCAGTCGGTTTCCCAATACTACTGGGAAGTAAGATAAGCCTATTTGTTGTTGCAATAAACAAAGAGGAATTGTCTGTAGGTAGAGCTTTTCAACGTTCCTTTGATTTAACAAGAAGCAGCAATTGGCTCAAAACCACAATGATTGTAGGAATTTATGCCTTTGTCAGTATTATTCTCCCTTGGGCTTTAACAAATACTTTTATTGAGATGACTGGAGATTGGATGGGCATAATAATGATTTTTGTCAGAGCAGCGCTCTATCCCTTGTTTGATTGTTCATTGACCTTAACTTATCTCAACAATGATTACGATGTTTTACAGCATGCGACATTCAGAGACGAGATAATTAAACAAAGAGAAAAATCAGAGGAAATGAAAGGATAGACTAAGCAGTAGTCTTTGAAGAAAGGAAAATAAGTTCGATAAACTCCTGTGATTTATTCAGGAGAATATTGAGGTAAATTCATTAAACATTGTTCTTCTTTCAATAAATGATGAACTTTTATGGTGGTTGTTACAAGTGCATCTTTTACAGCTTCTTCTGCAACAGCTTCAATAGTTAGTTCTAGTTGAATAGATTCCTCAGATGTACTCTGTATTGCAGTTATGATAGTATCAAAATCGCTTTCATCATTGGAATGAAAGAATGTCTGAAAGCAATCATCACCACCATAAGCTTCAAAGGTAATTGCAGGATTCTCTCGAGAGATGGCAACAATCTTACCTAGGATCTTCTCGGTGAATGCTTTAGGGTTAATTGTAAACACGCAAAATAGCCCATCCAAAGAATAACCAAATTCTCCAAAAGGAAAAGCAATACTAGGATTTGCATAGATAGCTTCAGACCACCCTTTGTCAATTCGAATGTAGTTACCATGGGAATTATCTAAATCGACATCTGGTAAAGCTTCTTCAAATTGTATGGCTATTCGTTCGATATTTTGCCACATATGATTGAGTAATTCATGAATAGATTTCTTATTTTTTTTGAGGAAAGTGTTTAAATCGGTCATTTTTTCATTCACCTAGAGCTAATTTAGATTACTTCCATTGTACTTTAGCAGGATTTCTAGCAACGAACGTTCTAAATTTGTGCTTTGGATACCCAACGATCATTACTTGAAAAATAGTATTTTCTTTTGGTATATTTAACATTTCACGAATTTTGTGATTATATTTTGAAGAATATACCAAGTAACCAATATAGCAAGACCCTAAACCAAAACCTTCACAGACAATTCTCATATATGTAGAAGCAATGGTACAATTTTCCAGAGGAACAATTCCTTTTGTCTTAGCATGAAAAACAACCACAACTGGTGCATCATGAAAGAGATAATCTGTTCCTTCCGCAAATCCGGAAAGTATCCGGACAAGTCTTGCTCGAGAGCCTCGAGCTTTTCGAATTGAGTCTCCTTTCCCAAGCAAAATCCCCAGAAGACGAAGGAATGGGTTGTCTATTTTTTTCAAAAATCCTTTGAAAGCAACAGCAGTTTCATCTTTTAGCTGCTGAATTGTTTCGGGAGTATCCACAATCACTATTTCAACATTTTGAGCATGGTGGCCTGTTGGAGAAAATCGACCAGTTTCTACTAGCTGGGATAATATTTCTTTAGAGATTGGTTTACTCTTATATTTTCGAGTACTTCGAATGGATTTGAGTAAAAAGGATAATTGTTCACCATCTACCATTTTTGAATGCAAAATATCACTGATCAGTGAATACTCTTCTTCGGTAAAATCCCGATGTTTGATCGCCTTTTCTGGGCAAACGGAAATACAATGACCACAAGAATGGCATAGATGGGAACCCATCTTAGATTTTCCTTCTGTATTTAGAACAAAACAATCACGAGGGCAAACATCTATACAAGCTTGGCAACCGATGCAGAGTTCAGAATTGACTTCAACCAAATATTCCATTAAGCACACCAAGTATTAAATCGAGTAATTAGTCAAATGAATTAAATATTGTGGTAATAAAAAGAAAAGAGTTCACCCGGTTTATTTGATAACACGGCAGAATGCCATGCCATCAGGGTGAAGACCCACATCTATAGTATCAACAACTTTGAGCGTTTCAACATCGATTACAGAAATATCATTAGTTTTGTTGTTGGCAACATACACTTTGTCGCCCTTGGCATTGACCACAGTGCCTCCAGCCCAGATTCCAACAGGAATACGTTTTATTTCCCGATGCGTTGCTACTTTAACTACCGAGACACAATTACCTTCTCGGTTTGGAATAAAAGCCAAAGTTCCATCCCGACTGAAAGTAACACGAATGGGAACTCGTGCTGTCGATATTCTTGCATGTAATGCATTGTTACTAGTATCAATAACAAAGACTTGATCATCATCTTGATTCGCACAATACAACCATTTGCCATCAGGGCTTATGTTGATACCTTCTGGACTGCGACCAACAGGGATGTGTGTTAACCATTTCAAAGAAGCAATATCCAAAATAGAGATAGAATTATCACCAATATTACTAATATATGCTTTTGACCCATCAGGATGCAAGGATACCATATGAGTCATTCTTCTGCCCTCAATAATTTTTTCTACAGCGTCTGTAGCAACATCAATGATG
>JAUWKS010000080.1 GCA_030614005.1 Candidatus Heimdallarchaeota archaeon | reverse complement strand
ATTAATCAACCCACACTATCTTTTGGTTTCGACGCTCATGTAGTAATCGGAGGGACTAATGCTACTGTTCACTGGTGGTATGAATTACTTGTAACGGGTAAAACACCTGCTGCTGGTTATATTGTTGTAAGTGGGACGTTATTCCTCCTATCATTGGGAGTAGTTATCCGCTCTAAAAGCAAAGTGTTAGGAGAAAAACAAACATGAATAAGAAGGAAATAGTGAGCAAGAGATTTCGAAATAAGCGAGATGCGAAAATAACCTCAATGTTGGCTATCTACTTGGTAGTTTTATTCATCTTTAGCATTACTAATACTATTCATTCTTGTTCTGCTACTACCTCAAGCTCTGCTGGTTTAACTATTACAGAAAAGACATCTGAGGAATTATTCGTGGACAATGAAATGGGTCAAATTGCTACTGGCTTATATTACCGTAACTCGATTATTCAAATAAATATCACTGTTCTACTTCACTCGAATTCAAGCGTTGAGATATTCTGTGAAGAAGCTGCAATTGAGCACTATTCCCCTATACTTGCAAATTTTACTCTTGCTCCCGGAGAATCGTTTGCAGAGTCTTACACTCTTTCAGGTAGAGCTGTAAGTTCAGTAGTTTACTTTTGTTGGTGTACACTCAATAATTCTAATGCTACAATTCAATGGTGGTATGAGGTTCTTTTTTCAGCAAGACCAGAAGGATTCATCGGAATAGACTTTCTATTCATCAGTGGGGCATTTCTCCTTTCAACAATGACTCTGGTGTTTATTACTAAAAGGAATTCCAACAAGAAGAATGATTGATCCTTCTGTATAAAACTCAATGAGTAAAGAAAGGTAAAAGCAAAGATAACGTTCATCATAAATGAGTAGAAGCTTAGCTTGCAAGAAATTATTCTAGAAATGAAATCTGTTCCCGATAATTTTCCTTCCAGTATTTTTCATTTGTTTATAATAACGGCCACTTACAAGATAGGCAAGTGTTTCGAAGAAATTAGAACCATTTTCAATAACAAATCCATTTCTTCTTGCTTCAAATGCTTCCACAGTATTGCCCAAAAAGTTTCCTAATGAAACAATTTGAATGAAAATTAAAATATCGTTAACCTTTTCGGAACCATAATAATTTACTAATTCTTCATATGCTTTTTTTGTTGGTGCACTGTTTGCTTCTGCGTAATGCTTTGCAAAATTAAGAGCTACAATTTCATCTAATGAGCTTTTATTGTATTCTAAATTCATTATCGATATTACTTCTTCATCATCTACTCCACTTTTTAGTGATGATCCTGAATGACCGTAAATACAGTATTCGCAATCATTAACAGCTGTTACGGCTAACATTATTCGTTCAGCAAATTGTTTACTGATTCTCTCATATACAAAAGCGCTTTTCATATGGGGCATATTTCTGATAAGCTGTTTTATGTCTTTCAAGAAAAGACGAAGAGTATAACTTTTCTTATTAAACGTTTTAAAATTAACCATAAACATACTAGCTCTATATTGTTATATTAATTGTTTGAGTTATTTTTTTTAATTCTTTTTCTCTCTCGTAACACTTTCTCCGAAATTATCTGAGAATATTTACTACTATTTTTTTCATTTTTCTCGCTTTTTCTTTTAATGTGAAAGTATAATAATCAAATTGCCCCTTGTTCTTGGATAAGAATGGATTACTCACAATTGATAGGGAAAATTGCTGCTGATAAAGAAAACAAGAAATTAGGGAGAGTCAATAGAATAGAAAATTTACCTGGAAAAACCATAAAAAAGACTGTTCCATATGCAATGATCGTTGTGCGGAAATTCTTGCAAAAGTCTGTTGTTGTTCCCATCATAGCTGAGAAAGTGACTAAGGTAGAAGGAACCTATGTTTGGTTCGATATCACAAAATCCGAATTTACTGAAGAATTGAAGCGAATCGGAAAGATTCTAGCAGAGCGAGAGATCTATACTGGAACTCATAGCACTCCTCGAGATAGAAGTCTTACTACATACGGTTATGATCATTCTAGAACATCCTCAAAGAATAAGGAAAGAAGAAAGTAAAGATAACGTTAATCAAAATAATTCCCATCTTAAAGATTCGAGAATATAGATTATTAGCGAAAAGAGGTAATAAAGAATTTATTATAGAAAAAATTTAAGTGGTTGATCCACCTCAAGATTCTTCGGTTTTTGCTGTTGTTGCTGCAATTGCTAAGTATTCTCTTTCAGCTTGTATTAAAACATTCATTTTCTTTCTGTCCCAAAGGCTTAGACCTATTGCTACTGGGGTTATAACATAAAATGCTCCAAGTCCTAGAATACCAAACCATGTTGTTACTGATAATGCTCTAAAATTATCAATGTTACCTAATCTATAATGTAATGCAAAATTACGAGCATGATAATAGAAATCATCGTAAATCCACAATAGCTCCAAGAATGATGATTGCCATATACTCCTACCCCCAGAATATGGAGCCCACCATGGAATTGCAATTGGAATTAGAACCATAATGAGTAATGGAGCAATGCTGGTGGGTATTTTATTTTTGGTTAATGTCCCTATTAACAGCAAGATTGCTGCTGCCATAACAAATGTCAGAATGACTATTAAACATAGAACAGTGAAATCCATGTAAACTTGATAACTTCCACTATAATATCTATAGGGTAATAGAAAATTTCTCTCTGGAACATCTGTTGGGGCTGGTGGTGTTGTTCTGTAAACATCTCTAAATATTGGTGTACTAATAGCTAATATGAGTCCTAAACTGGCTACTATTGTTACAGCTGCTAATCCTTTCCTTGCAAATTTAGTAGTCTTCCCTTCTTCGAAATTTGTTGTCACTGTTTGTTCAATTCTCTGAATAGTGTCGCTTCTTTTCCTCCAAAAGTAAGCTAGTGTTAAAATGAAGAAAGCAATCATTAGTAAGATTATACCAGGTATTACAAAGAAAAAACCTGCACCTATTCCATATTGTGTGTATGCTGGATTGATTTTTGAGTAGGCAATGTAACTTGCACTATATGTACAAAAATCTATGATGTAATAGAAGCTTGATGTGTAATATATAGGAACAATTATTGGTGCAAAGAGAAAGGTAAAAATTCCGAACATAACTGGTCTTTCATCGCGTATTACTAAATTTGAGTTACTTTTTGCTCCTTTAAGTCGAAAAACTGTCAATATTATTATCGCTATAATTAACACGAGAATAGGCAGGGCAATCATATTAAACCCGAAGTAATATTCCCCATTAATATTGAAGCTATATAAAGCCAAAGATAATCCTGGTCTATCTGGTTCGTTAATGTAATTCCGAATTGGTATGAATAATCCAATCAAAGTTATGATTGAACCCACTAAGCTCAGTATTATTCCTGTTAAACTTAACTTTCCAAATTTATGTTGTTGGTCATTTAAACTCATCTTAACGCTCTCCCAAGAACGATTAATAACCAATTAACCGATGAATATTTAATTTTTTTGCAAACAACAGTAGATTGAAGTTAGAAGTTAAAATTGATCATCAAAAATGAGTAGAAGCTTAAAGGTTCGAAAAAGCTATCAATTACTCTCTTCTTTACTGGAAAAACATTTTATTTCAAAAAACTACTATTTCTTATGCGAATCATTAAGGACATTTTGTTAGCATTCTATGAAGATGAAATCAAAGAAGTAAGAGTTGTTATGGAAAAAGCGAAGGAGGTTTCTCTTGATTTTCGCTTAACGGAAGATAGTCGAACTTTACTCGAGTTAGTTAATCATATAGCTCAAATACCTCGTATAGATGTCGATATTTATTCCGGTAAATTTCCCTCCGGTGAAGAAACGCATAAACTTGAGTTACAACTAGACAAGGAAAATATTGGCGATGCTTTGAATGTATTTGATGATTGCTGTGTTTATCTTCGTAAGTATTTTGAGAAGTTAACCGATGAAGATCTACTCAAGGAGACTTTGCGTCCATTTTATGAACCTGATTCATCCCTTCGATCTTGGAGTCATTTTCTTCCTAAGTTGACATCTCACCTTGCTCTCCATAAGGGTGTTCTTTGGTCATATTTGAAAGCAGCGAATGCCAATGTAACAATGTTCACTTATTATGGAGCAAAATAAAAAAAATCAATTGAGGTATATATAATGGAATTCGATATTGTAATACAAAACGGACGAGTTATTGATGGTTCTGGTAATCCTTGGTTTAAAGCTGATATTGGTATTACTAATGGCAAAATAACAAAAATTGGTTTAATCGAACCATCAGCAAAAACAAAGGTGCTGGATGCTACGGATTTGATTGTTTGTCCTGGCTTCATTGACATCCATTCCCATGCTGATTATACTATTCCTTTTGATCCTCTGGTCTTTTCTACTATCCATCAAGGTATAACGACCTTAGTTGTTGGCATGTGTGGAGCATCCTTAGCTCCTGTAAATCCTGAGAGAAAGGAGCTATTTGACAAAGAGTTTTCAATGTCTGCTCCTCCTGGTTTGGCATATAACATTACTTGGTCTTCTTTTAGTGAGTACCTTGATGCTATGGAAAAGCTTGGTTGTTCCTCCAATGTCGCTTTTTTCATTGGTTTTGGAATGGTTCGTTTAGCTGCTATGGGTTATGCCGATCGCAAACCCACCAAGGATGAGCTTCGACAAATGAAGGATTCTATTCGAGATGCGATGGTTGCTGGTGCCTTTGGTATTTCAACAGGATTAATTTACACACCACAAGCGTATGCTGACACGGAAGAAGTTCTCGAATTAGCAAAAGAAGTTGCGAAACATAATGGATTATATTTCAGTCATATAAGAAACGAAGGCAATTTAGTGATAGAAGCAATTCAAGAAGTGATTGACATTGTCGAAAAATCTGGTTGCCGGGGTGGCCATATAGCTCATCATAAAGTCTCTGGTAAAGCAAATTGGGGTCTAAGTAAGGAAACACTCAGATTAATTGAAGAAACAAATCAACGTGGAATTAGTATTACTTGTGATCAATATCCTTACAATCGAGGAGCAACCTCTTTGATCACTCTCCTCCCTCCCTGGACCCATGAAGGTGGGTTAGAGAAGCTTGTTGAACGCTTAAAAGATTCTAAAGTAAAAGAGAAAATCAAGAAAGATCTTTACGAAGGATCTACCTATGAGAGTTTCATTAAAAATTCTGGTTGGGATTGTGTTTACATTTCTTCCCTTGAAACGGACAAATGGGCCAAATTCATGGGTAAATCACTAACTGAAATAACTAAAGAAGTTGGTGAAGAAGATCCGTTTGAAGTTCTGTGCGATATACTAATCGCTGAAGAAGCTAAGGGTGGTATGACTGTTGAAAGCATGAGTGAAGAAGATATTCAACGAATTATGAAAGGACGCTATACAATGATCGGGTCAGATGGTTCTTCAATTCCACTTACTGGACCATTAAGCTATGGCAAACCTCATCCTCGTTATTTTGGCACATTTCCTCGAGTACTTGGACATTTTGTTCGAGAGAAAAAGATAATGCTTTTAGAGACAGCAATACGTAAAATGACTTCTTTCTCTGCTCAAAGATTGGGTATAACCGATCGTGGATTATTGAAAGAGAACATGTGGGCTGACATAGTTGTTTTTGATTCTGAAACAATTATTGATAAAGCAACTTTCACAAATCCACATCAATTATCCATTGGAATAGAATACGTGCTAGTTAATGGAGAAGTAGTAATTGAAAAGGGTGAACACCAAAATAATTTACCTGGTAAGACTCTAAGAAGCATTTAGTTTCTTCACCAAATTATTTTCTTTTTTCAATATTGCTTATCTAATATATTCTCTTATTTTTTTTGAAAGCTAAAAGTTTTTTCACCTTGCTTAACCAATTTGAAATCACTATTCTCTACAATTTTTGTTATGACATCTCTTTCTCTCATATGTGGGTTGGTGACAGAGAGAATGCCTTCTGGTTTCATAACACGATCTATTTCTGCAAAGATTTCCTTAGGTTCTTTTAACATGTGAATCACATCATACATTAATACAATATCAATGCTATTTGAAGCCAACCCTGTAGCACAATTTGTTTGTATGGTTTCTATATTTGTAATCTCTTTTTTGTTTGCTTTTTTAGCAATCATATTAATTGCAAGGGGATGCAAATCCGTAGCGTATACTTTACCATTTTCACCTACGATCTCTGCCGCTGGAAATACGAAACTGCCTGGTCCACAACCATAATCAAGGATTTTATCTCCCTCTTTCATTGTAGTCTCTTTCAAGTATTTTTCCGGAGGATTTACCATGTCTCGAAATTTGAACATAAATGCCATGAATCTAAATCCTGTTCCTGCCATTGGTTTATCTTTTCTTTTTTCTCTCATTCTTTCTTTCCTCTGTAAATATGTACACGATTTTGTTGTCCAAAACAATATTTAAATGTTAGGTATTCCTAACAAACTCCTTTCCGCACGTAAAACTAATTATTAACAAATGCTTTAGAATATGATTTCTGTTGCTTAAAATTTGAGTTGATATTCACCAAAATCTTGTTGCCAATTATATTGACTTCTCTTTTTCCAAGTTTTAATAGCTGAGTTCCATTGCTTGGCAAATTCTTTGAGAGAACAGTTATTTACTTTACAGAAATGGTTGATTAGATCTTCCTGGCAAAGGCCTAAAGTTTTTAGTTGTTCTTTGCCGTAGTCAGTTAAAAACCACAAATCTGTTCGCTTTATTTTATGACACATATCACAAAGGTGATGAATTTCTCTTAAGGATATCATGTGATCTTCGTCATCATAATCCCAGAATTCGTGAATATGTAGATTTAAGCTTTCTTTTCCACATATCCAGCAAATTGGACCTTCTCTCTGAAATAATTGTTCTTTAATTTCAGACCATTCTTTAAAGCGATTATTTTTCATATATTTCTGGAAAAGAGATTTGGATCGAACAGTTATCGGTGTGAGCTCAACTGATAACTTTTTTTCGATCCGTTTCTTTTGAACATAGTTTGTCCATTCCATGATAATTCTATTCCATATCCTGGTAAGGTTTTACTATTTCTTTTTTTTACGGGTTTATTTCCAATATTTCCTGGATTTGTTTACTGTATATCCCCAAGACTATCTTGTAATTCAGCTAAACTGTGGATTTCTTTTAGAAATTCATCAAGGTTCACAGGCTTTTCTTTGTAAATAACTCCGCTATTGTTTAGAATCTCTTGATTCATAGCTGGGTCTCCTGTGACCATAATAATGTTAGAATTTGGATCTCTTGATAGGATTTCTTGCGTTAATTCTAGACCATTGATTTTTGGCATTCTAAAGTCAACTATAATTATGTCTGGCTTTTTGTGTAATTTGTCATATACAATTAGTGCGTCTTCTCCATCAACAGCTTCAACTATATCATAGCCATTTCTAATTAATATTTCTTTAAACAAATTCCTGATTAAAGGATCATCCTCGGCTATTAAGATTTTACACATTTTAATCGACTCGTATAATTTTTGAAGTGATACGGCAATTTCTTCTGTGATTTATCTTATTCATATGAATCTTATTTAGATTATGAGCTATTTTAAATTCCTAGGAAAATGCTTTTTTTGTCACTTAGACTCTTCTAGATGACATTTTTCTCCTTTTTAGAGCAATCATTTTTCGAGTGGAAACCGACCCTCAGAAAAATAACAATTTACTTAAACGTTTATCTAATCTATTACCCTTTTCTCTCCATTTTTTCTTCCAAAATTGCTGTTTTTTCTTAAAATAATAGAGAAAAAACGGTTTTTATGAACCGTTGTTTGATTATTTTTTATAAAAAAAGTTAATCTAGTCCTTGCGGACTAAATCTTTTAACCGTCGTGAATACCATCGGAAAGAATCTCAAAGACAGTTTCAACTTCAGGTAATACTGGTGAGTCAACTATTTTTGCAACACGTTTCGTTTGCTTGGACTTTCGGAGGTACACTCTTGTAGTACAAGAATGAGCAACAATATGTCCACCAATAGGTGCTGTTGGATCTCCAAAGAAGAAGTCTGGTCTAGCCATAACTTGATTTGTTACTAGAATAACAACATGATGCATCTCTGCTAGGGTAAGCAGAAAGTGAATGTGTTGATTGAGACGTTGTTGTCTTATGGCTAATGTTCCTCTGCCAATGTATTCTGCTCTAAAGTGTGATGTAAGTGAGTCAACAACTACCAAACGAATATTTTTATCTCTTGCTAGACCGGCAATCTCTCGTGCAAGATTTACTTGATGGTCTGAAGTGTAGGCTCTACCAACAGTAATATTTTGGAGTACTTGTTTTGGATCCAAACCAAATCTTTCAGCCATTTCTACGATTCTTTCAGGCCGGAAAGTTCCTTCTGTATCTATATAGGCTGCATTTGCAGCTAATCCTCCTTGTTCTCGAGGGAGTTGCACAGTAACACATAATTGATGTGCGATTTGTGTTTTACCAGTACGGAATTCCCCATAAAATTCAGTAATGCCGCCAGTTTCTAATCCTCCGCCGAAAAGCTCATCCAGGTTATCTGATCCAGTAGTAATTCGGTCAAGAGCTAATCTCTCTTTATAGAGATTATCTGCAGTGCTAAAAGTAAGTCCCACTTGTTCTTGACACATCTTAATTAATTTCGATGCCGTTTTCTCTCCAATATCAGCGTTGTTTACCAGATCTGATATGCTGGATAATGCTATAGCCCTAATGGTTGTTAACCCTGCTTCTTTCAATTTGTGTGAAGTAGCGGGACCAACACCTGGTAAATCTGTAACAGGAATCTCTAAGGAAGCATCTTTTTCAATAACATCAACAAAAGGCGTTTCTTCATAAAGGGGTTCTCTGGGAGCTATTTCTTCAGCTTCGTTCTTTTTAGAACGAGATGTTTTTTTCGGTTTCTTTTCTTTTTCTTCTTCTTCAGCTTTATCTTTTTTAGCTGGTTTTTTCTCTTCAGCATCGGTTTCTTCGAGAATGCTTTGATAAGCGTCTTCCACTAAATCTTCTAATGGAATGGGTTCTTCTTCTTTCTTCTTTGCTGTGGTATTTTTCTTTGGTTTTTCTTTCACAGTCTCTTCTTTTTTGGACATAATTTGTTCTCCTGAAATAAATCAAAGACCTTTTGAAATATGATTCTTTCGCTTATAGGAGACTGAAGGATGACCTATAATTTCTTTTTCCCTTTTTGAGGTTGTTTTTTAGCGTCGCGTTAGGTTTCTGATTGATTTCTAATTACATCTTTCTGTACTTTGACTTAAAAGAGACGATTAGAGGGATAACCGAAAGTATTCGTTTTTTAAACGTAAATTTCTTTTGGGAAAAGAGTACTATTCTTTAATAAGAAACTCTAAAAATAAGCTATTTATTCTAAGTTAAGAACAGGTGCAAAACAAATGACTGGAATTGATTCAGATGCAAGAATAATCTTGGCCGAAGGAATTGTAAAACGATTGAGTGATATGGTAAAAAATCGCCAGATACCTCTTACAATGGATCGGCAGAAAATACTTTCAAGATTAGCTGAAATAAATAGTAAATTAATGGCACTAAAATGGAGTTATAAGCCACTTGACAAAGTTTTACAGTCAAAAGAGCTGAGAGATATTGAGATTTTTATTAAGGATATTTTTGACTCATTCCCAGTAAAATGGGAGGAAATGTTAACAACAAGAGGACTCGAAGGAAGGCAAACAACGGGTTTACTTCTCTTTATGAGGAATTTCTTCTATCGATTACGAGAACGATTGACCAATGGTCTTTCGAATGATTTTGCAGATACTATAGACATTCTTGTTGGTGAAATTCAAACTATTGAGAAAGTGGATGGAAGTAATTGGAAATGCATGGTATCTGATGGACAAGCAAGATACTTTGTTGTAACAAATATCCCTGAATTAAAGAAAGGAGATGTTCTTCCAATAGCAAAATTGCCACCACAAGCTATTCATGGAATTTATTCTGAAGGAATGTTTATGAGTGCTCCTAAAGAGGAGTTGAAATTTACTAAAGAAGATGTAGGTAAAAGACCTGAGTTAACAGACAAAGAGCTAGGTCAAGCAAGAGGCATTCTCGAGAGTATGTTTCTACATAAAAAATAATAGGGAATATGAGAGTCCTATTTATTCTTTTAGCTTTTGGGAAAATTCATTGATGAGGTCTGATCTGATAGTTCCCTTTACTCTATCCCCGTCATCACAAACAGCACCTCGAATACCAATAATGTCTGGTTGCAGTTTCTTTAGAATCGGGATGTGATTTAGTTTGATAGAACCACCAAGTGCTACACTAATATTTTTCTCTCTCGAGAGAGCGATAAATTCTTCTAAAATCGAATTAGAGAGAATATCAAAGATAGTCTTTTTGGCTGTTTTATCAAAGGTATCTAACATTGCATAATCACATTTTGCTGCTGCAGCGATTTGAGGGATGATAAGTGGATCTAAGGAACCAATACTTTCACCTTCTGCATATCCTGCTGCGACAATAGAAACAGGAAGATGGTATTCTTCAATTGTTCGTTTAACTGCTTTCATTACTTCTATTCCTTGTTCAAGGGTCTTGATATCAAAGAGACCAACTTTGACATAAGATGCACCTGCAGTTGCAGCACCTAAAGAAGCCAAAGCAACGGTACCTGGTTGATAAGCAATATCTCCAACAGTAGCACTTATTGGTGTTGTTCGAGGAGCCATTTTACGTATGCTTCTGATAATCCAAGGAAAATTCGCTCCTAAAGACCCCTCTGATGGATTTTTAACATCGATAATATCAGCATTCCCTTTTACACATTCAACTGCTTCATTAATTGTTTGGGGAGAGATCAATAATCGCATTTTGTTACACCAAAAGTTACTCAAGTATAATTGCTTATTTTAGAAAGATTGAGAATAAAGAGGATATAAAACCTTCTAAAAAGAGTGAAAAAAGAAAAGATAAACGCTAGAAGAATCCAGCGAGTAAGATTAATACCAAGAACCATCATGCATATAGAGAAAAGCATTCATTGTTGCAGTGGTTGCTTGACCAACGGAAACGGTTAATTGTTTTTGACCTCCCGTGATGTCACCTGCAGCATAAATACCTTCTATATTGGTTCGCATTTTCTTATCAACACGAATGTAACCATATTGGTCTAATTCTAAACCAACTGTAGCAGCTAATTCATTATTAGGTTTATAACCAATGGAAACAAAAACACCGTGTACAGGAACTTCTTTAACTTTGTCAGATTTAACATCAATAAGTTTCAAACCAGTGACTTTTTTACCATCACCAAGAATTTCTTTTATATTGGAATTCCAATAATATTGAATACCTGATTTGTTAATTTCATTTACAAGAGCTTGTTCTGCACGTAATTTGTCTCTACGATGGACGATATGAATTTCTCCAGCGATTTTTGCTAAATGAAGTGCTTCTATAGCTGCTGAATTTCCTCCACCAACTACAACAACTTTGCGATTTCTAAAGAAAGCACCATCGCATGTAGCACACCAAGAAACTCCTCTACCAGTGTATTTTTCTTCACCAGGAACTCCTAATTTCTTATGTCTGCTTCCTGTGGTAAAAATAATTGTTTTTGCTTTGAAGGTTTCCCCGGTATTTGTTTCAATGATTTTTTCTTTGGGATCTATTTTAATGACGTTAGTAATATCCTTAATTTCTGCACCAAATGTCTGTGCTTGTTTTTTGAATCTCTCCGTTAAATCCACACCAGAGATTGGTTCCATCCCAGGATAATTTTCTATCAAAGGTGAGATGGCCATTGCACCACCAACTACTTGTTTTTCGATAATTAGTGTTTTTAGACCGAATCTTGACCCATATGTTCCGACAGTTAGCCCTGCTGGACCGCCACCAATTGCAACAATATCATATTCTTTCATAGTTATCTACTATACGATATGAAGAATCTATTTTAAACACTTTCCTAATCATTCTAAGAAGAAATTTACACTTCTCTTTAAGAAATAAAAAAGAATGCCCCCCCTTTGGGATTCAATTATATTGTATATTATAGATCTATCTATATGAAATATGGATTATCTCTTCTTTTTTGCTTGTATTCTTTCTCGAGATAAAGAACTAGATCTTCTGCTGCAATATCTGAGAGAGTAATAATAACCTCTTTCTGGACATTATGAATAGATATGAGAGCCATTCTCTCGAGAGTATTCAATATCTCTGAGAAATAGCGAGCAATTTTAAGCATATTATATTCTTCACAGATACTGAAGAATAAGCTTGGTAAATCTAAGAAATTAATGAATGCTTTTGAATTACTTTGAAATCTTCTTGCGATAGATAAAGTGAGTAATTTTTCTCCTACAGGTAAATCCTTGATCATCTGTTTGGTAAGCTTAAAATCAGTTAATTTTGTATTTGCTTGACGAACATGCTCTGGAAGAATGAGTATGTGATGGTTTTTCTGTGAGATTAAATCCGCTCTCTCGAGTAATTCAATCGCTAAGCGCATATTTCCTAGAGAAATCATTGCAATAAACCAAACAGTTTCCTCAGCAATTTTCTTTCGAATATTTTTCTTTACAAATTCGGCTAATAGTTGAAAAGTTTGTTCAGCACTATAAGGTGTAAATGGGATAACGTCTGTTACTACTCTTCTGAAAACACTATCATCTAATTCCTGTAAAAAGTCGATATTATGAGCTACTAGAATTTGTGAGAAGAGGTTTGGTTCATCTTTATTCTTCCCTTCAGAAAATCTTTGGAAACCATAGATTAGAGAGTTTACTTCCTCGGGTTCCTTCATGACAAGAGTATCTATATTATCAAAAATAATAATTAATGCTTCTTCTCTGTCAATTAAGATATCTGCAAGAATGTACTGTAATTCTGCTGTTTGACATTCATCTAGAGAAGCTTTGAAGAATGGATCGATTTTTCGTATTATTTCATAGACAACTGTTTTAGAGGAATCGAGGTTTTGACAATCAATTGTAACACAGTTTAATTGAATATTAGATTCGTTATTGATGATACGACCATTCTTTATTTGTTCTTGAAACGAATTGAGGAGGAAGCTTTTCCCAGAACCAGGAGGACCTATGAGAATCACTCGAGCAATTGCTTCTCCAGGATGCATTAACACTCCACGAAAAGAAGTTAGCAGTTCATCAAATTCTATATCCCTGAAACGATATTCATCATAAAAAGCATCCAAGTTATTTGCTGGCGATATTCCTAACATTGCTTTGCACCTCATCCTTGGTAAAGGACTTCCAACGCTCCGAAGTTTTTAGCTATTCAATTAATCGATTATTAATTAAATCCAAAACATTGTTGAGAAGAAGCTATAAAAATACCCCTCTCTACAAGAACAAAGGTGGTGCTCTAACACATTTAGAAACCGTTCCTTTTTTTATGGACAAATAGGATATCTATCCATTCTCAGTCACCGTAACAAGCAAGTTGGTGCAGTTCATCTCTGAGCCCCCACTAGGAACAGTCGAGTGGGGGATTCCCGAGTCCATGTAGGGCACGGGGCTGGTGTCTTTCAGACTTT
>JAUWKS010000035.1 GCA_030614005.1 Candidatus Heimdallarchaeota archaeon | reverse complement strand
TCATTTCTGGTAAAACATATTCAGAAATTACTGCGTGATATTTCTCTTCATTTAATATCTCTAATGCTTGTTCAGTAGATATGCAAGTTTTAATTTGAAAATCACTGGCAATTTCTAGTAGAAATTTCTTCGTCGTTTTCAGGAACTTTTTATCTTTATCCACTAAGAGAATTTTAGCCCTAAGCATTTTTTCCTCTCCATTGATAAAATACTTTGCTGTTTAAAATGATATTGAATGTTTAGTCTACAAGTAAATAGAATAACGTTTGATTAAATAAAAGTCTTTTTAGTTATAACTTAAGAATAAAAAAAGCATTTTAAAATTAGATGTCATTTGATAATAAATAGTTGAATGAAAATAATTTGTTAAATAAAACTAAATTCATAACAATTACATGTGTTCCTTAAGGAAATTTCTAATTACCTCAGATTCTAACCATCTGTTATCTAGTTGAACAGTAATCTTATCTATCATATTAATTTGTTCAATGATATCTTCTGATGATTCATGTTCAAAACTATCAACGATTCCGATAATAACTGCGAGAGGATTTCGAATACTATCAACTAAAATGGCAAATTGCTCTAAATTACGCTCAATCTGTTCATATGCTTGTGATTTAACTTGTTCCATGAGAGCTTTTTCTGTTATGTCATGAATAGAAATTACGGCCTGATTAGTATCTGGTATGATATCTGCAACAGCCCAAACATTTCTAACAACACCCTTTTGGCCTACTACACGAAATTCAAACTCTTGTGGAAATGATTCGGGACGATTAGCAATTGCATTATTAATGCCTAACAAATAATCATAATCATTAGGATGTATAAGAGATTTCCAACTAGTGTCTATAATCTCATCTTTTGTAATTCCAACAAACTTTTCAAAAAGTGAATTACAAAGAACAATTCTAAAATTTGAATCGACAACTAGCATATTTGTTCCAGTATTTTCGAAAATCGTTCTGTACAATCTTTCGGAATTTTCAAGTGCTTTTTGAAAGTGCTTTTTGTCGGAAATATCACGTGCTATTACAATTACACCGATTGGTTCTCCGAGATCATTTAAAACAAAGGAGCTAGTAACATCAGCAGGAAATGTTGAACCATTTTTTCTTATCAAAAGATGTTCTTTTTTACCAGAATCTCCGATAAGCTGTCGTACATCAATACGATTAAAAACCTTTTTGAGCTTCAAATCAGATATTAGAGAACTAATATTCTTACCAATGATTTCATCACTGTTATCAAAACCATGCATCCTTAAAAACTGCTGATTCACAACAAGAATATCACCATTAAGGTCAGTATAAAGAATTGCATTGGGTGAAGTTTCAAATAATTTTCGGTATTTTTCTTCATTTTCACGCAAGAGTTTTTCCATTTTTATTCTTTCAGTAATATCTGTTCCTGCACTAATAAGAGCTTCTTTTTCTCCTTTATCATTTTTTATGATTGTATTTTTCCAAGTGAAATATTTTGTGATTCCATCTTCTCCTTTAATTTCTACTTCTCCAATATTCAGTTCTTGAACATCATCATAAAAAGTAGCTTTAAATTTTTCTCTAGTTTTTTCCCTTCGTTCTTTGTTTCTTATTAAGTCAATCCAGTTTATTCCAATCATTTCATTTGCTGTATAACCAAAAAATTTCGCCAGTTTTGTATTAACTAATGCGACAGTTTCGTCCTTATTTACAATAACAAAGTAAGAATCAGCTGAATCCATATACAAGTCCATCAAATTGTGACTTTTTTTGATCTCTTCTTTCAACGACATTTCATCAGTAATATCTTTGATACTTCCATTCAATCTAAGTAATATATTATCTTCAGTAAAGGTCGCTTTAGTATTTAATTCAACCCAAATAATTTTGCTATCTTTTCTTATCAATTGTTTTTTACCACTAGCGAATGGTGTTCCTGAAATAAAAGCTGAAAGACTCTCTAAACGAGTACCCTTTTTCAAAAGATAGTCTTGGATTTGAGTATTTACAAGCTCTTTTTCATGTTCATAGCCCAAAATTTGAGCAAACATCTTATTACAGGACAGTATCGTCCCTTTATAATCGGTTTGATATATTCCTATTGGGACGTTATCTAACAATTGCTGATACTCTCTTCTTGTGAAATCTAATTCTTGACGTTCAAAAGCTCTATTGTACGCACATCCTAAAGCAAAATGCAATTGTTCTAACACTTTATCATCTATATTGTTAATAATTCCATCAGCAATATTCTCTTGTCCCTTAACCATTATGTTGACGTTTTTAGTGCTGAAAACAATCTTGCCAATAAATGGGTAATTTTCACCAAGTTCTTTAAGCAATTTAAAAGAATCGGCCCACTTCAAATCACAATTAACTAAAACGATTTTAGCATTCATTTTTTTTATAATTACATCTAAATCTTTCTTCTTTTTAAGTAAATAAATATCTAAATCTTCAATTGAATTTCTTAGTTTTTCTAATAAAATTCTTTTGACTTTATTATCATTATCAATCAACAATATTTTAGATATTTGCATTTTAAATTATCTCACTCCAAGTTAACTTATATCATAGAATAGTTAAAATTATGATATGGGTTCTTCTTGGAGTAAAATATTGATGATATTGATATTTTAAATTAGCAGTATGGGCAAAAAGTATCCTACTTGAGGACATTTCTAAAATACTGATTCTGTAATTCTTTAAATGATAATAAAAACTATCACCAGAAGAAGGGGTTAGGACGCAACTATGCAAATTGTTATGGAGATAATACGTTCAAACTTTTCTTAAAGACAATCAGTCACATATCTGCCACAAAAATAGACTTTTTAAATTATATCAATAAAATAAATTCATGAAAAAAATATATATTATTCTGATAGTTATTGGTTCGATAGTTGTTATTGCGGTACCATCTATCTTCTTAGGTGTCTATTTCTATTCTCAAAACCGAATAGACAATACTGAAGTCACCATTGATGCCTTCGTTATAAATGATTTAACGGATGGTAGCCTTGCAGGAACTGTTAATTTCACAATTAGTGAACCAACAGTAGTAGATGCTACGTTCATAATAGTTACACTCAATGTTAGTTATAGCGATCATGTTTTAGGAGAAGGGACTGTATTAACATCTTCTTTCTCAACTCAACAAGCAAATCATACCACAGATTTCACTTTAAATATAACTGATGAAGTCGCATTTGCAGATTTCGTTGATGATTTTTCAAATCATAAAACAATAGCCGTTGATATCGATATTGTGATAGAGTTTGAAGGAGCTCTAGCAGCTTTGGGACAAAAAACAATATCCAAGTCTTTGGAAATGAATGGTCTTGGTGATCTTGATTTCAGTTTACAATCATTTGAGTTAGTGGATGTTGAAGATGACGCAATCCTTCTTGAAATAGTCGCTAAGATTTATAATCCAAGTCCAGTAGAGGTGGAAATCTCATCACTTTATTCAGATTTAAAGAATTTTAATATGAGTCATATTGGAAATATTACTAAAAATAATTTCCTTATACAGACTGGAACCAATTATCTTCAATTAGACACTTGGTTAGATGGTCCTAAAACTGACTTGGCAAATATAATTGGTGATTATATAAGCTCGTTTAACACCACATTGTGGGTTAACTATACAATTACAATAGATGAATTAGATAATTTAGAGATAGGCAAAGACTACTTTACGATTGAATTTGAAGGAGCACAAACAGATCTTCTATCGGTTGAAGTAGAAATGATTTCTTTAGATATCAGTGGTCTACCTACAACTGTTAGTTATCAAGTAGATACGGTTATTACAATAACCAATCCAATGGATATTGAAATTAACCTTACAGGATTCTATGGCAATCTAACTTATAATGATGCAGATGGTGCAAACCTCTTCATTCCGTTAGCAGGTACTTGGAATTTCCCTGCGGATACTATGATACCAATAACACCATTAGATCTTAATTGGTCTTCGGCACCTATTGAACTCGATCCATTGGGATTCAAAGAAGAAACTGTTTCATTCTCAGACAATAATATCGAACAAGCCATACGTTTCAATGATGAATATTTTCTTAAGAATCAATTATACGTAGATATTATTGGAGGACACCTCTTTATTCAGATAGGTGATTTCGAAATCGACTTATTAGTATACATCTACGATATTTTTGTACCAAATAACTAATATGGCTTGTATTTTTCAAGCCTATTTTTTTCTTTTTTTTTCCCAATTATGTGTGTTTTTTTAAGAAATTCCGAACGTTTTCTGACTCTAGGAATCGCAAATCAAGTTCTGAAATAATATCATCAACTAACTTGACCTGCTTAATGATTTTATCAGTAACATCTTCAGGATAAATATCAGCAAAACCTACAATGACTGCTAGAGGATTACGTATGCTATCAACTAGTATCGCGAATTGTTCCATATTTCTTTCAAGCTGTTCATATACTTGACTTCTAACTTCTTCAAGATTCTTTTTCGTGGTAATATCTTGTATAGAAGCTACAGTTCTTACTGTTCCAGGAATAAGATCAATAATTGCAAAAACAGTTCTAATTTCTCCATCATTTCGAATAATTCTAAATTCAGTTTCCATTGGAAAAAGATTTGGATTCTTCTGATAGTTAGAATATATTGCTAACATTTTTTCATGGTCAGATTCAAAAATCCATTTTGTCCAAACCTCTCCTTCAATTTCCTCTCGTGTATATCCAAATAGCTCAAAGAATCTCTTATTACAAACAACTACTTTTCGATTTTCAGTAAGTAACATTGCTGTACCAGTAGTGTCAAAAACAGTTCGATATAATTCCTCTGAATGTTTTAAATCTAATGCTGCCTTTTTGCTTTCTGTTAAATCAAACCACATAGCTAAAATATATTTCTCCCCATGCATTTCAAAGCTACTCAATGAAACGTTAACCTCAAATGGTGTTCTACCTTTAAATTCATGGACCCAGTAAAATTGTTGAGGTACACCTGCTAATGTAGCTTCCAATAACGCCATTCCTTTTTCTTTTGATGATGTGCCATCTGGTTGTAGTGGGGGTGATATATCCCAAGGAGATAGACCTAGAAACTCATCCTTATTCTTAAATCCATACTTTTCAACAAGTACATCATTACAATCAACAAATTTATCATCCTTAATTATCATTATTGAATCAAATGCTGCTTTGAAAATAGTTCGATATCTTAATTCACTTTCTTCGATCTCTTCCTCTGCTTTCTTTCGAGCAGTTATATCTTGAGCAATAGAGAAAATGTTATCATCGCTAACTATTGGATTTGAAATACATTCAATCCATCTATAATCACCATTTTTGCAGCGGAAACGATTTATGAACTTGATTGTTTTTAACCCGCTTCTCAGTGTTCCAATATTTGGTAAAGAATCCTCAAGATCATCAGGATGAACATAATCAATAAATGATGAAGCTAACAATTCACTTTCCGAATAACCAAAAGTTTTGCAGAAAATAGGATTTATCCGTTTGAAATAACCATCCAGGCTTGTTGTAAATTGAAATGCAGGTGAATACTGAAACATTTTTTCCAAATCTTTAATTGCATCTTCTCGTTCCCACTCGGCTTTCTTTCGTTGATCCTCTTCAATATTCGTCTGTAGTTTTGAAGATAGTATTGGGGCAATGTGTTTTGTAATCATTTTCATTAGAAGAATGTCATCATTTGTGTAATTAGATTCCTTGTTAGCAATGTAAAGTAGACCAATTGTCTCTCCTTGATAAACAATTGGAGCAGGAAGATGTCGTTCTATTGGTATATGCCCCTTTGGGAGTTTTGTTGGTTGTTCATTCGAATAAACTACTTCTCTATCTGTAAGAGCTCTAGTCCAAAGATTATCTCCCCAAGATTTCCGAGGGAAGACTATCGACTTTTCAGGAATTTGACATTCATCCCAAATTTCTCCTGCTATTGAGGGACAGATTAAATCTCCTTTTGGATTAATATAACCAAAAATACCTTTTTTGCTACTCATAGCTTTTAAAACGGCATTCAATATTTCACTGTAGATTTCTTTATCGGGTATTGTAGCAAAGAGATGACTAATTTGGTTTCTGAGTGCTAATTCCTTCTCTTGTTTCTTTCTTTCAGTAACGTCTTTTTGAATTGCAGTAAAGAACACAGGTTCACCTTGTTGATTCAATACAACGGAAGTAGTGCATTCTGCTTGAAAGGTAGTTCCATCTTTTTTAAATAAAGTAATTTCATGTTCTCGTTTAGTTTCTTTATTAGATAATAATTCATTAATAATTTTAGTAAGTTTATTTTGATCCCTGTGAGAAAAATCTGCTATACTGTGCCCAATAATTTCATCATCATTTTCGTAACCTCTCACAGCTAAAAATTGTTTATTAACAAAAATGATTTTCCCTTCGATATCTAACAATAAAATAGCATTTGGTGATGTTTCAACTAACATCCGGTATTTCTCTTCTGCTAGTTTACGTTCTTCAAGTTCTTTTTGCACTTGTATGATTAATTCCTTATTTCTAATTAGCAATTCTTGCTTTTCCAAAGCTTCACTAATTGTTTTTAGGAGTACATTCATATCTACCGGTTTTGTGAAATAAGCTGATATTTCGAGATTAACTGATTCTATTGCAGTTGACACCGATGCATGCCCTGTAATCATCATTATTGCTATTTCAGGATCAATTTCTTTCAAATAATCTACTAATTCAACACCGCTCTTGTCTTGTAATTTAATATCCACTAAAGCAATGTTGTAATGATTTTCATTTGCTTTTTCGAGAGCCTCATCAAAAGTAAAGGCGAATTCCACATTGTACCCTTTTTTTCTCAGAGTAAATGAAAGCGATTTAGAAAAACTTTCATCATCATCTATTATCAGAATATCTACTTTCTTGCTCTTTTTTTCATTCATTCTTTGAACACCCATAAAGCTATTGTTTAATAGGAAAACATTGCTTATTATCGAAATGAATACAAATTAGATTTTTATTGGTTCATTCAGATATTATCTCATCTCTTTAAATTATTATAATAGATATTTTTAATAATAAAAGTTTGTTTTGGAACATTATCTATATCTCATAATGAAATTTCATTTTTATCTAAGTATAATTGTTCATTTACAATAGGTAAATTAAAATATAAGCTAATTTCTCAAATCAGTTTTTGATAACAATATTTGCTTAATATCTAATTTACCATAAAAATACAAGACAAATTTCAATTTTTTAAATCGGTGCGAATTCCATCAACAATTTGCAAAAGAACTTCCATGTCAAGCGGTTTCTGCAAACAGGTATAGGCAGTTTGACTTAGAGCTGAATTTATCAAGTCATCCATTTCTTGACTATGACCAGATATTAGTATAGCAACTGCTTTTGGACAAATATATTTAAGAGCTAAGTAAGTTTCCAGTCCATTTATTGTTGGAAGTTTCATATCGATGATAAATACATCGCATTGATTTGTCTTTGCAAAAGCTATAGCTTCTTCTCCTGTTTCAGCAACTGTAGTTTTATAGCCTTTTTTATTAAAGATGTTTTCTAAGGTAGTTCTTATTCCTTCACTATCATCTATTATACTGATGAGGATGCTAGCTTGTTCTTCCTTAGATTTTTCAATAAGAGAGATTAATTTATTGAAATTCAACGGTTTGTATAGAATTCCAAATGCTCCTTCCTTCAACGCTTCTTGGATTAAATCTTCAACAGCATAAGCTGTCATCATTATTACAACGACATTAGAATCGATTTCCTTAATTTTCTTAAAAGCTTCAACACCGTTCATTACATTCATTTTGATATCGAGAAAGATTAGATAATAGCTTTTTTCTTTGATTTTTGCAATAGCTTCAGCACCACTTTCAGCAGTATCTATAGAATAACCTTTCTTTTGCAAGATAAAAGCCAGGGTTTTAGAGAGATTTATGTTATCATCTACTATCAGAATGTTCGTATTTGACATTGTATTATCCCTTCTTACTTAAACCGATGGGTAAGTTTATTGTGAATGTACTACCTTTTGACACTTCACTTTGAATTTGGATATTTCCATTATGCTTTTCAATAATCGTTTTTGTAATTACTAAACCAAGACCAATACCTTTGGCTTTAGTAGTATAAAGTGGTTCGAAAAGTCTTTTTTGAACTTCCTTGCTCATACCGATTCCAGTATCCGATATTTCTATCACAATTGATTCGGAATCTTTAGAAGAAGTTTTTATGATTAATTTTCCTTCATTTTCTATTGCTTGGATACCATTGTTTATGAGGTTTAGAAGAACTTGAGTGAGCTGATCTGGATCAGCATAAACAATTGGTATCTTCTTGCTCAACCGGGTTTCAATTTTAATATTATTTGGTACTACAATGTGTGCTAAGGTTTTTTCGATAATTTCATTGATATTAATTTTTACCTTAACAAGTGGTTTTGTGCTAGCGAAACTGAGAAGGTTAGTAATGATTTTCTCACTAGCATTAACTTCTTTTTCTAGTATCGTTAGAGTTTCTTTCACTTCAGGATCCGCATCGTCGATAACCAGTTTAAGGAAGTATGCTGCGTTCTTTATTGAACCCAATGGGTTGCGAAGTTCGTGACCTATTCCACCAACTAAACGTCCAAGAAGAGCAAGCTTTTCTTGTTTTGCGATTTTTTCTTCCAACAATTTTTTCTCAGTAATATCTTGAACTGTCCCAATCATCCTAATTGCATTACCATGTTCATCAGAAATTATTTCGGCGTGTTCATGAACAAAACGTTCTGAATCATCTTTTAATATAATCCGATGGTCTATGCTATATAGCCCTTTATCCTCCCATGCTTTATCAACAGCAGCTTGAACTATTTCTCTATCATCGGGATGAACCCTTTCCATAAATGCTTCATGTGTTGCTGCAAACTCTTGGGGAGTTAAATCAAACATTCGATAAACCTCATTAGACCAAGTCAAAATATTATTTATAATATCCAAATCCCAACTACCTAAATGAGCAATTCGTTGGGCTAAAGAAAGACTGGCTTCACTTTTTCGAAGCTTTTCCTCAGCTAAATGTTTCTCAGTAATATCAGTATAAATTAGACCAAGCCCTTCGACTACTTTGAATGCTCTAATATTAAGAACTATTTCTCTATTGTTGAAAGTGATAGTATCATCAAATGAAACAGAAATACCTGTTTTAATCACATTGTAATATTCTTTGTATCTTGCTGTTTGTTTAAATCCCGGAATTATCTCAGATATGTTTCGATTTATAAATTCCTTTTGAGTTAATCCATAAAATTTCAATCCTATATCATTAATCATTTTAAAATTCAATTCGGAATCCAAAAGAATAAATATTTCTGTTGATGAGTTGATAAACTCATTTAAGCGATTCTCACTTTCAATAAATTGTTTTGAACGAGTTTCAACCATTTCTTCCAGTTGTTCAGAATATTTTTTCAACTCTTTATCAACTTGTAAATTGGTTATGTAATCACCAATAAATATCGCTAAAGAATTAATCAAATTCCTTTCTTCTTTGAGAAAGGGCCCCTCGAAAAGAATCGGTTTTTCTTCCAAATAACAAATATCCAAAAGTCCTATTTTCCTTTCGCGAGTTATAATACTAGCATTCAAACACCATTGAGTTTCTTTAAAGTTTGCTGTTTTATACTCTTTTTCTTCTAGAATAATTCTAGCACAAGTAATTTCTGGGTATTGTAAGGCAGGTTGAATTAGCTCAACTGATTTCATAATAAAATCTTCTAGTGATAAATTCTCTTTGGATTTTAGTTTGGAAATCCCATAGAGACAATTAAGTTCTTTATACCGTTCATTTAACTCCATTGTTTTCTGCTCAAGTTCTTCCTCTACTTTCTTGCGCTCAGTAATATTGAGATTAGCAGATTGAAATCCAATGTGTTCTCCCTTATCGCTATAAATAGCAGAGGCAAAACCTTGTGAAATAAACTTAGATCCATCTTGTTTCTTTGCTAAAAATTCTCCTTTCCATTGGCCTGTTTCTGTGAGTGCTTTAAGGATTGGTTCAGCATCGTTAGAATTAAAGAAAAAACTACCAACTGAATTTCCAATTGCTTCTTCAGATGAACTATAACCCCATAATTCTATAAATGCAGGATTAACAAGATAGATTATTCCATTTTTGTCAGCTATGCTTTGAGCAGAAAGAGAAGCACAGAAAGCAATATCTTTTATATTAAGTTCTTCCTCTGCCTTCTTGCGCTCGGTGATATCTCGAAAAATTAAAACAGCGCCTGTGATGTTCCCTTCTTTATCTTTTATTGGCGCACCACTATCGTCAATTGGTATTTCCTTTCCATCTTTAGATAGTAGGATTGTATGATTAGCTAAGCCTACGACAACACCTTCGCGTATAGCTCTTTCTACAGGATTCTCCACTTCTTCACGAGATTTTTCATTAATGATATTAAATATTTCTTGAACCGGTTTTTTTATTGCATCAGATTGTTTCCAACCTGTTAGGCTTTCAGCCACGGGATTTAAAAATCTAACATTACCTTTAGAGTCCGTAGCAATAATGGCATCTCCTATACACCTAAGCATTGTAGATAACCACTCTTCAGACTCGCCCAATTCTTTAGTTCTAGCTTCGAGATGTTCTGTTGCCTGTTTTTCTACAGTTCTATCGCGAAAAACACATAGAATTCCACTAATTTTCCCTTTATCATCTTGTAACACATTTGAAATAAAATGAACAAATATTTTTTTACCAGATCTGTCAATAATATCAATTTCTAATCTGGATTTTGATTCTCCGGTTTTTAATTGCTTTTTAATCTGCGTAGCTATAGTTTTGCTGTATTTGGGACTAGTAATTGGTGGTGATACTTCACAAAATGCTTTCCCTATAAAATCAGCTTTTTTTCTTCCTAACATTTTTAGAAAAACTTTATTCACATGCGTACATTTTCCTTTCTCATTTAGAATTTGTAATCCACCTGGCATAGCATCTAAAATTAATTCTAAATTACTATCATTCATTAACCTTCCACCTATCTATGTAAATAATAACTTTAATAGTTCATTGTTGTATAAAAATTCTTTTAACCAAATTTAGAACAAATAAAGTAACTTCAGATAATAGTTTAATACTAAGAATAAATTATTGAACCAAACCTTATAGCTCAAACAGTAAAATTGTTGTTTGTAAACATATTTCATGAAATACAAGGTTAATAGATAGTATTTATCTAATTTAAGCAGTACCGACAAATTCCTTAACTTTCTGAATAAGAACATTCTTTCTAATCGGTTTCTTAAGAACTTCAATTGCCCCTGCTTGAATTATTTCGTCCGACCTTGAAGAATAAGCTGTTATTGCGACAATTTTTGCTTCAGAATTTATCTTCATTATCTCTTTTGTTGCTTCAATGCCATCCATTTCAGGCATAAGGATATCCATTAAAACTAAATCAGGGGAATGTTGATTATATTGCTCAATTGCTTCTAGTCCATTTTTTGCTTCGAAAGTTTCGAAGTCATCACTTAGAATCATCTTAAAAATCATTCGTAGATTTGTATTATCTTCTACTATTAGCACCCTGGTCATTATAAACTCGTCCTTGAACATCAGTTACTGTTAAATTATTGAAATACTTTTTGGATAAACACTTTTTAAGTAAAATTTGTTTTTTATTTGGTTAGTTTAAACTAGTCTTTTGAAAATTCGAAAAAGTAGTTCATTCATTCATGCCCTAGCAATTAGCTGATGAATATCTAATGTAGCTTCTTCATCGAAGTTTTCAAGGTAATTATCAAGCACTTTTGCAACGTTGTTATCTTGTAGGCTGATTTCATTCAGTTTTATTCTATTCAATTTCATGGGGTACAAATAGTTGATGAATAAATGCTCTTCTAGCAGATTATTTAGAGACTTTATTGTTGAATTTTTTTCAAGAAATTTGAAGTCTACAACTGGACCTATCGAATTGAAGAAAAAGAGAAAAAAACTAGATAGATAAAAAAAGAATCTAACTGATCTTTGGGAGAGCATATTCAACATAATCCTTAATGATTACGAGTAAGTCCACTTTATCCAGGTTCATCTTATCTTCTTTCTGTTGAGTTGAGATTGCAACATCATATGCTTTATTAGCTTTTTCGATGTTTTTAATTAAGTCCAAATTACATTTTGTTTTTGCTAAATGGTTTTTTATACCATGTTTAGTTGCAAGCTGAATTGCTGTTTGTAAAACTTTTTGTGCTTCTTTAAAATTAAATTCTGAAGATTTAATTAACCCTTTTAGATTTAAAAATATGATAGTCTGGACTATTGCATTTGATTTGGTGATTATTTTTAATGCATCCTCAATATCAATTAATGCTTCTTGAAATAGATTCAAATCAAGTTCTATCATAATTTTTACCGCTAAATTTCTAACTAAATATTCATAATCCAATATTTCTTCAGATGTGTGGAAAAGCTGATTTACTTCATTTGCAATAGCTAGAGCACCATTATGATCTCCTTTTGCTTTGTATAACCATAAAGCGGAGATAGTTTTTGTAAGAGCTATTAATTGAGTTATTCCAAGATCCTCAGCTAGTGTTTTTGCTTTTTTGATTTCTTTTTCAGCTTGTTCATAGTCACCTAACATGATCAGAGCTTCAGATAGTTGAGGTAGAGCTTCTAAAATATGCTTTCGGGCACTTATCTTTTCAGCATAGTGTATACAGGATTGAAAATTTTCTATTGCTTCCTTATACATAAGAAAGTCCAAATACAGATTGCCAGTATTTCCATAGGCTAAAAGTAAACTAAGTTCATCTTGTTTTTTTACACTTAGCTCAATGACTTTATTGAGAGTAGATAATGATTTATCAAAATCACCTTGTATCCGATAAATAGTTGATACATTACATAGAATCCGATAACTATTAGTCTGTGAATTCTCAACTCTTTTAATTTTTCTAAGTGCTTTCTTAAAATATTTTTGACTCTCACTGAAATTTCCTCTATTTAAATGTATTAAGCCAATTATATTAAAACAGGAAGCTTTAACAACAGGTATTTTTGAAAATTGCTTGATTATTTGTTTAGTCAGTTCTAGCGTTTTCTTATGATTACCCATTGTGAAATAAATTTGAGCATCAAGTAAATATGCTTGTCCTTCAAGCGTCTTACTATTTGTTTCATTAGTAAGTCTTTGTAATCTTTTTGTATATACAAATGCTGATTGGAACTCCCCTTTTTGGCAAGATGAAATAGCAGCTTTTTTCAATCTTTTCATTTCTTCATGGATTTCTTCTTTAGAAGAAGATTCTTTTTTCAAGTCTTTTACAGTCATTATTTACCAATTAATTGATTATTTTTGTCGTTTATAATTATTTAGAATATGGTAAAATAATAAATAAAATCAACACAAGTTTAAGTGAAAGTAGAAATCCAGCAAATCCTTTTCTCTTTTTATATCATCAAGAACTTGCTAGGAAAATTTCATCAATGAGATTATTCACTACTGAAGTCGCTTCAGGATTGAATTGTTGACCTGTTTGAAGGAATTCATTGATATATTGCCAAATTGGTGATGAATCATGAAAAACCTTCAAGAAATTATCAATTTTTTCGAGAGCAAAATATGATTCTCCTTTAAAGATATAGCATAAGAGAACATTCTCAATTGACTTAAATAGCAACGTATAGTTCAAATATTTAATTCGATCAACTGTTCCTAGAGGTGCTATTGTTCTTTGGAGAAAGCTATTCATTGATGATAAAAATCCCCCTATTTGCAAATCATCAAGTTTCTCAGAGACGAATTGCTTTGAGAAAATTGCTAACCCATCTGTTGTCATTATTAGCATAAGCACTGGTGTTTCCATATTATTTGATGAAACATCTACATCACCCATCCGAGTCATTGTCTTTACTAGCCCTTCTAGATTAACAGATTTCATTCTTTGCGACAATGAAATCTCTTTTTTCGCAATCTTCTCTTTCGTATCATATTGTTTAAGCATATCATCAAGTTCACTAGAGATTTTCATTGCTAATCTTTTTAATCCCCTTTCTTTGGTGATTTGTTCAGCTTGTGTTAATAGTTTCTGTGCTTCAAATGGTTCCAAGTTCACTAATCTTAATTTCGCTTTTAACCATAACGTTTCTGCTTGTAACCAATGAGATTTTTGTTCTTTTGCTATTTCATACAATCTTTTAACGAGGGAATTAAAATCATTAAATATTTCTTCTTCATTATTGAGCGTTAATTCCTTCAGAAATAAATCACCAAGATTTAACATTGCTAGTATAGTTATTTCTAGTTTAATTATCTCGTCATTGGCTACTTGTTCAAATAATTCTTCGGCTCTTCCAAAATCACGAGCTCGTTTACTACTCTTTAGTATCAAACCTTCTCCAACGAGAGTTAACTGGTTAATCAGTTTATTTTTGTTTTCTTCATTGATCTCTTGTAATTTCTTCAAATATTTCATTGCTTGATTAATGGAGTTCATGTCAACAAAGACATATATTAATTCAAATAGGGATTCAGAGATAGAAATTTTATTATTGAGTTTTTCTTTTATTTCCAAACTTTCTTTTAGAAATTCTAAAGATAAAGGCAAATTTCTTTTTTGATGGTAAATACAACCGATATTATACAATAAATAAGCTGTTAATTGTTCATTCTTAATTTCTTTGAATACTTCTAAACTTTGTTTCATATATTCTAATGCTTGATCAAAGTCTCCTTTCTGATGACAGATAATACCTAGATTATTTGTTGTTGTAGCAATATTATGTTTATTTCCTATTTCAGTGAAAGCGAGAAGTGCTTTTTTGAAATTAATGAATGCATTGTCAAAATTACTCTTTTCCAAAAATATAAGTCCAATATTATTTAGGGACATAGCAATATGATGTTTATTATTAGTATACTAGAAAGTTTTCAAGCCTTTACTGAAATAGTCTAATGCACGATCATACTCACCTTTTGAAAGTAAAACCAACCCAGCATTATTCAAAGCAACTGCAATATCCTGCTTATTGCCAATTTTTTCTCTCAATTTCAACCCTTCTTCGCAATAGATCAGTGCTCGTTTTAGATTTCCTTTGGCCTTGTTTATCAACCCCATATTTATCAATGCAGTAGCAATGTGTTCTTTGTTAGCATTTTTTTCTAAAATTGGAATATGTTTTAAATAGAATTTCAAAGCTTGATCTATTTGCCCCGTATAAAGATAAATATAGGCTTTTGTATTGATCAACCCACCCATTCTGGAGTTACCTGGTAGAGTTTCCACATCAGCATGCTTTTGAAGAATTTCTTCACCTCGCTCAACAATTGCCAAACTTTCGTCAAAACGACCAAGACGATATAATGAAGAAGCTACTTCAATTAATGCATCTGTTTCGAGTAAAGGATCATTATACTTTTGACACTTTTCCAGTGCTTCTTCTGCCAATACTAATGAATCCTTATATCTCCCCTGTCTGTATGTTACATTACTATTAAGAATAAGTAATCTCAATTTTTCATCAATAGTTAAATCTCTATTTGTAATTTTTTTGCTAATCGTATCTATTGCCTTATCAAACAGTCCTTTGTAAACGAGTTTTTCAATTTCTGAGACTTTGAAATCTCGGGGTACGTTCAATCGTTGTTTCTCCTTTAGTTATCTTACTCCATTTCATTATTATAACTTTAGCCTTCTGCAAATAAGCAAATTTTGAGATTTCTATTTGAAATTTTAGTGTTCTTTTTGTCATTTCTTAAGTTTTAATAACTATATTTTCTTGGTCAACAACAACACACTTGACAAGTAATTTTTTTTTCTATAAGGTAGCACACACATCTAAATTTAGCATTTCTTCCAGACTTGGAAATATACTAATGTGAAAATTTGATACTAATTAGAAGAACAAGTTAATAATTCTGGTTTTTTTAAGCAACAAAGCAGAAGATTTATTTTTCAATAAGAACTTCTATAAGTAATTTATACAATTACTAGTGAAAATGGGTTTAAATTCTAAAATTTCGAGGGTAATATTAACATCCTGAGGCGCCACCCCTGAAGATACTTTATTTAGAAGATAATTTAAATGATTATAAACTTCTAAAAGAAATATTACTTGATGAGTGTAGTGATTGTTCTGTACAGCATGTCGAGACTAGAGAGGACTTTGTTAAAGCTCTTCAAAAAGGTGATTTTGAATTAATTTTAGCTGATTATCATTTACCCAATTTTGATGGTTTAGCAGCATTAGAAATCGCAATAGTAGAATCCCCAGAAACACCATTTATTATAGTCTCAGGAGTGATTGATGATTCTGCAGCTCTTGAGGCTCTGAAGAAAGGTGCAGTTGATTATATACCTAAATCCGATTTATCAATACGATTAAACCCAATTATTAAGAGAGCAATATTAGAAAAGAACAAACGAACTTATCAGAAAGACTTAGAACACAAAGTTACTCAACTAGAGCAAATGATAGAAGAATTTGAGGAAAACTACCAAGAACTTTCAAAAAAAATCAGAGGTTTTTTGAAAATGGAACTCCCTTCTGGGAAATATACTTTGGTTGATAAATTCTTGGAAATCTTAAGTGGGTATTCAATTAGAGATTGGAAAGAAACACCAAATTTCATTGAAAAAATTATTCATCCAGATTTCCATGAATACTTCTTAAAGAATTTTAATGATATGCAAAAGGGAATTGTTCCTAAGACACTTGAATACAAGATAATAACTGCAAATGATGAAGAACGATGGTGGTTACAATTTAACATTGGTACATTTAATCTTGAAGGAAAGCTATTATCAATATCAGCAGTAATGATTGATAATACAGAGAATAAAGAGAGTGAACTAAATTATATGAATTTGTTTGAGAATGCTGTTGTAGGTTTGTTTAGGACCAATCAAGATACAGGAGAAATTTTAGAAGCAAACTCTAGACTAGTTGAGATGTTTGGTTACTCGTCAGTAGAAGAATTCAAAAAAATATCTGCAAAATTATTATATCAAAATGATAAAACAAGAGAGAAAATTGTTAGAAAGCTCCTAAAAGTAGGAGTCATTCATAATTATGAAGTAAAATTAGTTCGAAAAGATGGCTCCATTTTTTGGGGAGCAGAACATGCAAGCTTAAATCAAGAGAAAAAACATATGGAAGGTTTGATTATAGATATAACAGAGAGAAAGCAAGCTGAAGAAGCTTTAAGAAAAAGCAGAGAGGAATATATGAAATTGTTTCAAGAAACGCCTATTGGTATTTTAAACTGTGATTTAAATGGAAACATTCAAAGTGTAAATAAAACGGCTTTAACGATTCTTGGTTCTCCTTCTGCAGAAGAGACTAAAAAGATTAATTTATTGACTTTCCCACTTCTCGTTGAAGTTGGTATATCAAATGATATTCAACAGTGTATAGATACTGGTAAGGATATTTTTTCAGAAAGAACTTACATTTCAAAATGGGGAAAAAAAACAGTTCTAAATTTAAAGATAGTTCCTTTAAAAGATCTAAAAGGTTGTGTAAAAGGCATTTTAGCTTCATTTGATGATAGACTTCTTTGGACACAAGTGAAAGCGACTTTGAAACGCGATAGAGATACTTTTCGTATTATTGCAGAATCAACAATGAATGCAGATGATCCTTTTGAAATGTGCAATTTGTTTATAGCAGGAGTAAGCGAAACGCTTGGATTTGAATTTGGAACAATTAGACACTTCAATAAAGATTCAGGCCTTTTAGAACCAGTAGCATTAACTGGTTTCAGTGAAGATGATAAAAGAAAGATCTTACCAATGCCAGTTGATGATCTAAAGTCCATACCTTCTTTAGTAGCAAGTACTAAGAAAGCTATTTTTGCACCTGATATTTCAAAGAGCAAAATATTAGAGAAATATAAGGAACGTTTAGCAGTATTCAACACCCAGTCTCTTATATCTCTTGTAATCCTTGATTCCAATAAAAATCTTTTAGGAACTCTACAACTTGGCTCACAAAAACCAAAAGAAATCCCAAAAGACGATCGAGATTTCTTCGAATCAATTGTAAAATTATTTGCGGTAATCCTAGAAAATAAACTTCAAGAAAAGAAATGAGTATATGTAAAAAATTCTTCAAGTGATTCTTTTTTTTACCTTAAGGAATTATTATTATGGCGTTAAGAATGTTTATTTAAAAGCAATAAAAGTTATAGAAAAACAACAATAAATTATCACTTTTTAATCCATTTAATTTGTTATCAAATTTAGATTATTATATACATCCATATTTATTCTAAATTAATTATATTATTCTATGGAAATTAGAAAAATAGATTTGGATAGTAAACTTTGTTTACAATCCATCTTCAAGTAGTTTACATGGCTGTAATTGTAATTGGTATTGGTAGAAGAACGTTATTTTCGACATAGTAAATTATTTGTTGAAGAATCTCATCAAAAGACAAAATTCTCAACTCTTTAAATGTCCTATCAATTAGTTGATGAATATCTAATGTAGCTTCATCATCGAAGTTTTCAAGATAATTATCAAGCACTTTTGCTATGTTGTTATCTAAGCTGATTTCAGTTAGTTTTAGCCTATTTAATTTCATGGGGTACAAATAATTGATGAATAAATGCTCTTCTAGCAGGTTTCTTGCACTTTCAAAAACCGACAGTTCCCCGGTAAATGCTTCTAATTGTTTTTGGTAATCATTTTCAAATTGCTTCAAGAATTGCCAAACATGTCGCTTTAATTCTTTTGAGGGCTCACTTTCAAATAATAGAGCAACTCTCACATTGCGTCCCTCAAAAATCCAATAGATTCCTCCTTCTTGACCCATTTGACTAAATTTGCTTTTAGAAGGTTGATCATTATACATTACTTCTTGACCAAAACTAGTGATGGCTGTGAGAAATCCTGAAGCAAGGGTGGAATCAATATCTTGGGTGAAATTAAGTGATATTAATGGAATGCCACTGTTTTCCATAATAATAAAAGATTTAGCTTTTAATAAGTCTGTTAAAAATTTAACTGAAATTTTACTTGTACTTGAAGGCAAAGTTATTGTTGTTTCTGTCCGTATTTTTTGTTCTTCTTGTCTAATTAGTTCCGTTAGTTTTTCTTCCTCTACCTGTTTTTCTTCATAGCTTAATGCTTCCTTCGTCTCCTCCTCTAGCGGTTCAGAATTTTCCACTATTTGTGTTTTCCTCTTTTTATTCGAAATAGCAATAGAAATGATAATAATAGCAAATATTACTAATGTTAAACTACCAGTTAACCACCAAGACCACACTGGCATTATTGGATGATCATTTGGGTCATTTGGGTCAGTATTTGCAGCTAATTCTACATCGTCATTATAATTGTCATCATCCGAGTCTGCTAAGATTGGATTGGTATAAACATAACCTTCTGTATTTGCACCAGGGTTTAATGGATAGTACATTCCGAGAACTTCCAAACCGTCAAGTAGATTATCAGAATCGGTATCGGGATTATTTGGATCAGATTCAACATCATATTCTGCTTTATTTGATAAATTATCATTATCTAAATCCTCGTTTGAATCATTGCTTAGCGGATTTAAGTTATTATGAACTTCCCAACCATCAGGCATACCATCAAAATCTGAGTCTTTTAAATCAGGTCTTGTTCCTAGATTGTATTCTTCGATATTAGTTAGTCCATCAAGATCCTTATCAACAGAAGAATCATTAGCTCGAGGATTAAGGTTATGATAAACCTCCCAACCATCAGGCATACCATCAAAATCTGTATCTGTATTTGTCAGATTAGTTCCATGAAACACTTCCCAACCATCTGGTAAATCATCAAAATCTGTATCTTGAAGATTTGGATTCCCGTTAAAGAACTCTTCAGTCATATCATCAATGAAATCACCATCAGAGTCAATTTGACCAGTATGGAAAGAACTACCACGACAACAATACCATTGTTGTGGACCCGATTGACTAATCCCAGTAAAAGTGAGGCAATTAATTTCATAATAATTAGTAGATTCTTTTACATACTTTCTACTAATAATTAGATCAGCTACATCATCGCCATTAACAAAACCAGATGACATGAAGCGAATTTCACCACCAAGATCCTGAGAAAATTGCTCTGCACCAGCGGAATTAAGCAAGTATAAATTATTATTACTATATTGTACTAAAATTTCTAAATCATGACCACCATCTATGTTAGCAACAAGAAGTTTCCCGTTTATGGAATAATCCTTTACAAATTTCCATTCAAATGTACCGAAACGATTTAAGCAATAAACACTACTGGAAATTCCGAAATCTAGAGAGCCAAAAATTATTTCTAAATGATCATCATTATCAAGATCAGCAATTATAGGTTCAGAACAAATTGACCCATTCGTTAAATATTTCCATTCTAAAATTCCAAAATGATTAATACAATGTAAAATAGAATCTTCAGAACCAATTATTACTTCTTTAGTACCATCCTCATCAAGATCGCCTACTGCAAGATTAGGAATAACTCCGATGTCAACTGTATACTCCCATTCTTTAACACCATAATGATTCAAACAGATGATTTTACTATCAAAAGTACTATAAAGAATCTCAAAAGTACCATCGGAATCTAGATCAGCTACAACAGTAACTGAGGCAGTAACACCAGAATTTGTGTACTCCCAATTATTGGTACCATCCCAATTTATACATCGAATTTTATCATTGGCTTGTATAATAATTTCAAGATAACCATCTTGATCTAAATCAGCAATCGTAGGAGAATCATACTCATTATAACCAATAGGTATTTCCCATAATTTTAGACCAGTATGACTGATACATAGAAGGTAAGAAGTAGAAGTTACTAGAATTTCAAGATAACCATCTTTGTTAATATCAACTACTGTAGGAGAACACCTACTAGTAATATATAAGTTTTCAGACCAGTGAATGTTTCCTAAATTATCTAAACAATATAAATAACCATTGGTTGTAGTTACCAACACTTCAGATATTCCATCTGAATTTATATCAACAATGACAGGAAAATAACCCACATAATCAGTAAGTGTGAAATTCCAAAGAAAAGCAAATGTAGAATTAGGAGCTAAATTGCTGTCTTGAGTATTCGTTTCTGCAGTACTATCAATCATGTAAGTTTGTGATGAAATAAATAGAAGAAAAAGGAAGAAAATTCCAATCGTTTTATTATGGTAATACAATACGCAAATCCTCCAATCAAATAAATGACCAATTACTATAAATTACTTTTGATATCATTTTCCAAAAAAACACGCGAGATATTGACATAATTAACTTATTGAAATTCAAATTAAAGTAATGCTTCATGGTATTATGTATTAGGAACCTATTCACAAATAACTGTATCATTAAACTAGGTTATTGCATAAAGAGGGCTGCTCAGTCCGTAAGTATCTGAATAAGAATGAATTCAGTAAGGTGATAACTAATGGTAGAAGTAAAGGATTATACATAGGAAAAATAATTAGAGAGGTAAAATTGGTTCTATTCTACGTTAGTTTTGTAAAAATTCCAATTATTGCTCCTTAATTGAGAAAAAATTACTTAAAAAATACTTACTTTTGAACCAAAAGAATCGATACAAAAACTGTATTAGATATAATTAAGAATCAAAGAAGTTTGTAATAGGAGAACGTACGCAGAGCGATATACAAAAAGGAATTAATGTATCTTCGGAAGGGCATATTCAACATATTCCTTGATAAATGAGAACAAATCCATCTTATCTTTGTTCATTTTATCTTGTTTCTGTTGTTCTGAAATAGCAACATCATATGCATTATTGGCTCTTTCGAGGTTTTGAATTAGGTCTAAATTCGATTGTGTTTTTTCTAAATGGTTCTTTATACCATAGTCAGTAGCAAGTTTAATTGCTTTTTGAAGTAGATTTTGTGCTTCATCGAATTGAAATTCTGCAGATTTAAATAACCCTTTTAGATTTAAAAAGATAATAGACTGAACTAATGCATTTGTCTTTTCAATTATTTCGAATGCTTCCTCAATATCAACTAGCGCTTCCTGGAACATATCCAAATCAAGTTCTATCATTATTTTTACGGCTAAATTTTTAACTAAATGTTCAAAAAAGAATGATTTTTCGGACGATTGGATAAGCTGGTTTACTTCCTTCACAAGACTCAGAGCACCATTGTGATCTCCTTTTGCTTTGTACATCCATAAAGCTGTGGTGGTTTTTATAGCAGGTATTAATTGAGTAATTTTAAGACTTTGAGACACTTTTTCCATTTTCCGCATCTCAACTTCTGCTTGTTCATATTCACCTAACATAATTAAAGATTCACAGATTTGGATTTGAGGTTCTAAAATGTACATCTTGGCATCTATCTTTTTTGCATAGAATATACAAGATTCAAAATTTATTATTGCGTCCTTATAATTTAGAAAATCCATATATAATCGACCAGCATTTCCATATGATATAGTAGAACCAAAATGATCTTCATTTAGTTTGCTAAGCTCAAGGTTTTGCTTTACGTTTGCTAATGAATTTTTAAAATCACCTTTTATTCGATAGATTATTGCTATATTACTTAGAATCCGTATACGATGAATTTCTTTATTATCCACATTTTCTGTGTTTTTATATGCTTTTTTAAAATTCTTAAGACCATCGTTAATATTTCCTTCCTTCAGATTAATCATTCCAATACAATTATATCCTGAAACTTGAATATATGGAATATCTGGAAATTGCTTGATTATTTGTTTAGAAATTTCTAATGCTTTTTCATTATTTCCCATTGAAAAATGCATATTACCATCCATTGATAATGCTTGACCTTCAGTCAATGCATCATTCATTTCATGAGCAAGTCTTTGCAATCTTTTTGTATATATAAAAGCAGATTGGAATTCTCCTTTTTGGTAGTAATTAATTGCAGCCATCATTAATCTCTTTAATTCTTCTTGAGTTTCTTTATAAGAAGTAGAATCTTTTTTCAGGTCTTTTACAGTCATTTTTTACCAATTAATCAATAGTTTTTGTCGCTTTTAATTATTTACTTTGAGGTAAAATGGTCTAAAAACAAACGAAATGAAATTCCTATAATTATACAACCATTAAAAATAGAAAAAGATAATGGTTCGTTAGAACTTTCATCAATTATTTTAATTCTTCTAATTCTGTCTTATTTGCCATGTTTATTGCTTCTTTGATTCGAAACATCCAGGAATGAATTTCATCTATATAATCAAAGACTTCTCTTTGTTTTAATCCATAGTCTATAACTTCTTCTATATTGAAATCCTCAATGATCTTATTTGTTAACACATTGCCTTTCTCGCTCATTGTTTGCTTGTTGACATAGTTTGTTTTTATTACTCGGAATTCTATCTTATCTTTTCCATCCTCAACAATCTCAACACCAGAAGCTCTAATTGGTATTGCTCGTGCAGCACGTTCAACTTTTGGAGCAATTTCATTTCGAAGAACAAGTAATTCAGGAATAGTTAATTCTTGTTCTTTTCCATCTAGGTCTACTACCGTAGCTTTTGCCTTTTGGTTTGTTAAGGAAATTTGCAATGCAAGTTTTTGATCTTCAGCAATAAGCTTTTGAATTCTTTCTCGGCATTCTTCAATAGTATAATTTCTTGTGTAAGTTTTCTTAGTACCTGGTATTGATTGGAATTTCTTATCTCCTTCAATTGCTTTTGTCTTATAGTGTACTGTGTTTTTACTTGCTAATGTTAATCGATTTATCCAGGTATTCAGTTCATTATCTATTTTTTTACGAAGTGCAAATGCGTCTCCTAATGTTTTTTTCAATTTTATCACCATCTCTATTGAGTATAATTGGCTGGAGTTGGTTAGCGCGGTTATGAGCCACCGCTTTTTGACTTTTTTAAGTCAAGAAATGTTTACAATTATCATTTATTTTTCTAAATCTATATCATCATTAACCAGCTTGCGCTCGGTAATGGATTTAACCTATCAAGGCTACAAACCCAGCAAGGTCTAGTGCTGAGATAGACAATTATCAATTTAGTAATTGATCAGGTATATAGGTTACGAACCCATATTTGGTCCAACTCCAGTAGTTTTTATTTTTAGCTGATATTATTTAACCTTTTTGCAATCCCTATGCAAAGACTAAGATAAGATTGAAACTATTAAATTAAAATTACGAATCCAATTACAAAATTTAATAGATGAAACCTAGGATAACTTTGTAACTTTAATACACCAGATATAACAATCATTGAAGAACGATTAAGACCGCTGAAAATCTTTACCAACGTTGTTTTTCTATTTCCAGATGACGCCCTATTATAAACAATATTTCATCTTTATTGATATAAAAACTGACATTTCTTTATACAAACACAATTATCGTTCCTAGAGGCTAGTCCTTTGTCACCTTTCAGTTTGAATATACTAATCTGTCATTCAATTCCCATACTGATTTCTATTTATACTCTCATATAAAATTAAATCTAATCTTCAAATTCTATTGGGATATCTAAGGATTTTAGTTTGCTAAATTCTTTTTTCACTTGAGATGAACCCTTTATAATTCCATAAACTTTAATACTTTCAACTCCTTTCTTGACCAAATCTGCAGTGACATCTTTCCCAATAATTAATAATCCAGCAACTTTGATAGATAATTTCCTTCCTGTAGAAATTGCTTTCACAATTTGGTTCTTACTAATATGATAAACGCCAATTCCAAAATTTTTATCTTTAAATTTCTTTTCAATAATTTCATTGTGTATATCAAGAGTCTTTCTTATGGATGTTCTAATAAATTCAGATCGGCTTGGGTAAAGACCGTTTTCAACAAGAACATCTATTCTCGCGATTTCAACAGGTGGTAAATTTATTGTTATTTTTTCCATGTTTGATTCCTTTATCATACTCATCACTTTCATTATTACACTATAAATCAATAATATTAAGTTTAGAATTATTTAATATATTTATTTTATAGGTGTCCTCATATAGTTCTTATTTTCTTAATTAAATACCTTTACCATTTTAAATATAAAAAAGAAAAATTAGAAGGAATTATTGTTTTAATTTTCTAATTTCTCAAATTTTCATTTGCTATTATACAACTAACTCGTTTTTTTATTACGATTTCTTCCTAGCTTGTTGGCTATTTTATCTTTTATTTTGTTGTATTTTCTGCTCATATTCTGTCTTGTATTTTTGATAGTGTATTTGTCAATCATTTTATTTCACTCCAGAGAGGATATTAAACATCTCTGTAGATGTTATAGAACATCCATATATTTAAACATTTCTGAAAATAGGAAAATTTCGATTCAGGACCAAAAAAGGAAAGTTTACAAGAAGTAGAAAAAATGAAAAAAGAGCTTTAAAGTTCTATTTCGATTATATAGGGTGTATCAAAAAGCATTTTTCCTCACTCAAGGCAACTATAATAATTTCTAAAAATCAAGAATTAAATATATTTACTATATTCATTCTAAAAATATAAACAAAATGTAATTATTTGGGAAAAAAAATAAAGAGATTAAAATGATTAATCTCATGATTTTTAATTATCAGTTTGCTTTTTCCAAAATTTCATTATATCCATTATGGATCTTACCACCAAAAAACCGCCACAGATTATTAAAGAAATATCTACATAAGCAGCTAATCGAAAAACTCCGAAAAATCCAAAGTAGCAGGTTATGAATCCAATTACAAAATCCAATAGATGAGATCTAGGTTTACTTTGCAGTATCAAAAATCCGCATACAGCAATCATTGTTGGGCAGTTAATACCTCCGAGAGGAGAGTATAACAAAGCATTTAACCAAATTGGATCGTCTATCCAATGCAAATACCAAAATCCAAAAATTAACGCAATGATTCCGAAAATCCATCCCGCAATAGATACTTCTTTCAAATCAAAATTTATTTTCTTGTTTATAAAAGCATAAATAATTAGACTTGTAAATAAAGAAAAAATCACAATATTTGGTACTATCACAAATATTATTGATACAATGAATGCCGAAACTGATAGGAACAAAATATATCCAAAGAAAATATATTTCCTGATTCTTTTGAGTGGAAACCCAACTGCTAGTGTAACCAAGAAAAGTGCATGGGTTACAATATAATATATTTTCAGTGCAGATGTTGCTTCAAGTATCATATCTGTAATTTCTGCTGCAGTTCTCATGAAGGTAAAACTAATAATTAGAATTAGTAATACTCCAATAAGTACTAAAGCTGTAATCGATAACCAGTTATTTTTCTTTTGAATCTCGTTTTTTTCAATATTTGTTATTTGAGTCATAAACGTCACTAGCTATTAGTGTATGCGTATATACTTATATATATTTTGATTAGCTAAAATATTGCTGAAAAAACAACAAATCAAATTTTAGCAACGTCACAAGAATCTAAGAAAGGACATTCTTGGCATTGACCATCCTGAGAGCATTTTACAAAAGCAAGCTTGAATAGGTTATCCAAATTTTCTTTTTGGTTCCGCAACTCAACTAGATTTAAGTAATAATATTTTCGAGGACGCTCCAAATGAGTGTACAGTAAATTAGCACTCTTTAGAACTTTAAGATGCTGAGAAGCAGCAGGTTGTGTTATTTTTAATTTCTTAGCTAAATCTATTACACAAAGTTTGTCTTCCATATTAGATGCAAGTAGCCGTATCAAACGTAATCTTGTAGGATCAGCTAAAACTTTGAATATTTCTGCTAATTTTATTAATTCTGCTTGTCGGGACATATAATTCTATAAGCAGTTACTTATATTAAAAATATTCGTTATTGAGAGAAACATTGGATTTACTTCCAAGATAACAAAAATTCTATCTGCGTTTTGATGTAAATAGAGTAATAACCTCAATATTGTACAACTGAAACAATAAATCCATCAAAGATTGATAGATACTATTGGATTCTTGCTCACTGTTTATTTGACATATGGATCTAATATAATAGCGTTTTTTATCCGTCAAATTAAATCGTATTTTAATATGAAATTGATTTACTGAATTTACTCTTTGAGGTAGAGCTTGAGAGTAAAAATAAACAATTTTGTAACATAATCAACAAATTCTTCGTCATTTTCAAAAAATGAGACTCGAAAGAGATGCTGATGCACAAGTGTATCCAGTAAATTAGTACTTAACATCATAGCGTTTGAAATTGTTTCTGCAGGAATTTTTGCTAGTTGAACAACACTTTGCCGGACTTGTTCTGAAAATGCTCGAATATAATCTTCGATATTTTTTTGGTAATTATGAAAAACGTCTTGATTTATAGCAATTGCTTGATCTTGGGCTTTGTGGAGTTGATAGTATTCCTTGTGATTAGCGAGATATTTACTAACGAGCATTTTTGTTGTCTTGTAATCGTATGTTGTTAATATTTTTATTATATCTGAAAAGTCAATGAAATCTTCAATTGTTCCTTGGAATGCCGAATGTAAAATATCTTCTTTGCTTTTGAAATAATTATAAATTGTACCGATACTTAAACCTGCTTCTTTTGCTACGAGATTTGTACTAACATTTGTGTAACCCTTTTCTATTATTAATCTCACAAATGTTTCAATAATAAGTTTAATTTTTCCTTCTTTATCTCGATGGAATTTTGGTTCTTGATTATCGTCCATATAGTTAGTGAGTAATGCTCGTTAATTAAATTTTCTCCATTCTTTTCTTCTAAACACATACTATAAGAGTATAAAATTACTAATTTTTGATGTTTAAATGTAAAATTGATTATCTTGTTTGAAAAAGAAAAGTTGGAAAGTTCCTTTCAAACAGAATCGGAACTTTCAATAATTTTTTTCTTAGAAAATAGTGGTCTCTTTTTTGTTTGTCGAAAAACAAAATCAACTATTATGAGAACCATTAGAGCAAAATTAGTATACGCAAACCAATCACCTAAAATAGAATAAAGTGTGAATGTTCTTTCTGTAGGTACATCGGAATACATAATCCGTTCAACAGTATCAAAATGGTCTTGATATGCGATAACATTTCCCAAATAGTCAATAGCATAAGAACAACCCGTATTGACATGCCTGACAACATTGACGCCATTTTCAATCCCTCTTATTAATGAAGTTTCAGCATGAAATTCCTTTATAGCTACAACATCAAAAGCAGGCATTAAGAGAATATCGACTTTTGCTTTACCTACTTGACGAATGAAATTAGGAAAATCATTATCAAAACAAATTGTAACAGCAAGTTTGCCATAGGGAGTATCGACAGAAGGGATTATTCCATCAGAATACGTCTCATACCATGATTTGGTTTTAATGTACTCTAGAACAAGCGTGCCATTTGGATCAAACATAACCACTTTATTGTCGCTGATGTAAGAATCATAGTAGAACTTGACTACACCTGGAGCAAAGTAGATATTATGTTCAATTGCAAAAGTTTTTGATCGATTATAAAATTCTTGCTCATAATCTTCATAATAAGGACAATTACCTTCTGACCAGAAAACAATTTTTGCACCGCCATTTACTGCTTGCTCAGACATTGAAAACAATTGATCTTCTAACGCTTGAAATTCCGGGAGGTACAATGAAGCTTCATCTGCAGGTGTTTGTTTATCTACAATTTCACCCCAGTAATCTCTTTGATGTTCAACTGACATCGACCCAACCCGGACAGTAGGTGAAGATGGATCTGAAATTGCTACTCGAAGTGCACCAAATAACATTGTAGATATAATGATCACACCATAGATTTTTGCTAGTTTGGGCGGTTTTTTAAAGTCGAATTTAAAGTCTTTTTCCCAAAAGGTGTTTATTACTGAAGCTGTCCAAGATATCAGAAATGATAATCCCCAAATACTTGTAATTGAGGATAATTGAACAAATACACCAAAGTGAAATTGCGTACCGCCTACAACAAGCGTTGAACCAAGTAAGGTTAATCCAATAAGGTATTCAATAATTACTATTACTGATGGGTAAACAAGAGAACCTAAAATTGACTCATATCTTTTAGCAATAAAACGATCCATATAGAGAGGAACCATTACAAATAGAACGGGTACAAAAACACTTAATAAAATTTGGAATAAAATCGGAATATCCCAACCATCTCTCATTTTTAGAAAAGTAATTAGAGCTAAGAAAGGCAGAACTAGAAGTGTAGGCCAAAACTTCTTTTGATTTCTAAAGAATCTCATTAGAAATATCGGGGAAATCCAAGCTGCAAATGGCATGTTCCATCGCCAACCAAGGAATACAAAAAAGAAACAACCTATTAGTAGGTAGATATAATCTATAATTGTTTCTCGTTTTATCTTGCTGAAAAATTTTCTTATTTTTTCTTGAAATTTGATTTGATTTACGGTTTCGTCCATTTTATTATCACCAATTTTTCTTATGTTATTGCTCAATAAATATTGTTAAATGAGCAGTGCTCAATTATAATTGAGTAATACTCATTTATATTTAAAGCTTTTGAAATGAAATAAGCAGGGAGAAAAAATCCAAAAATGATTTCTCAAAAAAGATTTATTGGAGTTTTTACTCCAAATTTATTTAGAAAAAATTACATCGCATCAATTTCATCATTTTTTTCTGCGACCGTATTGAAAGTTTTGGAGTTTGTATTTGGTGTTTCTATTTCATTATCATTTGTTATTTTTGACACTATCCATGTCTTTCTTACTCTTCTGACATACCATTCAGGAAGAATCCAACCTATATAACTCAATAGTAAACCTAGCAATGTAAGCATTCCTCTTAAAATATATAAGATAGAAAAGAGTGTGTTATTGATATTGGGTAAAGAGATTATAATTGTGAGTAGTACTGAAGCAAATAAAGATAAGATTCCAAAAAGAATTTGCTGAAGTCCTTTTCTTTGAATATCGTTTTCAACTTCTTTCTTGATTAAAGTTAATGATAGTCTAAAAATAATTCTTATTTCAACAAATAAAACGCATGTCAAATAAAGTGTTAATAAAACTAAAGGTACAGGTACGTAATGGCTTATATTCCACTCTGGTTTAGGATCTATGACATAAAAGATTGGAGATGGTACATCTAGTATGAGTTCATATGCCATCATACCAATAATTGCGGCATTCGCAGCGAGCATAATAATAGTTATTGAAGACTTTACGAAATCATTATCTCTAAAAATATGTCTACAAGCAAATACGTACAAATAATAGTATGACAATAGTAGTGTTGCTACATAAATAATAAAGAGTATTTTATGTGGAAGAGAAAAAGGATTTTGCGCTGCTATACTCATCATTACTGAATGAACTATATGATATATTGCGATAGCTCCATAAAAAAAAGCTAAAAGTGCTGTTCCCATAGTTTTCTTTTTGAAGAAATTCCATACCATAATAAATGAAAAGATAAGAGAGCCTGTAGCTACAATAGCACTTACACTTATCATTAATAATACAAAACTACTAATTGCCAAGTTATTTTTTTCCTCCAAAAAAATTTAATATATAGGACACCAATTAGCTTACCGCCTCTTTAAATTTAAATGAAATCTTCTAAATAAATTTTCTTTTCTACCAAACATCTTCACTAAAGTTTTGGAAAGGCTTTTTTGTTGTTTCCTCATTTTGAGGAAAATCAAATTCCAATGTTACATCAGAGTTTACTTTTATTTTAAAAGATTTTTTAATTAATCCATCGTAAATCTTTGGAAGTATTTCTTCGATTAAATTGATTGATAGTATATTGTTGTTCTTTAGTTCTTGAATAATCAAAGAAAACACATTCTTAATGAAAATTGGTTGGAAATCCATTGAATCAAATACAGCAGTTATTGTAGCAATGTTTGATCTTTGTTTTTCAATTTTATGAACACTAAAAACATATCCACAAATAACTCTTTTATTTATAGTTCTTGTAAAAAAATCTCCGTCGTTTGCTCCAAAAGGTATACTTTGAAAAATGATTTTATTCATTTCTTTTTTCGTCAAAACAGCTGGAAAAGCTTTAACTAATTCCAATCCATTTAATCCCATCTGAATTAAACAAAGACTTGTAAGTTTCAATATATAACCCACCTCATTTTTTAAGGTCTATTACACAACTATTTTTATCATTTAAAAATTCTGTTTCTTACAGATAATAGATCCAAAATAGTCAAGTTTTCAAGTACTAATGTAAAGAAGGCAATCTTAATGAAGATTTGAAGTTGCCAGAACCTCAAAAAATCATTGGATTTTGTAACTTGTTAATTTATTAACAAATGATAAAAAGAGAGGAAAGAGATATTCATGAATTAGTTATTTCTTCTTTCTTTTTCTTATGAAAATAGGAACAATTGCTAAAGAAGCCAAAACAACAAATAAATCTATTTCTGAACCCTGAGTACCAAATACCAGAAAGGGTAAACTAATACCATCCATTTCAATATGAGTTTTCCAAACCAAAAAACAGATAAATGGAATCCTCTGTTTTTCTAAATTCACTTCATTTATTTTCTTTTGAATTGTGGACAAGCTGCTCCCTTTTCATTTTGTGGAAGAAATGTTCTAAAATGTAAATTAGACTGTCTAATTCTTTGGGAAAAGACACTTTTCCTGTTAATTTAAAACCTGCAGTATTTAACAGGATATCTTTTTGTTTTTCTGATGTGATTAAAATCGTGTTAAAAGTTTTAATAGAAGCTTCAACCCTTATAGGATTAAGATCCAAATTATCCACATTCCTTAATGCAGATTGAACTCCACTTGCTCTATCTAGCGCATAGGCAAATGAGATAATTAATCTTGATTTGTATTTCTTCTTCTTTGTATACTCTTTTTCTGTTTGACTTGTTAGTTTAATATTCTTCATATCAACCCATTTTATGTTGCAAAGAGTACTATTACCATTTTTTACTTTAAGTCCAATTTTATCTATTGTCAATATATCATGAAGAATTATTCCTTTCCTATCACGTTTGAATTTAAAACCATCGGAAATAAAAATCGATTCTAATTTAATTATCTCATCATGATTTAATGTATGTTCCAAGATTGTAGGTTGGCGCAAATAATTTAGTAGTTCTTCTTTCTCCGTTTTATCAATTTCCTCATCTATTTTGTTACTAAGACCTTCATCTTCCGGAGCATAAATGAAATTATCTTTATCAATAAACAATTTATATTCGTTAGCTAACTCAAGTATTTCTTCAGCAGAAACCATACAAACAGTTGATAGCCATTTTATTTTTACTTTTTTACCATCTCTTATTTTATCAAGCAATTCAGCTCTCTTTTCAAAAGTTAATTTCAAATCAATCTCTACCCTTAACCTATTTAGTTATTATTTAATTTGATATTTAAATAGTTCCAAATTTTCTTGCAGCAGCATCTCTTTTCTGATAACGCCATTGCTCATTACTTCTAACTAAATACTTGAGAATCGCTCAAAAACCAATAAAATGCGAAAATATTTTTTTAAGATATTCTGTGAAAATAAAGGTTAAAATACTCGTTTTCAGCTAATATAAATAAGAGTTATATTTATTTGAGGGCGAAAAAATGATTAAAAACAATAAAAGCAGACTATCTATTTACTACTTTGCTTTAATAATTCTGATGATTGGATTGATACCTATTACTAAAACAGTAGGGTATCAAAACGCACAATGTAATTCTTTATTGGGAAAGGAATTAGAAACAAATAATGAAATAACAAGAGGGGGTTCTACAATCTTTGCTAATAGAAGTTATGTTTACCTCCTTGAGCAATATACCGGATTCGAAATCTATGATGTTAGCATAAAGGATCAGCCTATAGTTGTTGATTCCTTTAAATATTCTACAGATCTCACAGGGGATTACAGCAATATGATTGTTCAGAATGATTATATCTACTTCTTTAG
>JAUWKS010000002.1 GCA_030614005.1 Candidatus Heimdallarchaeota archaeon | reverse complement strand
ATTCTGACAACTTTTTGAGGGGTGTATCCAGCAACAAGGGAAGCGTTCGGTTGCTGACAAAGAATTAACAGAATGTTATGGTAGGAGTATTTGTGGAACTTGGACATCAATTGCAGGTGTTTTTGCATTTCCTCTGAGATACGAGCTTTTTCTGTGAGGTTGGCAAGTTCGTCAATAGCATCTGTTATCTGCTCTTTGAGATCAGCTTGTTTTTGCTTCCAATCATTTTTTGCAGTTATCGGATAGACCTCCATAGGTTTTGGTTTAATAAGTCAATAATTACTAAGAAATGAAAAGAGGAGTATAAAAGGACAGAGGAACGAAAAAAATATACATAATGAAATAAGTAAATAATAGAGGTTTTAAAAGATAAAGGAAAGCGATGTTAAAGAAGAAAAAAATGTAGAAGAAAAACTACCCGCTATTTTCAATAGTTTTTCTTTTTGAGCGAATAATTACTCCTAATGAAAATAGGATTAGCGTACCACTTAGAACAAGAAAACCGGCAGCAGGAGTTTTACCCGTCACAAGTACTTCATACCACCAATGAACAGTGGCATTGGTTAATCCATCTGTAACTATAGCATCAAAACCTACTTCAGCAAGATTTGATGTTACACCCCTGAGGAGAGTAAAAGTACCTTCAAAAAATTCCCCGGGAGCAAGAATACAATTCTGGGGTATTGGGGACCAAATAGTGTCAGTATCATTACGCTCATCATAGTAATAACGAAATGAAACGCTTGAATTTGATTGAAGAAGGACTGTATAGTTCACTTTGATTGTAGACCCTTTAGGAAGCAAAAACGTACCTAAAGACCAATATCCATTGTCGATGAAAGATTCTTGGTGTATTTTCTCATTTATTCTTAATTTGTTATCTGGATAATAATCCATACTCCCTAAGCTTTGAGATACATTGGCAAACAGTATACTCATAATCAAAAACATTAATCCTATATTAGAAAAAATCTTGGTTAATTGTGATTTACTTTTATGTTTTGTTCTTTTTTCTTTTAGCATTATAATTTTCCTCCTATATGTAATTGTAGAATGAGTATATGATAGTTACATACTCATTCCACAATAATAATTTTTTTTATGAATAGTAAAAATCAAATCTATCCCAATTAGTATCAAATATGGTTTGGCAGTGATTACACCAATAAGGCGTTTGTACTTTATTGAATGCATTCCAACTAACTTCATAGATGCAATTTTTCCACCAATTGTAAAACATTATACAATCAGTCTTTGGATGACCATCAGGCGGATTATAATCTAAGCAACCAAAAAGATGCGAAACTTCATGTTGAGCTAAACCATCAATATTTTTTTTCCAATCAATATTTAGGGTTGCAGGACCTGACTTGCAAACAATAGCGCTATTTTCAGGTCCTAATCCAGCGGCATATGTAGCACTCCTTCCAGCTGCCATTAATAGAATATCGAACCCGCAATTTCGTCTTTTTAAGTAAGAGGAACTTCTTATCCAAGTAGTTCCAACCATGTTTAAAACGTTCGCTACATGATTCTTTCCATTGGTTAAAATATTTCGACTATCAGAAAGCGTTGAGGGAATATCCCATGTTGAATCATCAACACAGATGATCATATTGAATCGAACGGGTATATTACTATCATAGGTATTAAATCGCCACAAACCTGCAGAAACAGAACCGTCACCATTCCCATCAATGATCCATGGCAGAGGATTTGTTCCACCCCAATCGTCTCCTGATCCTCCTGAATTCCACATGTAATATACGAATACTGGATGTGGTTGCATACTTTTTGGTCTTTTAAGTATTCTATAATATGGATTAGTTATATGTTGATTGAAATCAGAGTCGTCTTCATCTACAGTATCATACGCATTTACAGCATTAACGTATACATGGGTAATTTTCCATTCACCAATATTCATTGCACCATTTGAGTAGTCTGAAAAATCAATATTAAACTGTATATGTTCAGTCTCTAACGGTTGAATTATTGCAATAAATGATTTGATATCTGTTAGTTCTAAAGCGCGTGTTTGACCAGAGATAAAATTATCATACTTATCACCTGTTTCTCCTGCTTCAATTGATTTGATTTTCACTTGTATATATAAATAACCAAATGTAGAAAAGCTTCCTACGTTTTTAATAAAAATACTTATTGGAACGTGATATCCTTTGTAATTATCCCATGGGTCCGAAATTCTGATAATATCAATTTCAGTTTGAAAAGTCGTTACATCAAACTCTATTGTCTTACTATATTCCTTTCCATCATTTGGATTGATTGTTGATAATTCCAACCTAAAAGTTATTTTTTCGGGTACACTATTCAACCCTTTTATAACAAATGGTGCAGTAGTTGTTTTTGATTCTTTGGAGTTCATATCTGCCCAAATACTAAAATCATTTGTAATGGATAAATTTCTATTTAATTGATGACCATTTGCCATTCCGTAATCACGTAAGTCATCTTTGAATGAAAGCGTTCCATTCACATTTGCTGCCATCCGTTTTGTCGCTTGCAAGACGACATCGAGATAAAATACTGCATCTGTCACAGTATCATTAGCGGGTAATTTTTGCATATCTTCAGGTACCCGTAACTGAGAAGATACATATTCAATTGTCGGGTCGCCCATTTTAACTGCTTCAGCAATGACTGAAGTAATGGGTATTAACGCGAAAATTGCAAGCATAAATATCATAAGCCCAAATTTCTTTCCTTTCGTATGTTTCAAAATATTACACCTTGTTCTCTTTCTCTGATTTTCTCTCTCCAAAGAGAAGTAATCAGAATAACGAAAGTGATGATATTATTTAACCATTTTTCAAAAAGACCAATTTCGTCGAGGGACAAAAAATATCTGCTGAAAATTTCCAATCCCTTGTTTTACTTCACATGAATGGACAAATATTAAAAATGGATTCTTAGAATTTGGAATATGAAAGCATTTTCTATTATTGAAATTTTTTTGTACATCGGTGTCGCTGCAAGCATTAACTTATGTTATTAAACGAAGCGTTTTCTTTTTCTCTTCGTTCGAAGTATAGATATTAGTGTTATGGATACCAGAGTTACTATTATTATTGAATTCTTATTTGACAAGTCAAATGAGGGGAAGCTGTTGTTCGTAAGAGGATAATCGGGATCATTAAGATAGCTTTCAGTAAGATCATCTATGAAATCATTGTCAGAATCCATCCACCCGGTATGTAGAATTGAACCTCTGAAACAATACCAAGGAATGTTGCCTGATTCAGTAACATCAGTTGGTTGTAAGCAGTAGGTTGAATTGTCAGTTGAGCTGATAATTATTTCAGCAATATTATCATTATTTATATCTGTAATTAATGGAGCTGAGAAAATCATATCACCTGTTAAGAATGACCAGAGAATATTTCCTTGATAATCTAAACAATAGAGTTTTTTATCATTTGAACCAATAATGATTTCGTTAAAGCCATTATTATCGAGGTCAGCAATCGAGGGAGATGTGACTATCATATCTCCGGTAAGAAAGCTCCAACTTAGAGAACCATCATAGTTTAGACAATGGATTTTTTTATCGTACGAACCGATTACAACCTCTAAATAACCATCATTATTTAAATCACTAAGTGCTGGGCAAGAGAACACCCATCCATCGGTTTTATATGACCAGATTTTTTCTCCGTTTTGGTTTAAACAAATAATGTTACTATTTTCAGAGCCTACAATTATTTCCAAATCACCGTCACTATCTAAATCACCAATAGCAGGTGAAGAACGAACATTTCTCCAAGTATTGTATGACCACAATTCTTTTCCCAGATAATTCAAACAATGGATTTTGTTATCATCTGAACCGAAAATTATTTCCAGTTTTTTATCAGAGTTGAGATTAGCGATTGCCGGAGATGAAAAAATCCAATCACCGGTTTTATAAGACCAATTTAGTTCACCTTCGGCAGTTAAACAATAGAGTCTATTATCTGTTGAACCAAATAATATTTCAAAATCTCCATCCAAATCAATATCAGCAATTGTAGGAGAAGAAAAGATGCAGTTTTCTGTTGCAAAAGTCCATAGTAAATTTCCTTCTTCATTTAGACAATGGATTTTTTTATCATCGCAACCAAATAATATTTCCAATTCGTTGTCATTATTTATATCCCAAATAGCTGGTGTTGAACGAATATCATCTTTTGCATCATATTCCCAAATAACGTTTCCTGTAGAATCTAAACATACCAAAATACCGTCAACAGATCCAATTATAATTTCTAACTGATTATCTCTATTAATATCTAACACATTTGGAGAAGCGGTAAAGTAATCTTGAGATTCAAAAATCCAATCAAGATTTACGTTCATAGTTGTATTATTGATATTTTCTATTGCAGTAATTCTACTGAAAATGGGTATCAATAGAATCAATATTAATATCAGAATTTTCTTTCCTCGCATCTATCAACAGCTCAAACCACCACTTAGAGAATTATGTTTAAAAAGAGCTAATTAGTTAAATGAAATTTTATTCATTTTTCATCCGACAATAATTTTTTTCACACAAAATTTAAAGGGATACTTTCCAATAATTATATGATTCATTCTTTATTATGAGAAAGGAGAGATAGATTATGGATAAAAGGATAAAAAATAGTCTTGTTATGATGACAATTGTGATTGTTTTAGGAGCATTTGGAACAATGCTATTCGCAGGTTTTCAAATCCTGCCAGATTATTATTCCAATACTAAAATTCCTGGAATCGTCGAAGGGACAGCAAAAGTCTTCGATACGCAAACTTATTTTACTAAAAATGAGCTTTCTACTGCTTCAGTGGAAATTGATATTGACTGCAACAATACTAACAATTTAGATCTATCTATTGGATATAAAACACCAAGCTATGATCTATTGGACGCTTCTCATCCGACTAAGGAAATCTCTTTATGGAATGGAAGAGACCTTTATCCTACAAAGAGTATAGATTGTCTGGCGATTCACTCAGATTCTCTTTCCATAAATAGACTGAATATGAAATGGAATCTCTTGGAAATTGGTTTTTCTGCCAATGAATATGTACGAGCTGAAGAAAGAATTTGGTATTTGAAGATAAAGAAAATTGATGGGATATCATATGGTTATGAAAGAAATATTACTGAAGAAATCAATGGTACTTTAGTTACTATCCCTGATTATGTTCCAAATATTAACATTCTTAATAAATTTGAAATCACCTTTAATGATATTAGATTCCAAACGTTACTTCATCCTTTCTTTGATGGTAGCAGCGATATTGTTGTTGTTATCAGAGGGGTGAATCATGAAATTGGTACTGAGAATAGAGATACTGCATTTGAGCTTGGACTTGAACAAAAAGTTAAGTCATGGTCTTCATACACAACCACAGACACAGGCCCAAATGATCAATGGGCAATTGTCTTTGCTACGGAAGCTTACGAAACAATTTATTTAAATGATTATCGATTTTTTGTTCATGGTGGTTATCTCTTTATTTTTGGAGAACACCCAAGTAGTGTATGTAGACATCCAAATGGAATTTATGATTATGGGTATAGTGTTATGTATTGTATGGATGGCTCAGAGATAAATCTGCCAACCAGAACTTGTGCTAAAACAGATGACGGCTTCTTAGAAGCAATGTATGATGAAGCGGATAATCTCTTAGGCAATCGTGATAAATTAATTGTATTTGTACATTGCCATGGCAGCTTTCAATGGGGATATCATGTTACAATAACTTCTGAATCACATAATGGTATATTTGGATGGACAAATGTCATAAGAGCAGGAGAACATAAAACTAAAGTCAGTGCAATTACTAATGATGGTACTTATGTTTTTCTTTGGCTTGATTGTTGTCGAGGATACACGATGGGTAGTTGGAATTCTAATCAACATAACAATCATTTAGAAATATGGTATTATATCCCTAAGGGGTATCAAATGGCTTGGACACCAGATGAACAACCTTCGTACTACAAGTATGCTTATTGGCAATATAATCATTCATGGTATCATGCTTGTGAAGCTGAATGGTTCTTTACCAATTTAAAGTTATATTATCCATACAGTGTTACCTTTATTGGAGACGACATCGAGGAATATTTTAATGACGAACTTCATGAAGATGAATCAGAAATGACTACACTGACATATTGGGGTAGTCATTCATTCTACATTTAAAATATTTCCAAACATTTTTCTTTTTTTATTCTAATAGATAATTAACAAAAAATAAATAATGAAAAAAAAATATTTAGAAAAAATAGGTGATTATTATGAAAAGAAAATGTACTAATTGTGGTGAGAAAGTTGATCAAGAGAGTACTACTTGTCCCTCTTGTGGTGAAACCATTAAAAGAGTAAATCAACTCAATACTCATTACACCCTTTTTTCAACTCTATCTTTGGTAATCGGTTGTTTTGAGATTGGTCTCTTTTCTTGGTTTGTAATACTATTTGATTTTTTCGGTCGCTGGCTTGGTGGCTTGCTTAGTTTGAAAATAATCAACAGTGTTTTATTATTTTTTGTTGTTGTTGGAGTCGTTCTGGGAGCGATTAGTGTTAAAAAGGGGAGAAAAAAAAGAGCTATTATTGGATTAGTTTTCAACTCGATTGGCGTTATTATACATATTAGTATAATAATTATGATTATAGTCCTTAGAGATCCTTACATAAACCTCTAATTTTCTTCTTCTTCTTTTTTTTTCAGAAAGTCTAAATCATTATTTTAAAAATTCATTTATTGTTTGCAATGTTCTTAGTTTTATATTCAAACTTGTAAATCTAAAAAAAACAAACATATCTTAGAAACCAAGTGTTTCTAAACTTTAGTTGAATTCAACATCAAAGTAATAGATGATTCCTATAAACAGTAGGAATAATGCAACACCAAAAGATATTATCCCAAAAACAATTGGTGCAGGTGTTGCAGCATAGCCTATAGCCAAATTCTCGATGAAATTTCCAAGTAGTTCATCAATTACAAATACAATAAAGACTGTTATGATAAATTGTATCATTGTAAATCCTAATCGGAATTGCTTAGCTGTAAACTTGTACTTTATAGTAAGATTTCCTAAACTATTAAATCGAATGCCTAAAATTTCACTTGCGAAAAATTGAAAGATGAAAGTAATAATAAAACCAATTATCGTAGAGACGATTATTATAGATGTGTTCTAAACGACCATACTGGTGCAAATATGTTTGTAAATCCAGATGCTAATGTGATTAGAAAAAATAAAATCCCAATTATCTGTGCTTGTTTCTCCTTGTGTGACATAAAAAATCATTACCAGAATATTTTGTATTATTTTATAATATAAACCTTAAGAATTACAATACCAAATTTGTGGTGTTTTTAACTCTCGAGTAGAAACTTATTGTCGAAGTATTAGTGGTAACTCTCGAGAGTGAAAATAAATGGATTCGAATGGAAAATATTATAGTTTTAGAAAAAGTCCAAAAACTGAGTTATTAATTGGTTTTTCGTTTATCAGTTTAGCGGTTTTAGGATTTTTTATTGGTTATAGAATTGCGGATAAGTTCTTCTTTAACTATAATTTTGGCAAGAGTTATTTTCAGAATTTTAGTAAATTATATACTGTTAAACTGCTAAATCTTATAATCAATATATGTTTGATAATAATAGTGACAGTAGTAGTAGGTATATTATTGTGGCTGTTAATTAAGGGAATAATTATTCTATTTCAAAGAGAGAGAGTTATTTTAGCCAAAGTCACTCGAATATCAACCGAGCAAATAGGAGAATATGAAGATTCTACTGACTTTACCAATGCTTCTCTTTCAAAAGCTCTTGCGAAGAATTTCAAACAAGTAACAATTCATCAAAAAGCTTCTAAGGGCAGAATAGAGAAAATTTGTATCTATGCGTCACAAGCAAGAATATTTTTTTATCCGTCCTCGTCAGATATTTTTTATCGTTTAGCAGGAACATTCAGCAATTTCGGAATGGAAATCGTTCCTTTTGAAAAAGGAGATTTTGATGACTATCAGAAGGATTTAGATTTACAGTATGGTAATCCTACTAAATTCCAAGTGAAAGGATTAAGTATTGTTGGTGAACCTGCAAATCAGCACATAAAGAAATTTGTTACCCCTGTAGATGGACTTGTGGAAAGAATAGTAAAGTTAAGTCAAGATGTTGAGATCCATACTTTTAGTAATCTACGCCAAGGTTCTAAACTTAAATTTTGGCTTCGTAAGAAAACGCTTCCCAGAACCACAGATAAAGATGGTCGGGAGCGAAATCTTAGCAAGAAACAATTACACCGTATTTCAGAAACCGAAGACATGGAAACGAGTGGCTATGTTCACGGCGAAGTATCTGTAGTACTCAAGGGATATGATTCTGATAAAGTATTACATACTCAAAATCAATTGTTAGGTAGCTTAGATTCTGCTTATGATGGTTTCACTCGCAAAATAAAAGTAATGAGCTTAAAACCAAAATATATTCTCCGGAATATCAAAAATCATCGTCTTGTCAATAGAACTAACAAACTGATCAGTGGTTATTCTGGCAGAGCAATCATCGATGTGTATCGAAGACCGATTTCGGGCATACCATTTGTCAAGGATATAACCACCCCGCCATCGGAACAAAGACCAATAGAAACTCATCCGATAGTTTTAGGGGAAACGATAACTGGAGAACAGTTACGGATAAGTTACAAGGATTTCATCCATCATTGTGGGATCTTCGGCACTTCTGGCTATGGAAAGAGTGAATGGGTAAGTGCACTTATTGAACAAATACATTCCAACTATCCAACGAAAAGGAAAATAATACTTGATTTTTCCGGTGAACATGCAAAAAGATTCGCTACTGACCCTGATTTCTTAATACTTGAAGCGAACAATCCCAATGCTCCTTTGCATATCAATCCTTTTCAAGACGACTTTGTCAATGAAAATGAACATATTACTTCGCTCAACAAATTTTTTCACGAAACGCTCAGCATTGACTCAACCTTCACCGAATTCACGCCAGCTCAAAAGCAAATGCTTTGGGGAGGGATATTAACAACAGTGAAAGCGAATTCAGAAGATAGAAATTATCCGTCTTTCAAAAGAAAGATCAGAGAATTCATAGACCATAATCGTAACGAGTTTATCAATCCCGAGTGGAGTAGGAGATCATTACTCAATAAACTCAATCTCTTCGAGCGAGAACTGAGAGAGATCGTTTTCGCTAATAAAAGTAATTTGAATATGAATCTGTTAAAACAAACAAATATCATTGTTAACCTCAAAAGTTTGCGAAGCAATGTTGCAAAACGAGCAATAGGGAGTCTCATTCTCTATCAGTTACAAAATTATTTGCTAAAAACAGCTCCTGCTGAATTAGAAGTATTGGTTTTCATCGAAGAGGCATCAATCGTTGTTCCTGGAAAAGGCAATAAAAGAAAAGATGATGCTGATATGTTATTTGCTGAGGAATGCCTTACAGCGATTAGAAAGCATGGTGCGGGTTTTATTCTCATCGGTGTTTCCGCTGAAAAAATAACCGAGTTTATTTTTGATAGTAAATTCTTTGCTAATTTTTCCTGTATTTCCCGTGTCTTGAGTTTAAACATGAACTATGAAGATATCCGTGACATTCACTCTCTCAAAAAATTCCAATGTGACGTCAAATTACCCAATGAGGAGTTTCCCATTAGATTAGTGCAATTAATCCGTCCGACAAGAAAGAAGCTTTCCGATGAGGAGTATAGTTCATTGCTAAAATCTCACCCAAAATATATTGAATTGAGTAACCAATCATATCTGCTCGAAGATGCTGATACTGAATTAATCGAAATGCAAGATAATGCACGGTTGAAAGAAGAGGTGGAAAATTTAGGGCAGAATTGCCTCTCAAAATGTAGTTTTCTTTTCTCAGAGAAAGGTGATTGTCTTCTTTTCAAGAAAACAAAATTAGCTCAGATTTTGAAAGAATCCTCACGTAGATTTGTCATACAAGATTACGATGGTTGGGAAAACATCTCTGTGAAATTGAATGATGATTTCTCTGATTTCCTTGATAGTCTTTCTATTATGGTTAATACAAGCATTGATGATGAATTGAAAATGGGGAAGAGAGCAGTAACCAATGATGATCGTAGAAATTTGACCAAATGTGCTTTTCAATGGATTCTTCAAGGGTTGATGAAAGAGGAATTACTCTCGTTTACCGAAGCTTTCAGTTTTTTGATCGATTACGACTCTGAAATTGAGAAATTACAAACTTCCTCGTATGGTTTTGATACTAAGGGAGAAAACTACAATTGGAGGACTGAAACTTATGAAGAATATTTCCAAGACTGAGAAAGCCTACCAAGAGTTATTCAAAGCTCCATGTCCAAGAGCAATTGACCACTTTCCAATATGTATGATGCAAGATTGGTCAGCAATTATCGAGGACGTATCCGAGGAAAATATCATTCTCAGCCAATTCATCAAGGGAAAGACCGGTGATAGAGAACTAAACAAAACCTTGATTGATGAAACGATTAGTGTAATAGAGAGTAAGATAATAAAACACCTGCGTAGAACAGAAGAGGGATTAACATTCTACAAAACACATAAGAAAAATTCAGTTAGGATATTGACCTTTTGTGTTCTTGGATGCAAGAAGATACTCAAAGAGAGAGAAAAGAAAAAAGTAGGTATATCAAAAATAAAATCATTGCTCACTAACTTGTTATTAGTTTATTATTATTTGATGAATATTGATGCAAATAATGCAACTATCCAAGATTATGAAGAACGGATCAATAAGAGATGGAATAATAAAAAAACGGATTTAATTAGAATCGAGGAGAGTTCTCCCGAAACAGTTGAAACTGCTTTTGATGATGATTCTTTTGAGATAGGTGAAGCATTCTCACAGGAGGAGGAGGAAGATATAGTGATGGAAACCGAACCCCCGGAAGTTTTGTTTTTTGATTTTATGAAAAATCTTGAAGGAGATCCTAAATTGACTAAAATTATACAGAAAGTTTGTTCTACTACTGATAAACATGATTTTACAGCGGAGTGTTTACACGATCGAATATACAATATCAAAGAACTTCGACATATAGTAAAGCTATATCTTAGAAAATATACGAAATGGGAATTAACACCTGAGCTAATGGATAAGTTCTTGTTATGTTCAATCTGTCATTTGATACGAGAACTAACAGCTTTAAGCAAGTTTGATCAAATTGATGGTCTGGAGGTATTCTTCAGGTATTACGGAGAGATTTTCCAAGTCGATAAAAAGACACTCGAAGAGAAAAAGCGAATGGGATTAAAATTACTACAAGATGAAAAGGAAGAAGAACCGGATAAACAAGTACCTCAAGAGACAATGACTCATTATCCTCTGTCCGATAGTGAGACGATAGATGAAGCAAAACAGATTTTTGAGATAGTAGCTGCAACAATAGATTATGCTAAACTTTCACCAGAAGAGATTGTTGATAAGAGAAGTATAGCTAAAAGCCTGTTAGGAATAACAGAAGAGGAAAACACTCAATGGATTGAAAACATCCCCAAAGTCTGGAAGAAAGAAACTGAATTACAACAATTTTTAGCACTGGTGATATTAGATGAATTTAAAGAAATGGAATACAAACAGATTAGTTCAGTAGGAAAGCAAGAACCAACAGAAACAGTGCAAGATACAAGTAGATTAAAAAAAGCAATTGTTGTATTAACATTTGATGTTAAGAATATAACTCAAGAAGAACGAGAGTTATTGATAACGTTTGCTGAGAAATGCTCTCTGTGTGCAAAAGAGATCACTCTGGCTGAGTGTGATAAGCGGACAACTTTAGCAGAAGAAACCGTTAAGAAGTCCCCGTCTGAGATAAAAGAAATTTGGGAATCTAAGCCAGAGTTACGACCGTGTTTAGCGAAGGAATTACTTGGAAAGAATTAGATCCCTTTTTGATTTAACTATTATTAGATAGTTGTTATTTTCTTTCAATGTCCTTGCTCGGAGCAGACTCATGCAGTCGCTGTTTATCCCCTACGGTGATAAACGACGCTCCACATGGGAGATTATTGAATAATTAAATTAATATGGCTAAAAATTTCAATCAATTAGTTCGACGATAATCCGTTTTCCTTCAACAGACAGTTGTAGTAGTTGTCCCTTTTGAATATCAAAAGCATCAGCTATTTCTATCGGCAATGATATTCGAAATGAACCAGAATTGTAGATTACTTTCCTTTTCCATACTATTTTTGGTATTTCTTCGCTCATTTTTACCACAAATTAGAATTACTGAATACGGCAATATAAACATTCTTTAAAAATACTAATTAGAAACCTTTAAAAGTAATGAATCATTAATGTTATATGATGATTATGACACACACTTTCAATCGTTTAACAGTTAAGGTATATGCTTGGTTTACGAAAACGCTTAATGGAAGTAGCGGTAAAAGTTCCTTTCTTATGAAAGGGGGAGACGTTCCCTATCAATTTCAAGGTAGAACAAATGTTAAGGTTTCAGAATTAGAGGAATTCCTCTTAACCAACAAAGATTTGATTCTTGATGATTTTAACGAGCTAAAAGTTAAAGCAGAAGGAAAGGAAAACGACGCTAAAATTCAAGTCTTTACTCTTAAAGAAGAACTTGGAAGCTCTCGGATGGTTAAAGGCGTTCGTGGTGCAATTAGACATAGTATCATGGAGATTCTACATAACAGAGGAATTGAATATTGCTCTCCTACTATGAAAGAGAGATTTCAAGGAAACAATGAACCAACCTTACTAATCAACGAGCATCTTATGGGTAAATGTGGAGAGAACCCATGCCCTGTAAGACAGTTATTTGGTATGCTTGGTGAGAAGTCCCCTATAAGAGTATGGACTGATGCTCTCGTACAAACCGATAAACCTTCTAATAAAATCACTGCTCAAAAAGGCCTTTCATTTGTTCATGTTTCTACTGAGAATCGTCATGCTTCACGAAGAGATGGAAAAGTCTTGCAAGATTTTAGTGAACAATATTTCAGTGGAGAGTTTCAATTCTATGTTGAATTTTCAGAATCTCTCCCACAATGGTTACTTGGGCTACTTATTGATGGAATTTTTTCTTTAAAGTATCTTGGTCGAGGAGAAAATAGTGGGTATGGTCGTCTTGAGATAAAAAATGTTTCGTATGAGAAGATAGTTTTCGAGAGAAAATTAGGGCAAGAAAATGGTGATGGGAAATTAGCTATCATTGAGGAAGAAAGAACTACATATCAAAATCAACTATTACAGGAATGTTTAGACGCATGGAAAACATACAAATAAAACAAAAGAAAATTGCTACACTCGTGGGTCGGTTGGTGAATCCAATTGTCGTTTCTCAATCAACATATTGGAAGCACGGGTGTTTGGTAAAAGTGGTCGGAGATCCAAAGAAGGAAACTAAACCTCTCTTTTCAACTATAGGTAAATTGGTCTATGGCAAGAATCAGTATCCTACGGTCTTACATGGGTTCCGAGGATTTGTTACAATCAGTTGTGTGGGGTTTTCAGAAGAACAGCTAAAGAGGAAAATAGAACCATTTCTCCAGAAATCATTCTTGGGTCCAAAGACTGCTGAAGGGTATGGTAGAGTCCTTTGGGAATCATGTGAAATCAAGCATTTTACAAAAACAGATCCTACTGTAACCGTTCCTTTATCTGAGAAATGTCCTCAATGCAAGAATTCAACAACAATCTATGATAAAAATTCTAAACGCAAACGATGTACTTCTTGTAATCAAACATGGCAGTATAAGAAATTCAAAATTCGAGCTGGTTTACGAGCAGATTACCCTGAGGAATTACAAAGATTGCTTATTGCTCTCATGCTACACGATTTTGTTCACACAGAGAAACACAACAGTAAAATTTTCCAACAGATAGACATCGTAGATGAAGAAGTTAGAGAAGCTTGTCTAAACCACCACAATGGAGAAGGAAGTACCAATATGCTCCTACCAATAGTGCAGTATTACGATAGACTTGCCTCTTACATCACTCGAAAGAAGCCATACCAGACAACCTTTCGCTATGACAAGTCAAAAGGGAAGATTGACTTTCAGCAATTAAAAAAAGATATTGAAGTGAATCAAGTTAATCATCTAAAACTTTATAATTATCTCCTTCTTTCAGATAATCTTGAAAGGATAGTAGAATCCTTCCAGTATGGAAAAAATTACTTGAAAAATCATCTTTTGTTAATGGTAAATTTAGCAATAAATGACTTTTATAATGGAAAATTAGTAATACATAATGAAATTATCTCATTATCGGCAAGTAGAAGAGAAGAACTTGATACTGCTATGGATGCTGAGATGCTTTCCTTCACTGACCATGATACTGCTCTCTCTGAGAGGACAACCACCTCGAAGACGAGAAGGCTTGAAGCATAGGCAGAGAAGCAAAATAATAATAAAAAATTATTTGGTGATAGTCCAATGACCTACTGTCCAAGATGCGGTGTAGAAGTGGAAGCAAATATACTAAAATGCCCACTATGTAATACTACATTACAACCACTTGATGAAGAAAAACCCGATTATAAAAGCAAATATCCGGATGATGTTCCAAAGGATGAACAAAAACCACCGAAAGAGAAGAAGAAGAAACGGTTGCTAGCTTTTGAAATTACAAGCGTTGTACTAGTTATTCCACTAATAATATCAATAACAACAAACCTCATAATAGATCAAACAGTTACTTGGGCACTATACCCAACTGCAACTTTGTTACTTATGTGGTTTATGATTTCAGCACCACTGCTTTTTCCAAATAAAATTGTTGTATTAGCAGCAGGTGAATTTATTCCATTATTAGTCTACTTTTTAGTTATTGATCTAATAGATAATGGAACCTTAAATTGGTATGTTAGAGTAGCCTTGCCAATAATTGCCTCTATTGGAGTAGCAAGCTTCATAATTGCATTTGGAACTTTGAAATCAAAAAATAAAGGATTGAATATACCAGCTTTTATCTTATTTGGAACAAGTATAATTTGCCTAATAGTTGATGTATGTGTTACAAATTATCTCTTTAGTGTTCTCAAATTAGGGTGGTCGTTATATGTTCTAGTGCCTGCGGTTCTATCTGGAGGATTCTTACTCTATCTACATTTTCGTGTTACAAGAAATAAGGATCTAAAAAGAAGGTTGCAACCATAAACACAGAGATTTTAGTTTGAAAAAAAAGTTCATTATTGGAATATAAATAATAGATCTTCCAATAATAAATTATTTTTCTATTAAAGAAATGCTATTAATTTTTTTTACAAATGAAAACCTAGGGAAGCGCAATCAAGTGTCGAAAATGATTCTTCAATAAAAACTGGGATTCAAATGATTCGCTTTAAATACTAGGTTGTATACAATTATTATTAGTGGATTTAGAGAAATAATGTCTGAAGCTTATTCTAATTATACAATTTCGCATTTCGGCAATCAACCTTATGTTGCTTATAATCTTTTGAAATCTTGTAGTTCAGTGATAATTACAAGTTTTATTTTATATAGTGTGATGATTTTTTCGCTCAATAATGCTATAAGTTTAGTAATTTTCTTGGGTGGGAGTATAACCTCATTGGCTATTGTTTTAAGTATAATGAAAAGATTTGGAACAAAAATAAATGATGATAATGTCAAAAACGGTTTTAGAAATTTAGTTATTGGTCAGTTAATAGCAATAATTATCGATATAATAATAGCTATTTTCCTCCTAGTGTTCTTTATATATACTAGTAGCAATTGGGATGTTACTGATTCACTAGTGAAATCATCATACATTGTTTTCGAAATAGTCTATTTTGTTAGATATATTTTCATCGGATATTCTTTCTATGCAATATCAATAATTCATACAAAAATGGTTGGTAATTTTAGCTATAAGAATCGAAGATTGTTTACTGGATTCTTTTCTTATCCAATAATTTTGCTAAAATTCATTTTCTATAATTCAGATGCACTAATAATTGAACAATGTATTATAGGTAACGGTTTTGTATTAAATGCTAACACTGAACCAATGTTTCTAGTATTGTTTATTATTCATATTGTTTTAGCTGCAGTTTTTCTCGCTTTTCTTATAGAAACTTCAATTAAATTCCGTTTAGTAACACAAAAAATAATTGATACTGACAAGCACAAAAAATTTAGTACGCAAGAATAATTTTTCTTTTTTCTAGAATGAAAAAGTAAATCTAAAAATTAACTAATAGAAACATATCCAAGATTTCTATTTTTTAGTATTAAATATTTATAGATGAAATATTTCAAAGGAGAAAATTGGTATTGGGTTATTCTGACAAAGAAGAGGTTTGTAAGATTTGTGGGAAATCACCGATAAGTAGTTTTCATAGTGGAACACGATATAGACGTAACGATCCACCATATTATTGTTCTTTCAAATGTAATGCAATAGGTGAAAGGAATAAACTACTGGTTGTTTCTATAGTGTTTCTTATCATAGCAATAGCATGCGTAATAATGCTTTTTCTAGATGATGTGCCCCATGCTGGTTCAATTATTGTAAGTGTTTTTGCTTGCTCAATTACACTAATATTCCTATCAAATAGTATCTATGGTTATATTGCTAATAACAAAAGAAAGGAGCAAGAAGAAGACGAACAACAACAAAATTTTGACACAACTGATGATCTTTTTCATGGTTGAGATTTTCATAATTTATTCTTAAGAAGAAATTCAGCTAAAACTCTGTTAAATTCATCAGGATTTTCCATATTTGAGGTATGACCTGCATTAGCAATTATTTTCATAGTGGAATGTTCTATTAATTCGTTCATTTTATTAGCATGTTGAAAAACAGATTTCGATTCAAATTCACCATTAATTAGTAAAGTGGGAACCTTGACTTTTGAAAGATCTTGAATTTTATAATCATAGATAGCACTAAATATCTTGTTAAATTCTTTAACGTCAAATCTATTCATCTCTTCTTTTTCATAGTCAATAATACTTTCATCTTCGCCAACCCACTTCTCACCGCGAGATTTTTTTGCAAACCAGAAAGCAAAGTTGGCATATCTTTTCACTCCTAATAATCGCACTATTAATAAGAACAACCATTTTGGAGCGAAAAGATATTTTATTAATTTGTCATTGAAGGTAAGTTCCGAGGAAATAGCAGTATCAGATAAAATTAGTGCTTTGATGGGATAATCGGAATATTTTGTAGCTAAAACCTGAGCAACCATTCCACCCATTGAAAGTCCAACGATAATTGGTTCATTTATTTGAAGCTTCTCTAACATCTCTACAATATCAGAAGCAAAGAGTTCCATTGAATATCTCTTCTTTAAAGAACCACCAGTACGTCCATGACCCCTAATATCGCAAGTAATAACTTGATAATTAGCTGAAAAATGTTTCACTTGGGGGGTCCACATCTTTCGACTAACCCATCCACCATGAATAAAAAGCAATGAGGGACCTTTTCCAAGAATCTCATAATAAATATCAATATCACTAATTGCTATCGTTGGCATAGTAATAATTTCCTTTATCCATTTGAATAATGTTATCATAGTAACTGAATAAAGTCAAAAATAGCAAATATAGACTGCAAGTAATTTGTGGCATAATTCAAATAGTAGAAATAACATCCTAATCACTACAGAGTTGAGTTTTGTCGTGGAAACTATGAATGTAATAGCTATTATTGTGTTCATCGGACCTACTCTAGGGTTAATTGCTTTTCTAACCGGCTTGAAATTAACAGGTATGGAACGAAGAAATTATTCTGTTCTGAAAACAAGTGATATAATTAAGGGTGTCAACTGTTGCCACAAAATATGGACAAATAGGACATAAGATAAATGTGAAAAAAAGTTACTAATAGTTATCAAATGAAACGATTTTTGGCACATCTAAAGAATTAGGGTCAAGAATTATCATGCATCGTTGATTGTAAGGGTCACCTTTTTTTGTCCAGTGACCAGAACCATAAACTCGAAAGCGTTCATTATAAAATCGGAGATGAACATGGCCAATAACAAGATGAGTTTCAGGGAGAATAACAGGAAGCCAAATCTTGCCCGGCTTTATTAAAGCCTTTTTTGCTTCAAAGACAGCTTTTCCTATACTTGTTTTATCTACTAAACTAGGATTTATGCCGATCCTATTTCCGTGGACGAATAATACTTGTTCAGAACCGATCTCAACTTCAACATAATCTTGATGGAGGAAACCTGTGAATTGCTCAAGATTGCCGTCATGAATAGAAGAACTGCGTATCAGAACTAGTTTCGACCAAAAACCTTCACGTATAGCCATGCTTTTGAATTCACTAAAAGCCTGATAACTATCTTCTGAAATAGTATCTAATAAATCACCATTGATGATGATAATATCAGCTTGTTTACTCTGCTCTTTGAGCGCTTCGAAAAATTCTTCCTGGAAACAAAGCTTGTTTGTAAGATGAATATCTGAAAAAGCAATAATTCTGTTTTCTTTGAAATTCATTTGCTCAGGATTGATTTCATGCAACAATTCATCATCAAACTCCACTTCAGAAATCAGCGTTAAATCCTTGAAAAGTATTTTTAGTGATTCTTTTACTCCTTTAGGAAATAAGCCAAGAATTTCACCATAACAATTTTTGCAACCATTTTCACAAGAACAATCTGTCAATCTTTTGAGCGTTCGAGCAGCGACTTTTTGTAAATGACTAAACAAATACTCTGAGTTTCCATTTGGGTCTCCTTTATCATAAATTGCTAATTGATTAGTATTAATCGCAAGTGCGAATTCACTACCTGGAATTGAAAGAACGGTTTCAATCTCAACTTGTAGGACGCGCCCAAAATATTCTAGTAATTTCTTAGTTGTAAGTTCTTTTGGTTTTGGAATATCAGAAGTTAATGTAATGGCTAATCCATCTGACTTTTCAGTATTAGCCAATTCTTCCGAGCGTTTTGGGGTTAATTCTTGCCAAAAAAAGTTCTTGTTATCCTTTACATGAGTATTATTAGAACTAATTTTTTCGGGATTAGAGTTAACAATAGCTAAAGGTTGTTGCTTAATTGAAACTTGACCAAAACTAATGTCAACTATTTTTGTTCCTTTAACTTTCTTAGAGAAAACACCAGGAGTTATCTGAGGGTCAAGTAAACGATTAGTTATTCCGGAAAAATTTCCAGCACTTTTTTCTTTAGAAAGTAATTCTTTAACGTAAATAGTTCTTAATTGCTGATCTTTATCCGTAACAAGATACTGTTTTTTGTTACGAGTAATAATATTGTCAGGCAATCCTTTCTTTAAAACATCCTTGGTAGAGATCTTACCAAGACTAGATTTTCTATTTTCATGCCAGTAAGAACTTTCTCCAAATTTTTTCTTAATAGACCAATTATTTTTAATAGCTCGTATGGAGAACGGAACAAGATGATTTTTCTTTTTTGCTTGCACTTTTAGCTTTTTTTCTCCTTGGCTTGTGAAGAGAACTTTACCATCGCTGCTTTTTTTCAGGACATTTAAACTAACAAGTTTAGTGTATTGTTGTCTTGCTAAGCGATAAACTTGTGGTCCTTGATCAAGGAAGAATTGCATTATCTCTCCAAAGTCATTAATACCGTATCTAAGGTGCAAGATAATTTGCCCCGCCAATATCTTCGGGTTAAGTTTGGGATAAAGAATAGGGTTACAAGCATTCGTTTCAAGAATGTCCTTGAGGATTTCCTTATTGTTCCAGTAAAAACTGTCACGTTTCTTAGAAAGGTCGAACAGAAAAACATTCGTTCTTCTTTCACCGGGAACAGAGCGATTGCGAGCCATCCTTTGAATAATACCATCTTTCTGTGTTATCGGAATGCCAATATTAAATACTGTTTGAATGTTAGGGATATTTACACCAAGCTCCAAGACTGAGGAAGAGATGAGAATTCTAATAATATTTCTATTTCCTTTTCGAAGCTCATCTTGCACTCTTTTACGATGATAATATTCCAAATCTGCGTGGATCATCTGCACAGTGTCAGGATCAAAGAAAGGGTCATCCTGCTTGAGTTTCCTACAGAGTAGGTCTGTTAATAATTCGATGTTTTCTTTCGAATCAAGGAAAACAAGACCGGTTTTTCCTGGCATTTTTTCCATTTCTTTCCAGAAATCTGCAAGCAGTGAAACTGTGTGTTCAATTGTTGTGCCAACATACACTTGTTCTCCTCTCACTGGTGGGCAAGTAATTATTTTAGCATTAGGCAAGAAATCGTCTCTGAATCCTTCAACATTAGCTATAGTAGCAGAGGAAAGTATAAATTGCCCCTGAGGATTAGCTTTCTTGTGAATAGCAATAAAGCCCTTAATGTTACCTGCAGCGTAACCGTCAAATGCATGTATCTCATCAAAAACAAGATAATTTGCAGATGCTATTTTCTTTATTAACGGACTGCTGTTCCCACTCTCATAATGATGCCAAAATTTGTCAAAAGTGGCAAGCAAGACATTCGGCGGGTTCTGTTCTAAATTATTCAGCTCTTGATCATTTACACGAGCTACCCCTTTAGAGTAATTAGTATTTCCAGTATCTCCACTGTACTTTTCACAAATTAATCTGATGCCTGTTTTTTCCTCGAATTTCACCAAATACTCTTTCACTCTTTCAAATTGGTCTAGGAGTAATTGTTTCGAAGGGTAAAAAATGACTGTAAAATCCGTTTCCTCATTTATTTGCTTGATGATACCAGGAACGATGAAAGATAGTGATTTTCCTGAATAAGTTCCACCTTTAATTATGAGGTCCAGGCATTTCTTATTAGCAGAATTATTCAATAAATGCTTTATTGCTTGTTCTTGGTGCTCATAGGGGTTCTTACTACCAGTTATTTCTTCGATCACTTCTGCTAAAGCTTGAGCATAACCAGGTAGTACTTCTTGCCATGTGAGACCAGTTATTTTCCTTGGTTCAGTAGCAGGAAGGTTATGAATAGTGATCCATTTTCGGGGTTTACCAGGATTAATCGGGAAGATTTCTTTCTTGTTAAAAATGTAACTGCTTTTTACCATGAATATCACCTATCATTTTGAAAAATGCTTTACTAGTTACAGCTTTCTCTTCTGCCCAAACAATTACTCTTCGAATAATTTCTGTTGGTTCCCAATCAAACCAAAAATTACTTCTTATGACTTTTTGTTGATTAGTAGGAAGCAATTTGATTTGAGAAATAATCTTTTCAACTCGCTCTAAATGAGGAGGAATATTGATGATAAACTCTCTTTGAAGATGTTCCTCTAAAGAGAGATTTACTCCAAGAAGAAAACGAAAGTCCTTAACATTTAGATTTTTAAGATTTAACTCGTAGAAATTCTTTCTATTTACTTTCTCTCGAAGAAGCAATCCACTGGAAACCATTTGATCAAGTAATCTCTGTACTTGGTTTTGAGTTATTCCAAGTAATTCCTTAAAATGATTAGTTGAGTATTCATCAATTGTAAAATCTCTTTCAAAAGTATTGTACAATAACAACAAAATAACAAGCAAACTTCTATCTTGCTCTTTAATTTGATGTTTGGTCAACCGAAAAGCATTTAGCTTTTTAATCACATTTTCGTTGTACCAATGACTCTTTACTTCTTTTCTATATTTTTCTCTTGTTTCTTTTCGTTCCAAAACTTCTTGTTCTTTTCCAAAGAAAATTACTCCTTCTTTACTTGCAAATCGATTTAAATCTATTAACTTCTCTTCTAGTCCTTCAGGGCAGAAAGTAAATGAAATAAAAAGTGAATCATCAAAACACTTCTTGATTTTTTTCAAAGTAATTTGTTTATGTTCTTCTATCTCTGAAAGACATTTTTCAAAAGCAACTCTTAAGCACAAAAGATTGAATTCAAAAGCTTGTTTAAAAGTCATTCTTTGCCCTTGATGTGAAACGGTTTGTTCAAGAGCTTCTGAAACCAGATTGGTGAATTTATCCAGGGAAGAACCTTTCACTTGATAGATCTCTTGTCCATCCTCACCTAGTACGTATTTACAATCATCAAAACCGAGGGTGCCATCTCGAATAGCTTTAACAATAGTTACAAGCACTAGAACTCGCACAGCTTCTATTAAGTCGAAGTAAAAACCTAGCTGGTCAATATCAGATTTTGTTTTTCGTCTATGAAACAAACCTGGACCTAACATTGCAGGATCCATGCCCATCCTGTGAAACAACGGATCTAATTCTACTCTGAATGAGCGCAACATTTGATTCAGTAAAGCATCTAAAGGTGAAAAAGCACTACTAACCTTTTGGCTGAAGGATTTAAGCATATCTATCACTAGCCTGCTATTCACTCGCCCTTTTGACCAGAGACCTACTCTCGCAGCTTCTCCCTTCAAAAAGTCAAAAAAGTGCTTGTTGCTAAGTGCTTCTAATTGAGTTCCATAATAGCTTGACTTTACTTCTCCGCCAATTACTTTCATATGCAAATCAACCATTTCCAACAATTGGTGATTGTAATGCCAGTCAGAGAAGCTTTCCATTTCTATTTCATATTTTATTGATAACATTCCAGCAATATTTGAGATAAGCCTTGCTTCCAAAAATTGATGGTTGAATATTTCTTTATCGGAGCTTTTTTTGATTATTTTTATGATATTGGAATAGTCTTCAGCTGAAAAGGGTCTTTTATATCGACTTTTTGCTTTTTTCTTCTTTGACTTTTGTTCTGTTCGCTTAATTTTGTATTTGTATCTTTCAGAATCAAGGTCCGCTAGTAACCACATTGTTTCTTCTAATTCTTGATGACGTATACCTGAAAAATAGACAAACTGCACCAAATCCAGAGCTATTTCATTTTTACCTATCACTAGAAAATAAGGTGGCTCATCATTTTCTTCGTTGATTCTTAATCTAGCACTATCTATGTCATGTATGACAAAAACACGAGCAGAATCTTTCTTCCTCAAAACGTCAGTAATGGTCCCAGTTTCTTTGAAGTATAAGCTTCTTTGATGATCTCTTTCCTCCATTTTCACTTTTACTTTTTTCCGATCTTTTAGTTGAAGATAAACTGTCGAACAGTTAGGACAAATAATTCTTCTCCTTGGAAAGAAGATTCTATCACCTGTACCAAATTCTTCTATTTGTTCCTGGCAAGAAAGACAATGATACTTGTACTCTGCAATATCTCCTGATAAAAAGCTCATTGATATATTCTTCATATCTTTAGTTAACTTCTCAACGGTAGCAGTGAACTTAACATTGCCTTCCATCGACTGAAAATCATCTTTTTCTATGTACTTCTCACAAGCAGTTGCTTCAAATCTTAGTGTATCATTAGCATATTCAAATTCTTCTTTTGTCATTGTACTCGGGTTTTTCGCTTGTTTTAAACGTAAAAAGGTGCATGTTTTGAAGCGTTGATTGTACCATTGACAGTTCCCGCAATTCTTTTGGAAATGAGGGTTCGCATCCAGTAATTCTTGAGTAAGGTACTTTAGTATCGGTTTTCCTCTACCATTGTAAGAAATAATCCTGACAAGTCGCCCTTCTTCAACTAATTCTTCCAATAACTTCTTGGCGTCTTGCCAAAACATGTGATAATAATCACCTGTGAATTTCACAGCTAAGGGCTGATAATTTGCTTTTCTTAGGACCGCTTTTCTCCTTCTCTCTTCCCAGGAACGTTTCTCTTCTTTCTTATAATTCTTGAATTGTTGATAGAAAATGTATGCTTCAGTATTCATTAATTTTTCAAAAGCACCAAGGATTTTTTTTGCTGAAACTCTTTTGAAATTTTTAACTAGTGGCTTGAATTTCTTTTCAAGGATTGCGATCATTTGGTCATTCTTTTTTTCTGTGTCTAACTTTTCAGGAATTGCCTCCTCAAATCTTTTCACTGTTTCATAATTGCAATCTATCATTTGAAGATAAAAAATGATTATCTCTTTCACGGAAAATTTGTGGTTTTCCTTCTTGTTTTTGTAAAGGATCCTAGAAAAGTGAGCTAAAAGTTCGCTAAAATTGTCCTCAACACCACTAAACCATGATGACACACCAAATATTTCTTCTCCTAGAGCGCTAAGTTTGAATCTTCCTTCTTCCTTAGTGACTACCGGAAGGAATCTTGCTGCTTCTTTTGGTTTATCCCAGGAATACGTTCGAGATATCTCTTGTTTACTGAGGCCAACGTTAAAATCAAAATCGCTGTAAGTTACTTTTCCTGTTATCGTTTTGGTGTTGCTTCCTTTTGTGAATAAATGTATTTGTTTTACAATTCCACTTAAAACTTTCTTATCAAGCCTATTCTTTTCTTTAAGAAGTTCTTTTGAAGGCAATTTTTCATCAATTGTTGGAAAAATACCATTACTGTAGAGGTACATTTTATAAGTAAAAGTTGATTTGAACTCTTTAACCAGTTCTTTTATCAGTTTTCTTCCCCTAAAAAGATCTGTGAAAATAAATAGCTGGAATTGATCACTAGTTAGGTGAGAAATAGCTTCTCTGAATGGATTATTATATTCTAAAAGCATTCTCTCTTTGCATCTAAAGAAAAGACTATTGCCTGCTTTAAATAAGAATTGATAATCTTTCTTTGATAGAATTGGGTAGTGTGCTTCATCAAGAATGAAGGAATAATTCGGTCTTATTCGCTTATGCCTATGTATACAGCCAAAAATGACATCTAATTTGCCTACATCCTCGATGATATATTTTAGTCTTAATGGATTGATTAAGATAATTTGTTCTGAAGATGGATCATCCTTGTTTGTTGTTTGATCCCAGAAAGAGCTATATGTTGTCAGTATAAAGTCTGCTTCATTCGGGTAGTCCGCTTTAATTTCTTCATTAATATTTTCTCTTTGACTTTTCTTTGATGTGTATAGTTTGAAACAAGAAGTTAGTTTATTAAACTGCTCAATAAGCATAGAAGTTTCAAAACGGTTATTGGTAACAATAATTACAGGCAATCGAGTGTAATTCTTCATTGCTAGTGCTCTTCGAACACCAAAAGAGCCGAGGAATTTGTTAGGCTCATAGTCATTTGGTCTCTGTTTATTTCCACAAACAAGAACAAAATTTTTCGTGTTAGTAAGAAAAGATGTTTTATCCTGTAAAGAAAAATAATCTAGAAGGTCTTTACCTGTTATGCTCTCCCTTCCTTCTAGCACCTCTGTCACACCCATAGAAAGACAAAGAGGAAGTTTTTTTGTGGAAGAAACAGCTTTACTCATAGAAAAACCTCATTTTAACACTTTTTTCAGTCTTTTTTGCTAATTTCCTGAAATTTAACCCTTAACTATTAAACACTAGCCAATTTTCTTTAAAAATGACTAAAAAAGCCCAAAAATCTATTTCATTTATAAACGTCAAAAATAATGACATTCCTTTCTGATTAGCTGTATTTCAAAACTTTTGACTTTTTTATACAAAAAACTAATAGAAAATCGCTCTGACGCGTGAGGAATCGCTGTAAGCGATGAGTAGCGTCGATGCGAACGCACCCCAAAGTGCGAATTATTAACTTTTTTTTGTCTAGAATCAAAACATTACTTTAATTTCGGATTAAGCAAAATGATCGAATCAATTCAACTAAACAAGCGTTATGAAAAACATCTGTTATAGGTTCATTAATTTTAAAATAATCACTAATTTCTTTCTTATAATGTTCAATTGACACTTCTCTCAATCCTATAACTCGAAAATAATTTTCTGGCATAATTTGTAATCCTCTAATTAAAGTCAATAACCTTTCTTCTGGTTTTAATGGAAACTGACAACTAGAACTTGTAGAACGGAAAATTAAATTACTTAATTGAGAAAAAAAGTGATTAAATGAAACATTGTATTTTGAAAGTATCTTTTTAAGAATATAAATTGGAAGTGCTGTTTTATTTAATTCATATTTTGAAAGTAAACTAGGGGTAATCTCTAAATATGAAGCTAATTCTTTTTGTTTTTCCTTGTGCTTTTTTCGCAGTGATTTTATATCACTACCTAAATCTAAAATTTGTAGAGTGGTAATTAATGAAAGATTAAAAAAACCATCAAGGATTGCATCTTTAGAAAAGTCTTGAACTTGCTCGTTCCATGAGTTTTTTTTTCTGAGAGTAGTAATTCGAGGTGAAAATCGATAGACTTTTTTCTGTAATAGTAACTGCAGTTCTTGTTGTTTATCTGGATGATTTGAACCTATTTGTTGAGCAAATGGCTTTCTTGAATGACCTGCAATAGTTATACTAAAAGTAGTTCCACCAAAAACACTATACTCATAAAATCGATGTTTTATATTGTTTTCATCTAAGTAATTAGAAAAGTCAGATCGAAGTTGTTTGGATGCAGAACTAAATCCAATAACTCTTTTATAGGTACCATCTGCATCCATCAATCCTGACCAAAACCTACTGCGAAAATACTCATTCTCTCGAAAAATAAATGGTTCTCTAAGAGCAGGATATTTTCTCTCTTTAATTGGTTGTGATAAAATAAAGTTAAAGAAGCGAACGATCCATTTACCTAGAATATTGACATTCCAAGCTTTAGCGTTTGGTTGTTTGAAAAATTCCGTTTTGGAATTGAATTGCTCTTCAAGCTTTTCTTTTAAATTTAGAATGTGCTCTTTTGAAGAATCAATGATATTAACAAAATATTCCGCCAGATGACCATCACCCATAACCACACCGGAAAGATAAGCCAAGTCCTCGGAAAGATAAAGTGGTAATTGAAAATTCTCTCCTCGAGCAGATTGGAATCGAGCAAATTTTTTCTCTTTTATATAATCTAACCAATCATCATAAAGTCGAAATAGAGGAAAAGGCAGGCGTTGTTGTTCTTCTAAATAACTGATGAACTTTTTCTGCCAATCACGAATAGAATGATTATAATTAGAGCCTTGAAAATAATAATGGGTTTTTTCTGCTAATGCAAGAGATTGTTTACGACATTTGGAAATTATTCTAGTGTCTAATAGAATATATGGAAACGATTGCAAGATTCGTTCCCCGGTTATGAAATCGTTTTTTCGGATCATGATTGGATAAAGAAGCAATTGATTTTCCGGTGTTATGAATGAATCTCTTCTATCTCCCTCTATTAACTCATTTGCTGTGAACCATTGGTTAGGTCTGGCAGGTTCAATATCCACTAGTAATGGATCCGTTCGCCAATTGAGAAAGTCTTGCATAGCTGTTCTCCTAGAAGGTTATTCCCACTTCCTTTATTAAATACCTCTTAGAAAAGCTGTACGTTTAGCTATTCGTTCAACTATTCTTTTAAACAAATCTCTAATACTTTCGGTAATCTCCTTAGAGAATTTAATTATATCTAGCTAAACAACAGTAAACGCGAAGAAAAAATGTCCTCCAACAAGAAAAAGAGAAACAAAAATAATCCAATCAATAGCTACCAATTCAAAATGACACAAGATGAAAGATTAAACTGGTTCAAAGAGTTAACGACAAAAACTGCTCAAGACCTCCTCGATAAAATATGGTCAGAAGAATGGATAACAAGGATAGGTGAAAGCAAACTCAATGCATACAAAGCAATCAACGAAGCACAAGCGAAAACAGAAGGAGTATATCTTCCCTCCAGGGTACTAAGAGGAGTAACAGAATGGGTAGGACGAATAATTAGAGGACAACATAAGCGCATGAGCTGTTACTATGATTGCATCCAAATAGTCGAGTGGTTAGGGATACAAACAACAGAACAAAAATTGGTTTCAGTGGTAAGACAGCACTGCAGAAATACCGCAAAGAATGGTGAAAAAACTTACTACCGATACAAGAAAGTCATGATCGAGCAAACAATAGAAATGATAAAGAATTTGCACCAAAGACTCGGAGAGGCATTTTCTAATTTCATTTACACAGACTTTGTGAAACCAAAAATAAAACGATACACTTTCCCTTACGCACCAGATGATGACCAAGCAATAAAATATACTGTAGAAAAACAAACCATCAATCTAGAGATAAAGCTACCAACAAGTTTGGAACCAAAAAAGAGAAGCGATTGGGTTTGGATAGAACAAACACTGTTCGTGCCCGAAAAAATAGAAGAAAAAATCGCACAAGCAATATATCCTCAACCATTAAAACCTACTTTGCGAACCAAGAACTTGAAAGCAGGGCTCGAATACTTCTTCTTACAGTTTCCATGGGAATACCCAGGAGAAACGATACCAAAAGAAGGAAAAGAGCGAGTGCTTGCAGTAGATCCTGGTTTGAAAAAAGTGGCTACATGTGTGGTTTGTGAGGATGGAAAACAAATTTCCAAGCCAATTTTCATCAATATGATCGGTGGACAATACAGGCACATAGAAAGACTATATGGGCATATTGCCGGCATACAACGACAACTATCCAAGCAGAAAAAGAAAAGACCAAGCAAGCAAATAAAAGTCGCTCGAAGAGAAGAAGAGAGAAGCAAGCTCTACCAAAAAAGAAATCGCTTAGGAGAAGAATTGGCTCATTATACAACAAACAAGCTCATAGAAATTGCCCAAAAATGGCAGTGCACAAAAATCGCTATCGAAGACCTGCGAGATTACAAACCTCCTCGTGGAAAGAGATCCTGGTCAAGAAAATTAAGCTACTGGCTAAGAGGAAGAATAGTCTTCCTCCTAGACTACAAGTGCCGACAAAAAGGGCTAACACTTGTGAAAGTTTGTCCTTGGAATACTTCCAGTCACTGCTCAAGATGCAGCGCAAAAGGCTTGAAAGTGAAAGGACCAAACAATCTGTTAGAGAACAAATGTGGTCGCTTCTTCCACTGCCCCGAATGCGGTTTCACTGCAGACAGAGACTATAATGCTTCTGTGAACATTTATCGTGCAAGCTTCATAGATTATGTTAAAATTAAAAGTCTTAAAGACACTAGCCCCGTGCCCTACATGGACTCGGGAACCCTCCACTCAACTATTCCTAGTGGGGGCTCAGAGATGAGCTGCAACAAATCCTCTGGACTTGTTGTGGTGACTGGTGATGGATAAATGTCCTATTTGTCCATAAAAAAAGGAACGGTCAACAATAGAAGCTCCCGGACATGAATTCACAGAAATAGAAAAGAAAGGGGAAAAATACTACAACAAAACGAAGGACCAAGAACTTGGTTATAGCCCATTTGAAGAGTATCGATGTATTTTACAAGTGAAAACTTGGAATCATTTACTAAGCATTACAGAAAAACCACAAGGAAAGAAATATGATCCACCGGTAACACCTTTAACAAATTGGCAATTTAGGAAATATTCTATCTCGAGAAGATCGGCCGGATATGTAAGAACAGTAACAAAGAAATGGGTGAAATATTTTGTTTCATTTGCATCCCTACTTGCTTTTGGTGTTGGTTTCCCACTTTTACTGTATTTCCTCCTTCTGCAATCCGCTTGAATTCTTATTTAGGTGGAAAATATTCTCAACGTCGGTAAGGAAAAGAGGAAAACTCCAACCTACTAGGGAAGCTGAGATGCATCTATTCTTCAGCATGAGCAATGCTATATCGTAGAGCTCGTTCAGCTCGAAAATGGATAAAGTAAGAAACATAACCGGATAAAAAGATAATTAGAAAAAAATTCAACTTTATAAAAAAAAGATTAATATAACAGATGAACAAAGTATAGCCTAGGAGAGAACTTCATATGGATCGAGAAAAGAAAACAAAGATATTGTTTTTTTCAATAGTAGGAATAGTGGTTGTTAGTTCGATAGTCATACCAGTCAGTGTGAATTCATATTATCAGAACCAGCAGGATAAGATGCAGAAATTATCAATGATAATAGTGGATCTAAATATAAGCGATAGTTTTAGTGGATCAATTTGGTATGATTTCAAAATACGATCAAATGCACAATTTGGCTATCAAGAGTACCCTGCCAGTTTAAACCCACGTGGAACATACATCTACGATAACCTAACTGCATTTGTAGTTTATGGAGAGCAACTGGTAAATGAAAGCTACTATATAGTTTTGATAACAAAAATGGTGGGTAAAAACTCAATGAAGTTAATAACTCCAATCACTGTCGAAACGAACAAAATTATATTGCAAAGCATAAACTATCCAAAATTGGGTGGAACCATTGAACTAAGCTATTATCTAATACCATTTCAATTGTAGCTTGGGTGTAAATTTGAATGTTCGTAAATATCATCATCTTTTATTCCAAGGCAGTCCTTTTGAGAACCAAATTCTGCTAAATAAAACATGGGTAATAGTCCAATACAAGTTTTGGTTCTCTTCATTTTCAAGAGACCAATTTAGAATATCAAACAAAGTATTACGTTGAATTTGTTCCCATGATAACCAAATGATTCTATTTGTCTCAGCAGCCCATTTCATTACAAAATCAAAATCTTCTTTCAGTAATTGATTACAATTCTCCTTCCAGAATAAACGAATAGCTTCAATGATTTTGATTCGATTATCATGATAATATAGATCATTGTGCAAGCCAAATTGTAATAGCTTCTTATCCAATAATTCGATTACTTTTTTGAATCCAAATTCTAATTTTATACACTTTAATGCCAAATAGACATTTATTGGATGATTTGATTTCAAACCAATTTGAATAATCTTTAAAGAATTATCGAGTGGTAAATCATCAAATAACATCAATAAAGAATAAATATTAGCTTTAACCCAGCTTTCATTATTTATCTTTGATGAGAAATTTTTTGGAAATTTTTTAGTCATGGATGATAATAATATTCCAAGGGAACAAATAATTGAATCTTTTGAATCTAACATTTCTTCGATAATTTGATATATTTTTGTACCCAAAATATCAAATGGTTGAGTATTCAATTTTGATAACCAATTCATTGATTTATCAATTATATCTTCAGGATATGGTTTATCATTTGGGTTTATATTAAGAGATTTCTTTATGTGAGTCCAAATAATTGAATCTGCAAAAACGTAATTCCAAGTGAATAGAACATCTCTCCCAGGAATATACTCCTTTCTTGGTGAGAATCCCCATTTATGTTTTTCAAATTGTGAGACATACTCTGGATAAGCAACTGTTGGATTTTTTGTAATTTCCTCTAAGTATAAATAGAATAACTCATTGGTTTGAGGTATAAAAGAGAAATATAACTCTCTTATACGTTCAGATAGTGAAGGTAGTATTTTGAAAATTTTTCTATGAACACTAAAATCTGTATTTAGTGAAATTGACCATATGAGAGCTAATTGTTCTATATTTGTGAATTCGGATATTTCATTTAAACAATTAAGGAAATAACCTTCTTGATACAATGATAGAAGAAATTTACTATATGCTTTTATTTCTTTATCATCGTGTTCATCTAATGGTTTGATGAGCTCAACAATAGTATTTACATTTATCGATTTTATTTCCATTAAATATGCAATCAAGTATACCAATGATGCTCTAATTAGAGGTTCATATTTGTTTTTTAATCCAATGATTAACCAATTTGGTATTTCAAATTCAATATCTTTCAAATTCTCTTTTTGTCTAAGTTTTTTAATTATATCAAAGGGATACATTTTACTCTTTTTGTATCCGTATTTTGTATGCAATGTCTGCAGAAAAGAAGTAAAATGATTAGTGGCAATTCCAAAGGAATACATTCTATTCTTTATTTCAAATTTAAGATCTTCATTCATTGGTGTGGAGATAACTGTAAGTTCAATATCTCTTGTAGCACCAATATTAATTTCTTTCATATACATTCTTTTGAATTGAAATTTCCAATTAAAGAAATTAATAACATTATCGAAATTTAATCCTCCACTTAGTGCTTTAATTCTAATAGCTGCAGCAATTACATTTGGATTCTCCTCTTTGGCTAAAATTCCATCTAGCCGTTTTTCTTGTAAAGTATTTTCAGAGAAGAATAATGCATTTACACCTAGAAATCTGAAAACCGGATATTCACTTTTAAGCAAAAACTCTAGATACCTTTCAACTTTCAGAATAGAGGGGTTATTTAGAAAAATGCCATTCATAAAGTTATAAAATGACACCCAGTCACTATCCTTCATAGCATTGTCTAATAGCTGATGCTTTTTCTCAATGGGGTAGTTCTTGTCTTTAATAAGCTGTGTAAAAACAAGCTGAGCACCAGAGGAATTATTTCTAACAATATACTCCAGAAACGGATAAACCTCTTTTTTTTCCAATTTTTGAAAATATACTAATTTATCAACAATATTTGATCTTTTATACTCATCCAATGTATCAAATTCTTTCAAATAATAATGTATTTCATCTAAACTTAATAAATTAAATTTGGTGTCTTCTATTATTTGAGAAATCTCTATGGAATTAAATCTGGAGTTCATCTCTTCAAGAGTTTCAATAACAGGTCCTTTCCATTCATCAAAATGTGGAACATGATTGGCTAAAAAAATAGCATCATTTAATTCTAAAGATTCCTTGTAATACTCGTAAATTTCCAGATATAATAATCGAAATTTATGTCTAAAAATTTGGTATACTTCTTCTAAAGCATGTTTTCTATAAATCCACAATCTCAAATTTTTTATGGAATCCTTTTCCCATTCAGTGTGGAATCTTTTCTTGGATACATCTAGCCATTTATCATAATCCTTTTCATCTAGCAATTCAGAAAGGCGTTCATCGAGATCGAAACTCAAATTTGAATGATTCCGAACAAGCATGTTAATAGCTAAAATTCGAATTTCAGAATCATGTGCATTTAGCCAACTATACATTACTTGTGCAACTATGTCGCTAAATAGATCTTTGTAATTTGATAGATATTCACAACGATCAATTGAATTTCTTAAAGAAATAGTATCTTCTGAAATTGTCCAACTAATAAAAAATGATTTTAGTTCTTCAGGATAGTAATTGATGTAAATCTTAGCTGCTGCATACCACTTACCTAATTCTGTTTCAAAATCGCTAACAAAATGATTTGCATAAGTCTTATAGTTAGGAGAAAATTGTAATTTGTTCAATGTTCTAAAGAATTCCGTTTCATTTTCTTTTGTACAAGCTAGTTCATAACCTGTTCTAACAAAATTATGGAAAACTTCTGATTGAATATCCTTAACTGAATTTGCTATCAACAACCATTGTTTGAAAGGAGTGATTTTATTTTCTGGTTCAATTTCTTTATCCATCTTTTTTAATGAACTCTTAGTGTATAATTTCTTCATTCCTTTAGGTAGAATAGTTGTCCAAGGTTTGATATGTAACATAGCTAAACAAACACTCTTGAAAATATAGCGAAGATATGTGGTTCTTGGTTTGTTACCAATTAGGTCTTCAATTATGTCAAACCAGCTATCTTTGATAAATTTCTCAATAGTTAAATACCATGTTTTATTTTTTAGTCCCATACAACCTGCTAGATAGAAACCTAAAAATGGTGCTCGTAAAACAACAGTTCCAACATCACCACTTAGAGACTCAACTTCACCAATTATATCGGTAATTCTTTCTGCAATCTTCTCTTCTTCATGTAAATGCTTTCCAAAAAGGAAAGCATATTCAAAAATTTTATTGGATTCGAGGAAATGTAGTAAACTATTTTCCTTTAGATATATCTCATTCTTTGATTTCTCCCAATTGTTCCATACAAATCTCCCTGCTAGATATTCTTTCAACCTATCATGAGTAAAAACGAATTTATTATGTAAATAAGAATTAGTTGGCATTATCCAACCAGCTCTCTCTAATGGTCTAAAAATATCATTATCATCAGTTTTACTTTTTATTTCATCCCTTGAAAATGCGTTACTCTCTGGAAAACAATATTCAAAAGCAAGCTTCTCTACAGCGCTTATATTTTCCTTTAAATAACTCTCTTTATGTTCTATTCCAATTAACCATTTATCAAATAATGAGATTTCATCGTCAGGAAATTCCTCTGGATCTAGTGAAGCAATAAGATCAAGATAGAATGGATTAAATAGTAAGGGGTTATAATTTGAATTTATTTTATGAAGAATCGTCTTAAGCAATTTCTTGTTCTTTTGTCTGTTTTCAATAAAATTTTCTATTATTTCTAATGTTAATGGTAAAATAGTCAATCTTTCGACCTTCAGCTCAGAAGTGGGTTCAACATAAGGTCTAGAAGTAATAAACAATCTATTCCCAAACTTTCGTGTTTCAATTAGCCAATGATTAAGTTCATTTCTTTGATCTTGAGGTAAATTATCTAATCCATCAACAAGAAAAAGGAGCATTCCATTTCTATACATATGCCTAAAAATTGCACTAGAATTTTTACCAAATAATTCCAGTTCACTCACTAGATTTTGAATCCATTCCTTAAAATTTAACTTCGATGAACCATAATTAGATAGCTGTACAAGAAAGGGGAGATAATCTAGATTTCCTCGCATGAATTTTTTGGATGTCTTCAAGAATAATTGTCTTGATAGTGAAGTTTTACCTGAACCTCCTTCGGATGTTATTAGGATTGGTTTGAATTTTTCTTCATCATCTAATTTTTTTGTTAATTCTCTAAGTATAAAATTGATATCAAGGTCAACGGCCTTATCACCGTGTTGGTTCATAGCAACTTGGAATGCTACTTTAATTGGTGTATAAGATACTGGTTCTCCTAAACCAATAGAGTAGATTAGAGTTGATTTTTTCTCTAGCTCATTTTGAAGGAAATCATTCGCAATTTTCAGATAATTAGTATTCCATTTTTTATCAACGACTTCAGATGATATAAAATACAATCTTGTATCAAATCCAGAGTAAGGTTCTAATTCAAATCTATCTGTAATGTCCTTCATGTTCTGACTAGATAATTTATAATCTGTGTTTACATAACGCAATTTTTTTAGTAGTGAATTACTAGTAATAACATCAAACCAGAGTTTATTTTCATCTGAAACTTGAGACTTATCGTATTCACTCTCTTTTGGGAAATAACCCCATGCATAAACTTTGCCAAGATTTTTTGGTTTCATTTGGAGGTGTAATTTTCTTTTGATTTCAAATAATTTCTTTGTTACTTCTCTACGTTCTCTCTTAATTTGCTCAAAGAGATTCCTTCTTAGTGGGGTATTTCCATTATCAGTTATTACAAACCACTCTGTTCCTTCATCATCTTTCCCAATAATCACTCCCTTGTGTTTTTTAAATTCCAGAATACTGATGCCTTTTTCTTGTATTATTAAAAGATCAATTTGACATTGATTAGGTAATTCAAAATTATATAGTAGGTAAATTTCTTTATCTTCATCATATCCTTGATGAATAGTTTCACAGATTTCTACTAATTGTTCCCATTCATGCTCTCTGTCAGAAGCATTTCCACAAAATAAATGAATTCCCATTTTGATATTATCCTTCTCTTGTTTAGATGATTCCAAGTTAAATAAGATATAATTTTCGTCTATATAAATTTTCATTTTTTTTAAATTGATAAACATTAAATCCTATCGTTCAATTCTTCGTTTAATAAATCGAATTAATAAATCAACATTTCTCCATATTCTAGAAGGAAACTCAAAGAACATTGTGCTATAGAAATAGCCTGGCGTTAGATGCATATCCTCACCTAAAATTATAGCAATTACACCTAATTTTCCGTCTTGTTCTTTCAAATGAGAGATTGTATTTAAGCAAGTCATCAATAATTTCGTTTTTATATGGTTTATTATAAGAAAAATATTGAAATTTTTTGAATAAATTATTTTTCCTTACGAAGAACATAACTAGTATAAATATTTACTATATTGAAGATTTTGAGTCTATATTATATTACCTTCTTCTTTTCTCAATTTTACAAACATCTATTAATTTACAATTCCAACAAGAAGTTTCGATTAATGGAAATTTCTCTTGGGAAATCTCAGTGAGTATCCGTTGGAAAATTTCTTGAAAAGATAATAGATTATCTACTTTTAATTCAAAGATTCTCTCAATTCCTGATATATAATAATAACAACCAATCTCTACAACATCATACAAGTATTCATCATATTCCTTGTCTTCAGCTCTAAAGGTGTTAAACAAGTTTGCATAGAATATCAGTGCTAGCATATCACTTTGATGTGGTTCAGATTTATAGTCAATTATTCTTAATCCATTTTTATTCTTACACAATTCCACACAATCGATTATCCCTCTCTGTCTTTCTGTCATTAATCGTAATTCTGTTTGAACAGGTATCCAGTAATCAGAATCTTCGAAATATTTTCTTTGTTGATACAACCAATAGAATAATTTTATTTGATTGCTAGCAATTTCTTTTGGTGTTTCTGGTTCAGTGATTCTATTCCAATATTTTTTATGAAACGTTTCAAAGAATGAATGTTTGAATATTCCATTCAAATTTTCTTCATCATAATTACGCAGAACATAACTAGAAGTGCTTCTTTTTGTATTCATGAAAGTTGTCTTATATGGAATTGGATTTAGTATTCGATGTATACGGAATTTTTGTGGGCACTCAAGATAATACAAGTATTCTGTTTTACTCAAATTTATTTCATAGTCAAGTACAACCATAACTCTCACTACCTGTATTCCAAAGAAAAGATGGTTGTTGGTCTTTCCACTAACATTTCTTCTATATCATTGACTATTCCCTTCTTTGTTCTATTGTGCCAATAAAAGGTAGCAATTTCTTCTGCAAGCAATTTTATATGATTCATCTCAGTGGATTGAAATTTCTCTTTTTCTTTCTCTACTTTTGATTTCATTTGTTCAAAATTCTCTAGTTTTGAATAGTAATTTCCAATTCTCGATTTTAGATTAGCAAATTCATCTGTTGGTATGTTTTTCTGATACTTTAGATAATAGAATAACCGAAGCTCTTGGGTTGGAATACTATTTACACCCTCTCCCAAATGGTCTGTAATAGTGAGAGTACAAATCTTTTTCCCAATGGAGTCTCGAGAGTAAATCAATACCTTATTTCTTTCAAGTGCATCAAAATACTTCTTGGTCTGATCCCAGGACCAAGGAAGTGAAGAGCGTATATTCAGTAAGCTTTTACTCGTTAGTTCTCCTTCTTCGAAAAATTCTCTCAACCAATTGTGAAGAAAAGCATGTGTTCTTAAAAATCCATTTTGAGCAATTTTCTTGATAGCTTCACTTAGAATTCTTTGATTTTTTTCTTTTGTTATTTTGAAGTCCTTGTTTTGAATCAGATAAATGATCTTCTCATGCAAATTTTGCAGGGGATTCTCTATTTCTATAGTTGTATTGCTCATATTCCTTTCTCCACTAACACACCTCAACTATTGCCAAAGGTTCGAAAGAAAACTCGTTAGTAAAGAACTCTTGAGAGAATGAATGTAATTGTTGTAGTTCTTGGTAGGTTAATAGTTCTCTATTCTTGGTTTGCTCTAATTTCTTCCAGAGAGTGATTTGCTTATTTTCCGATAAATTAGTGCATAATAATTCTGAAGAATGAATAGCAAATTTGTTTATGAGTTCTTTCTGCTGTTTCAGATATTTCTCATATGTTCGTTTCAGACTCATACTTTCACCTGTTGCTAAGCGAATGGTTGTTTTCAGTGCCTGTAAACCAATCTTTCTGATGAGTGTATGAAGATTCGAATTCGGAATTACGCAGTAATACAGTTCATATCGTTTTCCTCGTCTGATTTGAAAATCACTGGGTTGAATTTCTCTGTCTCGTATTGCTTCATGGATCCAAAGCCAAGCAATAATTTTCGCCTGTTCAATAGTATCTAAATAGAGACCAATAGGGTATTTTCTGTGACACCAACCACGTAATCCATCCCACGCAAGAGAGATTTCATTGTAGATGTCTTTTTTCAAAATTGTTGTGATAACATGATTGACACCATTGATTAAAGAATCATAAGCAGAACGAGCATAATATAAGCCAAAAGGAAGAAAACGATCATAACGTACCATACGAGATTTCGATCGGGCAGGTGTAAGAAAGCCATATTTCTGTGCTTCGCGCTTAAGAGCTTCGATCATTAAACTACTAACTCCTCCTTCATATCTTTGCCATTGTAAGTGATCTAGAACACGTAAGTGTTGGTAGCTGCGTATAGTATCTTTCATTTGCTGAAGAGATTCAGTAAAGAATCCTTTCAGATCCAAATCAACAAATTCTCTTATTTTCGATTCAATCAAAGCTACTCGAGTGGTCAGATTAGCCTGAAAAGATGGGAAAGTAAGAAAACCACTAGCAATGAGTAATTCATTTCCACCAACCTCTCGAGCAATAGGTTCAACACTTTTTATTGGATCAATAGGAGGAAATAATTCGATATTTTGATAGAGCTTCCGTCCTTTTACAGGATCAATGGGATGCAATGAGTCTTTGAGTGTGAAATAATCTTCCCAATGCTTGGAGTAGATATAACCTATTTTTCTAAATGGAAAGAAGGTCAAATCTTTGGAGAATACCAATTCTTCCGGAGAGGTCTTGCTACCAATAAACAAATTCTCTAGTTTAGTATCAGGAGTGAAACTGTTCGGTTTAATGATGGATATACCAACCTTTACTTCATCCTTTTGCTTCTTCTCTCGAGTTAGTGTTGTACCAGTTAACTCGAAAAAGCTCTGCTGAAGGATATCAAAATGACTATCCCAGTAAAAGACGCGATAATCATCAAACCGTTCATCATACCCAAAGACCATTGGGCTGCCACAATGAGGACAATAAAAAGTACTAGAACCAAGATTGATAGTTTGAAGGTAGAAACTGAATTCATCGATAACTTGACGACAACGTTCAATTGGACAAAGAAAGAGTGAACCATCAGTATTCTCACGAATAAAACGAGACATATGTCTGCTCTTTACTTGCCCTGCAACTCGTTTATCGAAATGATCACAGCAAGGGGCATTAAGCGGTATTTCCTGTACATAAGCTCTTAGTTTCAACTCGGGTGGTAAAACAGAAGGATTGCTTTCAAAAACAAGATCCAATAAGATACATCTCTGGATTTCCGATAACCACTGACAAGAGCCACAAGTGGGACGGCTACAAAATGAACTTTCTTCTTCAGTAGAGCATTCAGCACTATAATATAGTCGAACAGAACGGTCAAGAGAACGCTTGCCGTTGATATAGGTAATTCTTCCCTGAACAGCAAGGGTTCGTAAAATCTGACAAATGTGAGAATGACTTTTATCTAAACGAATAGTAAGCTCCTTACTCGAGACAGCTTGAGCAGGACCATCAAGGGCATCCACCCAAGAGGCAACCAAATCACGGAGCTCGTTCTTATTTGTTCTCATACAATCCCTCCAATTGTTCGTCACCTTTCAGAAAAGCTTGTTGCCGGAGATAGGCCTCGTCAATCCAGGGTGGTTCCTCTCGATAATCAGCAAAAACAGAGAGAATAACATTAGTGAGTTTTATGATGTCTAGATGGTTTACTTGAGGAACTTCTGCTTGTTTAATTCGAGAGACGATCTCCTCAGCGAACAAATGAATAGGATGTTCAGCCGTCTCTTCTGAATCTTCAACAAGGACATCTTTTGCAGTAGTTACTGTATATTCTACTTTCAGCACCCAATCAATCCACTCTTGATAATCAGCAATCTTAGCATCTAGCTGTTGTTCTTTTAGTTGCAGGAAAGCAAAGAACTTTTGGACATTCTTCTCTGATGGAAGAAAGCCAAAGAGATGATGGTCACCCTCGCTTATTGCACTCTTTTGGTCTAGTAACCAGGTATTGAAACCAAAGAACCGGAACAGAGAACTTGCAAGAAATGGGTGTTCGAAGTGAAGTTTGACCACTCGACTGCGACCAGAACGATAATAGTCAATAAGACCAAGATCTGCAAGGGATTGCAAGGTAGAACCAATAGCTTTAGGTGAACGGTTCAAAAACCGACAAAGAAATTTTACTATATTGATAAAAGATGATGTGAAAAGTAGGATAAACAACACTTGGAGAGTCCATAGCACCTCCTCCATAACAGGAGTGAGTTTAACGTTGATGTTCAACTCAGCGAAACTATACCTATCCCCCTCCATCAAGATAAGACTTTTCTTAACCGACATAAAGATTACTCCAAATACTCACTAAGAAATATTGATTATAAACCTCTAAACGCGTAAAAAATTCCAAAATACCCAAAAAATACCCGTAAAAAAATCCGAAAACTGACATCCTTATACTCTATTTTTCGCTTTTTTCGTTCACTAGTAAAAAATTCCGAAATCCGATTCTTTTACCCACTCTCTCCGCTCTAAGAATGCCTTTTTTCCCTTTCTTAGCCCTTCTCCTGACTAAATAAACCCCTCTTGTATATTAGTTTCATCGGATTGCATTTCTATTTAAAAAACAAATAAACTTTGTAGAAAAATTTCACTTGGATTCTAGTGCTGTAATTCTTTTCTCAAGTAATTCGAGCTTTTCTATAACTTCTTTTAATTGACTTTCCAAAGTTTTTATTCTTGTTGTATTGAACATACCACTACTCATTTTTATTCATCATTTTTTCTTTTGAGATATAGTATTTAATAGAATCTCGCGCTAGAACGTTAAGCAAGACCACTGTAAGTGGGCTTGTAGTGACCGCGAATCTGCGATAGCAGAGCTATAAGTTATTTACTTTTTTCTAATAACATTACTTAAAATAATCCTAATTAAGCTAGTCTTCTTGTTTTGTAAGATTGCAAAATGTTTTGAAAAAGTATCTAATAACCCCATTGTTAATGACATTGTTTTCTATCTTTATACCAAAATGATTTTCAATTTGGGAATTCAATTTCTTATCTTTGCTATCAATTCGAATATGATTTTTAAAAAACAACATTTTTTTAGCAAAATATTTCAATTGATTAGATGGTCTGTAATCAAGAAACACTGGTGGAGCTCTAAATCTTCTAAATTGGATTTGACGTCCATAGAACATTAAAAATTGCATCAAGGATTTTTTTTGCTTTAACAGAATTTTTTCTAGAGTATTAAGGGAAATTGCACTTCTATTTTTTTCCATCAATTGAAGTGTCTTCGTACTTACATCTATTTTCTGAGCAAATTCATGTTGAGTTAAGTTATTTCGAGTTTCTTTTAGATACTCTCCTAATCCAGTGACTTGTATGTCTATCATTAAACTAAAATCAAAATAATTATTTCTCATAGTATTTTGATTAAATTCTTGAAATAGATATGTTACTTTAGCTTTTTTCTCTCTTCCTTCTTTCAGCTTTTGGAATTCTAATCTCTTTTCAGGATGGAAACTAAACATTTTGCTCTTATACAATAAATTGAACTTTCGAGGAATATAAACTCGAAAAGTGTTATCTGGACGGTCAAAAAAAGTTGGTTTTATTGTCAGTGATTCCAGAAAATCACTGAATTTCTTTGCATAATGTTTACTGGCAGAAGTAAAAGAAATTCCTCCATTTGCATAACTCCCGTCTGCATCCATCACACCAGACCAATAATGGGAACGGAATGGTTGTTCTTGGAGAAGGAGTGGTTCACTAAGATTTTGATATTTCTTTCCTCCTATTGGTTGATCTGTCAGAAACGAGAAAAAGCGGACAACCCAAAGATTAGTGATAATTAAAGCAGGGCTGTTCTCAGTTTGCATCTGAATTCTACCAGTTTGCCGGAATAATCGCTCGAACTGTTCTTTTAGTTGTCTAATATTTTCTATGGAATAATCTATGATATTGAGGACATATTTAGTGAGACTACCATCACCATTGACCATACCACAAAGGTAGGCTAATTCATTAGTCAAAGTAGTGGGCATACCAAACGTTTCCCCTCGAGAGGATTCAAGGATTCTTTCATGGAAATTAAGTTCGAGGTCTTCCGGAAAACAGCGATAGAAGGGCAGGGGGACAGCACCTCGCTCGAGATACTTTCGCAAAACATCCCTCCATTCAAGGATCTTACGATTATCCGATTGATAAAAATAATCACGCAATTTCTCAGCGACGAGAAGATCTTGATTACTGACAAATTCTTTTTCCTCCTCAGTTAGCTGCACAAATGGTAAACGGGCAAGGATACGGTCAGAATGGTTTTCCCGCACAAAATCAGCCCTGCGAACGAGGATAGGAAACAGATTGAGAATACTAATGCTATTAAGAAAGATCTCTTCTCTATGATTGCTTTCTATTAACTCATTGGCATTTATCCATTGATTGACCGGTTTATCCTCAACATCAAAATAAATTGGATCCGTTTGCCAATTGAGTACCGTCAATTATTTTTCCTCAGCAGCTTTGGTTAAATGAGGAATAAATACTCTTCTCTAAAAATACTGCAAAAATTTGTTTCTAATACAATCTATTTGCTTATCGTTTTCCTTACTCTATAATTAGATTCCATTGTGAAATTCTCATCATCCGGATAATAAACTGTTAGTACCCATATTATTTTAGTTTGCATGTCCAGAAAACAAGGTATATGTATTATACGTTTATTATCTAACTCCCCCCATAACAAGTACCGTCCATCTTTTGTGTCGTCAATAACATCCCATTGTCGAACAATATCCTCAATTTCATCTGGTGGTATACTTCGCTCTCTCCAACGAAGCTCTCCATGTCCTCTCTGAAAGCGAATAGCAAACTCTTTTACCTTTTCTCTCAAATTGTTCATACTTTTACAGAAGGGGACAACTATTTAAGACTTGTGTATGTTTATTTTACACATGTGTAGGAAATATTTAAATAACTACTTACTAGTAAACACAATAACCATATTAACCATTTAACCCCAAAAAACCGTGAGAGAAATGACACAAATATTCGCAGGCAAAGAAGAGGAGAAATTTAGAGAAATTATAGAAGATGCTCTTAAAAAAGAATATATTACAAAAAAACAAAAAGACGCATTACTAACGAAATATGAAAGAAAATTAGAGGGGTCCCCATTAACCCCACAAGATAGAAATGCTTTGCGAACCCTAAGAAATACAATTACTCATTATCAAATTAATATTTTTGATTATGCCAAATATAATCTCAAATTTGACTCAATCCTTGAATTGTTATCTTACGTGGATAAAAGAACGGGTATATACTGTCATGTGTGTAAAGACGGATTATTGATAAAAAGAACAGTGAGCTCGTGGATACAAGGTACTAACTATGAGTTAATTTTAGAACAAAAACCTGCACAAGTATGTAGTAATAGTACTTGCAAGACTACATCATTTAGCTTGGAAGTAGAGGAACAAGAAGAACAAATCATCAATATGGTGGAGAAGCAATTACGATCGATTCGAACAATAAAACCAGAAGAATACAATATAAAGAAATGTCCTCTATGCAGATCCGAAACTTTAGAAGCAAAGCATTCTGGTGAAGCTTACAAATATCGTCAAGGATTATATCATATCAAGATTAAGGATGTTCCACTAAAAGCATATTGTACCCTTTGTCACTATCAAGAAGTAGGAGAAAACGTAACAGTAGAATTGGAAAAATTAGAAACCCTCCTGGATGCTGAAACACTCGAATTGTTGAAATTGGATGGATAATAAATTAAATACTCTCTACAAATAATTGTGGTAAAATCTGTTCTAAATTATTACTTTGTCAATTCAAAAACTATCTTCTTTGAACCATCAAGATAGCATAATACTTCTTCTCCTGGTTCAATATTGAGTGCCTCAACTAATTCTAATGGAATACTAATCCGATGTGTTCCAGAGCTAAAGATTATTTTTCTCTTAAAGATAATTTTAGGATCTTTTTCTTCATCCATATCTAATCACTATAAATGATGGTTTAAAATATTTAAAAATGCTGTTCAAATTGGTCAGAGAAGTGCTTATATATGATGATTAACAACATAATAATATGATGCTTTAATTTATTGGTGAACAAAAATGAACGTCTCTCGAACATTTAAGCGAATAAAAATAACCGCTAGAACATCAATAGCGAAACCTGGTAACGGGCAGATGGCTAGAATTGTTTTTATTGTGTTGTTGTATACAGTTAATATCTAATACCCAATAGTTTATTTCAAAAATAGTTAGTAATCAATTCACTTCTATTGTTTCTGAAATATTATAATTTATTTCTTCAATCAATTTTTTTTAGCTTACAAAAAGTAGTAAAATAATAGAGAAGTAATTTATTATCAATTCTATTTTTCTTTATAATAACTCCAAAACGGTCTGTAATTTTATCTTGTAAATCTTGCTTTTTTAAAGGTAAACTAATAGAAGCTTTGTGGAAAGTCATTTTTGTAGCCAAATAGAGAAGCTCTTTGTTAGGTTTCAAATTTAATTTAATAGGTTTGGAACTTCCCTTTCTATAGAGAATGTGTTGTTTATTTAACAAAAGAAAATGCATTAATTGTTTATTTTTTCTTTGAAGGATTTTCAATAATAATTCAATTGGTATTGCACTTCTTTCGTTTTCAAGCATTGAGAGAAAACTATCACTCACTCCTAATTCTTTTGAAAAGGACTTTAAGGTTTTAGTTTCTCTTTCGATTCGAAGAAAATCTCCTAAGCCAATAATATGGACTTGTGTAAGGAATCTAAAGTCAAAAAAACCGTTTATCATCTTATCTTTATCAAAATCAACAAATTTTTTTCTGATTCGTACACCATAGTTTTTACTGATTCCCTTTTGTAATTTATTAAATTGTAATTTCTCTTCAGGGTGTAAACATAATAATTGTGACTTGTATATATCATGAAATTTTCTTGAAATATATACTTGAAACGTTCCATCATTTCTCGAATACTGTTTTGCTAGAATACTTATTGATTTCATAAATGAGATAAAATCTTGCGTATAATTTTTACTTGCACTTGTAAATGTAATGTTTCTATTAGTATAACTTCCATCCGCATCCATAACTCCCGACCAATAGTGCGAACGTAAGGGTTGCTCTAGAAAGAGTAGTGGTCCACGTAAATTACTGTACTTCTTACCACCAATTGGTTGATCCGTAAGAAAGGAAAATAAACGTGCAACCCAGAGATTAGTAATAATGAGTTTTGGGCAATTCTCCGTTTGTAGTTGAATCCTTCCTGTTTGTTGGAATAATCGTTCGAACTGTTCCTTTAACTGTCGAATGTTTTCAATGGAATAATCAACAATATTGAGAACATATTTAGTGAGATTGCCATCACCATTGACCATGCCACAAAGATAAGCAAGCTCAGTAGTTAACCTAGTAGGCATTGCAAAAGTTTCCCCTCGAGAGAATTCAAGGATTCGGTCTTGGAAATCGAGCCCCCACTCATCAGGATAACAACGGAAGAACGGTAAAGGAATGGCTCCACGCTCAAGATAGTTCCGAAGGATGTCTCGCCACTCAAGGATCTTGCGATTATCAGATTGGTAAAAGTAATCACGCAATTTTTCGGATACGAGTAATTCTTGGTTTTTGAATAGTACCTTTTCCTTCTCTGTAAGCTGTATGAAAGGCAACCTGGCAAGGATGCGATCGGAAGAGTTTACCCGGAGAAAATCCGCTCTTCGTACTAGGATCGGGAAAAGATTGAGTGTTTCTGTGTTTGGAAGAAAGATCTCCACTTGTCGATTATTTTCCATCAACTCATTGGCATTTATCCAGTGATTGACTTCTTTAGATACATCATCAAAGTATATTGGATCATTCTGCCAATTGAGTACTGTCAAGTCTCGTTCCTCTTAGCTTTATTTGTACGAAAAATAAGAACACCACGAAATTTACTTTATTTCATTTAGTTGAATTGGTTTTTGTTTTAATTTTTTCTTCTTTCCATTATGATCAAAATAATATCCTCTAATTTGTAATATTGTCTCATCGATTACAATCCCCCCTTGCGGAAGTGAATTTTTAAAATGTACATGATTTTGTTGTATCTCTTTTACTGGACTTATTGCTTCTTTTTTTGTAACTGAACTTTCAAATGCTTGATCTCTAAATTCAATAAACCCAGTAAAAATCAAAATAGTTTTTGTATCTCCACTATTTACATATCGAAAATTAATAGTTATCTCATCAGAATCCATTTTTCTTGAGATATAATCAACAATAGATATTCTAGGACCTTTTGTCTTGTTTGTATACCATATATATATGAAAACTGCAAAAGCAAGTAGTGTATTGGTTATACTAAATCCTATTGTTATCCATTCAGTTGTTGTTAAACTCATTGTTTTTTCACTTCGATTGTTTTGTAATCCTTTGCAAAAATTCCCAAAGTGTCTCCCTGTTTAATGTCTAGAGCCTCTACGATTTCTTTAGGTATTGTAATATGTAAACTGTCACCAATTTTACCTACTTTTCTTTTGAAATAAATTAACACCGCTTCATCATTTTCTGCCAAAGCACATCACTATATTGTACTAATTAAATTTAAATATAAATATTCTCAGCGAAGCGTTTAAATAGATAAATAATATATATTAAATATATATTACATTAATATGGTGAAACTTATGTTTGTCTCTCGAACGTTTAAGCGAATAAAAATAACTGTTAGAACCTCCATAGCGAAACCTGGAAATGGTCAGATGGCAAGAGGGAATATGAAAAATCTGCTATTAGTCTATAATCCAAATGGTGGAAAAGAGGGTAAGAGATACTTAGTAAAAGGATTAAGAGGCGTATTGAATCACGCAATGATGGAACTGGCAAAACAAAGAGAAATAGAAGTATGTCACATATCTGATAAAAAGACAACACAGAAAGGAGAACCATTACTACCTGAAGGGTATCATCTTAATGGTTCATGCTATCCAGAAGAAGAATGCATTAGACATAAATTAATGGGGTCCTTAAAGAAACAATCCGTAGTGAGATTTAATCCTGTGATAATAACATCCGATAACATCAAAGAAGAAATTAATGACGCACAGAAAGTACATCTATCTACTGAAATACGAAATGCTCTAATGAAAGATTCAAAGAGAAGCACACAAGATTTTAGAGAACGATTCATTGCTGGTGAATTTAACTTGGAGATCGAACTACTAAAAGAGCTAGATCAAGAGTTACTAGGATTCCTTTTGAAAAGTATTCTTTACATGCCCGAAATACGGTGGGGTGCATCGGCAAATAACGGTGCTGGGAAAATAGACCTACTAGAAGTGAATTTGCAAGAAGTAACAAGGACGAGAACTGTAAAGAAAGGAAAAGTAATCGAAAAAGAATCAGAACAAAATCTCTGGAAAGAGATGGATGAGGTGTTGAAAGCATGGAAATAAGAACACTCTATACTCTGACTGGTGAATTACTCTCACCAATAATTGCTTCAAAACCACTTCTTAAGAAAGGAAAGGTCTGGATAAGAATAGTTAGAGAATTAGAAACAAATGAAAAACCACTCAAAAGTTATGTTGGAAAATTGATTAAAGGGGAACGAAAAATACCCGATGAATACCTAGCATATAGAGGATTCGTAAGAGTAACAACAGTAGATTGTAATGAAACTCGAGGAAAAGAAACAATCAAACAATATCTTAGGAAGGAATATCTAGGAAGTAAAAAGAATGATGGCCTTGGAAAAGTAAAGTGGTTAGAGTATAAAGAAGAAAAATACAAGAAAATACCTTCAGAACCAAAACGAAAGAAATTCAGAATACGAAAGGGTTTGGGAACAAATTATCCTAAGAAACTACAAAGATTACTTCGAGCTCTGATGCTTCATGATTTTGTGCATACAGAGAGGCATATGAGTAAGATTTTCCAAGAAGTAGAAATCAATGATGAGGAAATAAGAGAAGCATGTCAAAATCATCATGTGAGGAAAATAAAAGGGAATAATTTACACCCAATAGTAAGATACTTCGACCAAGTAGCGGCATACATGAACAGAAAAACCAGCTATTTGACAAAGGGACGATATGATTTCGAAAACGGTAAGATAGACTTTGTTAAATTAGCAAAAGAAATAGAGGCAAGACAAGAATCAACCAATAAACTGTATGATTATATACTCAAATCTATAGAATTAGATAGAGTAGTAGTGTCTTTTAGATATGCAAGAAACTCACTCAAAAACCACTTACTACTAATGGTAAATCTTGCAATAACTAGCTACTACAATCAATGGTTGAAAATTAGCAGAGAAAAAGTATACCTAGTAAGAAATGTCTCAACATCGATAGATGAAGAAGATGAAGATCTTAACACTATCAGAGATGCTGAGATGCATCGAATTACTAGCATGAGTAGCGAAAAGAAAAAAGCGTTAACATAGCTAGTAGTTAAGACAGTAATAAGAAACTGTTAAGAAGTAGAAACAGCGCTCCGAATGGGATTCTGATAACAGATAAATTAGGTCTTTACCTTTTTTATCTGTTCTATTTTTTATCTAGAAAAATCTTGACAAAGAAAACTTTTTTATAAAATAACTATTTGATTATATAATTATGTATTATGGGAAATGGGGAAAAAGCGCCCCGAACGGGATTCGAACCCGTTAATGGTGAATGCGTTTTTCTTTGCACATTCATGTCCATCGGGCTCTGCAGCCAAAAGCTTGCAGTGCACATTTCTTGGCTTTGACAGCCGAAGATGATGAGCCGTACTACACTATCAGGGCGTAATTACTTTTTTTCTGTTCTTTTTTCCTTTTTAATCTTTTCTAAGCTTATGTTTTAAGGTGTTTTTTTATTTGCTTCAGCTATTGATTATTACCGGTTCTTCTAGTGGATAGCTATCCGTATAATTTCCTGGATCGATGGTGTATTCTATTCCTATCGTCCACGCTAAGTCTGACCAATAGTTTCCTTGTTTTGTTGTATTATTGAACCATTCTGGAAATCCTACCCAATCTGTACAATTTCCTTCTACTTTTGCTTGTGAAGTAATTTCAGGGTTATTTTGATAGTTATTATCTATAAAATTATTATTCCAAACAGTTGTATTTACTCCTTGCATTACTATACCATACACTAAATTATGCTCCAATGTATTATAGCTGATTTTTGATATGCTTGAACAAGAAATTTCCAATCCTTGAGTATTATTGTAGCAAGTATTATTGTTTATCTCTGTGGCAAAACATAGCTCGATTATTAACCCACTACCATTATTGGAAATCAGTCTATTATTCCTTATACTACTATATATCAAATTGTAAGCTCTTATTCCATAATATTTATTGTTAGCACAATAATTATGCTCTATTAAACCATCGCTTGTTACACTTACTAATACTCCGTTGTTATTATTTGTAAAATTGTTCCTATCTATATTGATTGTTTCAGTAAAAGCAATCGCAAATCCTATTCCACAATTTGTTACTGAGTTGTTTGCAATGGTTGTTTCAGTTAAATATTGTGCTGTTAAACTTATATCACTACACTCGCTAAAGTTGTTTCCTTCTATAAGTACTAAATCAGAATAAGTAATTTTCAACCCTTGATTTACTGTTTCAATAATATTATTTTGTATCTTTGTATTATAGTTCCATATTAAATTCATTGCAGTATTAGAGTTATTACTAAAGGTGTTTGCTTGTATAGTATAACCATTGCCTGAACCTGCACTAATCCCAACATTATTGTTAAAAAAACTATTTCCACTTATGAAGCAATTAACACATGCATTTGCTCTTATCCCCCAATCATTATTTTGTATGGTATTGTTGATTATCATTGCAATACCATCAGCTAATCCTCTTAGATCAATACCTTTATCAGAGTGTTCCAAAACACAATTTTGAATGATAAAATGTTTCGTAACATCATATATTTTGATATTATGATATTTATTGCCTGATAATTTGTATCCATCAATAATATAAGGGTCACCTTTAGTTCCCTTTCCGGGAAAGTGATACTTTCGTGAAAAATCTTTATCCTCATATATTTCTATTACTTTTATTGGTTTGAACCATATTCCCAAAAAGATTGCTGTTCCAGTTATAGATATAACTAGTCCAATTATTAGTATTGTAAGAATTTTGTTATCAACTTTTTTTAATCCCATTCTCAGTTTCCTCATATTTTTATTTCCATATCTACTCAATACTGTTTTTATATAATAATATGTTAAAAATCCAAAGGTAGTTCATTCCCAATGTTTTCCAGATTGTTATAAATTTTCATTATTTAAACTAATGCTTAAATCACACATCTAATCCAAAAAAAGAGAATGTTTTTGCTAGAAATTTAGCAAAAAATCTTAATTAGATGTATAAAATTGCAGATTCACCTCTGAGTAGATTAATAGTATAATCGGTGGCATCATAGTTTCCAAATGTTTCCACTAATAGATAAGAACCCCACTCTGGTAAAAGTGTTGTCGTTATCCCTGACACAGTGTTGTCCCCAAGTATTTGTTCAAATTTTATTTTTCCATAAAATGTAGCCCAACAACCTAAAGACACACATTGTAAATTGAATTCATGTACTACTTTAAATTGAATATTTGAACCACACTCATAAAGGCTAAATAGTTCTCCATAGTTTTCTCCGTTATCTATCTGTATTTCCCATTTTAAGTCCATCTTTTTTTGTAGATTTTCTTTATCATCTGTGTAATCTACATCTATATATCCTAATCTAGTCCAATCCCCATCTTGTGACTTTGTTGTATCATAATCTATGCTTACTCCTTGCGGTGGAGTATAAGTTGAGGAAAGCTGAATTTGTCCACCCAGAGCACTTGTTAATCCACTATAACCTAAGGAAGCTTGAACGGTCCAATCAAGCTTAGCTGAACTATATTGTGAGCTAGAATCATAATGTATGTCTGTTAAGTCCAGAATATCAACATTATCAGACCACTGATTTCTTGCATATAAACTTACTCTAGCTCCTGGTGTAAGACACTTAGCTGCACCAAAAGTTGCTCCTGTAATATCAAAGCTAGTTCTTAGGAATGTATAAGTTTCAAATGATCCCCATGGGTTATATACAATTGTTGGAGGGCATTCAGCATCAACAGAGAAATCGAGCCCTTCAATGAAAGCGTACCCTTCAGTGTCTTCTATATTTACCTTATGATCATTAATTTCATCAAATGCCCCTGGTCCATTGGTGTGACCATTAACCCAAACTTCACCAAGATCTCTTTGCAAATAGAAATTTCTACTAGCAGTTGTAGAAGATAAAATTTCCTCTGTATGTATTAATGTCTTATATTTTCGAATATCACTAGGTAAAGATGTAATCTCAAATTTAATGTTTCCAGCAGGAGCACCAAAAGAACCTGTATCGTAATGACCCTCTACTTGATTGCATGACACTGTCCTTAATAGGTTGTTACATTTGTCATATATTCTTACATAAATAACTTTATCTGTTAGAATATTTGAGTAACCTGAAACTCCACTAGCAATGTCCAGGGAAACTTGTTCGGCATTAACAACTTTTATATTGTCAATTACTTGATCTTCTAAAACTTTACCAGTAAAGCGCAGTGATATACTTTTTGCAGATAAATAAACTGGATTTACAACACTACCATCATAAGTAACATAACCTGTTTTTATAGCCCTTAATCCATTTGTGTAAACGGTTGTACTTGGTAGAGTAATCGAATAATAACCATTTGAGTTAGTATACCCACTCCTTGAGAAGGATTTTAACCTTCCATATGAATCCTCGTATCTTCCGTAAACAGTCACATATACACTAGCAATACCTGCACGTGTTCCATCATCTTTCACATAACCTCGTGCATAGCTTTTTGCTCGAACATTTGAAATTAACGGACTCATTATTCCAATAATGATTATTGAAAATAATAATCCCACAATTATCTGCTTCTTTTGTTTTTTCATTTTTTCCAACTCTCAACTCCTTTCACCTTTCAAAAAGAGCATATTCAATGATATATATTATGTTATTAATATTTCCTTTTATTAGGAAATTTATTCTTATGTTACTCATTTGAAATAACTGACAAAAAAAAGTCACTGTACAGGTGCTTCATTTGAAGCTTTACTTTTACAGTATCTACTAAAAAAACTGATGAAAATAATAGAGATTTTAAATATTTATCATTATTGGATTTTCAAGCGGATAGCTATCTGTGTGATTTCCTGGGTCGATTAAATATTCTACTCCTTCATACCATATTAACTCCGACCAATAATTTCCTTGTAAGGCATCGTCATTATACCAAATAGGAAATCCTATCCAATCTGTACAATTTCCATCTACTCTTGCTTGAGAGTTTATTGTAGTGATATTTGTGTAATCATTGTTTATGAAATTGTTATTCCATATTGTAGCATTTGCTCCTTTGGTTACTACCCCATATTCTAAATTATGTTCGAAAGTGTTATTGGTTATATCTATTAGATTCGAGCAAAATACCTTCAATCCAATTGTATTATTATAGCATGAATTGTTATTTACCTTTATTTGTAAACTACCCCAGATGTATAGTCCCTCTTCGTTATTCGAAACTAACGTATTATTGCTGATTCTTCCATTAGAAATTCCAAATGCTCTTATTCCTTCTGTGTCACTTGCCCTACAATAATTTTGTTCTATTACTACTGTATCCGAATAGCTGGCCCATATACAATCTTTGGTTTTTGTGAAATTATTCCTCAAAAAGATTACATTTTCACTGTACACAACATTAAAACCACTTCCACAATCCACAGCAGTATTACCTTGAATATTGATGTTATTGATATATTGAGCTTCAAAACTTGTTCTACTACAATTGTTGAATGTATTTCCATTTATTGAAATTAAATTAGAATCTAAGATAATGAATCCATCACGACAATTATTAAAAATATTGTTTTGAATTGTTATGTTATAATCTGGACCAAGGAACATTCCTTGATTTCCACAATTTGAAAATACATTATCTTCTATAAGTCCATTTCCAATTGAGCTAGATTCAATTCCTCTAGAATTATCCTCAAAATCATTTCCTTTTATTATAAAATTTGAACATGACTTTATAAGAATACCATAAACATTATTCTGAATTGTATTGTTTTCTATTCTCGCAAAACCATTTTCTAGATTTAGAAGATTAATTCCTTTGTTGGATCCCTCTAAAACACAATTTCGAATTATGAAATATTTTGATACATCTCGAATTAGTATATTATGATGACTGTTTCCAGATAAAGTATATCCTTCAATGACATATGGATTATCTTTCGAACCTTTGCCTGGAAAATGATATTTCCGTGAAAAATCTTTGTTGTCATAAACTTCAATCACTTTTATAGGTCGAAACCAAATTCCTAAAAAAATTGATGTTCCTGTAACTGTAACAATAAGACTGATAACTAATAGTGCAAATAATCTATTTCTTTTTGTGTTTTTCAATTCTATCCCTCAGATATAATGTTATTCTCTTTCCAAAATTTATCTTATTTGTTTTTTTTTGTGAAATTGAAAAAAATAGTTTGCTATCAAATATAACAAACTATTAAGTACATCATTGTGATATTGGTACTGTTGATGCTTCACCAGCTAATAAGTTCACCATAAAATCTTGAGCAGTATAATCACCATCAACAAAGTCAAGTTTCACACCATCATTCCAAAGATTTTGCCATGTATACGTTAATCCAGATTCGCAATCATCACCAAGAATTTGTTCATATCTAAGTATGCCATAACAACTCTGCCATATATTCGCTTGGCAAGATTGTATTTTAATCCATATACTACTTTGAATCTTATATTTGAACCGCAATTTTTTAAATTCAAATAGTTTTCATTATCAATACCAATTTGCCAGTGAGTGTGTAATGATTTTTGAAGATACTTCTTATGATTAGTGTAATCCATGGTAATCCATCCAATTTCTGTCCAATCTCCTTCTCTTACTCTATCCTTTGGTTCAATAGACTTGCTATCAGGGATAACTCCATCTGGCTCTTCATATGATCCCGATAGTTGTAATTGTCCGCCTATTGGATTATTCAATCCAGAATATCCCAATGATGCCTGAATATTCCAATCAAAGTTACCGGCTGTAAATCCTTCACTATGTTGATTATCAATTCTTCCCATTTTGATAACATCAGTATCATCTGTCCATCTATTTTGTACAAAAAGCTGTATTTTCGCTTCACGAATTAGACTTTTATCAATAAAGTTTTGCTGTGTTCCTCTACAATTAAAATATGTTGTTAACCATGACCAAGTAGTTTTTGTTGTAGTAGGCTCATAAACAATCGTTGAAGGACAACTGGTATGTATGGTCGTGTCCATTACATCAAACCAAAAGGCACCACTATTAGGATGATAGGCTTTTAGCTTATGATAATCAATATCATCAAAACTTCCATCATCCCCATAGGCCCAAACTTCACCTAAATCTCTCTCCAAATAGAAGTTCTTATTAGTTGTTTTCGTGGATAAAAATTCCTCAGTGTAGGTTATTGTTTTGTATCGTTTTATATCACTGGGTGTTGCTGTAATAACGACTTTTATATTTCCTGCTGGTGCTCCGAAGGAACCTGTATCGTAATAACCTGTTGCTTGATTGCATGATACAGTCCTTAGTAGATTGTTGCTTTTATCATATATTCTTACATAAATAATTTTCTCAGTAATTACATCGGAATAACCTGTTATTTGGCCATCATTGAGTAAATCTAAGGTAAGTGTGTTTGTACCTGAATTTACATATTTAATATTATTGATTTCGGTTTTTTCTAAAACTTTACCAGTAAAGCGCAGTGAGATAGCTTTCGCAGATAAATAAACTGGATTTACAACACTACCATCGTAAGTAACATAACCTGTTTTTGAAGCCCTTAATCCATTTGTGTAAACGGTTGTACTGGGGAGAGTAATCAAATAACGACCATATGAATTAGTATACCCACTCCTTGAGAAGGATTTTAACCTTCCATATGAATCCACGTATCTTCCATAAACAGTCACATAAACACTAGCAATACCTGCACGTGTTCCATCATCTTTCACGTAACCTAGTGCATAACTTGCTGCTCGAACATTTGAAATTAAAGGACTCATTATTCCAATAATGATTATTGAAAGTAATAATCCCACAATTATCTGTTTTTTTTGTCTTTTCATATTTCCCAACTCTCAGCTCCTTTTCAAAAAGAGCAATAATTAAGTACATAAATTATGTTATAAATGTTTCCTTTTTTTAGGAAATTTATTCTTATGTTACTCATTTGAAATAACTGACAAAAAAAAGTCACTGTACAGGTGGTTCATTTGAAGCTTTACTTTTACAGTATCTACTAAAAAAACTAATGAAATAATAGAGATTTTATATATCTATCATTATTGGTTTTTCAAGCGGATAGCTATCTGTACAATTTCCTGGGTCTATCAAATATTCTATTCCAATAGCCCAAACTAATTCAGACCAATAGTTTCCTCTCTCTTCTTGTTTCTTGTACCATTCAGGATAACCATAATATTTTTCATCAAAAATTCCTGTTCCATTCACTATTGCTTTCGCTTGCGAAGTAATTGTTGGGTTATTGTCATTATTGTTGTTTATGAAATTGTTATTCCATATTGTTGCATTTGTACCGCTTGTTACAATTCCGTATTCTTTATTGGTTTCAATTTTGTTATAGTTTATTGAAGTATTATTTACACAGCTCAATTCTATCCCTATGTTGTTATTGCTACAAGAGTTATTATTAATGGAATAATAATCCCCTACCCACAAACACAAACCGCTTGCATTATTCCTCTCAAAGTAATTATTTCGTATATCCCCATTTGTCATCCGTTTCATCAAGATGCCATAGTCTCCATTTCCTGATCCATTGTTTCCTTCTATTAGGCAGTTTTCAGCAGTATCGATATTGAATCCGTTCTCTCTGTTTTTTGTTGAATTATTATGTAATAATTCTATCTCTTCACTTCGAATGATTGTAAACCCTGTGGTACAATTTATCGCTGTGTTAAATGTTAGTTTACAGTCCGTAACATCATTAACAATAACACCAAAATCACAATTCCTAAACGAGTTATTTTTTACTTGAATTACTCTTCCGCGATCCAAAACTATCGCTTTGCCAAATGAATTGAAAATATTGTCTTCAATTATTGTTTCATAGGAAGAAAATCTGATTCCATCATTCCATCCCTTCGGATTTGACTTGCTATTGTTAAAGATATTTGATTGTATTCTGCAACACACAGAACCGGCAATTGGACTGAAATTATTACTAAACAAATTACCTTTAATTATACCCTCACCGTTCCAAATTCCAAAATCATTGTTTCTGATAGTATTATTGATAATTTTTGCGTTTTCACATCCAATAAGTTCAATTCCTTTATTTGAATTTTCCACAACACAATTTCGAATGATAAAATGCTCTTTTATTAATGAGATTTTGATGTTATGGTATTTATTACCCGACAATCTATATCCTTCAATTATGTAAGGCTCTTCTTCCGTTCCTTTTCCAGGAAAATGATATCTTTGATAGAAATCGCTCACATGATTTATTTCAATAATTGTGATTGGTTTACTTCTATTCCCTAAGAAAATAGCTATTCCAGTTATTGAAAAGATAATTAATACAATCACTACTACTATTGCAGTACTATTTAGTTTTCTCAATCCCAATTTCGAATCCCTGATACTTTGTATTGTATTACATATTAAATATATTTTCCATCTTCTCAAAGTATATGTTTTAAGGTATTTTTCTTGTGCTTTTTTCTCTACAAAATTCTTTTATTAAGAATAAGAGCTATTTTTTTATCCATTGAAATTTCTATTAAGGTTTTCTAAATTTCGATCTTCTTCTGTTTCTTTATGATTATTTATCTGAATGATCTCTTCAATAGTTTCTCCGATTATTTCGTCATTTTCTAATAGGAATCCTTCATCTTCTATTGTTGGTCGTATTATTGACACATTATCATTTCCCTTGAAATGTAATTTCGATGATTCTTCTTCTTTTTTATTTTTGGTTTTCCCTTTCGAATTCTTTCGTCTACTATTTTTGATTTTCCGTCGAAAGTAGAAACCACCTATTACACCACATATTATAACTGCCAAAACTACTACTATGATGAGCGCTATTTTTCCTATTCGTATTAATTCAGCGATATCCCTCACACCAAAATATAACGGTATAAGCATTATCCCTGCAAAAATCAAGAATAGAATAAACCCTAAATCTGAGCTTTGGTCGTTTTTCATTTCTCTCAACTTAGAATAATTGATAAAGTAATTTAAAGACCGCTTTTTAGCGAATACGCGTCCTCTAAATAACTCCGCAAGAACATTTTAGTGAAAAATCTAAAAAGGGATAGACTAAACTATAAGACAGTTAATTTCATTTCTACAGTAAAATGGGATTGTCATTATAAGATTGTACTTCCTAGATTGAAGAGGCGAATAAATGTCAAAAGAACAACCTTCCTTGGACTCATTTTTTGGTGCAGCATCCAAAAAAGAAGCGAAAGTGGACAAGAAGAAAAAAGAATCTCTCAAAAAAGAAAAGAAACAACCTAGCAGCTCTTCCCCTAAAGATCAGGAACCAGCTTCGTCAAAAGCTATTGTTGATTCAGAGGAGGCGGATGATATCTCTGAATTTGAGAAAGAGGGTGTTGATGCAGATGTTGAGATTATCCATGAGGGTGCTCCTGTAGAGTACTGTCCAAAAAATTCTCCCCCTAGTTGTCTTTTCCAGTCTATCTATGAAGGAAAAAGTGGCAAAGGATTTCTCTATTTACTAGATGAGCGATCTAATCGCTTAATTGGTTATTATGATAGTACTGGCCATAAACCCTATTTGCTTACAGATTTAACCGTAGAGCAACTACAACAAATTTCTTCTGTTAAGAATTTTAAGAAAATCGTCGCCTACAAGAAAGTTCAAATGAAAAATCTACTTACTGACAAAGATGTAAATATGACTAAAATAGTCGTTACTGACCCTTTAGCAATCGGTGGTAGATATGATAGTCTCCGAGAAAAGTTGCCTGCTGCTTGGGAAGCAAATATTCGTTATCATAAGAACTACTTGTATGATTTGAAGCTTTATCCGGGAATGTTTTATCAATTAAAAGATGGTCATCTGGAGCCCGCTGTTCAAAAGTTAGACAAAAAAGTTGAAGCTCAAATCAAAGAGTTATTCAAAGATTCTCCCAAAGAAGTGCAAGAGCTTATTCCTATTTATTTGCCTTTGTTTTTAACTCGAGTCCCCCACATCAAGCGCGCAGCAATTGATATTGAAGTATATACTAAAAACATGGATCGAATTGCTGATCCTACAAAAGCCCTCGAAAAAGTGATTTCCGTTTCATTAGTGGGTAATGATGGTGCTAAATTTGTTCTTGTTTTACAACGAGATGATGTTTCTCGTGGCACTCGTCCAAAGGAGCTTGCTCCTGATGTTAAGGTGGAATTCTTTGACGATGAAAAAGAGCTTCTTCTGAAAATGTTCCTGTTAATGAAAGACTACCCTGTTATTATAACATTCAATGGTGATAATTTTGATTTACCTTATCTTCGGAACCGAGCGAATCGTTTGAAAATAGACTCTAAAGATAATCCATTAATTGAAAATAGAGATTACTATTCCATTCGGAATGCCATTCATTTTGACGCTTACAAATTTTTCAATCAAGCGGCAATCAAAGTGTATGCCTATGGTGGTAAATATAATGTTAGTTCTTTAGATGCTATTACCTCTGCTTTGCTTCAGAATCACAAAGTTACATTGGATAAAGACATCGGTCTGTTAAATTGTTATGAGCTTGCTTACTATAATTATTGGGATAGTAAAATTACTCTCGAATTAACTACTTTTAATGACAGCCTTACAATGCGCTTAATAATTATGCTTATGCGTATAACTGGCATGCCTTTTGAGGACATAACACGCCAAGCAGTTTCTACTTGGATACGAAACTGGCTCTTCTCTGAACATCGTCATAGAAATTACCTCATACCTCGTCCTGAGGAGATTATTGGCTCTCGGGGTGATTCAACAACGAGCGCGATGATTAAAGGAAAGAAATACAAAGGGGCTATTGTTGTTTCTCCTTCGCCAGGTATTCATTTTGATGTTACCGTTTTGGATTTTGCAAGCCTGTATCCAAGTATTATCAAAATCTGGAATCTCTCTTATGAAACAATGAATTGTACGCACGAAAGCTGCCAAAAGAATAAGAAAATGATACCGGACACAGACCACTGGGTCTGTACCAAAAATAAAGGACTTATGGCAATTTTGATTGGCTTTATTAGAGATATAAGAGTTGATTGGTTTAAACCTAAAACCAAAGATAAATCACTTGATGAAAATACTAGGAATTTTTATAATGTCATTCAATCTGCTTTAAAAGTCGTTATTAACGCTTCCTATGGTGTTTTTGGTGCTGCTCATTTTCCATTTTATTGTCCACCTCTAGCAGAAGCAACAACAGCCATTGGTAGAAAGGCTATTACTGATACCATTGCGAAATGTACGGAAATGGGCATTCCTGTTATTTATGGTGATACCGATTCTGTCTTCCTAAAAAGTCCCACAAAAGATCAAATAAAAGAGCTCATCCAATGGAGTGATGAACATCTCAAAATTGACCTTGATGTCGAAAAGAATTACCGATACTTGGCATTATCTGATAGAAAGAAAAACTATCTTGGTGTGTATCACGATGGAAAGGTTGATGTCAAAGGATTATTGGGCAAAAAACGAAATACTCCAACTTTCCTCAAAGATGTCTTTAATGATATCGTTCAGATTTTAAGTGAAATAAAGGTTGAAGAGGATATTGAGGGTGCAAGAACGGAAATAGAAGAACGAGTACAACAATGCTACAAAGACCTCAAAAATAGAAAATTACCCATTGAAGACCTTGTATTTCGAGTACAGTTAAACAAATCTCTTGCGCAGTACATTAAAACAACACCTCAACATGTTAAAGCTGCTAGAATATTACTAGAAACAACTGGTAAAGAGTTGGGTGCCGGCGATTTGATTTCTTTTGTGAAAACATCAGGTGGACTTGGTGTTAAACCAATAGAACTTGCCAATATTTCTGATATTGCTATTGATAAATATCTAGCTCAAATGGAATCAACTCTAAAACAAGTTTTGGAACCAGTTGGTGTTTCCTTTGAAAAAATAATTGGCATTAGATCTCTTGATGATTTCTTCTGAGTTTTAAGAAAGCTCAGCATCATCATTTTTCATTTTTATTTGTCTTTTTAGTTGGAGCTCTAATTCCCTAAAAGTTTTTGAGCTAACTATTTTTCCACTTTCGTCTCTATAATACGGAATAGCAATTGCAACAAGCTCTTTAATTTCATTCTCCCGTCTTAGATTATTTATCTCGAGAAGCTTGCCATACGTTTCAGGGCTGAGTACAATAACTTCTAAGTTGGGGTTATCATCTGCATATTGTGTTGCTTTGGATAACTCTCTGATATCTATTCTATCGTCAACTATACCTAAGGAATGTAGATACTCTCTTACATCGCTTGCCCGTTTGTCGAATGGATAAATAAGTTCTGGAACCTCTTTCCCTCTTCGTGCAAGTTTATCACTCGTTATACCAATGAGTACTTTCTCAGATAATTCAAAAGCAACTTCCAGCAGAAGTTTGTGGCCACCATGTAACCTATCAAAGGTGCCTCCTAGGCATCCATATTTAAAATGACAACTTTTTGCTTTGGGCAAATCATTTCCTCACAGTATGTAATGTTAGAGAATACTATCTAATCTTAGTATCCTTGACTTCAATTCATTATGCGTTCAAAAAAGCTTCAAGTGTATTTAATTTCTTTGTTTCCTCTCCTATGTAAAAAGAAAAGAAAAAAAGGAAGAGAAACTTCCTTAATAGCCTCTTTTTGGGAGGGATGCTGCAGAAAATAGTACTCCCATAAAAGCTACTACTCCTGAAACAAAAGAAAGCAATGGTGCCAACCATGTAGGCAAACCATCATGCGATGGTGCACTAGCTGCGTTCCCTGACATTGTATCTATTGCGTTAATAGCATTGCTCGATAGTGTGCAATACAGTACACCAAACAGCAGTATGCCAATGAATACTCCAGCGATAACAAATGATGTTGGACTATTATAGCCGCGTGCTCGAGCACCTGTGCTGAGTGCAATAGCACCAATTAATCCTACAAACCAGAATACTAGTAACCAATATGCCTTTCTAATGTGTATTACAACAACAATTTGTAAGGTCAAAGAAAGACTAATTAAAATACCACCAATAATGGCACCTGGTTTTACACCTTTCATTTGTTTGTTTGTGCCTGTTATGATGAATAAGAAGGATGCCGCAGCCATAATTGCCGCTATGGTGGAAAATCCTACTGCACCAATAACCCAGTTATCATTTGCAAGTGCAAGGCTATCTACAATATTATCCCATTGGAAGAGTATGAAATAAATCGTAAGAGAAATAATCGCACCAAATCCAATACCAGATATCGTGAAGTGCTCCATTTTTTCATTTTCGCTAAAAGCGGTACCACCCCAAATATAAAATCCGCCTGCAATAATTCCAGATCCCCAGATGAATAATAACCACCAAAATTGAGCAATTTCCAACAGGGTAACTACTTGTAATGCAATTGAAATTGCAATAATAAATCCACCGATAATTGAACCGGGTTTAACCATTTTTATCAACAGCTCCGAACTATAGTTAGTATATAGACAAGGAGGTAAAAAAAACTAAAAAAGGTTTGCATTCGAAAAAAAAGAAATTTTAGTTCTGATAAACTTCCTTAGAACTCCAAAGACTTGGTTTTTCAAGGTAATTCACTAGTGCTAAATCAAAAGTTAAAAATATGTTATTATGTTAATAATAGCTAAAGCGAATCTTAAAGACGTAAAGATTGCCAAAAAGAAGCATTTTTGTTATTTAGAAAGCTTTTTTTTAGTGAATGTAAAATAATGTGTTACCAGAAAAAAAGGTTGGAAAAAACTATGGTATTTGGAAAATTCGCTCGCTGGTTAGGCGGCGGTAAATCTACTCGAGATTATATTATTGATTTGAAAATGGTAAATAAGCGACTATCCCGAACATCAAGGAAACTTGAAAATGATGAAGCTAAGATTCAACGTAAAACACGTGAAGCTATGCGTAAGGGATTAATGGATCAAGCACGACTTTATGCTTCTAATGTAGCTAGAAATCGTAAATGGGTGTACAGTTACACTCGTTTAACTACCCGTATTGAAGGAATAATTTTCAGATTAGAACAAGCTGATTCTGTTCAACAACTCGCTGGTGAACTGAAAGGAATGGCTGGAGCTCTTCGTGAAGTAAATGCTACACTAAATGCACCTGAAATTTCTTCTTTAATTAGTGATTTAGAAAACTCCTTTGAAGGAATTGAAATGACCACTGATATGATGGATGAAGGTTTTGAGGACATGATGTCATTGGATGTGGATGAAACTGATGTAGACAAAATAATGGGTGAAATAGGCACTGAAATTGGATTGGGTGCTGAAACCGGATTGCCTACTCCTGATATCCGCTCATCTGAATTAGCTAAAGAAATTGAAGAATTACGCAAAGAAAAAGAAACGTAATTCATTCACTTTTTGTTTTGTTCAGCTTTTTTAACGCTGAACATCTATTTTCCTTATTTTTTGTCAAATAAAGTTGGTTTTTGTTTACCTCAGTAATAATGTTTTTTTAGGAAAGAAGCTTAAAATAAAGAGATTAAAGAATAATTTATCCGCTTATTGATGGTGAATGCCTTGTCCGTTTCTAAAGACGATCCCAAAAAAATTTTAATAACAGGTCTACCTGGTGCAGGTGTAAAAACAATCAAAGCTGTTGTTGTTAATAATAATCCTCCCAAGGAGATGAAAGCTGCAATAGAAAGATTAGATATAGGTAATACTTTACGAGATGTTTTACAACAACGTGTACTGTTTCTCCCGTGTGGTGGCGAGAATAATATCCAAGACGTAATCAATCGTGATAGCGACCCTATATATCAACATGTTCAAGCATTAGTTTTTGTACTAGATGTTACCGAACAATCAAGCTACTCAATAGCTAAATATTGGTTTGATGTGTTTGTACAACACTTGCATAAATTCAGTAAAGATGCACGGGTATTTCTTCTCCTTAACAAAGTAGATTTACTCGCTGAAAATGATAATGCTTCTGATATTATTCGTGCAACAAAAAATCTCTTTATTACTCCTGGTTTAGATATCTTTATCCATGAAACGAGTATTTTTGACGCTTCAACTTATTTAGCATTTAAAGATATGCTGATGAAAGAAATGGATGATCAAGTTTCGATTAAACAATATCTAACTCGCTTTGTGAAAGACTCCAGTTATAGTGGTCTTGCTGTTTATTCTAAAGATGGATTGGCCATATATGAAGTAGGAGAACTTCCACCCTTAGTGGACTTTTCTGCAAATGTTATCTTGGGTTCAGTTGAGCGAATTGCTGAAGAACTTGATGCTGGAGATGAAATAAGTTCCACAATATTACAACTGAAAAAGAATACTTTCATTGTATTTAAGAAAATAAATGGAAAGTGTACCTTTGTTGGCTTAAGCAAGAAACGGCCAAAACTAGGTCAAATGCTTATTGAATCTGATCAAATCGTTGCAGTGTTGAGGAAATCTATGGATTAAGAAAAGTTAGATTTTTCCATTGAAGATTGTTCCAAACTCTTCTTGTTTGAGAATTTTTAATTCAGGGAGATCTACAGATATTTCTTCCATTAGTCTTCTTCTTATTTTTCCCAACAATGCATTTTCTAAAATTCTGCGTGAGAGATGAATATAGGATATTCTGTTTAATTGTAAGCTCTGTAAAGATTCGTAATCAATATCACCAAAAATTACTGCATTAATTTTTGCATTTTCCTTGATTTTGCAGATAATGTCCTTATTGATAATTTCATTGAAAAGCACAACTCCTTTAATTGAAGATTGATTATACCCAGAATATTTGAAGGGGCATTCCAAATATTGATACAGAAGTTGAACCAAATCTTTTAATTGAATTTTGTTTTTCCTTTCACCATATCTACACACAGCTGTTCTTTTATTGTGTAAATCATCAATGAAATCAATCTTCATTTTATGCCGATAATCGAAATCAAGCATACGTAAGAAATAATCAAACCCTCCTTGTTCTGATAATAGCCAGCTTTCGCCTAAAGAATAAACGGCAATTTTGTTCTGAACAAGTCTCTGTAATAATTCCATTTTAGTTGGAGGTATTTCATTCGAATCGGTTTGTGTAAATGAGGGAGGGTATATTGTAATGATAATTTCTGCTTTTTCTTTCACAGCAGTAGCTACAACTTTTCGTGTTAAATGGGCTGCGATAAGACATTTTCGTATCTTTGTTTTTGAAAATTCAATCCATTCTCCACCTAAAATTACTCCACTTGTTTGCTTATCTTTTGAACTAGATTCGACTTTTATTTTATCTAATAATGCTATAATTTGGGACATTTCTTACACAGCCTTATCTTTATTTAACGATCAATTGAATTCTTAATAGATGTAAGTTTCCTCTTTTTTTAAAAGTTTCACGATGGACAGAGGTAACTGAAAGAATTACATCATTAAAAGTCGTTTTTTTGTCCTTAAAAAATCTTAAAAGAGCGAAAGTTTATAATTAAATTTCGGGTTCACTTGTAACTCAGTTAAAAAAAACGAAGAAGTATACATTTGGAAGTAGTTTAAAATATGACTGAAAATCCTTTGCATAAATTTTTCCAAACGAAGAGTATGGCTATTTTTGGTGCATCTGCTTCTAAGGACAAACCAGGTTTTGTTATTGCTGAAAATTTCATAAATAATTTTGATGGCAAAACAATCTTAGTCAATCATAAAGGAGGAGAGATTCTAGGACAACCTGTTTACAAAACCTTAGAAGAAGTAGAGGGACCTGTAGAAGCTGCAACAATTATCATTCCAGCAAAATATGTTCCTGCTGCAATGGAAGACTGCGCTAAAAAGGGAGTAAAATCCGTTACGATAATATCCGGTGGTTTTAAGGAAATAGGTGAAGAAGGAATAAAATTACAACAACAGATAGATACAATTGCCAAAGAACATGATATTAGAATTATAGGACCAAATTGTATTGGTTTATTCTATCCAAAAAGAGGTTTAGATATGGTTTTCTTGCCAGAAGAAAAACTAAAAAGACCTACAGAAGGAGGGATATCAATTTTATCACAAAGCGGAGCATTTGGATCTGCATTCCTAGATATTATGGGTTCTTTAGGGAAAGGTAATTATCTCTCAAAATTTGTTAGCTTTGGGAATGCCTCAGATATCAATGAGGCTGATATACTAGAATATTTTGGCGAAGACCCTGAAACAAAGATTATTCTTATTTACCTTGAAGGTTTTAAAGATGGACGAAGATTCATAGAAACCGCAAGAAAAGTTTCACTAAAGAAACCGATTATTGCAATTAAAGCTAATAGAACAGAAGCCGGAGCACGAGCTGTTGCCAGTCATACCGCTTCTCTAGCAGCTAATGATGATGTTACAGAGGCACTTTTCAAAGAAGCAGGAATTATAAGAGCATATACTTGGGATAATCTATTTGATTGTATGAAAGCATTCAATAGTACATTGCTACCAAAAGGAAATCAAGTTCTTGTGATTACTGATGGAGGAGGTGCAGGAGTGATGGCTTCAGATGCTATTGGACTTTTAGGTTTAGAGCTGGCTGATTTATCCCCTGAAATTGAAAAGAAAATGAAGGAAGATTTACCGCCATATTTCTCAGTTGCAAATCCTATTGATTTAACAGGAAGTGCAACGGCAAAAGAGTATCTTTATGCTTTAGAACAAACAATAAACGACCCTGCGGTTGACTCAATTACTTTCATTATCATACCAACTCCTCCCGCAATTAATGTAAAGGAATTAATGGAAGGTTTGAAACCATATGCAAAGAGCATCAATAAAACGGTTACTTTCTGTGCGATAGGTGGTGAAGAAGCTCTTTATATTCGAGAGGAATTGGAGCAAATGAATTTTCCATTTTACCCAACACCGGCACGATCTGTTTATGGAATTGGTATATTAACTGAATACGCAGATTATCTGCGAACACATGGGCAAGAATTGCCAGTAATTAGGGAGACGCCAAAATAATTGGAGGAAAAAAAATGGTAGATACAAATAAAATACCAGAACCTTTTGCTACAGCTTATAACGAAGGACGTTATTTCCTTTTAGAGCATGAGGCACTCAAAGTTTTTGAAAGCATTGGTGTTATTTTCCCACCGAATAAACTAGTGAAAAATGTTGATGAAGCTGTAACCTTTGCAAAAAAAATTGGTTACCCTGTTGTAATTAAAGCAATGTCACCAAAAATTCTACATAAATCAGACTATAAAGCAGTTATAATAGGCATAGATTCTGACGAAGCTCTAAAAAACCAATTTAATGATATGGAATCACGTTTGAAAAAACATGACTTAGTTGGTATTCTTGTTGAAAAGCAAGTGAAGAAAGGCACCGAAATTCTTATCGGAATGAATATCGACCCAACTTTTGGTCCTGTTGTTGCATTTGGCATTGGAGGGATCTTAGTTGAAGCAATAGGTGATGTTTCATTTAGAGTGTGTCCAACAACAAAAGAACGTGCTTTGCGTCTGATAGGTGAAATTAAAACACAAAAATTGCTCAATGGATTTAGAGGATTACCTCCAGTAGATAGAGATGCATTAGCTGAAATGATTGTTCAAGTATCCCAATTAGCTATTGATTTAGACAAATATATCAAAGAAATTGACTTAAATCCTGTAATAGCTAATGAAGATGGGGTATACGGAGTAGATGCGAGAATAATTCTAAAAGAACTCAAGTAATTCTCAATTCTTTCCTTTTCTACTTTTTTTCTTTGGTTCTTCATAGTTATTCAGAAACTTATACACTTCTTTCATTAGAATAGACGGTTGGAGTATCTGTATTTCAACAGTAGGTTTGAAATCCTTTTCCTTGGATTTAGTTAAGAAATATCTCATCTCATTTTTTGTCAATGATTCAGTTACAAAAGCTCTCTGAAGTTTCTTCAATCTAAAAGCATTAGATAGCTGCTCAAAATTATTAGAATGTGGTATTATCCAAATGTTTTTCTTTGCAATACATGCTTCCCACGCCAAGTTAAATCCTGCATTACTAATTACACCTTTACATGAAACCAGATCTTGAAGAAACCCATCTCGAGATGTTTTCTTGAAGATAATATTATTGTGTTTTTCATCAGTATTAAATCCGTAAACATAAAATATTTCATCTGGAAATGCTAATAAAACTCTAATTACCTCATCTTTGTCATATCTTGCAAGATATACTAGATAGTGATTTTCGCAAGTAATTTTAAGATCATTGAATTCGGATTTCCAGATTAAAGGATAAAGACTATGATTATCAACCACTTTAATTTCATTGACAAAATCAATTGAAAAACAATGGGAATAATATGGTATCATTATTCGTATAGCAAATTTCATCCATGATTTTATAATAGGTTTTGCAGGAGCTTCTTCGTTTGCTGGATGAAAAATTGATTGTTGATGGTCAATACAGATAACCGGTTTTTTTAGAATTCTACCTACAACTGAAGATGTTGGTTCAAAATCGGTAAAGATTACATCATATTCCTCAGAATTGGCAATTTCTAAGAGGTCTTTTCTATTTCTAGTTAGTTTACCCATTGACCCTAAATTTACTTGTAATGATTTATAGACATCCACCTTATTATCTTTATATATATCAATCGGACCAAGGCGATAAAAAGCTACAGGAGCAATTTCATATGCATATTTCGGAGGTTTCTTGCCTGAAAAAAGAACTTGTACTTCATGGCCATCATTCATTAACTCATTAACAAAGACTCTTGATCGATTAATATGTCCTTGTCCATTTGTATTGATGCCGTAAAGAACTTTCATATTATCTCTTCCTTTCCTTAATTCCTTCCTTTAAGTTTTTTCCTTCTCTCTTAGCTTCTTTTTTACCCTTTTTTCAGTCTTTTTCCCTTCCTTTTCTTTCTGTTCCTATGTCCCTAAGAAGTTCTTTTCTTAGAGTCTTTTTTTCTTAGCTACTTGTTGGTCTTTTTATATTTTCTTTTTCATTTTTTATTGTTGTTGTTTTCCTTGGTCAAGCGTGTCAAATCTTCTCTTCCCCCTGTTCTTCCTTCCGGTTGGCCTTCTCATTCCACTCTTAATTTTGATAATCTTCCCTTCCATCTTTTAGAAAAGTCCGAGCGCCGTTTCTTGAAATCTCTTACTCCCAATCCTTTTGGTTCTCCTCAGCCCCTTTTCTCGATTAATGATTTTCTCTTTCTTCTCAGGAAATTTTTTGGCTCTTTTCTTGATCGTTATTGTGATGATAGTCTTCGCATTCATTTGACCACTGGCGAGTGCTATGCTGATAGAGAGTATTTTTCTGGTTTGGGTGGTTCTCTTCGTCTCTTTCGCTTAGGTCTTGTTCGTGCCTATCCCATGCCTTGTACTGGTGTTCGTTTTGCCTATTGGTTTGGTTATCCTCGTGAGCATTATCCCCTTCTTCCCCGCAATTTTCGTGCGCGGTTTCCCCCTCACGACGCTTTTGCCGAGCTCTCTTTTCGTGTTCTTCGCGCCGGTCTTGAGGGCAGTCTCTTTCATGCTTCTGATAATCTTTGGCGTTTTCCCCATTGGGACGGCAGTGGTGATTTTGTTGTTGATAATTGCCTTCGCGTTGATCATACCGGTGGTAGCACTCTTTGGTGGTTTGAGGTTCACACCGGCAGTAAAGCGTATAATGAGAGCGATTTTCTCAAACGTCTCTTGACCGCTGAAAAAGAGTTGCGTGGTCGCGGTCGTTATGTTGTCCTTGTTCCCTTTAAGCGTGACCGTGACAAGGCTCTTCATGCCATTCAAGCATATAATCTTCGTGCTAAGGCTGATCCTTCCCATCCCGAGCTATCTCTCAATCTTAGCCAAGTCGTTCATTTCACTGCCCTTTCTGATCTTCGCGAACAGATGGGTTTCTATCATCACCGGACAACGTGAATAGATAAACAAAAAATGATTTAATATGGTGGTTCAAATTGGTCGAGTAATTGAGCCATCTTTTTTTTCAATATTTTCTTTTTGTGTTGTTCTGCGTATAGTTTTAGTGTTCTTTTTGTTAGAATTCTCAGTAGTACTTCTGCTTCGTATTCTGCCAGTTCTTGTGAGACCATCATACCCGTTATCTCTTTTATGATCCTTTGTATGGTTGTGGGTGGAAAAGTAGATCTTTTTTTCATAAAATATCACACTAAAGAGTTAGAAGGTTAAGATAAAAAGACAGCATAAATTCTAAAGTTCCCTATAATTTTTTCGTCTTTGTTTTTTTCTTTGTCATGAATTCTTCAGGTGATTCTGTCATTTAATCACTTTTACAAAGAATTTTTGTGCCTCCTAATTCTTCTGTAAGAAACAAAAGAAGAAAGAGAAAATGATTAATATTTGTTTAATTCTCTTCAAGGAAACATTTTTAGGTTTTATTAATTTAAAATTTAAAATGGAAATAGGTGTATTTTATGGTGCTTGAAACGATTTTAATAGTTGGACTTGGATTTTTATTACTTTTAGCCGCAGGAGAATTTGCAAGTTTAGATTCTGGGACATATATGTTGGGCGAGAAATTAAAAAATGAAGCTCTAACTGAAAAAGAAAAAGATGAGGTAATACATCAATTATTGAACCGATTAGATAATGAGGATTCAAATATTCGAAAAACTGCCTTAACAGTGTTGGCAAGCACCAATCTCGATGTGAAAAATCAAACATCTTTTTTCATCAAACTTTTTGAAATGAAAGATGATGATCCGGACAAAGCTATTCAAGATATGGTTATAATTTCTTTGGATAGTTTAAGTAACAAATTAGGATATGATGATTTTCAAAATTTCTTTAATGTTAACCTACTACCAATAATTAAGAAAGAAGAGCGTATAGATAAATCAATTTCGCAACTTGATTCTTTAAGGGTGAAAAAACGAAAAGAAGCTATATGGACATTAGGAGATCTAACTGCACAAAAAGCTGTAAAACGTATTGAAATACTGGCTGTTTATGATAATAATATTCGTGTACGTGCTTGGGCAACTTTTGCTTTAGGACAAATAGGTGGAGAAATGGCTGTTAAATGTTTGAGGGATATTAGTATTAGAGAAGACAGCAATTAGTTACAATGGCATCAATCATTGCCTTAAGGAACCTCAATATTACAGACATTAGTGTTAAAGTTGATGAGCATGTGTTAAATGAAGTTAAAAAAGACCTGGTACAAGAGAGAGTAGATGCGGTAACATCTCCTCACAAATTTAATTGGTGGGTGAGACAAAAGCCTGTTGTTAAGCAAATAATTGTTGGAGCAATCATGTCAGTTATAGGCGGTTTTATTGGTTGGGGCATTGGATTAATACCATAGATGGAAAGGAAAATGTTTTAGAGAGAATTAATCTAATTATTCCTTATAATTTAAATTGGTGAGAATTATGAAAGATCCAAAATGTCCGGAATGTGGGAACACTATTTTTGCTTATCAAGGTGTAGCAGATGAATCAACTCTTAGGCAAGCTCTTGAAAAAACTGATTTTAATGGAAAGAATTCTATTGGAGAACATCTGAAAAAAATTGCTGAGATAGAAAAAGAGGGTTTCAAAACAGCGGTATTACATAATATGCTTCGAGATACAATAAAACGAGGGATGTCTAAGGCTATCCTTATTTATTGTCCAAATTGTGGTACTATTATCGGAACCGCTGGGAAAGATTAAGGCCAACAAAGATTTTTTTTAATTCTGATATTTACAAAGAAGAAAACCAATGCTCTTGCTCGGAGCAGACTCATGCAGTCGCTGTTCATCACTTACAGTGATTCACGACGCTCCACATGGGATACTATTGAGAACCTAACATTATCATTCTTTGATTCTTTTCACTATTATCGTATCATTATCCTCAGCATAAACTTCCCAATATTCTCCTAAGTGAATGTCTAATGCGTTTGTAATTTCTTTAGGTATTGTTATTCTTGTTACACCCGTATTTCCAACGATTTTTCGTTTGAATTTTATAGTCGGTTTCTTTGCTTCACCCATTTGTACCATCTAATTAACTGTATCTTTGATTATTCTTTAATTTTCTTATGTACAAAATGCTTAAATATATGGTTGACTATATGGTTAATTGGTTAGTTATCATGACACAAACATTTAATCGGTTAACAATAAGAGTCTATGCATACTTTACAAAAACACTAAACGGTAGTAGTGGATCAAGTTCATTTCTTATGAAGGGTGGAGAGATACCTTACCAATTTCAAGGAAAGACAAACGTTAAAGTGTCTGACTTGGAAGAATTTCTCATTCTAAACAAAGATATAGTTCTTGATGATTTAGAAGAGCTAAGAGCCAAAGCTTCTGAGAAGAAGAAAGATGCGAAAATACAAGTATCAATTCTAAAAGAGGAGTATGGAAACTCTCGAGCAGTGAAAGGTATACGAGGAGCTCTTAGACATAGTATCATGAATATTCTACATGGAAAAGGAATAAGTTATTGTTCTCCAACTATGAAAGAACAATTCAAAGGGACTGGAGAGCCTACACTTCTTGAAAATGAACACCTTATGGGAAAGTGTGGAGAAAGTCCCTGTGCTATTCGACGACTCTTTGGTATGCTCGGAGAAAAATCTTTAATCAAAGTGTGGAGTGATGTGCTTATCCAAACTGATAAATCACTAAACAAAATTACTGCTCAAAAAGGACTTTCTTTTGTTCATGTTTCTACTGAGAATCGTCACTCTGCAAGACGAGACGGCAAATCATTACAAGATTTCTCTGAACAATATTTCTCTGGTGAATTTCAATTTTATGTAGAATTTACCAAAGAATTACCTGAGTGGTTGCTTGGATTATTAGTTAAGGGAATTTTTGGTATCACTCATTTAGGCAAAGGAGAAAATAGTGGTTATGGTCGATTAGAAATAAAAGACATAACTTTTGAGCGCATTTTCCAAGAACGAAAGTTAGGTACAGAGATTAACGGAAAAATCGCTATCCTCGAAGTTGAACAAATTGAGAATCAAAATCATCTCTTACAGGAGTGTTTAGACGAATGGAAAGCTTACAACTAAAACAAAAAAAAATTATTACCTTAGTAGGTCGAATAATCAATCCTGTTATTGTTTCACAATCAACATATTGGAAGTATGGGTGTCTGGTAAAAGTGGTCGGAGATCCAAAGAAGGAAAACAAACCTCTCTTTACAACTGTAGGTAAATTGGTCTATGGTAAGAATCAGTATCCTACTGTCTTACGAGGATTCCGAGGATTTGTTAAAATCAGTTGCGTGGGTTTTTCAGAAGAACAATTAAAGAGGAAAATAGAACCATTTCTCCAGAAATCATTTTTGGGTTCAAAGACTGCTGAAGGGCATGGTAGAGTCATTTGGGAATCATGTGAAATTAAGCATTTTACAAAAACGTTTCCTACTGTAACTGTTCCTTTATCTGAGAAATGTCCACAATGTAAAAACACAACGGTTATCTACGATAAGGTTTCTAAACTCAAACGATGTACTGCTTGCAAGCAAACTTGGCCCTACAAAAAACTCAAGATTCGAGCTGGTATACGAGCAGATTATCCCGAGGAATTACAACAATTACTCATTGCTCTCATGCTTCACGATTTCGTTCATACCGAGAAACATCAAAGCAAAATCTATCAACGGATAGATATTGAGGATGAGGAGATTAAAGAAGCCTGTAAGAACCACCACAACGGAGAAGAAAGCACAAATCCTTTCTTACCAATTTTGAAGCATTATGATAAACTTGCTTCTTCTATCACCCGAAAAAAACCATCTATGACTTCTTATCGTTATGATAAACAAAATGGTTCAATTAATTTCCAAAAATTAAAAAAGGAACTTGAAGAAAGTCAAGACAATCATTTGAAGTTATATACCCATATCTATCACTCAAAAGAATTGAACCGAATAGTTGAGTCAATGCGTTATGGAAAAAATTCTTTACGAAACCATCTCTTAATTATGGTCAATTTGGCTATAAATGATTATTATGATGGGAGATTAATAATGGAAAATGGAAATATCTCATTATCGGCAAGTAAAAGAGAAGAGCTTGATACTGCTATGGATGCTGAGATGCATTCCTTCGCTGATCATGATAATGCTAACTCGGAGAGGGCAACCACCTCGAAGAAGAGAAGGCTTGAAGCATAGGCAGAGTAGAAAAACAAATAGAAATTGTTTGGTGATAGAAACAGCTAGTGAGAGGAAATATTTAAAGGATTACACAAAGTTTACGATTCATAATTAGACAAAAATTCATCCTAGGTGTTCTTCCATTGTCAAATAAGGATATTGAAACTGCTCGACATTTAATTACTAAATATGGTTTGGAAAATGCTGTTCACCATGATGGTTCTGCAAATGAGAAATCGGTTATGCAAAAAATAATGGCTACTCATGTTGAACTAAGAAAGCTTTCCAAACAAATTAGAGATCTCGTTGAAGAAATAATTCCAACAATCAATGCTCTTTCAGTTGAAGAGCAACAAAAACGTCTTTCTAAAATTGCACCGGAATTACTTACAAAAAAGGAATCTCAAAAAAGATCAAGAGAGTTACCACCATTAAAAGATGCAGTAGATGGCAAAGTAGTAACTCGTTATGCCCCCGAACCAAATGGTGAGATGCATTTAGGTCATGCTTATACTGCTTTCTTTGCCGATTACTATGCGAAGAAATATCATGGAACATTTGTTTTGCGATTTGAAGATACAAATCCAAAACAAGAGCGAGTAGAATACATGGATGCTCATCGAGAAGATTTGCAATGGTTGGGGTTAGATCCAACTAAAGAAGTAATTGTTTCAAATGACATGCCGATTTTTTACGAAAAAGCAGTTGAACTTATTGAAAAGAATTATGCATACACGTGCACCTGTTCCGTTGATAAAATGAGAGAAATGCGTGGAGAAATGAAATCTTGCAACCACTCTAAGAAAAGTTCGGCCGATACAATGAACGATTGGAAGAAAATGCTCACAGGAGATTATAATGAAGGTGAAATAGTCTTACGTGTAAGAGGCGATATGGAGAATAAAAATGCAGTTATGAGAGACCCAGCTATATTCGCAATTAGAAAGGGAGATCATTGTATCCAAGGAGAGAAATATTCAGTATGGCCACTTTACGATTTTGCTGTTGCAGTTGAGGATAATTTGTGTGGAATAACACATGTGGGACGCAGTGCTGAATTTGATACCAGAATAGAATTGCAAAATAAAATACGTGAATTATTAGGTTTAATACCCCATCCTAACATTTTCCACTATGCGCGATTCAATGTTTTAGGCAGCCCTGCTTCCAAGAGAAAAATTAAGCCTTTAGTAGAAGAAGGAAAAGTAGAGGGGTGGGATGATATTCGTTTAGTAACAATTAAAGGAATGAAGAAAAGAGGTATTGTTCCTGAAGCTATTAAACAAGTTATAAAAGAAGTTGGAATGACTACTCAACCAACCAATATCGATTGGAGCCTCCTAACAGCTACAAATAGGAAAATAATCGATGCTGCTTCTGATCGCTATTTCTTCGTTTCTGAACCAATTGTTATCCATATTGAGGGTGCTCCTGAAAACAGAATCTGCAAAATGCCTTTACATCCCGATGATGCTAAGAGAGGTTTTAGGAAAATTAAACCAAATAATATTTTCTTAATAGACAAATCTGATTATGAGAATATGAAAGTAAATGATGAATTTAGACTTAAAGATCTTTTTAATGTCAAATTAACTAAAAAGAAAATTAATCTCAATAAAATTGATTCTCTGAAAATCAGTGAAGAATTGAAACCTTTTCTGAAGAAATTCCCTATCCATTGCATTGGAAAATATTTTGGTGAAGAATTAAAACCTGGCCCTAAAATTCAATGGGTAGTAGCAGATGCTAAACAAACTGTTGTAGTTGAGGTAAAGGTACCTGGTGTCTTATTCATTGATGATACATTCAATGAAAATAGTTTGAAAATAGAAACTGGTTATGCTGAAGCTGGTGTTGCAAAATTAAAACCAGATACCATAGTACAATTTGAGAGATATGGTTTTGTAAGAGTAGATAAAACAACAAAGAGCAAAATATTTGTTAATCTTGCACACAAATAGAAGAACACAAAAACCTTAACGTGTAATTTCTATGATTCTGTAAGCAAGGCAATGCTTTATTTAAAATAAAGGTATTAATACTACATTGCTCAAATATCTTATACAGAAAGAAAATCGCTTTGGAGATAAATGGCGGGATAAAAAACGGACCCTTGGATTATATTTGTTATTATATTTGGCATTGCGCTATTGATTATTATTATTGCTTCCCTTAAACGAAAGAAGAAAAAAGATAAGAAAGCACCAATAAAAACAATTCAAACTTACCTTGAATATGGTGACTTTCAATCTGCTGGAAGCTTGTATTTGAAACAGAATAAACAAACTGAAGTCGCTGACCTCTACTTTCAAATGCCTCCTGAAAAAAGACCAATGTATGAATCAATGATAGTTCAAAAATTGGGAAAACAAGGGGCTCAATTTTTTTGGATTAAAACAGGGAGACGATTTGAACGCTCTAATCCCGCGAGAGCTCAAATTTCCTTTTTACTTGCAAATGCATATTTTGATGTTGTGAAAATGTATATTGATGCAGATGACGTTTCTCGAGCAATTAATATTGTATCAAATAATATACCCGTTAATCTTCGAGCTGGTACTGTAAGAAGATTAGCTCAATATGCTTTTAATAGAGGGAAGTATACCATCGCTGGTGATCTTCTCCGAGCCATTAACTTAGACGAGGAAGCAGATGCTATCCTTGCAGTAGCTGCTCACGAATATGGAGCTATAGAGCGACCACAAGTTGCAGCGGATATTTATAACTCAGTGGGACGACAAGATTTAGCTGGTGTTTCACAAGAACGTCAGGGTGAAATAGCTTTGTCAGAAGGTCGCATTAAAGCTGCTAAAACGGCATTTAAAAAAGCAGTAAAGGCCTATGATGGATCTAATAATCCAAAAGATGCTTTACGAGTAGAACAACATTTAGAAAAATTCGATTTACTTGATCGTTTTAGAGAATACGCAGCAAAAGGACGAGTAGATGATGCTGAAGATATGATTGATGCAATATCCTCCAGTTTCCCTGGGATTGCCATTTCTGATTTATATGCAGAAATCGCTTCTGTTTTGGAAAAAAGCAAACGTACCTCTGATGCCATTACTTATTATGATAAAGCAGCAGATTCAACAAATAATCCCATTAAAAGACAAAGTTATGTAAATTCTCTGCGCAGAATAGGTTCACAAATTGCTTCAGAGCCATATAAAGGAGAATCTATTGCAGCAGAGGACTTATCAGACAAATGTATTGTTTGTAAACGTCAAATCAGTCAAGGGGATGCATATGTTACGTGCCCCAATTGTAAGAAACCTGCTCATTATTCACACTTTCTCGAATTTGTTAAAGTACGTGGCGTTTGTCCAAGCTGCAATGTACGTTTAAAGACAGCTGACTTAAAAGGCGAGTAACCATTACTTTAAAAAATTTATTATTTCTATTTCAATGCTGATGGTTGTGGTATTTTGTCCAACAAAAATGCAGAGATTTTGTCAACTAAAATTCTAAAGAATTATGATTATGCAATAAAGCTAAAAGAAGACGACATTAGAACTCTAATAGCAAAAATCCGTTATTTACTAAAAAAGCAACCTCTTTGTAAGAGAATCAAAACAGGGTCTGTATTAGCGGTAGGGGACATACATGGCGATTTCAATATGCTGAAAAAAGTCATCTCAATTTTTCAAAAGGATAGGCAAATTGATCATATTATTTTCATTGGCGACGTTGTGGATAGAGGCTCCCAATCAATTGCTTGTTTGAATCTAATTTTTGCTCTAATTATTGCACAACCAGAAAACGTTCATCTTCTTCGAGGAAATCATGAAGTAATTACTGTAAACTCTCGGTATGGCTTTGCTGATGAGGTTCAAGCATTTGGTGCAGATGAGGATTTATATTTACTTTATAACTATGCTTTCGGCGAACTTCCTTTAACACTCGTCCATGAAAAACAAAAAATATTCTATGTTCACGGCGGTATTCCAATAAAACCTTGTTTACTTGAAGATATAGATAAACTTCCAAAAGGAGATATGCAGCTAAATAACGAAACTATCAAGCAATTCCTATGGAATGACCCTAAGAATGAAATTTTACAATACGAGCATAGTTTGAGAGGAGCAGGGATTTTCAACTTCGGATTAGAGATTGTAGAAAATTTTCTACAAATGAACAATTTAGAAATGATAGTTAGAGCTCATGAAGCATTTTCTGATGGATACAAATATTTCTTTGACAAGAAAGTTCTAAGTGTGTTCACATCTGAAGAATATTATGAGTACATACAAGCGAAAATTGCTCTTATTGATGAAAAAAGGGTGATAAAAATTTTCCATCCTAACGATTACGAAAATGCCATAATAAGATAAGTAAATTTTTTTTGAAAAAAAAGAGAAAAGATGGTTTTGGTTTACACCTCCACCAAGCCGAATAGCACCCATAAGACTACTGAAACAGTTGAGAGGAGTAGTATTCCTATAATATCTAGTACAAAACCAACTCGAAATATTTCCTTAACACTGAAATATCCCGTTGAGTAACTGATCATTGTAGGTGGAGTACCAAATACTAACGCATAATCCACACTTGAGCCAATTGCAACTATAACTACTAACATAATAGGATCAATTTTCAAACTAACTGCTATTGGAATGACAAGAGGAATAAGCATAGCTGCACTCGCTGTATTGCTGGCAACAGCAGTTACTAACAATGAAATTCCACCCACAATTAATGCAATAATGATGTAGTGTTTCCCTTCGATAATGCCCATATTCGAGGCAATCCAATCACCAATGCCTGTAATAACTAACGCATTGCCTAGTGCTAATCCTCCACCAAAAAGGAAAAGTGCGTTCCAATTAACCTTCTTAACATCTTTTGGTTCTAATATATTACCTCCAAAAATAAGCACAACAGCAATAAGTGCAATTATACCAGAACTAAGAGATATTACTCCATTTGTCCAAATGCTAATTCTTTTTGCAAGAAGCCAGAGCGCAATGGTGAACAAGAAAATAATCACTGTTACCCATTGTTTCTTGCTCATTTTTCCCATCTTTTTCAAATCCTTTTTGAAAACAATTTGAGCATCAGCTAAACTTTCCCTCGAGACTTTTGGTTTAAAGACAAGAAGGAGATACCCCCAGATAATAATAAGCATAATCACTACAAAAGGCAGTCCAAAAGCGAACCATTCGAGGAATGAAATTTCTATACCAATATTACTCAAACCGGCTATAGCAATAGGATTCGCTGGTGTTCCAATAACAGAGGCAATCCCACCTGTGGAAGCAGCATAACCTATACCTAACACTAACGCTTTTTTGAATCCAGAAATATCTTTGTCTCGACCACTAGTTTTTATTTGATCGACCATTGCAATAGCAATTGGTATCATTACTGCTGCACTCGCAGTATTACTCATCCACATTGAAAGGAAAGCAGCTAATCCCATTAGAATTAGCAGTAAAAGATTGGGACGAGCAGTAGCATTTCCAATAATACCTAAAGCCAAACGACGATCAATATTATGTTTTTTGAGTGCTTCAGCGATAATGAACCCACCAAAGAATAAGGCTATTACTGGATCAAAAAATGGTTGTAATGCAACCGCAGTATCTGATATGCCTGTAATAACCATAACAGTTGGTACGAGAAATGCACCTACAATGGTAGGAACGATTTCAGAAATCCAAAGACCTGCAACTATGACCAACAAACCTATGGCAATACCTGCTTTAAATGGAATTGCCATCGTAAAGTATCCAACAGTAACCAAAGTCCCTAATTCGTTGCTATGAATCTCTTCAATTATCGTAGCCCGGATTTTTCTATCCATTCCCTCTCCTACAATTTGAGAGCTAAGGTCCGTTAAAGCAAGTGTCTCAATGGAACTATTATTTGAATCTAAAATGCCAACTCGATACTCAATTTTCGTTTGAGTCGATGATTTGAATGCTTGATTGGTTAGAATGATACAGGATTTACCACTACTACCAAGATTAATGATATATTCCACCCGTTGTGTATTTGCACTGGTGGCCATTGTGATATTAAAAGTAATAGTATAAGAGTTAGTACCGTCAGTTATATCCAACTGAACTTGATACAACCCTGGTTCCATATTTGTTGGACCGAGAAAGGAAGCCCCGATTGACAGACCAATAATAACAACAGCAATAATAGAGGTTTGAATTATCTTCTTTTTCCTAGTCTGTTTTTCCTCTGGAGTTAACTCTTTTTTAGGCTCACTTTGTTTTACATCACTTTTAGGTTCAAGTTCTAATTCTTCTTCATCTGTCTGGGATGCTTCTTTTGACATTTTTTAATCCTCTTTCGATTTTCTCGAAACATTTGCTGAAGTTTTTATTATACAAATAATTAGTCAAGAAATATTACCTATATAATTCTAGTGGAATGTGCCAAAATAGTTTTCTGTAAACTCGCCTCTGAATCTCTCTCATGTTGCAAAGTAATACGTAAGCAATAGTGCAATAAAGAGGATCACTGGCAATCCCGTTGAGACCGTTGCTTCAATCCATGAAAAATTGCTTGCTGGTTTTAGCATAAAGACAATAAATACTCCTGCAACCACAAATCCTAAAATATTAATAATTAAACCTAAGATGCCTGCAAAGGAATTACGAAATCGAGTCATTGTTGCAAAAACCTCTGTAAAATCATAGATGTTTGTTCTATTCCATGGTAAAGCAATAACATACAAAATAGCATTGAATAATGATGCTAAAGTTGGTGGAAGCATACCATAACCTACTATTCCTCGAATCTGTTTTTTTGAAGCTTTACCGCCAAGAAGTCGGGCTGCAGTACGAATTGCAAAGCTACCTATTAACCATATAAACAAAGGTAGTAGTAGAGAAAAGATCCACATAAGAATAAAAATGACTGGTAATCTCCAACTGAAAAAATAATTATGCATCAGCAGAGCAAAAATCTGTAAAGCCATCCCAAAAGCAATTGCAAAGATAAAAAGAGTAACTCCTTTTGAATCCGGATTATCTGAAATATCTAGAAAAGCAGAGCGGGGTTTTGTCAGTAATGCCCCAATTCGTCCCCAAACTTCTTTGTAACCAATTGGGGGGAAGATTTTGGTTTCATAGATTGTAGTTAGATCTGCTCCACAAAAAGGACACAACAAGTATCCTTGAGGTGCGTTTTCATTACAAATGGGGCATTGGATTAAAGCTTCATCAGTACTCAAATTATTCTGCTCCGCGAGACGAATATCTTTTTGATATAGAATCAAGAGCTCTAAAACCTAATAATCATTTCGATTTGAGTCTAAAAGGATTATCTTTTTAAGCAGCTAAAAACGATGTTTGACTCTAATTGGTGATTCAAATGAAGAAAGTTCTCTTGACGGGCTTTGGACCCTTTGGAAAAGAATCCATTAACCCTGCTTTATTGGTTATTCAAGAATTAGATAACCAGAAATTAGTTCTAAATAAAGGAAAAAATAATCCGGAGGCAAAAATAGTTTCTAAAGAACTATCTGTTGTTTTTAGAAAAACCATTAATGAATTTATTACTATCGTTGAAACTATTAACCCCGACTTGATTCTCTCAATTGGACAAGCAGGAGGTAGGATGGGTATTTCTCTTGAACGAATAGGCATCAATGTAGCCGATGCTGATATTGCAGATAATGAGAAAAACAAACCAAGAGATGAGCTAATAGTTCGTGATGGACCAGTGGCATACTTTACTACAATAAATGTTCGACACACCTTTAATGAAATTAAAGAAGCAGGTATACCTGTAAGAATATCAAATTCTGCTGGGACATACGTTTGTAATAATTTAATTTATGGAGCCTTACACTATTTAACCTCTAGCGAAAAATTTTCAAAAATTAAATATGGTTTTATCCATATTCCCTATCTTCCTAAACAAGCTGCAGAAATGAAAAAGATTACTCCTTCTATGCCTCTATCATTAATTAAAAAAGCCATTCTTATTACAATAAAGACTAATTTAGATTAGTTTTTCAAACATACTCATCTTATTTTTTTTATACTTAGAGGAATACTCTACAGAATGCAATGCCCTCACAAACCCGTTTTAGAAGACTCTTCGTCTATTGCATTGTAATTATTCTATCTACAACAATTTGTTTTAACTCTATAAATAGCATTAATTTTCCAATGACTTTCTATCAATTCACTTCTAAGGAAGAGCATTTCAATGATACTTTTCTAAACTACACCGAAGATCAACAGAAAAAGACACTTAATTTCCAAGGAAGTGGAAGTATCGTTGTTAATTCAATTACATTAGAAGATACTGTTATCTTAAAAGGTGAAAACGCTAAAGCAACAATTAATTTAGAAAGTGAAATTGCTACTGAAGATATTTCACTCCTCCTCACTCTAAAGAGCATACCATCAAAATATGGACTTGAGTATTTTCAAGATGCAAATATGGATGGAGAACTTGAATCATTAGAATTAGAAATTAGCATCGAAAATTTTTGTCAATCTCTAAGTGAACATGAAACATTTGAGAAAGATGTTACCTTTGGTCCTGATTTCGATGAAGGACTAGTGAATGCTCATGCATTAATTCCTTTAAATCGTGGTTCTTGGCAAATAACTGCTATTGCATTAACTTCTTCAGAAGATGAAAGCTCTTATACAATTGAGGATGCTCTTATTATTCATGTGACTTTTAATCCAGATGAGCATATCGTTTTAGCTTATTTTGTTCATGATAATATTCCTCCATTTTATAATGGAAAAACGATACGAGATTCTGTCAATCAAGCAATTGAACGATTAGAAAATAATTATCCTGTTAGTATTAATATTGAAGTTTTAGCTGAAGATAAAGAGTGGCAACCAGATGCATCGCTGCTAAATATCAGCCAAATGATTGCTGATGCTTGGATACATGTTGGTAAAAAGCTTGGGTTGAAAGATGGGACTTGGGATAATCTTCATGATTATGACTTAGTTGAAGGTTTTTGGACAACCACCAAAGCAATGAATGGCGGTTATGATATTCTTATTGCTGTTTCAGATCGTCCAGGTGATATACTTGGCCTTGCAGCTTATTGTGGAAATTGGGCTTATACTAGTGGTGGTCGTTTTGATGTTCTCAATTTTCATACCAGTCAAAGCCAGTTTGATAATATTATCCAACATGAAATATCACATGTTTTTGGTGCTTCAGACCGTTCGTATTCAAATACAATAATGGATACAGAACTTATCTTTAATGGAACACATTTTACTTCACCCTGTCTTGAAAAAATAAATTATTTGCCTATTGACATTGTGTATATGAAGGAACATGCGTCTCGATTTGATGGTCCTCCTAATCCTATTTTTCCCTATACCTTAGGTCAAGAAGAAGTTCTTTCAACAATTGATAATACATTATGGATAGCACCAAAATTGGTTCAATCAAAAAACATTAGCTATCCATCTTTACATTCAGTTGCAGGCTTAAAGAATGGGAATAATAAAATTGTATTATATCATAGTAGTTCATTTAGTGATAGTTGGAGTCATTATCAACAAATATCGGTATCGGATCAAAATGCCTCCAATGCAGAGATTACAATTGATACTAATGGAAATTTGCATCTAGTTTGGCTTGTACAAAATGATAGTGACTCTTCAAGCCATCTCTATTATAGAAATAGAACTAATACCGGTTCATGGCAACCTATTGAAATCATAGAAAACGAAACGACCATCAGAGATGTTAAGATATCTGCTGATGGTGTTGGAAGTATTTTCCTTATTTACACCCGAGAAAATGAAACAGTTTCAGAGATTTATTATAGAACTAAAAACACTGGTAATTGGTCAGCACCACAAAAACTGCAAACTGGCTCTACACAATCAAAAAAACCATCCTTACATTTCGATAAGAACAATAACTTGCACATCTTATGGTACGAAAGAGATTTAGTAAATTCCCAGAACAAACTTTATTATAATATTCGTGACAATAGCTCTATTTTTAGTTCAAAAGAATTACTTTATGTTGGAAGTTCAAATGATTATTTGAGTAATTTGCAAGTGCTATACAACGATGAACTTTCTAGTGTTCATTATCTTTGGGAGGAAATAACTGATAATCAGCGTTCTCTTTTTTATTGCGAAAAACTCTCTAATGGAACACTCTCTGATATTGATCTCTTATTCAATGATAATGAGACTGTGATAAGTAATGCTAGATTAATTGTAACAATTGACGCTAAAGTCTTAGCGTTTTGGGAAGATTTGAATAAATATCGAAATCAAACGTATTTGCTTTATAGAGGAAAATCAACAAACTCTGACTGGTCTTTGATTAATAGATACTCTCCATTAGAGATGAGTTATTCTTATCCTTACATGTTGTATGATGAAGAAGATGATGAAATTCGTTTTATTAGCAGTACGAATGATTATTCCTATTCCTCCTCTAAATTCTATTCAAGAATTCATTATAGGACAATCTACCTCGAAAATTATCAGATATCTGTACAAGATTTTAATTTCACTGCAACAATTGACTCAAATTCAGAATCAATATTTTTCAGTTTTGAGAATATTCAAGCATTCTCGAATTTTTCAAATATCGGCCCTCTAAACGAGCTAGGAAAAGCCCAAATTCGTAGTTTTGGTATAATGCGTGTTGGTGATGTTATGCCACTCCATCGAGGAATGTTGGAAATAAATTCTACTTCTGGAACTTGGTTTAGCTCAGCAATTGTTACTGATGTTCAACCAGGAGAATACTATGTTGTTGTAGCTTTTATGGATTCAGAAAATACTTATTCAGGTCAATTTCGCTCATCAAATTCTTTCATAATTGAGGAAGAAGAACAGCCTTCGAATACAATGAAAATTCTAATTATCTCTCTATCAATTGGAATCCCTGTTATATTAATAGGGACGATAGTACCAACTATATTAATACTAAAGAAAAGAAAAAAATATTCATCAACTGAATCCTAAACAGTTAATGAAACTATTATTTGTTCTGGCGTTATACCTTGAATTACATCAGTAGCAACAACAGGTGTATTGTAAATATAGGTTCCATTGTAATAATTGGTAGCTGCTGATCCGTTGATTGTAACATCCGCATAGCCAATATAATTTGTTCCATAATTTGTCTCATAATAGAAATTAATTATTGTTGTAGTAGCCGTATTGGTGTACTCGATTGTATATCTATTGTCATATTGCAATTCTGTATCTATTGAGAGATAATTACATTCTAAATAAATATCAATATTGGCTCTTATAGAAATAAATCCATTACCTTTTACTACTTCAATTGGTAATGTAATAGGCACGATTTCATTAATTTCTAAAACTGCGAAATATCCTTTTGTTAAAATTTGGCTTTCAGCGAAATCCAACCAATTCTGTAGTATAGTGCCTGCAGTAATGTTGCTATCAATAACGGTAGCTATTTGAGAATAATTTGCAAGCATCCCATTCATAAACGCGTTAGTCTCAGTTTTGAAATTATCATATGTCGCCTGAAATTCGCTGAGTTCAGTAGTTCGACTATATTGTGTTACATTCAATTCATAAATGATGGTAATGAATGAAAGCATGTAAATAGTTATTATTATCGTACAAATCAAGAAAATTTGTGCTTTGTTGTTTTTCCGTAAATTTTTCTTAAGATTAAGTAACCAATTCATTTTTCATTCACCCTACAATTCTCCAAAGCTCGAGATGAATAGTTCGATAATGAGATAAATTATCTACTTCACCATACAGGAAATAATCTGTTACTCCAACTGAGCTTCCAATTGGAGGAGTTCTATCCCAATAAATTTGGAATTGAGTAGATCCAGCACTATCTTCAACTGATAATCGCCAAATAATATTATCAGGAAGTGCTTCATTCAAACTCTCTCCTAATTCAAGAGTTTGAGCATTAAAAACTAATGATTTTAAGTCACCTGCTATATTCAAAGATTCTAAGGCATTGTGCCCTATGTCAGAAAGATCATCTTGGTAGCTTGGTAATGAAGTAAATTCAACTTGATAAATTGCAACCATTAAAAGTATTAATACAGTTAGGGCAATGAAAACTTCTAGAAGGAACAATTGTCCTTTTTTATTTTTTAAATTAATGGTTTGTCTTATTCTGGCCATACATAAAACACCGCCTTAAATATGCATTGTCTAATTATTACTAGTTTTTCTGTTTTGAAAATTTCGACATTATTTGGTAGTATATCATCACCAAATTTTGTTCCAAATTTATCGCTTAACTGCGTTGGGAAAACGAAATATTTCCTAGAATACTCATTTACTCCATTTAGTCCCGTTAAGATTGTTACACATGTTCCATTTGTTGGCATTCTTAAATTAAGAACTTCATTTGTTGTAGGTGAGGTGATGCTAATAGTTTCATTTCCAGAACTCTCCTCTCCAATTTTGAAAGGAAAAACATTCACTGCAGTTAATGTTGTCAAAGTTCCATCGTTTTCTGTGTTAATCTCAGCTAATCCATTGTTGTTTTCTTGTTCTTGAACTAATAGCTTTAATCTCTTATAAGTTTCAGTTCCAAAAACGCCATTTTTAACATCTACCGCAAAATAGCCTTCTTTACTTTGAGCAAATATAACTAATGTATAGAATCCATTAGGAATTGCAGTCATCGGAAAAGTGGTTGTAAAATCACCAGCATTATCTGTAACTGATCTATTTGAATACAGAATGGTGCTAAATGGTCCTACTAAGAAACTCCAAACAGTACAATTCCCTACAGTAGTACTAATATCAATAGTAGAATTGGGTTGAGCAAGAGTGAATGTTCCATTTACATCAAACAGTGATTCGATAATTAACTGGAATCCGAAATTCCTCTCTTGTGATAAATTACCTTTTAAATTATCATAGTCGAGAGCATATAATCCTCTCGAGTGAATTCGCGATAGTTTATTCGCATCAAGATTTGTGCTACCTATCTCACGTAATCCAAACGAATTAAACTGAGACGATAAATTGTATTCCCAATGAGATGGATAACCTGTGCTGCCAAAAAACATCTCTGAAATTTGGTTCGCTTGAGATTGAAAAGCTTGATCATCCAAATTCTGGAATTTCGGTTCAATATAGGATAATGATAACACAATAACTTCTGCAAACAAAATCATAAAAATAACCATTGCCAGAGCGAAATCAACACCCTGGATTTGTCCTTTCTTATTCCGCCAAATGGATTGCTTCAATTCAAGTTACACCTCAATAACTGCACATATTGCATATTGTTTTTTCAGAGAATCTCTAGGTATTAAATAAGTCATTATTTGAACTCTAAAATCTTTTTGCTTGGTATAAATTAACTAATACTATGTAACTTTCCTCTAAATAACTTAAGTATTTCTAAGATAGATGAGAGTAAATGAGCTTCAAGATTCTTACGAAACTAATCTAGAAAAAATTATTAACATTAAAAATATTAATATAGCAGAAACAGAGAATTTATTTATCATTAATCTCTTAACTAAGCACTAGAAAAATTCTAACCTTATTTCCCGATACAATATTTATATAAGGTTCGCATAATTTCATTTAGTGAGGAAAAATCGATGCCAAAAGTTACGCAAAAAACCCAGAATCTTATTTGGGGTATATCAGTTAGTGTCGGAGTGCTAATGGGTACATTAGCTGCTCTTGTATGGTTTGAAGTATTTAATTCTGGTCCAATTACTGCAAGTGACTTTATAGCATTTGCAATTTTATTCACAATAACACCTCCTTCAGTTGCTGTATATATTGATGAAACTTGGAGAAGTGGTATTGACGCTAATTTACCTAATCTTCTCAGAGATATAACTGATGCTCAAAGAACAGGTTTATCTCTTCCAAGAGCAGTCACAGAATCCTCAAAGAGAAATTATGGTCCTCTTACTCCTGAACTGCAAAAAATGGCTGCAAAAATCTCCTGGGGTATTCCTTTTGATCAAGCAATGCGTTCCTTCACCGACGTAGCAGATACTGAACTAAATAACAGATCATCAATTTTGATACTGGAAGCTCAGCGGTCTGGTGGAGTAATCGAAGATATTTTTGAATCTGCACAAAAACATGTCGAAGATATCTTAGGATTAAGAAAAGAACGTCTTGGCCAAATGAGACCATATATTTGGATAATTTATGCTGCATTCATTATTTTCCTTCTAGTAATCGTTGTTCTGTTTCAGACATTCTTTTACCCAATGGCATTAATGTATGAAAACTTCCAAGATAGTGGACTTGGAGGCGTACAAATGGGACTACCACCAACGGTACTTGAATCATACAAAACGCTCTTTTTGCATATGACTATGATTGAAGGACTTTTCAGTGGTTTAGTAGCAGGAAAAATGGGCGAAGGAAAAGCAAAAGCAGGCTTAAAACATTCCTCAATTATGGTTTTAATTGGCTGGATTACGTATAAATTGACAATTGAATTACAAGTTATTGTCATCCCAATCGGCTGAAAAGGTGAAACATTTGGCAAAAATCGATCAAGAAATAAGTGAAATTAAGAAAACAGTTGCAAGCTTAGATGACAAGATAGGTAAATTACAATTCTTTCTCGTTCAGATAATGAATAAACTAAATGAAGCTGGTGAATCTACTGGAGGTGGCAGCGTAGCAACAGCTACTCCTGGAGCTGTTACAGTAGACATAACTCCACTTGAAGATAGATTAGAACAATTATCAAAAGACATGGTTTCAAAAGCAGATTTAGTTTCTATTAAAGAGGATTTAGCAAAAATCCGCGACGAACGCATGAAAGAAGCAGAAGAGACCATCGATAATGTTACTGTATTATTAGAAAAAGGTCTATCGTTAACTGAGCTTGCTGGATCTCTGAAAGAGATTGAAGCTCATCTCCAAGAAATTGTTGCTCCCCCAAAATAATTAACCGAGTGAATCACTTCTCGGTTTATTCTTCTTCTTTTTAGTAGACTTTATTAATCACTGGTTCTTCCTTTGGTATTAGCAGATAGTGAGATGTTGATGAATGAAAAGTGCAAGTCTAAGAGCTGAAAAGGGTGTTATAGAAGTAGAATTAGCTGTTGAAAAAAAAGTTATTTCCGAAGTAAAAATAACAGGTGATTTCTTTATCTATCCGGAAGAAGCTATAGATGATATTGAACAGATATTAATTGGCACCCCATCCAATGAAAAAGCTATTCAAACAAATCTAAGTCAATTATATCAACAGAAATCTATTACAACACCAGGAATCACAATTGATGATTGGGTTAAAGTACTAATGCTAGCAATTAACAAATAAACTAACACTAAAAAAAGCTATTTTGAGGGAATGATTTGAAAGTACTATTCGTTTTCAAAGGTTCGGTATTTGAACAGATAAATCCGATTGAAATGGATTTAAACGAAGGTTCTACTATTCTAGATGCTTTAAATCTTGTAAGCGAAAAAAAACCTAAATTACGATCTTTGCTCTTTAGAGATGGCCAATTGCGCAGTGATATATTGGTAATTGTGGATAAAACTGATGTTCTTTCGATGGGTCTATTAGATTTTCAACTTTCAAATAATCAAGAAATAACTATTCTTCCTTTAGCACATGGTGGGTAAATTTCGTATTAAATAAAGTATCTGGATTTGACAACAATGAGCCAAGTAAAAAAAATTGCTTTATTAATGAAGAATCAAAAAAATATTCGCAATGTTGTTTTAGTTGCACATATTGACCATGGAAAAACGACGCTATCTGATTCTCTGTTAGCATCTGGTGGTATTTTAGCTCCTTCAATAGCAGGTGAAGCTAGAGCTCTTGATTTTCTTCCCGAAGAGCAAAGACGTGGAATCACCATGAAAACAGCAAATATCTCTCTAATTTTCAAAAAAGGCAATGAAGATTATTTAGTTAATCTTATTGATAGTCCTGGTCATGTTGATTTCTCTGGAAAGGTTGCTCGCGCTTTGCGTATTGCAGATGGTGCGATTGTGGTAATTGATGCTGTTGAACAAGTGATGGCTCAAACTGAAACTGTTATTCGCCAATGTATTGCTGAAGGAGTAAAACCAATTCTCTTTATTAATAAAATAGACCGGTTAATCAAAGAATTAAAACTGTCTGCGAAACAAATTGCCGAACGAATTGAGATAATTTACAATAATTTCAATGCACTTGTAGTTAAATTTGCCAAAGGGAAAAATTTACCTAAATGGCGCAGTTCTACTCGAGATGGTAGTGTAGTCTTTGGTTCCGCATTACATCGTTGGGCTATTTCTTTACCAATTGTACAGGAAACTGACATCACCTTTGAAAAGATAATTGAGTTATACAATAAAAAAGAAGAAATGATTTTACAAGAACTCCTACCCATTGAGAAACCACTAATTGAAATGATCATTGATCATTTACCAAATCCAATAGATGCACAAAAGTACCGCGTACAGACAATTTGGCGTGGAGATTTAACTTCTTCCGTTGGAAAAGCAATGACAGAATGTAGAGCTTCAGGGGAAGACGTTCCATTAATATTTTGTACAACGAAAACCTTGCGAGATCAACACGCAGGATCACTAGTTTTAGGCAGAATATTCTCAGGAATATTAACCGAAAAAACTGAAGTATATTTAGTTAATTCAAATACGAAAGCGAAAATTCAGAATGCTTATGTCTTTATGGGTTCTGATAAAAAAAGGATAAATAATATTCCCGCAGGAAATACTGTTGCAGTTTCTGGTTTGGGTACAGTCCACCCTGGAGAAACAATTGCAAGCATTTCCCCAAAAGAACTTGTACCATTTGAGGACATTGAATATCTTGCTAATCCTGTAGTTACCATCGCCTTAGAGCCAAAGATGTTGAGAGACTTACCTGCTCTAAAAAGAGCTCTTGAACGTTTTGACCTTGAGGATCCAAATCTAATTGTTACCACAGATGAAAAATCAGGTGAAATTCTACTCCTTGGGCTAGGAGAACTTCATCTCGAGACAGTTGTGACTGATTTATCTGAGGAAGTAGCTTGTACCACATCTCCACCAATTGTAATAATTGCTGAAAGGATTAACAAATCTAGTACAAAAATCAATTCAGAATTGTTTGGTTCTAAAGTAAGTTTGTTTGTACAACCAATTAACAAAACACAACCAATCTCTGAGGAAGAACAACTGCAAATATCTGCTGATGGTCAAATATACATTGAGAAATTCAAACAATATAATAATGAAATAATTATACCTCAAGAATTGTTTTCAAAATTATCTCCTGAGACAAAAGAGCATATTATCACAGGAGTTAAAGATGCATTACTTACTGGTCCTATTTCTTCAAAACCAGTTTTTGGTGTTCGAGTAATAATTCTAAACTTCTCTACAGATAATGGAGAGAAATATGAACATACAGTACCATTGTTGCGAAATGCTGTTTGGGACGCATTAAGAAATGGTAAAATAACACCACAAGAACCAGTTTATAGAATACAAATTACCACTCCAACAACTTATCTTGGAAAAATCACCTCAATTTTAGGGAAACGAAGAGGCAGTATTGTTGATGTACGAACTGATCAAGATTTGTTAATTATCACAGGTGATTTACCTGTAGCTGAATCGTTCCACATTGATCATGATTTAAGATCTGACACAGAAGGAAGAGCATTTTGGCAAATGGCTTTTGATAGATATGAATCAATACCAAAAAGTGAGGCAAAAAATTTCTGAAATAGAAATCATTAACTAATAATTAACTATCTTTTTAAATCGGATTTAAACAAGTAAATTACAAGCATAAAATTATTCTCTGTATCGTTTGAATTAAGGTGACTAATAAGGTGCAAAACAAAGATGATTTAGGAAAAACAATAGACCAAGAGGATAATTTAGCTCGTATGATTCTTATTGAACAAGCTGTTGACGCTGCCTTTGAAATTGAAGACAAAGTATCAAGAAGCTATGCTTTCTGTGATTGTATTATTGGTATTATTGAATATGCTCGAGAGATAAACAAAGAAGATACCTTGGAAAAAATACCTGCCCTTTTTACTGAAATAGACAATAAAGGAGCATATGTTCGAGCACAGAGTTTCTATGCAATTGCCTTAGCTTCTTTCGGGTATGAGGATGAAGCAGAAAATATTCTTTTGGAAGCAATTAAAAATTCTACTAAAATAAAAGATGATTTTGATAGAAGAGATGCAATACTTGATATCACCACAGCTGCTGGGGATATGTCATTTCTCTTAGAGAAAAGCGATTTAATAGTTACAGCATTGAATCTCGCTGAAAATTTAGCTAAGGCACAAAAAGCATATCTTTACGGTTATTTGTCTGTAATTCTTTCTGGTGAAGAGAGCACTTCACTAATAAGAAAAGCAGTGGATGTTGCAAATAGTATTCGCGACCCAATAGCTAGATCCAAAGTATATTTGGAATTATCAAGTCTCTCTACAAATCTTGAAAAAACGTTTGAAGAGTAAAATAATATCAAAATCGAATTATTCTTCTGTCTGTTTTTGGTGTAAAAACTACTGCGATGAAATTCCGAATATCATAGAAATCAATTGGGTTTATTTTTGGAATAGTCTTATGTTTTCTAAGTGCTTCTAAGATTTCTTCTTCAGTTCGCACGCCGTCAGTATCGACCAATGTATAACAAGTACCAACAGCTTGAGCAAAATGGGCATCAGACCCTCCTACCTTGCCAAAACTATTGTGTCGAAAAGATACTTCCGCCATATAATTGGGAAAATTTAGAAAGATTTTAGCAAATCCATTATAGAACTCCATAGCATCAGCTTTAACAATATAGGATTTCCAACCAATACTATTATGAGACATAAACGGATGAGGAATAATTGACACTCCACCTAAATCTCGTATTATCTCTACTGTCTCTTCTGAAGAACGGTCTCTAGGAATTTCTTGGTCAATTCCATAAGCAATTAAATGACCATCCGCTGTATCAATTTCTACACCCGCAAAGTAGATTTTCTTCTTATCTTTTTCTTTAAATTTATCAACGATTTTCTTTGCAAATCGAAAGCTGTTATGTGTAAGAATACCGACCCCATCTAATTCTCGTACACGTAAAACATTTGGAATTTGCCAATACTTAACACGTTCATCAACATGGACGTGAAAATCAATTGAGAGATTAGCATTATTTTGTTGGGTCATAGCAGATATAACTTTGATAATTGCCTTTTGAAACTTTTTACACCAACCGACAATTACCAATTAATAGGGAAACTCTTTTCAGTAAAAAAGCTCTTTGTTGTATTATCATTTTAATAACGGTGAAAAAAAATGGTCATTAAAGTCGTAGAAATAATTGGCTCTTCCGATAAAAGTTGGGAAGATGCTGCTAGAAATGCTGTTGAAGATGCCTCTAAAACTCTTCGTGGAGTTACAGGTGTAGATGTTGTCAATTTTACTGCTACAGTGAAAGATGGTAAAGTTGTGAAATACAAAGCTTGCTGTAAACTAGCTTTCTCTGTTGAAGATTAGTTAGTTAGATTACAGTAAAGAAAACCTAGAAGGGACTTGTTCCTTTCTCTCTATTTTTTTCCAAAACGATTGGAAATACTTTAAGTTATCTCCCTACTGACAATTTGATAGTAGCTAATAAACAGAAATCTTTGGTGCAACTTTATCATGGGAAAATTTGTTCTAGCAGATGGTCTTACTCCAAAAGGTGATCAACCAAGAGCAATAAAGGCTATTGTTGATGGATTAAATAAAGGATTTCGCTATCAAATTTTACAGGGAGTTACAGGTTCCGGCAAAACTTTCTCTGTAGCAAATGTAATAGAACAGATTCAGAAACCTACTCTTGTTCTCTCACCAAATAAGACATTAGCTGCACAATTATGCTCGGATTTCAGGCATTATTTTCCGAATAATGCTGTGGAGTATTTTGTGTCTTACTATGATTATTATCAACCTGAAGCATATGTTCCAAGATCAGATTCCTACATCGCAAAAGAGACTTCTATAAATGAAGAAATCGAAAAAATGAGACATTCAACCACTCATTCCCTTGCAACACGTGATGACGTTATTGTTGTCGCAAGTGTATCAGCAATTTATGGTTTAGGTGCACCACGATCATACAGAACAAAACTTTCACTAGTGAAAGGGATGAAAATAAAACGCCAAGAATTCCTCAGAAGACTTGTTGTTCTACAGTTCGAACGAAACGATTTTGAAATCAAACGAGGAACTTTTCGAGCAAAAGGAGATACCATCGAAATTTTTCCACCACATTCTGATAAAAGCACTTTCAGGATAGAGATGTTTGGTGATGAAATCGAAAAAATAACTGAAAATGAATTTCCTACTGGAAACAAAATTCAAGAAATTGAGTCCTATGAAGTTTATCCGGCTTCCCATTTTATGACAGAAGACGAATCACTAGAAAAACACGCTGCAAGGATTGAAGAAGAACTTGAAGAGCGGCTCAAGTACTTTAAAGATAATGATCTTCTCCTTGAGGCTCAAAGGTTAGAAGAAAGAACAAGATATGATATAGAGATGCTTCGAACTGTTGGATACTGTTCCGGAATCGAAAATTACTCGATGTATTTTGATGGAAGAGAAGTGGGGGAAAGACCCTATGTGTTACTGGATCACTTCCCTGATGATTTTTTAATGGTAATTGACGAATCCCACATAACTATACCTCAAACTAATGGGATGTATGGTGGAGATCGTTCACGGAAAAAAACTTTAATAGAATACGGTTTTCGTCTTCCAACAGCTCTAGAGAATCGTCCTCTCAAATTTGATGAATTTAAATCTTTCATGCGAAAAGCCGTTTTTACATCTGCAACACCTGGTCCATTTGAATTTGAGAATGCTGAATTAGTTGCAGAACAAATCATTCGTCCTACAGGATTAGTTGATCCGGTAATAACAATCAAACCAATTGAGCATCAAATAGATGTGGTTCTTGATCAAATTAAATTAAGAACAGCAAAAAATGAACGAACCCTAGTAACTACTTTAACTAAAAGAATGGCTGAAGAGTTATCAGAGTATCTTATTGAGAAAGGCATTAAAGCACATTATATTCATTCTGAAGTTCATACTATTGATAGAGTAACGATTTTACGTGACCTTAGAAAAGGAAAATATGATGCTCTAGTAGGTATAAATTTACTGAGAGAAGGACTCGATTTACCCGAAGTATCGTTAGTGATGATTTTAGATGCTGACAAAGAAGGTTTTCTTCGTTCCGTTCGTTCCCTCACACAGATAATTGGTCGTGCATCAAGGAATATTAATGGTAAAGTAATTCTTTTCGCGGACAAGATGACTAATTCAATAATACGCACAGTTGATGATAATAATCGTCGAAGAAGAATTCAAATTGCTTACAACAGAAAATACAATATTACTCCTCAAACGATTCAAAAATCACTGGAAAATATTACAGATGGTTTATTGAAGATCGAAACGATTTCCTCAAAGAAAGTAAAAGAATTAGCAAAAATGGAAGAAAGTGATCTTGTTTTAGTTCTGATGGAATTGAAAGACCAAATGAGAGAAGCAGCTCAAAAACTTGAATTTGAGAAAGCAGCCGATCTTCGTGATTTAATACGTGAAATAGAGGGAAATAATTAGCTAACAATCAATTAGTTGACCAATTGTTTAAAAAGTGATTTTTCTCAGTTAATACATAAATCAGTAATACTTCTACAGTAAAAGTGGTGTGATAATAAAATGAACGAAATTCTTGATGATAAAGAACTACCAAATAAGAACAAGAAAAATCCTTCGGTAATACAAGCAAAATTCCGAGAAGATTCGATTCTCGTAGAAGATCATCAAGATGCACGCATAATTTATGATAATGGTTTTTATGGTATGCTTAACAAAGACAAAACTCTTACACTAAATTTCGAGGAAACTCTTCATCTCTATGAGCGAGGAGTAATTAATATACTAAATGAATCTGGAATTGTTTTAAGCATAAGTGAATGCTCTACCTTATTTTCTAAAAAAGAGAAAGGGTTCTGGAGTGATTACCTTGTCTATAAAGATCTAAGAAACAGAGGATATATTATAAATCGTGGAATCAGTAAATTGGTGAAATATCGATTGTATCCTCGTGGAGCAAAGATTGGGAAAACACCTTCAAAAACAATGATTGTCCCACTTGCTGAAGGACAAACGATAAATCTTGAAGAACTTGATAAGATTGTTGTACAAATTCAGAGTATTAAAAAAGAGTTACTAATTGCCTGTGTGGACCGTTTAGGTGATGTTTCCTATTACGAGTTACAAGCATTATTCACATCATGAAATTAAAAATAACGAGATGAATTATATGCCTACTCAAAAACAAGACGAAAAATTGCTAATGAAACAAAGATCAGCACAAAAAGCACTTGAATATGTTAAAGAAAAAATGATTCTTGGCGTCGGAAGTGGTTCAACCGTTAGAGAATTTATTAAATTGCTTAAGAAAGCTGATATTAATCTTAGCGAAATTATTTGTATCCCAAGTTCATTTGATACAGAAGCAATGTTAATAGAACAAGGTTGCCAAGTTGGTTCACTGAATCAATACCCTAAAATTGATTTAACAATCGATGGAGCCGACCGAGTTGATAGCGATTTAAATATAATTAAGGGTGGAGGAGGAGCTATGCTCCAGGAAAAAATTATTGCTGGAGCTGCAAGTGAGGTAATCATTATTGTTGATGCTTCAAAACTAGTATCAACATTGGGTGGCAGTTTTCCTGTACCAGTTGAAGTAATACCATTAGCAAAAGAATTTGTGAAAAGAGAATTGGAAGCATTGGGGGGTAAAGTTTCCCTAAGGAAAGCTTCGGACAAACTTGGACCAACTGTTACTGATAATGGAAATATAATCCTTGATACTGATTTCAAGGAAATAGCTAATCCAGAGCAATTGGAAAAACAATTGAATAATATTCCAGGTGTTATGGAAAACGGTCTTTTTCCAAAAGGGCTAATTTCTCGAGTAATTGTTGCTGAGCAAAAAGAAATAAAATTATTAGAGAAGGCTTAGCTTTCTCTAACGACTATTTTAGCTTGGCAAAAATCATTTCGCCTCTATTAATTATTTTGATTATTTCTTTTGCAATAGAGGTTGAGCGGTCAATTTTTATTTCTCCTTTCTTACCAATCGAGCCTGAGAAAATACTTCTATTTTCTGTAACTACTTCAATATTAGTTCCTTGTTGGTGTTCTGGGAGGCTTAAAATTATATAACTTTTAGTAAGGCGAACATCAATTGGTGTTTCACTATTCTTCGTTGCAACTTCGGTTGGTTTCTCGACATCTTCTCTATCAGAGGAAATTTGTTTCACATCAATGCGCATACCAATTTTATTCTCGAGTTCATTGATTGTTTTACCTTTTCGACCAATAATGCGTGGAATATCCTCTGGATAAACTTCAAGGCGAATGGAATTTCGTCCGATTTTAGTAATAATCAATCGATCAACATTTATTGCTTTTCGAATTGTTCTCTCAATATTTTTCTGTTCGCTCTTCTTTAAGGGTGGAAGATTTTTAGACCCAACTTTGTCAACTGGTATCACAGAAACTTGTTCACCAAAAACAAAGATATCATAACGTAAACGATGTGTTTCAAAATCACTAACTTCAATTACTGGTCGCGCAAGATCACGTTCTTGCATACCTGAGGGGACTTTCACAGTCATTCGAAGTTCAACAACATCGGCTATTTTGCCATCTGCAATGTAGATGACAGTATCCAATATACTCGGAATTAAACCAAGATCAATTCTGCCTATAAATCTTTGAATTGCTTCTATAGCGGTTGTAGAATGTATTACTCCTACTAAACCAATTCCTGCAAGACGCATATCTCCAAAAGCTTTGAAATCATTCGTTTTTCTTAATTCATCAAAGATAACAAAATCTGGTCTAATGAGTAACATGATATCAGCTGTTTTTCTGAAATCGCCACCTAGTGCGGTATATTGAGATACTTCAGGACCGACTTGAAGATCTCGCGGTTTTTCCACTGTCTTTACGGTTTTTTTCTGAGAAGCAAAGAAGTCAGCTAATGCTTGCGCAAAGGTTGATTTTCCTGCTCCAGGGGCCCCAGCAATTAGCACTCCTTCTGCACCTTCTCGTAATCTGTTGAGTAGGTTTTCAGATAAATGGTAATCTTCTAGTGAGAGTCTAACAATAGGCTTAACAGCTGTTATCTCAAGAGCATCTGAAAATGGAGGTCGGGCAATAACAATTCTCATTGAATCAAGTTGGATAACTTGCACTCCGGGTTCATCCATTTCAATAAAGCAATTGGGAGTTGTACGCGCAGTAGAAACAATATCGGTAATAACTTCATTAATTTCATCATGAGTGGAAATATTATCGCCAATTTTTACCAATTGCCAGTCTCCTGGCTTTCCTTTTTTAGCTTGCGGATGCACTTTTTCTCGTAAATGAACTGACATTGTTGTCTCATCAAAATAATCAAAAATACGTTTTAATGGTTTTAATTTGGGCGGACTTTTAACATACTCAACATCAATACCTTCAACTTCACACATTGAAACTAATACTTTGTCACTAGTATAAAGAACTGCATCATGTTCCCGTGCAACATCACGTATTTTTGAATCAAGTTCACCTGATGAAGCAAGTTTGATTTCATCAAGGTTCGGACGAGCACCAGCTAGTGTAACCGCAATACCAAGATGATTGCATTCAAATCGGAGGTTCTTTAATTCCTCTAATCCCTCAAATCCTTTAGAACGACGATTATTTGCCATGTTTTCTATTTCACTAATAACTATTCGGGGGAGAATGATTTCCTCAATTTCATCTTTTAATTGAAGAATTTCTGATACAATAAATCTGGATACAATAACACTAGTATCTGGAACAATTTTCAATGGTCTAACACTCCATAGAATCTAATCACTATTTACAAATTACTTTGAAAATACTGATTATTAATCATCTGGTTCTATAATGAAAAGCAAAGAACGATAGTTCTTTAATATTTTCGTATATAATGACTATTTTTAAAAAAAGTAACAAAACAGCAATTTTCGAAATAAACGAATGATTTTTGATGTTAAATTAACAGTACTAACTAAAAGATGGTTGATGCTATGTCCTCTGAAAATTCTGATGACTCAAAAAAAGAAAACAAAGAAGATATAGAGGAAGGAGAAATTGATTTTTCATCGCTAACTTCTGAAGAAAAAGATGCACTGATCCTAGAAATGCAAACAGATGAAATGATGCAGAGGAATCAAGAAGGTACTGCAAAAGATTCCACAACAAAAGTTCGATTAAAGCGAAAGCGTAGAAGACAAAAGAAAACATCAAATACAGATATTGCTCCCGGATTAGGTTGGGTTGCAATAAAAATGGGTTCAGCAATGACTTTCAGTTTGACCTTTGTTTTCTTAGGACCATTACTTATTTTCATGGCTCTTTTCAAAGGGTTTAGTGATAGATCGGTATATGATTGGGTTGATTTGTTATTTGGTTGCATAGGAATAGGGTTAACAATTGCTTCTTATTTCTTATTCAGGTATATAATAAAAGATTAATCAAATATAGCACAGTCAAATAATTCGAAATAAGAGAAGAAAGATCTTTAGAATAAAAAAAAAGAATTTTATCCTCCTTTTAGAATAGGGAGAACAATAATTTCATCATCTTTCTCAACAAATTGGTCAAGCTTGTCTTCTTCTACTCGTTCACAATTTATTATAACGACATGACGATCGATATTGCTGACACCTTCAGCTTCTAGAAATCCCCTCAACTCCATCCTCTCTTTAGGTACATATTTCATTATGCTGCTTTTTCTACGACCAGTACCGCTCATATGTTGCCACCAGGATTTAATTGAATAGATAATAAATACTTAGAGATTGAATCTATATAGAGTGAAGTCTATAATAATTTTTTCCTAAGTAATAATTATCATTTAGAGTTAAAATTGTTACTTTAAATCAAAAAATTCGTGCTACCAATAGATTTGAAGAAAAAAATAGCTGAAAACCCCCTCACATCTTTCTAAGTGGGTTTAGGAGTAACAGTTCTGGAAATATTACGAATTGCACGGCGCGTTTTTGTGGTAAGAATCTGATCATGAATCCATTGAAATGCTTCGTAAATACCTAATCCTGTTTGTGCACTTGTTTTTTGTATATGGATTGTTCTTTCAAACATTGTTGTAAGATGAAAATTCTGAATAATATAAGCAAGAGAACAAATGTTGTTCATATCTTGTTTAGTGGCTAAAATTAATATAGGAATATTTGGTGTGCAATAATTTTTTACTGCTTCGTGGAAGATTTCCTTTGCTAATACTAATCTTTGAATATCGCTTGAATCAATAACAAATATGAGTATATCTGCTCGTTCAATATATCCTGGCCAAAACTGTCGAAAAACTTGTTGTCCTCCTAAATCCATAATTGAAAGGTCTAATTTACCTAGTTTTAGTCTCTCAAAATTAACTCCCATAGTAGCTATACTTTCACTAGGTTCGCCATTTTTTAAATAATTAAGAATGGACGTTTTTCCTGCATTATCTAACCCACACATAGCAATATTGACCCGTTTATCGAATTTCTTAAACAATTTAGAAAGAATACCCATTCTAGATTCATCCAAATATTCTGTCAATCAAGTACTTTTGATTGTAAATAGAGGTAAAAATAATACAATATAAACACCACAAAAATTGACAATGTGGAACATAAAAATCTCGTTGCGTGATATAACAAAATAGTAAAAAATGGAGGTCCCACTATTTTGAGACCAAAGGAAAGTAGTTCTACATTCTAATGCTCTTCGTCTTCTGGAACAAATATTTTGTAGACTTCTTCAGATTCGCGACTTAGAATAATATCTTCACGGGATTGAAACCTCTCTCGAAGGTTTAGGGGGATTTGTAGTGCGCCAAAAGCATCAACAAAAACAGGTATTTTCTCTGGATTAACAAAACCTCTTCGAACACTGGTTATGCGCCCATCGACTAGTAACATTGTACGGTAACCACGAGCCATTAATCTGCGATCATGAGTAGCCAAAATCATGGTAATACCAAGATCTCTGTTAACTTTTTCAAGGAAATCAATAATTTTGCCAGAAGTTTGTGAATCTAATTCTCCTGTGGGTTCATCGAGAACAACTAGTTCAGGTCTATTAGCAAGTGCAACAGCTAAAGAGATTCTTTGAATCTCTCCTCCAGAGAGCTGTGTAGGTTTATGATGAGCTCTATCGAGTAATTCTACTTCTTCTAAAAGTTCACGGGTACGAGCCATTCGCTCTTCACGAGGCATACCGAGAATTCTCATCGGCACTTGAATATTTTGTGAGGCAGAAAGTTCCCAGATAAGATTCATTTGTGGAAGTTGCCAAACAACTCCAACACGTCTTTTTCTATAATCGACCATTTTAGAACGAGAGAATTTTGCAATATCAGTATCTCCTACTCTCACTAACCCAGCTGAAGGTAGTAGATTGCCTGCAAGAATGTTGAGAAGAGTGGATTTGCCTGAACCACTGGGTCCAACTACGAGTGAGATTTCCCCTTGAGTAATTTGCATTTCTAATCCACGAAGTGCAGGAACTCTGACTCTATTCTTTTCATCTGCATAGATTTTAATCAAATCTCTGCACTCGATAAATATCTTCTTTTTATCCTCTATGAGTGAGAAGTTTTTTCCTTGTGCTGTTGGACTACTTGTACTCATTTCTTATCCCACATATTCAAGTGTTTTTAACTTTTTAACTTTAATTACTAATCTATCAATTTCTTATTTCTTGTTTTGAGTTAGTTTGAGCTCTTTCAAAAGTAATTTCTTCGTGTCATCACTTACAGCTATTTCTTCATGATTTGCATCAATTTTATATTTTCTTGTGGCATCCTTCAATATTGCACTTTGTAATGAAACAACTCCATCCCCGTTTATAATTTCTGGGGCATTTATTTTCTCAAATAACGTAATTATTTTTTTCGGATAAGCTATCCATTGGAATTGTTTTAGTGGAGATGTCTTTTCTTGAGACTCAACCTTATTCACTGGGCATTGTTTGCCTATTTTGTTAGAGACGTTTTGTATTTTCTCTCTAATTTGATAGCTAAAGATATCTGTCATTAAACTTTTAGTAACTTTTTGAGTTGCAGACCAAGTGTAAATATATGCATATTGTGCATTAGTTCCACCCGCAGTTATATATTCAATGTCCTTTGACTTTTGTCTATCATTTAGATTTAGTAAGAATTCACTGTTAGGTACCATTTGTTCATACGCTAAATCTCTCACTGCTCTATTTCCCGAAGCATCCCAAATGCCCTTAATATTGGATTTATTAAGAAAAATTTTGGCTGGTTCCTTTAGCATTTTTATACTGGTGAACTGAGATCCTCCATGAGGAGTTGATAAAGTAATTATTTTTTCTACTTCTGAATTTGTATGTAAATCCAAATATCTTCTTATACATATTCCCCCTCGCGAATGTCCAACGAGTACCAATCGTCTATTGCCTAAGACTTTCCTTATAGCTTTTATGATATTCTCTAACTCCTTCACTGAAATATCGATTTTCCCTGTGGCATCTTGTTGCGAATATGTTAATACTTCATATCCCTCACGAATCAAAGTATTAAATGCTCCTTCTGGATATATTGTTGGAGAAATACTAATATCAAAAGGAATAAACATATGAGGTGGTGGTGGAGTTTGATGCCAGCCATAGTTTCTCGGTTTTGGTTCATTTTTATGATCTCTCAGCCAGCCTAAAGTTCCAAAGAATGGGTCAACCCATAACCACTTTGATGAAATATACCCGTGTAATAAAATAGTTAGAATATTCCCTTCATTAGATGGAAGAGCATTCGAATTGATATCATCCCTTTTGAGTATTGTATTAAGCTCATTTTGTGCTTTTTTTGCTTCCTCATTATCAATCTTAGGCGGAATGGGTTTTCCTTCTGGTGTAATACCAATTCTCTTAGCAATTTTTTTCTGAATTGACATTCTACTTCACAAATATTCATTTCTGATAAATACAATCAATTAATTGAATTACTGTTATAAATTCATTTACTTTTATCAGTAATGTTTTTACTTCTTTCTTCTTCGCTTCGAATGATTTTTGAATGGTTAATCTTTTAACAACTCTCTCTTCTTCTTTTTCTTCTTCTCGACTCTTTTTTCCTTCGATTAATTTCCTTGATGATAAAAAAAATCTTATGAGAGGGAATAAACAACAATCTTCAACTTGAAAAATTGATTTTATTATAATCAAGGTCAACAACTATTTCCATTTTCGATGCTTCAAGTGGTCTTCTATTAGCGATTTCATATATGATAATATATTTTAGTACATCATCTGTCCATTTCTTTCTATCTCGGTCTTGAAATCTATTTAATGAATTTCTTACTTCGCTTTCTTTTTCAGCAGCTAACTCAATTACATCTTTATACGATTGCCAATCATTTGTTATTGCTAAAGCCCAAAAAATCCAATCTAAACTATTTTTACAAGAAGAATCATATGGTACTATTGCAGGGTAGATTTTCATTGGGAGGATGTTTTTCTCAAGATGTTTTTTAACGGTAATATATTCATTTAAATTTGGATTCCAGAAATGATGAATATCTTCCTTTTTAGTCCAGAAATCCATGAGAGAATTAAAATTTGGCCATCCTTGTAACCAATCATCGTTTGCATTGAAGGGACCGTAAATTGCTAAAAATAGTAATTTGAGGAATCTTTCATATCTCTCTGAGAAATAAATCTCCTGTTTTTTAGTTACATGTGTTTTTCTTCTTGTATAACTAATTGGATCCATTTTTTGACTAAGTTTATAATAATCCCTAAATGGACGTTTCTTTGTTTGTTTATTTTTTCTATCGACATCTCTTTCTATCCATTCTTTATATAGCTCTTGAAATTCTGGAAAAACACTTCTGGCAAAATCGTTTAGTTTCTTAAATGACTCCCAACCACTTTCATATGCTAATAACCAAATAAACCAATCTTCACCATAGATGATATCGGAATCTAAAGGTGGTAAAATTTCATAACATATACTATTTGATTTTAAACCATACACTAATTCTGGGTATTTTTCTTCAATAAAAGGATGACGCATAATTTCATATTTAAAACTAAACTGTTCCCCGGCTCTGTGCCCGTAACTATATTCAATACTTGAATATCTTTTATTTATAGCTTCCCAAATATTATCCACTATTTCATAATTTTCCCATCCAAAACTACGAGCTTCTCTATATCTTTGTAGACTTTCTGGTGTTTTTAATCCTACATTTGTAGCAATTAGATATTCCTTTACCGAATCGAAAAGTTTCATTTCATGAATAAAGAATTTGCCATGCTCAAAAAAACCTATAGAATGAAGTTTATTACGTCGCCAGAGGAATAATTTTTTCTCATTAGTGGCAAAGAGCATATTGAAAAACCCTTGAACATCATCAACAGTAGAGCCTTCAGGTATATCTTTCCATTCGCCGGAATTAACAATTTGTATACCTGACAATTCTATTCCAAATGCCAGTTTTTCTTCCTGTATTGGTTTAGCTTCTTTCAAAATAACTACTTTGGTAGCTTGTAAACATCTTGGGCATTTCCCTTTGACTTTTACCCATTCTTGTAAGTGTGTTAGATGAGCTAACCCTTCACATTGTGAACATTTGCCAATGCTATCATCAGCGGAGATTGGGAGTTTACAAACTATACAGCGGGAAACTTTTTCACCGCATGATGGACAAGTATTTGCAGACCGATTTTCTATAATTTCTTGACAGTGAGAGCAATGAAAGTGCCCATAGCGTGGTATAGGTTGAGCGATCAATTCATCAATAAGCTCATCTGTATCTTCTTCTCGAATGAATACCTGTTCAAATTGTAGGTATTCTCCAAGTACTGGTTTTTGTTCAAGAATCGCAAGGATAACCTCTTCAACAAATTTTTTCGGTGATTTAGCAAGCTCAGCTAACCTTGGAAGAGTAACTTGGATTCCTGGACGAACTTTTTGAATCGTACTAAGAACTGCGGTATAAATCTCCCCCATTTTCTCATCAAATATTTGATCTTCATCCGGATTGTAAACGGTTTTTCTATCAACATCTGGTACTGCAAAGAATTGAATTAACTCATTCCGATTCTCATATCCTAAACTGGAGACTACAGTATCTAAAGCCGAATGAACATATGGAAGATCTTGCTGATTTACTCGTTCTGCTCCTTTCAATCTCAGTAGTAATGCTTGTATTCCTAATTCGCCATCTCTTTCCCCTAATTCAAGTATCGTTTTCGCTAAGGTTTGGAGATTTTGAGGTAAATGAGTTTTATTTGTAGTAAAAATTCCAGTAGTGTTTTTTGGTATTTCTAATCCCTTGCTTTTGCTTTTATCTTTTAACCATTTCACAAAAATATTTTCTCTCGCAGGCATTTTATCTCCTCAATTTCTATTAGTTTTATTTTTTGATGCTCGGATTATTCTAATTACTAATTTTAGAAATAATATCTTTTAATCTGTTATAACTTTTGTTCTCAATGTTCTTGCTCGGAGCAGACTCATGCCGTCGCTGTTCATCCCTTACAGTGATTCACGACGCTCCACATGGGTGACTATTGATTTTCTAATAAAATTCATTCCCTTATTTTTTTCATTACAATAGTTTCGCTATTTATTGCATAAATCTCAAAATACTGTCCTTCTTCTATAGTCAATGAATCTGTAATTTCTTTTGGTATTGTTATTCTTATACTGTCCCCTACCTTTCCTATTTTTCTGGTAAATTTTATCACTGGCACTTTTTGCTCGGTCATTCTTCTCACAATGGATTATGTCTATTTAAAAATATATTAATTTTCTCATCAAAGAAACCTTTAAATATACATTTAAATATATATTTATATGGTAATTGAAATGGCTACAACATTCAATCGTTTAACAGTAAAGGTGTATGCTTGGTTCACGAAAACACTTAATGGTAGCAGTGGTTCGAGTTCCTTTCTTATGAAGGGTGGAAATGTTCCTTATCAATTTCAAGGCAGAACAAATGTTAAGGTTTCCGAAATAGAGGAATTCCTCTCACTCAACAAAGATTTGATTCTTGATGATTTAACTGAGTTAAGAGCTAAAGTAGAAGGAAAGAAAAGCGACTCTAAAATACAAATCATTACCCTTAAAGAAGAACTTGGAAGCTCTCGAGTGGTTAAGGGTGTTCGTGGTGCAATTAGACATAGTATCATGGAGATTCTACATAACAGAGGAATAGAATATTGTTCTCCTACTATGAAAGAGAGATTCAAAAGCAATGATGAGCCAACCTTGCTAATCAACGAACATCTTATGGGCAAATGTGGAGAGAATCCCTGCGCAGTAAGGCAATTATTTGGTATGCTTGGGGAGAAGTCATGCATAAGAATCTGGACAGATGCTCTCGTACAAACCGACAAACCTTTGAATAAAATCACTACTCAAAAAGGTCTTTCATTTGTTCATGTTTCAACTGAGAATCGTCATGCTTCTCGAAGAGATGGAAAAGTCTTGCAAGACTTTAGTGAACAATATTTCAGTGGAGAGTTTCAATTCTATGTGGAATTTTCAGACAACCTACCGCAATGGTTACTTGGGTTACTCATAGATGGGATTCTATCATTAAAACATCTTGGTCGAGGGAGCAATAGTGGATATGGTCGTCTTGAGATAAAAGATGTTTCATATGAGAAGATAGTTTTCGAGAGAAAATTGGGGCAAGAAAATGGAGATGGGAGATTATCTATCATTGAGGTTGAAAGAACTAAATCTCAAAATAAATTATTACAGGAGTGTTTAGATGCATGGAAAACTTACAAGTAAAACAAAAGAAAATTGCTGTCCTTATAGGTCGTTTGCTAACCCCTATCGTCATTTCTAAGTCAACTTATTGGAAACATGGTTGTTTAGTAAAAGTGGTTGGAGATCCAAAAAAAGAATCCAAACCCCTTTTTACTTCTATTGGGAAGTTAGTTTATTGCATGAGTCAATATCCATCCGTTTTGCAAGGTTTTAGAGGATATGTGAAAGTCAGTTGCATGGGGTATTCAGAAGAACAACTAAAACGTAAGATAGGATATTTTCTTCAGAAAACATTCCTGGGTACGAAAACTGCTGAAGGACTCGGTCGAGTTATTTGGGAATCGTGTGAAATAAAAGAGCATTCACACAAAACTCCAACTGTATTTGTTCCCCTATCTGAAAAATGTCCTCAGTGCAAGAATACAACGGTCATTTATGATAAAGGTTCTAAACGCAAACGATGCTTTACTTGCAATCAAACATGGTGTTATAAGAAATTCAAAATTCGAGCTGGTATACGAGCTGATTATCCCGAAGAATTACAAAGGTTGCTTATCGCTCTTATGCTTCATGATTTTGTCCACACAGAAAAGCACAATAGTAAAATTTTCCAACAGATAGACATTGAAGATGAAGAAATAAGGGAAGCATGTTTACATCATCACACCTCATTATCTCGAGAGAATCCTTATCATTCACTCATTCAATACTATGACGGTTTTGCTTCTTACATTACTCGGAAGAAACCATTCAAAACAATTTTTCGATATAATAAATTAGACGGAAGTATTGATTTCAAACAACTGAAAAAAGAAATCGAAGGACAGCAAAACAGTCACATAAAATTATATTCCTATATCCACTGTTCACAAGAATTAAATAGAATTGTAGAATCAATGCTCTATGGAAAGAGCACTTTACAAAATCATCTGTTAATAATGGTTAACTTGGCAATAAATGATTATTATGACAATAAGTTAAAAATCAACAAAGGCATTATCTCACTGTCGGCAAGTAGACGAGAAGAACTCAACACTGCTATGGATGCTGAGATGCATTCCTTCACTGACCATGATACTGTTAACTCAGAGAGGGCAACCACCTCGATGAAGAGAAGACTTGAAGCATAGGCAGAGGAGCAAAATAATGAAAATTATTTGGTGATAAGTTGAATCTCATTGTTTTAGGAAGTATAACAGAGGATCTCATTAAAACACCAGATGGTAAAGAACAAAGACATATTGGTGGAGTTCCAGTCTATGCTGCTGCTACTGCCAAAGCTTTAGGAGAAAGTATTGGTGTTGTCTCTAAAGTTGGCACAGATTTTCATATGAAAAATCTTAAAATAATTAATTCATTAGATGCTGATTTGGACGGTTTTACTATTTCCGGTCAAACTTCTATGCGCTTTGAAAATAAATACAAAGCATCTGGTAAAAGAACGCAAAAAGTACTTTCGTTTTCAGAGAAGATAACGTTCAAAGATATCCCTGAAACATATTATTCCGTTCCATGCATTCATCTTGGTCCTGTTTTTAATGAAATTGACCCCCAATTAATCGATGACGTTCGAGATACTTTTAAAATCGTTTCTTTGGATGGACAAGGTTTTACTAGAAGTACAGAGAAGAGCAATGGATCTATTGTGTTAAAACCTTGGTTGGATTATAAAGAATATTTTCCAAAACTGGATGTTTTAAAAGTAGATGATATTGAACTTAAAGGAATTACTGGCACTTCCCGTCTTAAGGAAGCAATTGACCTTACACTCGCCACTAACTTGAATACATTAGTTATCACTCGAGCCCATAAAGGAGCAATCATCTACCATCGAAAGAAGCGATATGATATACCTACTATTCAGACCGATGTTGTTGATGCAACGGGTGCAGGTGATGCCTTTATTATTGCATACCTACTTGAGTATATTATTACTAATGATTGTTATTATTCGGGGTTGATTGCTGCTACCGCAGCTTCGTTTACCATCTCATTTTCCGGCCCAGAACCTCACTACACTCGAGATGATGTTATTTCTAAATTGAAGCAAACACAAACGGATTTTCAGGTGAAATAGTCATTTTTTTTCTATTATTGATATATGTCCATTTAGTTATCTTTTTCAAAGAGTTCTACTAAAAGAAAACCAATACTAACGTTTAGGTGTATTATTATGAGTGAAGAATACGATTATCGATTAGAAGATCCCAGTGTTGAACGGATTGATGAATTTGTTGACACAAAGATTCTTCTAGCAAAATCTAAAATATCTGATGCGGAAGCTGACTCTTTATTCAATAAAGAAAAGTTAGATGTTTTCAAAGGTATCTTCAAGCGCCCAAAAAACAATGAAGTAGTTGTTAAAAAAATAACCAAGGGACTTGAACCATATTTAGTTGTAGGTGGACGATATGAAATTCGTTATCTAACTGAAAGAACATATGACATCGATTTATTGGACGACGCAGTTTCAACCTTTATTTTAGGTGAGGAACTTGTTGTCGAAAAAAAGGAAGAAGAAGAGACCGAAGTTGAGATTAAAACAGAAAAGAAGAAAGGTTTCTTTGATGGGCTTTTCAGCAGTGGGAAAAAGAAACCAACCTCAAAACCAGAGCTTCAAATAAAAGGAATTGAACATGTCCTCTCTGAAAGTGAGATCATGGAAGCAAGGAATTATGCTGGCATTTCAATTAATCCTGAAAATTTAGAAGAAGCTGATTTCTCTGATATGGGTTTACCATTCTTAGATGCTGAAGGAGCTATTGTACCAAAAGATTATATTGATATGGATAAACTCATTGCAGAATTAATAGAAGAATATGCTACTAGACCAGAGCATGCACAAAGAGTTCTCTTTGAAAAATTAGCTCTAACTGATAAGAAAATATACTTTTATCCGGTTTACTGGGCTGAAATGATTTACAAAGAAAAGGACACGAAAAATGTTCGTTTGGATGCAGTTTCTAAGAAAATCGAAGTACCAAAAGGAAAACGATATGCACCACCAATGGATGGAAGTATCTCTCAAACAGATGAGAGTCCCATAGAAGATGATGGAACAAATACTTGTCCTGGTTGCGGTGCAGAAATTGATGATGATATCACTTTTTGCCCTGACTGTGGTGTAAAAGTAACCTAATTCAATTTAAACACATTTGATTTTATTACTCCTGTTAGGGGTGATAAAATATTTTTTCTTTCTTTAATCCAATGCCTCTAATTCTACTACTCCGTGTTTTTCATAAAATTTGAGTATTTTGTAGAGATACTGAACACTCGTTTTTCCAATATCACAATTTACCTGCTCAGCTATTTCCCCTATTGTTCTTTTCCCATCGATCCAGAAGGTAGACAAATGGCATGCACTGCTATTTATTATTATGATGTTTATTGGCAATTCAAACACTCTACTTGTGATGACAGTGAAGGGTACTTGTTTTTCTATAATGCACAGTTACTCTACGCAAAACATATTACCTCACTTGGCATAGATATTAAAGACAATTTCAATGAACTTTATAGTGATGAAATGTATACTACAACATTTTGGGGCGCTAAAAGGTTTTATGTATGAAAAATTATACTTAGATGTAAAGGAGTAAGGAAATTTGATGAATGAAAATAAAATTAGTGGGGAAACATCTCCTCAAGAAAATGGAAGTTTAAATGAAGTTAGCACTAATTCAAATGAAAAAAGATTATTTGCTACATTATCCTATGTTTCATTTTCTTTGGGTCTATTTTTCCTTATCACAGTATGGTGGTTACTAATACTAATAATGTTCTATATCTGGGAATATATTGGAACCTATAGCATCCTTGCTATATTTATTACTTTTAATATATGTAATATAATTGGTATAGTAACAGGTGCTCTTAGCATAAAAAAAGGAAAAAGAAAAATAGCAAAATTTGGTTTAATTTCAAATAGTTTTTTGTTAGCATTTAACATATTTTTCTTAGGAAGTTTTATTTCTATATTTATATTACAATAAGACTTCTCCTCTCTTTTTTTTGTGGTGTTTTTAACTCTCGAGTAGAAATAACTTTTGTACTATCAGAGAACTTAAACAGGTTTTAGTAATGACAATATTTAGTAGACCATCAAAAGATATTATTGATACTAAGAAGATTGTTAAGATACCTAAACTTGTAAAGGATAATCTATCAATTCTACAATATTGTTCAAGTAATTTTTAAAGAATTAGTTATATTACAGAAATTTCTGGTGGAGAAGTAAAAAATCAATTTTTTGTTGGATTGAATGATAGCATATTCGAGAATGAAACTGCTTTTAATGGACTTCAATTAACGTCAAAGTTACAATTATCAGATCATGCTGGAGAAGTAATTCCCAATAAAGAGAAAGACGAGTATGAGGGATTGATCTCCTTTAAAGAAATTCCACCAAAGTATAAAGGAGAGATTTTCCAAGTTGATAAAAAGACTCTCGAAGATGAAAAGCTAAGAGGATTCAATCTGCTACAAGAGGAAAAGGAAGAAGACCCGGATAAACAAATACCTCAAGAGACAAAGACTCATTATCCTCTACCCGATAATGAGAAGATAGACGAGACGAAAGAATTTTTTGAGAAAGTAGCTGCAACAATAGAGTATGGTAATTTAACACCTGAAGAAATCGTTGACAGAAGAAGTATTGCTAAAAATCTGTTAGGAATTACAGAAGAGGAAAATACTCAATGGATTGAAAACATCCCCAAAGTTTGGGAGAAAGAAGTCGAATTACAACAATTTTCAGCAAAGGTGATTTTGGATGAGATTACCAAGATAAGTCTTGAGGAAGAAAAAAAAAGCAGTGAATCCACAAAAGAAGATTTTCTAACTGAAGATGTTTTATCCTCCCATCTTGAAAAATGCAAAGAGTGTATGAAAACTATAGATTTGGATGACTGTGCTGAGAGAACTGAATTTGTGAAAAAAACTATTGAAATTGGAGATGACGCGTTATGGAAATTATGGAATGAAAGAGAGGATTTGAGACCATGTATTGGAAATGAATTATTGAGGAAATAAAAGTAGAAGACACCACTACTATGTTGAAAAATTTCTACGGAATTTCACGAGCTTTTCTTTCTGAATTAATCCATTATTATATCAATTTAATTATTCCTTCTTTTTCATATTGTTTCATGATTTTTACTAATAATGGAATGCTTACTTCCCCACGTTGTTGCTTTACTTTCTCTGCTATTTCTGCTATCGTTCTTTTTCCATCTATCCAAAAAATAGCTGTCTTTACTGTTTGCATCATTTCTTTGTGCTCTTTAGTTATTTTCTCATATTCCAATTGTTGTTCATAGCTTATGTCTAAACGATTTACGCTTGTTATTGGTCCTCTATGTTTCTTTATTGGTGTAAGCATTTCTTCTTTAGTATCCAATGAATCTTCTTTTGCACCAGGTTTTTTGGGTATAATCTTTAGACTAATTCCAAGTTTACTTATTATCTCTTTTACTTGAGCAAGTTCTTCCTCTGCTATTTTGTTGATGAGCTTCTCTTCACTTCGGATTAAAGATATGAAATCCTCTTTGTCATCTTTCTCAGAAAGAAGCTTGGAGATTGACTTTAATGCGAAAATTTCTCTATCTCTTCTAAAATTTAACATACCTTCAATTTTAGTCAAAAAGTCATAAAGTAGATTTTCTCTTTTTTCTTGATTTTCCTCTTTTTGTAATTTTTCCATCAAGTTACTGGTATATTCTCTGCTGAATTTTATTAGTCGTTCTCTACCTTTACTGCCAACTTCTTGAACAATCCAGAGGAGCTCTGGATATCCAGCATTGGCAATAAAATAACAGTAAGTTCCAACAATAGAACCTACAATATCCAGCATTTCAGTTGAAACTTTATCAAGTGTATCCTCTCCGGTGTGATAATATCTATCTGGCCATTGTATTAACATGGGAGTTCCAATTCCAATATCTGGAAAACCAAGTATAGCGTGGTCTGATCCACCAGAGAATGGTTGATCGTTCGCAAATTTGAAAGTAGCAATGGAACCCGTCTCAGTGAAGTTTGTTACTTCTTTACTCCTTTCATGTAAAATAGCACTAAGGACCTCATTAACATAAGAAGGATAAGCATCATGTGTCCGTTCCATAACTAACGTACGTCCGCCACCGATAGATTGGTCTGCGCCAACCATGTCAATATTCAGACCAGCAACAAAATTCTTTATCTTCTTTTCATTGCTTGCTAAATAGCAGAAGGTACCTGTAAATTCAGCCATTAACAAAAATCTAATGCTTCTTTTTGGTTTTTCTAATTTACCACTTTCGATAAGGGAATTTAGTGTTCTAGCAACCTCAATGATTGTTCCGCAACCAGAGGCATTATCTACTGCACCTGGTTTTGGATGACAAAGATGGGCTACAGCGATAATTTCTTGATCCTTTATTTTACCTGGTATTGTGAAATCAACTATTTCCATTTCCCCATCATAAAAACTTGCATCTATCTTTGCATGCAATTTCACTTGTTTCTGTTTTTTTCCTTCTTTCTTTGCTTCTTTTTCAACGTTCTTGATTAGCTTTCTAAGCTGATCACCTTGTTCTGCTGAGAGGACAAAACCAAAGGCATCTCCTTCATCTCCCTTTGTTCCATACCAGAATGATGTGTATCTACGTGCTGTTGGAAAATTAGCTCTTGTTCTTACTGGTGGTAACTCACTCACTAAATCGTAAATGATTCCTGCTGCTCCAAGTTTATTTACAGCAAGTAAACGCATTTTTTTCAAATCTGTATCATCAGTTAGAATGAATTTATCTTTTAGCTCATATTTTTTCATTTCATCTTCGGATAATCCTTTAGGGAGTATTATTACTTCTGCAGTAATCCCCTCCTTATTTGTTGCTTTTGAGCGTTGAATAACTGAACAAGGATTTTCAAAGAAACGGCACAGAATCTTTGCTTTATTTGTTGGTTCTACAAGCTCAAGTGAAGCTGATTTTATACTCCATTCTTTTGGTACCGGACATCCCCAAAATTTGTTATTACCTTTTGCAGGGTATTTATGTATTTTAACAAACGGAATTGTATATTCTTCCAATTTTCCAAGACAAAATTCAGCTGCATCTCGAAAACCGGGAGAAGATTGTATGCGATGAAAATTTGCTATTCCGCCAATAATCTCTTTAGCATTTTGCCCTGAAAATTCTTTTGAAATTTCTGTTAATATTTTTTGGAACATTACGAATATACTGTTCTCAGTAATGTATTAAACCTTTTTTACAAAATACTCCACAAACATTAATAGATTTACCATCATTGTAGTGATAGAACCAGTCTTTTACTATGTGTAAAGTTCTGATAGAAAAAGAGAGTGTAATAGTTGGATGAAACACCTTTCCCTTTAAAACCATTGCCAGATAGAGATGATCTCTATTTTCCAGATTTAGATTTGAACATTTCCAAAGTCGTACCTACCGCGTTATCGCTTTTAGGAATGGATTTTGCAAAGAGTAGATTATTGAATAACTATTTGGAACAAAAAGAAGGCTGGAAAATCATTAAGAAATCGAAAATTACAAAGGTTATCGTTCTTGTTCTAGATGCTATGGGCTATGAACAATTTAAGCGTTATTCATTATTACTTAAGAATCGCTTTAGAAGAAATGGTGTGGCTATTTGTTCCACTTTTCCAACAATCACCAGTTCCTGTATGGTTACAATTCATCAAGGTTCAATGCCAATTAAACATGGTATCGTTGGTCAAAAAATACGATTTAGTGAAATTGGTAATATTGTTGATACTTTAACTTTAAGAACAAAAGACACTCGTTTTGGTGATTTAACAACTGCTGGGGTAAAGGTTAAACATTTTCTTTGGGAAGATTTTCTCCTAAATGAAGATAGCCCAATTGTATGCATAGACTTGTTAGAAAATCACATAGCAAATTCTGGTTTATCTCATTTATTGCACAATCATCCTCATTCTATAGGTTATTCTAGCCATGTTGATTGTTTTGCTGCTGCCCAAAGGATTTTGGAAACACCGACAGATCATCCACTGCTTCTAAAAATGTATATTGGTTCCATTGATAGTATTTCTCATCGATATACTACTGAGAGTCAAACATTAGAAGATGAAATTAGAAGTATTGAAGATCTATTGTTTAAATACTTAAAGAGGATAGATTCGAAAATTGCTTCAGAAACAGTAATATTCATTACAGCTGACCATGGTCAAGAAAATTTAACTCCCGAAAAGAGAATTGAGGTTACTACCGAAGAAGAGGACTATTTGAAAAATTTACTCGAAGCCAGAGGAAAAAGCGGACGGGTAACCCATTTATTTTCTCGTCCAGGAAAACACGAAGAGGTTGTTCAATGGTTTAAAGAGAAAATTGGTGATAATGGTGTTATTCTTACTCCTGAACAGTATCCCGAATTGATGGGCAAAGGTGCTGATTCTTCAAAAGTAATAGACCGTCTTGGTGATGTTCAGGTAGTGTTGGGTAAAAATGCTTCAATATTCTTTGGTCATTCAGGTTATTATGATCCTGTATTCAATTTAGGTTTGAATGCAACTCATGGTTCATTAAGTAGAAATGAATTGGTTGTTCCATTACTATTTGGTAGAATAGATGATTTAGTAAAATAATGAAAAGAAGGAAAAAAGAATTAATCACGGTTGATTACCGTTTCGTCAACCGTGCAATTTGGGAAGAAAAGCTTATTTCTTTTTGCTAATAGTGATCTCAATTGCTGAGACATTGGCTGTTCCGCCTTCGCTTCGTTCAATTTTCTCAGTGCTAATTTCAATATTTTTTATTTGAGCATCTGGTACAAATCGATGACGAATAATTTCGGCAGTATCGACAGCACGGCTAATAGCACGCCCTCTTGCTTTCAAAATTAAATCTTGATTGCCTTCGTTCAGTTGAGTAATACAGGCAAGAACGTAGGACATAACGGATTTAGAGCCAATGAATACAACATTGGGTTCGGATGCTTTGGATTTTGACATTGTAGAATCACCTAAGTAGTCGATGTGTTATATGTGATTGTCAATCAACCATCTTATGAAAATATATCTTTTTCTGTTGGTTTAGATGATATTTAATAAAAAAATAGTAAAAAACAAGGAAAATGAGATGAATAGTCACTTATTCATCTTTTCCTGCATAAGCTTTCAATAAATCAAAATCACGGATCATGCCAATGATGGTTCCTTTTGAATTGACTACTGGCATTTGGTAAAGGGCCATTCGTCTCATCTTCTTTGCCACATCACTGAGAGTAGCTTTGCTAAAGGTAGTAACAACTTCTTTGGTCATGATTTCTTTTAATGGTACTTTTGGTAAGGTCAAATCCTTTGTATGGATGATAATTGTTGAGACCGCATCCCAACTTCCTTCTTTTCCTTCACCTGCAGTGTTATCAGTTCTTTTTTCACTGCTTATAGCTTCAAAGAATTTAACAAAATCAACTACAGTGGTTATGCCAACCATTGTTCCTTCATCATCGAAAACTAATGCTGATTCTGCTCCAGCATAGTTCATCACTTTTAGGGCAACTGGTAATGGTGTTTCTTGCCAGATACCTAATACAGCACTGGACATGTATTCTTCAATTGTTTTTTCAGAAGATGTTATTGCAATTACTTTGGATATAATATCTCCAATAGTAATCATTCCAACAAAACCCTTGGAATTTACCACTGGCATTTGTCTGAAATCATTTTCAGTCATAAGCTTAATTGCTTCTGAAATAGCCGTTTTTGGAGAAATTGTCTTTGGATTTTTTGTCATTAAAAGTGCTAATTGAGTTTCAGATGGTTTGCTTACAATATCTGTTTCGGTAATTATTCCGACCACTTGTTTTGTTCCTTCTTTTAGAACAGGAAAACTAGTTATATTATGTTCTCGAATTAATTCGAATAAATCATCTCTTGAACCCGGAACTATAACACATACTGGATCTGTAGTCATTACATCTTGGACTTTCAAATTGCAAATCCTCCATTGATTAGTTTTTATTATCCTCTGAGAGTGATAAAAATCTCATAATACCTTTGAACTATAATTTAGCTCTTAAAAAGAGTTTTTATGCTCTTCACATAGTTATATGCTTACCTATCTAATAAACTTCTTATTAACATACTCTTGGTATCTGCTCACCTATTGGTTTTTCAATTATTCTATGACCACCTACAAGGGTTTTCGAGAGCACATAACCAGGTCGTTCTTCTCTAACCTCGCCAATAATCGCTGCTGCTTCTCCATGTGGTACTTTCTTTATTGCTTCTAAAACCTCATCAGCTTTTTCTGCTTTGACCCCTATGATTACTCTTCCTTCACAAGTAACGCCTAAAGGTTCTAGTCCTAGCATTTCACTTGCAGCATTTACGGCAGGTTTGATAGGTATCTTCTCATCTTCTATCCAGATGCTTATTTTGGATTTACTTGCTAATTCATTTAATGCAGAAGCTAATCCTCCTCTAGTAGGGTCTTTCATTGAAACCACTCCACCTATTTGTAATGCAGCATTTACAATATCCTGAACAGAGGCGACATCAGATACCAACTCCGTTTCAAAAGAAATTCCTTCTCTACCCGCCATAAGTGCAATTCCATGGTCACCAACAGTTCCAGATATAATTATTTTATCGCCAGGTTTCAAATTTGAATCTCTTATATCTAAATCATCATTTTCTATAATACCAATACCTGAAGTAATAACAACTATTTGATCCAAAGTTCCTTTTGGCATTACTTTCGTATCCCCAGCAACTATCGCTACATTTGCTTGTTTCGCTGTTTCTGCCATAGAATCAACGATTTTTTGTAAATCTTTCACAGCAAATCCTTCTTCTATAATTAAACTTGAGAGTATTGCGATAGGTTTTCCACCCATAACACAAATATCATTTATAGTTCCCGTTATTGCAAGTTGACCAAGGTCTCCACCAGGGAAGAATATTGGATGAACGGTATGACCATCAATAGATGCAACTATTCTTTTGTCTCCTATCCGAATAGTTGCTCCATCATCTTTTTCATCTAGTCCTATACCATCTCCAACTTTTCTTAAAGAGATGTTTTTCATAATAAGCTCTAGGAGTTCATCCATTTTTGTACCGCCAGCGCCATGGGCAATATCAATATGTTCTGGTAACATTTTCTTCAGCTCGAGGTTACTAAATATCCAAATGAAATTCTTGGTTTAATAAATGAGCTTAGATTTCTTCATATATTTAGAATTAGTGATTTTTTTCATATTATTTTGAGTCAAAAATTAGACTAAACTTTTTAACTGGGAAATATTCACAGTAATAATATCATACTTGGTGAATCATATGAGTAAAATAAAAGCATCACATATTTTGGTTCCAAAACAAGGACAAGCACAAGAAATACTTAATCAGTTAAAGTCAGTTCCTGCAGGTAGAAGAGCAGATCTTTTCAAGAAGCTAGCTAAGAGTAAGTCTACGTGTTCCTCTGCAAAAAAAGGCGGTAATCTCGGTGCCTTTGGTCGTGGTCAAATGGTTAGAGAATTCGATAAAGCTGTTTTTGCTTTAGAAGTAGGTCAAATGTCTGATTTAGTAAAAACAAAGTTTGGTTATCATATCATTTTACGAACCGGATAGATTTTGTCATTTGACATTTTTTGTCTTTTCTCTTTTGTAAAATAATGTTCTATAAGAGTAAAAATACTAAAACAAATTACTTATTTTTTTGTCTATTTAGCCCAATTTACTTTCTTTAATCGTCGTGGTTCATGAATTAATTAATAATGAAGTTGTTAATCAGTTATTTACTTTGAACCAATGAACACAATTAACTGGGCAATTATCAATCACTTTCTGAATCTCTACAGGTTTTGCGTTAGTTGGTGCATAAACTTCAGATATACCTTCAGGTGTTAACCGGAATACTCCTGGAAGAGATAAAGCACAGAAACTACACCCACTGCATTCATAGCGATTTATTCGAGGAACTTTAGTCATTTTTTTTAACCCACTGTGAAAAGTTTCTTGATATAGACAGAGGTGCCCTTTATTTTTCTTTTGCTTACTATAAAAAGTTGAAAAAAAGATTGAAAAAGAGAAAAATAAGGTGGAAAGAAGAAGAATTCTTACCAAACAAAATAAAAAAGTTGTTTGTTCTTGCTTCTATTCTAGTTTTTCCTTATCTCGTTTAAATGCTTTTGCTATTTTCTTTCCAAGACCTTTCTCTTCAATAATTTCCATTTGATCATGCTGGTATGCTTCACGCATTTTCGTTGTATATTCTTCAACTTCAGAGACAGGATATTTATTGAATAAGTGACAGCGCACTGTATGATGAGGTGCAACTTGTCTTAGTAGAGGAATAACTGTTTTGCACATTTCCATTGTGTGAGAACATCTTGGATGGAATCGACAACCTAGGGGAGGGGTGATTAAACTTGGAATAGAACCAGGAATGATGGTTAACTCGTCATCCTTTCTAGTCTCAGGTTTAGGAATAGCACCTAATAAAGCAATAGTGTAAGGGTGCATTGGATTCTTGAACAATTCAATGGTCGTAGCATATTCTACAATATATCCTGCATACATAACTGTTGTATAATCACAAAGTTCTGCAATTACTCCAAGGTCGTGAGTAATGAGCATAATGGACATATTAAATTCATTACGAATGGCTTTGAAAATGTTCAAAATTTGTGCTTGAATAGTGACGTCAAGAGCAGTTGTTGGTTCATCTGCTACAAGTAATTCTGGGTTGCATGAGAGAGCCATAGCAATCATAACTCGCTGTCTCATACCTCCTGAGAACATAAATGGATAATCGTCAACTCGGTCGGCGGCACTTGGAATTCCTACAAGATCCATAATCTTGATAGCATTTTCTCTTGCAGTTTGAAGGTCGACATCCTGGTGCAATCGAATTGCTTCCATGATTTGGTCTCCAACTGTGAGTACTGGATTGAGAGAAGTCATTGGATCTTGGAAAATCATTGCGATTTTATTTCCTCTGATGGTTCGCATTTCTGCATCAGATTTCTTTCTAAGATCTTCACCTCTAAACCAGACTTCGCCTTCAATGATTTTTCCAGGTGGATCTGGTACAATACCCATAACTGATAGTGCGCTTACTGATTTTCCACAACCAGATTCGCCTACAATACCAAGAGTTTTGGATTCGTAAACTTTGTAGCCTACGTTTTCAAGTGCTTTTACTACGCCTTCTTCTGTAAAGAAATAAGTCCTAATACCACGGACATCTAATAAAACGCCTTCTTCTTCTGGTGGGCGCATTTCTTCTTGAAATGTCATGTCGCTCATTTTATGATTCTCCGAAACAAGTTCGTTAAGCATTCCGCCGATTTTTTTTTCTGCGCTATAAACAATTTTCATCTATTTAATTTGTTACTATTAGTTTGTGGTTTTAACTCGCTAATTTGCTCAAATTGAACAGATTTTTTCACTTAATTTTTGATTAAGCAATCTCTATTACAAAATCAAATTTAAAATTGTTATGTTTGTTCTGTGGTTTCACTTTTTAACTAAATTGAATGAAAAAACAGTTTAAAAATTACTTTTCTAAATTAGTGCTTGTTCTATTCTTATTGAATGATATATTATCTAGAGCAGGCTTTATAGCTCGATTCATTATTTCTGGGACAAACGCAAAGAAGATTGTATTACTTGTTACTCGAATGGCTGTTACAGGTAAGCCAATTGCTAAGGTAGCAAAATAACTGATAAAATGCAAATCCAGAAAAATGATCATTCCGATATTTACTAACAAATCATAGCTTAACGTTAGCAAACCACCTATAATAGCAATGAAGATTCTCCAAGAAAAAGATGTTTTAATTTGAAACATTTTACCTAGTATTCCTCCACATATTCCCACTAGAAGAAATCCAAGAATCTTGAAAGGAAAAATAGGCAAGCCAACGCCAAGAAAAGCACTGGCAATAATTTCATAAAGTGTTGTTGAGAAGATTGCTTGTATAGCACCAAATAATGGTCCTAAAGTTATACCTCCCAAAAAAATAGTTAAAGTCATTAATTCAAAATATGGAACCCAAATAAAGGAAATTGATAATACTGGACCAAGAGCAGTAAAAATCGCCAAGATTGCTATTTTTAGTGACATTCTTTGCGGTGAGTAGTCTTGTAACATTTCTGCTGATTCAGCTATCTTATTTGAATGCTCTCCTTCAGAATGGACATAGTCTCCCTCTTTGGATATGGCCTCTCGATTATCAATTGATTGTTCCATTCAAGTATCAACTTCTCTTTCGTTTAATATTCAAAGTAAAGGTTAGTAACGACAGTGATACCAAGAAGCAGATTAATCCAGGCTGTGGTAATCCTGCTGTAACTGTTGGGAGTGGTATTGATGAACTGCTCAAATGTAGTTCTAAACTAAACCCAAATGCACTTGTTTTTCCAGATACGAGGATTCCAGTTACTGCTTCATATACCAATTCTGTTTGTTGTAAACTATCATTTAGCTTGAATTTGATTGTATTAACTTCACTTCCTAGAATAGTAGCTGTTGAATCCGTGTCAATGGTGATGTTAGCATTAGTATTAAAGGGAGAAACATCCCCTACTGTCATCCAGTCACTCTCAAGAGAGATCAGACCTCCAACCCAAGGATAATATGAAAGTGCTATGTTTGTACCAATTGCATGATCATTGGTTGTCAATGACAAATTACCAATAGTTAAACTTCCTTTAGTGTAATCTTTTTCATTAATTTGGATAATATCACTAACACTGTATGTTATTTCATCGCTAATATTTGCATGCCAATTAGCAATTGTAAACCATAATGTGCTATTAATCCAAACATTAGTACCAATGGATATGTTATCTATCACCCAGCTGAAACTTTCTCCTGGATATAATACAATAGGCAAGCTTCCTGAAGCGGATTTTTGGTTGTTTGTTGCGACAATAGTCATTTGAAATAATATCATTACAAAAATGATTTTACTAATTCTTAGAGTTTTTGTTGATGCATAAGACATTTTTCTACCTCTATCTAATATGTTCTAAAAATCCAGCTTACATTTTTGCTATCATACGCTCGTAAATCATATCTATCTGCGGCAACATTTCCTGGTTCATCATCAACCAAATATTGCCAAGAATGTGATATATCTTCCGTAACTCCTCCAATACTCGTAATATATTTTCCATTTGGATAGTTTTCATATCCAACAGTTAGATTTGCATGAAGAAGTATAGAATAGGCAGTAGCAGTTTGATTTGCTGGAATAGTTATTGTTACATTGATGTTTTGCAATTCACCGCTAAAATCGATAAATAATTGAACGGTAACTTCATCATCAACATTGGTATTAACGCTATAACCAAGTTTCTCTCTTAGAGAGTCTGGTAAAATTCCATTAAATGGACCAAAGAGCAATCCTGAAGTAATAACTAGCACAATTATTATTCCACCAAATATCGCAAGTATCTTGTGATTCTTTGAAATAAAATTGTTCACCAGTTTTGCCCTCTCTATTTAACTTTTGAATAGCGCAGTAAATAGGTTATATTAACCTATTTATTAATTTTTAGTCATTATAGTAAAAAATGATTCTATGGTTGAGAAAGACATAATTCCGAAGGTTTTTAAGCGAAAATTGTTGTAAATGGAATATTAAAAACTCTGAGGGAAGATCATGTCAAAAACAGCAGAGACAATTTTAAAGACTACAATTGGAAGAGTTGTAGTATATTTTGATGGTGCCAGAATTTTCCGTTCTGGAAAAACTGAACTAAAGAAAGGTTATCAGTTAGTGCGAGTACCTGGCCTAACAAAGAAACTGATAAAAGATAGTGTTAGAGTTTCTGGAAAAGGTAAAGGTTCATTGGGTGCTATTGATGTTGAAACAAAATATCAAGAGGAAGTGTCACATGAAGGGCTAAAGAAGCTTATACAAGAGGAAAAAACTCTCCAGAAAGAATTAGTAGCTCTACAAGAAAAACTAGAGTTTGCGCGACATCAAAATGATAAAATGTTAGTTTTAAGTGAAAAATTCGCAACCGAGTTTCCTCAATGGTTAGCATCCGGAGAATCTCAAATCGGTACTCTTTCCGAATTTCTTGCTTTTGAAACAAAGTCAAAAGATGCAAATATGAAGAAGCGTCAAAAGTTTGAAGATGATATTGAGAAATTAACTCTTAAAATTCAAACATTGCAAGCAGAGATAAATGAATTTAGAAATTTGTCACATGTTGAACAAACAACTGATATTGTCATCGGTGTAGATGTTACACAAGCTGGTCCTTTTATTTTCGATTTTTCTTATCAAGCCAAAGGTGTTAGCTGGGAACCAAGTTATGATGTTGATTTAAAAATTGAAAATGCTGTGCTGAAGGGTGTCGCTTTAGTAAATAATCGTACCTTGGAAGATTGGAAAAACGTAGCTTTAACTATATCTACAGCAGTATTCAAACCTATTAGAATCATCGATCCAAATCCGTTTTATATTGATATCTATTCTCCTAGCTCCAGAATGGCAAGCTATGCTTCAGCACCTGCTCCAATGAGGAAAATGAAGAAAATGGCTAAGGAAGTTGCTAAGGATTATGAACGAGAAGACGCACTAGAAGAATTAGCAATTATGGATGAACCTACAGCACAAATCAAAGAAAGTCCTTCTGGCGTTCAAAGCTTCGAAATTTCTGGCAAATGGTCTATACCTTCAGATGGGAATAATCATCCTGTCACTTTGACTACTCATGAATTAAAGACAGTCAAAGAATTCTATTGGAGTGCTACAGCTTCATTGGGTGTGATTGCATTAGATAAGATTACAAATGGCGATGCAATAATTCTCGCAGGTAATGCAAAAGTGTATGCGGATGGAGAGTTCATTGGAGAAACATATATTGATCAGATTGCTCCTGGTGAAGAATTCAAACTTGGCGCACGCGAAGAATTAAAGATGAAAGCTGAAAAGAAGCTTCTCAAACGTGTAAAGGAGAAAGCTGGTATGATCAAAGGTAAACGAGCCATCTCTTACAAATATGAATTGAAGATCAATAATTATAGAAAATTGGATGCTGCTATTACCATCAAAGATGTCATACCCTATTCACACTCTGAACGAATCAAAGTGAAAAATTTTGAACCCAGCTTAGTACCAGTTAAAGAGAATCTTGGCATTCAAACATGGAATCTAAAACTCAAACCTGGTGAGGAATACAAAGTAACCTACTCTTACGAAGTTGAATGGGAGAAAGATTATTCCATATCACCACCATTGCCCTGAGGATATCTAATCAATGAAATTGTCAGTTATTCAAATGAACCCTCATTGGTTAATCAAAGAGAAAAACGATGTTGGAAAGAAACAAAGTGGTAAGATTATATTCAATTCTTCTCGACATTCCGTTTCTATCTTTTTTGCTTCAACAAAAGCATCATTAGTTCTACGAAGAACAGATGAATTGCTGAAATACACTCTTTCAAATGAAGGGAGTAATCTAATTACTACTATTAGACCAGCTACCATTGACAAAGTAATTAAATGGACTAATACTTCAAATGAAGAAATTTTCCGACTTGTTTCTAAAAAATTTCTGATAAAAATAGTTCAAAAAGATGTTACTATTGGAAAATTAAGATTCGTTTCCAAACAAAAATCAATACTAACAATCAATCCTGGAGTAAAAATCCCAATTGCTACTCTTGTCGGAAGCTTATTACCTCTCTTAACAAAAAAATCCCTTTAGCTAATTTTCAAAAGTTTAGAAAGAATAAATATACTCAAAAGATAAGTATAATATGGTTTGAGCAATGTCTAAAGAAGTCAAAGAGAAGGTGACAGAATCTAAAACTAGATTTTCACTTAGTTCACTTCAAATTGATAGAAAATTTCTGATAATTGCTTTATTTCTTATGATTTCAATTGTAACAGTTGTTTTTGCCACTCGAGGCTTGTTTGAAACAGATATTGGTGATTGGGAAGTTACTCAAGGAAGATTTGAAGGTAAAGACGGATCAATGATTGGACTTTTACCATCCCACAACTGGGCATATCATGAAAGTGAAGTAGCTTATGGAGAATGGCAGTGGCAATTCAGATATGGCACCCAAGGTTCTGCTTCAGTAATCTTTATTGGTTCTGAACAAGAGGAAAGTGCTTATTCTCATTCTACTCAAGGCTATAAAATCGACTTTGAGATTACCAAAGATGTGTCATTGAAACGCATAGATGGGTTATTTACTGAAATTACGTTGGGTTCCACTTATGTTCCTATTGAAACAGGTGACGTCTATACTATTAGGGTTCTTCGTTTCACAAATAACACCTTCCATGTTTCAATAAATGAGCAATATACATTCTCAACAAATGATGCTACTTATACAACCTCTGAAGTTTTTGAACTGGATTGGGTTTTCAGCCACACTCTTAATTGGGTTAATGTAAATGATGAAGTAAACGATAACGGTTGGTCTGATTATTTTGTTGGTTTACCTCAAGCTAGCTCTGCAAATATTTTCACTCAAATAGCTCTTTATATTCCGTTTATTGCTTTAGCATCAGTTATTCTATTTTACGTTTTTCGATTGTTGCTTACTGAAGGAAATTGGACGAGATTTATTGTTCCATTAATATTAGCAATTATTGTTGGTGTAGGTGCTGCACTTCTCTTTGATTACTTAAGGGATCTATTAGCATTCACAGATCCAATACCCTCAGGAGGCACACCATCAGTTACTATTGAAAATACATCTTCTATTAGTCCAGTGTCACCATCGGGACCAACAAATTCATCTTCTGCCCCTGGAAGCCCTGACGGTCCTGGCATTCTTCCACCGTCTTTGAATAAACCTATATCAATAATCTTGCTCGTAGTTTCTGCAATATTCATTTTACTTGCAGTAGGTTTTGTAATGTTTGATTTCATCAAAAAAAGAGATGATGAATTTCACGACCGAATTATTGATAAAAACGTTCGCTGGTTACCAAAAGCTTCTGAAACAGACCATCGAAAGAGGGTTATCCGGGCTTATCATAAAACCTCTTATGATTTAATTGATCATGGTGCACAATCGGAACGCAGTATGACTCCTGGGGAGTTTGAACAATCTGTTACTGAAAAATTAGCTGTACCTGAAGAACCAATCGAAGAACTAACAGACTTGTATGAAATGGCACGCTTTAGTGATCATGAAATAAATTCTGAGATGTCTAAAGAAGCAGAGAAGCATTTTGACAGTATATCACAGGATTTACGAAAAACAAAGAAGGAACCTACAGAAGAAGAAACTCTCCCTCAAAATGAAAAAGATGACAATCAAATAACGGAGGATAAATGATATGGTTGCAACACCTCAATTCCTTGAAACAGTTTGGTTGATATTATTCTTCGTTAGCATAATTTTCATCTTTATGATGATTTTTAATGAGCTTGGAGAACAAACAAGAAGAATTAAGCATTGGGGTAAAATTTCATATGGAAAAATGCTTCCTCGAATAAGTTTGTCTTTTCAACATTTCCAACGAAAAGGAGAATTACTTACAAATACCAGCTACAATATCTGTAGATCGATTCATAAAGATATGATTGATTTTCTAAAAGCATCCAAGGGATATACCAAAGATGAAATCATCGAACTTTTAAAAGATGAGAAGCAGCTTGAACATATCTTTCAAAATGATGAGATAGTTCAATTTCTTCAAGACCCTGGTGTTTGGTTACAGATGAATGATCGAGATCCATCATTTCTCTCCAAAATGTTTGAACCTTTGCGTGCAATTTTCAAGGAAAAAAAATTTGACAGTAATCTTGTTTATGCTCGATTAGCCATTTTAATTAACACATTTAGAAAGATTCTCGAAACTGGCGGTTAAGAAAATTTCGAGTGTGATTTAGCCATTTCCTCTTCCATTTTCTCTCTTCTTTTTTCTAATAATATTTTTTCAATATCTGGTGTCAATGTCCTTCGACTTATGATTAATAGTACTATTAGGCTTACGATCATAAATATTGAAAATAAAATATCACTTTGCAGAAACTCAAAGAGGTAATAACCAACGATACTTAAGATGATTGATAAACTGAAAAGAATCCCACTTAAGCGTAATAAGAATTTGAAATATCTGCTAATAGTTACAGATGCGTGGTAGTACACTCCTCCTTCTGATATGGAAACAACACCTTCTACTAATGGGTCTATGATGAGGATTATTCTTGTAACTTCATGGTAAATAATTAGCACAACAAAGAGCAAAATAATTTCTAAATAGAAAACTGATAAAACAAGTATCCAAGCACCATAAATTAATGTTGAAAGTAAAAGACAGAATTTTCTTCCAGGTATAAAACCAAAAATAGCTATTAGAGATGGGATCAAACTTGCAGAAATAAATCCTACTGCAGTAATATCAATTGCAGTTCGGGAATCTATTAATCGTAAAGGTGAAATTAGTACAATAATAAAAACCATTGCTAAAGCAATAAATTGTAAGTTTAATCTTTTTCTTTTGAAGATTTCTGATGTAGGTTCTGCTACACGTGAGAGAACTTTCTTTGTGTTCCCATCTGTGATGTATTCTATTTCATTATTCGCTTTGGAATCTTTTCGTCTCAGACCAGTCATTTATCTGCTCCCTCCTCTTTTTGTCGATATTTGTTTTAGTTTGTTCATAAATACACTAAAGGGCACCGAAATATCCCATTCAATAACAATGACTCCTTTTTGATACACTTTTATTATCTCGGTTTTTCTTCGTATCTTCAAATCCTGATGGATTAAAACGTTTGCTGGATTTTCTTTATCTTTGATAAATCGCCACTCTGACTCTATAATTGAAGGTACAAGGAAAAAACTATTCCTTCTCCTTCGAGCAATTTGGACTAGAAGATTATTAATATGTTTATCAATTAATGGTGTAATAAAGATAGTTAAGCAATTATTTGGAAAATATTGGTCTAGATTATTATCTAATCTCTGCTTAAGAATATTGAAGCGGTCAATTTTGGTTGCTTGCACATCAATTAATTTTTCAGTAAACTTCATTAATTGTTGTCTTGAGCTGCTTAAGTCAAATCTATCTACAACGTCACGAATAATTACTAAACCGACTCTACACTTGTATTTTAGAAAGTGTTCTGTTAGAGAAAGCACCGCTTTTATTTCTTCATCTAATACCGAACCTGTTTTTTCTGTTGCATCAAGAATCAGCAAGAGATTCGCTGAGCGGAAGAGATCATATTCATTTGTGAATAATTTATTATATTTTGCTGTTGCAGGCCAGTTTATTCTTCCTATTGAATCCGAAGAAGTAAATTCTCGTACACCTGAAAAATCAAGACCCTCTCCTTTTAATTTCGAATGAAATGGTCCATCGGAGATTTTCGGATATTTTGTTCTAAAAGGCATATCTTTTATCAATTCGAAATTTGGGATGACAACTAAATCGCTTATTGTTTCTTCATATGTTGTAACTGTGTACACTGAGTTGGTAAAATTTCGTGCTCTTATATGCGTTGGTCCTATGTTCCATCTCCCTCTATAGTCACATCTTATTTCATAATGAACAATTGTTTCTTCACCAGAATCTAGAGTTGTTATTATATGATTACTTCCCTTTTTCAAGCTAACTTGTAACGGAAGTTTATCAAGTATTTCCAGCATTTCAACAGTCTTTTGTCCATGGTTCTTGATCTTTAATGTGATTTTGACATGTTCTCCTTCTTGATATCTTGTTTGATCGATTTCTCGAATAACTTCTAAATCGAGTTCTTCTGGTGGTTGTATAACAAAATACGTTAATGTAAGAATAGTTAGCGGAATTAAAGCTAATAAAATCAACCAATCTCTAAATCCCATACCAAGTAAAAGAACTGCGAAAAATGACGCAAGAGTCCATCTTATCTTTGGTGTGAACATAATTCTGCCTCATTTCTTCTTTTGTTCTCTCAACTTTCCTAATGGTGTTTCTAATCTAATCGTGGAGCTTTAATCTTGGTTAAGATTCGAGCTAAAACTTCTGCTGATTTAATACCCGTAAGCCAGCTTCCTGTTGTAAGAATAATTCGATGCTCTAAAGCAGGAATAACTACTTTCTTTACATCATCTGGATTAACAAAATTGCGACCATGTATTACCGCACTTGCTCTTGAAAGGTGGAGTAAAGATAAACTCCCTCTTGGACTTGCTCCAATTTCAATTCTATCACTGTCTCGAGTAGCTCGAACAATATCTACAATATATTGTTTAATTCGGTCATCAATATGAATCTCTTCAACAACATTCATTATTTGGAGAAGTTCCTTTTCATCTGTAATAGCGTTTAATTCAAACTCCTCACGTTTGCGTATAATTCGACGATTTAGAATTTCAATTTCTTCAGTTACATCCGGATAACCAACACTGATTTTCATAATGAATCTATCTAATTGAGCTTCTGGTAAGGGGAATGTTCCTTCGAACTCAATTGGATTTTGTGTTGCTAAAACATGGAATGGATGTGGAAGTGGATAGGTGATTCCATCAACAGTGACATGTTGTTCTTGCATCGCTTCAAGTAGTGCAGATTGAGTTTTAGGAGAAGCTCGATTTATTTCATCTACAAGAAGAAGGTTTGTAAACACAGGTCCTTCTCTAAAGAAGAATTCTTGTTTCTTCTGATTATAGAGTGTTGAACCAGTTACATCTGCAGGTAAAAGGTCGGGGGTACATTGTATACGAGTGAAATTACATTTCATTACTTGAGCAAATGCCTTTATCATCATCGTTTTTGCTAGACCTGGAACATCTTCCAGCAAGAGATTACCTTTTGCTAAAATCCCTATGAGAATTTTCTCAAGCACATCTTCTTTACCAACAATAATTTTTCCAACTTCACCCAAAATAGACTTTGTAACAGCCGAAGCTTTATCTAGTTTCATTAAATATCCCACTGTATATACAATTAATTTACCTATAAGGATTCAATTCTATTGCTTTATCAAAATCCAAACCCTTTAACCCGGGTAAATTTGTTTTGATTAGCGCCTTTAATTTCTACTGCTCGTTGCTAACCCAGAGATATTATAACATTCCCTCTTTTAAGGATGTTTTTTGATTTGCTATTTCCAATTCTCCTCTTCTGCCTCTGTTTCCATTTTTACAAATACTCGAATCGCAAGACTATCCGAAAGTTTAAAGAATAGTTCTCTGAAAGAATGGATACTGATTAATTAGAGGATTAACGATAATGAGTAGAAGACAAAAATCTAGTGGAAGCAGTAGCGGTGCAATGCCTGCAACAGGTGCAGGTTTAATCAGATTCTTCGAAGAAGATACTCCTGGAATTAAAGTTGGGCCATATGCTGTTATGATTTTTGCAGTAGTATTAATTGTAATTGTTTTAGCAGGTCCTTGGGTGTTAAAACTATTCACAGGCACAACCACCTAATTACTTGGTTAAGCTTTTGATGTAAAACCATCAAAAGTTATTCTTTCTATTTAAGATTCTTAAAACAAGCACTATTTTTCTAATTTCGAAAAATAACTCAATCTTCTTCCTCAAAGAGCATATCGCTTTCTTCAATGAAATCATTTTCTTCATCTATATCTGAAATAGTTACGCCGTCCTCTGCTGGAGTTCCATCTCTTAGTTTTTCCTCAATTACTTTCTCTAAACCGCCTAAGAATTCCTCTTCATTATCTCTGATTGGTCTGAGAGTAATAATCGCTAAATCTTCATCTTGGAATAATTGTGCTTTTGTCTCAAAACATAAAAATAATATACAAAGAAACGAACGAATGATTGTAATTCGATTTGAATTTGGTTTTAGTAATTCGTCAAATCTAATTGGTCGTTTGTATTTTTCATACAATTTAACTAGTTCTTTATAAACATCCTTTTTGAGTTTAGCTATTTTCGTTGATTCTTCATCAATAATCCTTACTGGTTCAGCTGGTAATTGTAAAGGTTGAATTAGAGCTTTTCTCTTTCCTATGGCTACTCGTTGCTTGTATCTTGCCTCTTGTTTAAGCAATCCTTGAAATGCGTAAACTAATTCATTAAATGTTACTGGTCTTTGAGAAATGTGGTACGATGGACTTATTTCTGGGATATCAAACCCTAAAGCTTCTAAGTCTTCCTTAGTATCATCTGTTTCTTCAATAAGTTTAATGAGATCACTTACTTTTGCACGATACAAAATTGCTGCTGAGAGAATTGCTCTACCGAGTACAGGAAAATTAATGTCATCGGTGCTTCTCATTTCTTGTACAAATCGAGTAATCAAATCAGCAATCTCCAAATCCCAAGGGTCAACCTTGCGAAATTGAGTTACATCAGTTAACAATCTAAAAGGTGCACGCAACCAGAAAGGGTAATCATTAGGAATACCTTGATTTTCTTCCTGATTTAATCCAAAATCTTTTTGCGCCATTTGATTTACACCTGTTGTTATTGTTCTACTTGTTATCTTTTATTAAGGTATCAAAACCTAAAATTATGAATAAATGTTAGTAATCGTAAACCTCTGCTTCTGATGGTATATCTGTTTTCTCAACGATTTTCATTACTTCATCTAATGATACGGTAACAATCTGAGAAATGCGATCTTCACCCGCAGTAACACCAAATATCTTTTCTGCTGCAGCAATCATTGGTGCTCTTAAACTAATGACTATTATTTGTGTTGCACTGCTCATTTCGCGAACAAGTGTGGCAACTTTGTAGACATTATTTAGATCTAAGAAAGCATCAATTTCATCTAGAACATAGAATGGTGCTGGTTTATATCTTTGTATTGCAAAAATCATTGCTAGTGCTGTGAGAGATTTTTCGCCACCGGAAAGAGATAACATACTAGCAATTTTCTTTCCACCAGGATTAGCTGAAATGAGGACACCTCCGTTGAATGGATCATCAGGGTCTTCTAATTCCACTTTTGCTCTTCCATCAGGTGAAAGAATGCCAAAGACTCTATTGAAATCTTTTGAAATATTATTGAAAATAATCATGAATTTTTCTCGTTTTTCGCTTTCAATGTCGTTTATTGCTTGGCTAATAGCTTCAAAATCTCTTTCAACGAATTTTCTTTTGTCCAATAATTCGTTATTTAATTCAAGTTCCTCTTCATATTGAGAAACTGCTTTCATATTGATTTCTGGGAGCGCATCGAGTTCTGCTTTTAATCCGGTAATAACTTCTCTCAGAACATTAATATCAATTTCTTCATCTTCAGCAAATATATATGGTAAATCTCTTTCAGCAGCAATTTGTTCTAATTCAGTTATTTGTCCTTCGTTATTGGATTTTTCATTAACAAACCTTTCAACTAAAATAATTATTTGATTTTGTTCCTGTCTTTCCTCTTCCAAGCGTTCCCTCGTGTTTGCTTGTTCTTCTTCCAATCTCTCCTGTTCATTCTGACTCTCTTCTATAAGAGAGAACAATTTATCTCGTTGCTCTTTCTTTTGATTTATCTCAGCAGCAATTTCATCGACTGTTTTTTGGATGAGAGTAACTTCATTTAATAAGTCAGGTTCATTCTTCTCTATACTTTCAATTCTCTTTTGAATTTCTTCGATTGCTTTTCTATTTGTTTCTAATTCAGCTGAAGTTTTGAATTGTTTCATCTTCAGGTTATTAATTATATCACCAATTTCAACTTGCTGACTTTCTTTAATCTTTATTTCAGTGAGAACATCTTGAATGCCGTTAGTATCAAGTTCCTCTTTAAGTTTCATTTCTGAATCTGATAATGTTTCAAGGGTAACAGTAATATCTTTTTTAGAATTTAATAAATCATCAATTTTTACTTCTAAATCTTCAAACTCTTTTGAGAGGTGTTCCAATTCTTTTTGAATTCGAATGTTTTCTTGACTTCTTATTTCAATTTCTTCTTGGATTATATTGATGTCTCGTTCTCTCAAATCTCCATTTCTTATCACTTCATTCAGTTGTGGTTGAAGATCTTCATTCAATTCCTTTACAATATCAGATCGATATTCTAACAATCTACTTCGTTCATCTTGTAAGGTTTCATATTCTTCTTCCATTTCTGGAAGCTTTCCTTCTTCTTCTATTATTAACGAGATTTTTGATGTTGCCCTCGCTCTATAGAAACCACCTGTTATTGCTCCAGATGGATTAACTACATCCCCATCTAAAGTTACTGCTCTATAAGAGGAACCGATTTTTCGTGCAGCATCTAGATTTTTAACAATAACTGTTTGCCCAAAAACAAATTCTGCTGCTTTTCGATATTTCTCATTAAACTCAACTAAATCTATAGCTTTACCAATTACTCCTTTTTCTTTTATATCTGCACTAATAACAAAAGGTTTCAATTTATTGAGGGGTAAAAAGGTCACTCTACCTGCCTTTGCTTTTTTAACCATCATTACACATTGTGCTGCTACTTCATCCGTTTCCACTACAATATGATTAGTGCGATTACCTGCTGTAATATTCAAAGCGATGGAGTATTTTGAATGCGTTTTACAAATTTCTCCAATAGTACCGTAGATACCTTGTATATCCCCTGAATCTCTTGCTTCCAATACAAGTTTTATTCCTTTATCTCTACTAGTTATTTCTGCCATAATTTTCTTTGTAGTATCCAATTCTGTTTGAATTTGCTTAATATTGATAGCTTTCTCTCGAACGTTTTGCTCATTTTCCACTATTTCTTCTTCAACCGTATCCAGCTCTACTCTTAATTCATTCACTTTAACTTTTAATTTTCTCGCGAGCTCATTATAATCATTAATTTCAGTAGTATACTTTGCTTTTCGACTTAGAAAAGTAGCAAGAATACCTGCAACTTCCACTACTCTCTTTTCTCGCTCACTTAATTTTGATTTTGTAATGTTAATGTTGTTATTAAAAATAGCCAATTGAGATTCAATATCAGCTCTTCGTTTATTCATCTCTGCAGAGGTTGAGCGTATTTCTTCTAATTGATTCATTACTTCATTGCTTTTTGATGTTTCAAGCATCTGTCTTTTGAGATCAAGTTCCTCTTTGATTTTTTTGAGCGTGCTATCAGTGCCATCTAATTGTTCTTTAGTTGTTAAATTGTTATTTGTAAGCTCTGAATTCTCTAGATGTATGGTATCTAATTCTTCTTTTGCTGTTATTTTGTTTTCCTTTAGTTGTTCTAGCTCGCGTTCTTTCTGATTTCTATTTGATAAGTCAATAGAGTATTTTCTTGTTAATTTCTCAATTTCACTTGTAAGAGTATTGAATGACTGCGTTGTAGCATCTTTTACTTTTGCTTTTGCTTCTTTGAGCCTTTTATCATATGAACCAATTGCCACAGTTAATTGATCAATCGTTTCCTCAGAACTCTTCTTCTTTTCTTTTAAGTCATCTATTTTTGAGATAATCTCAACTATCTTATCCTTTAATTGTCTTATCCGTGCATGAACAAGTTTTGCTTCTGTACTCTTAATCCGAATGTTTAGTTCTTGGTATCTTACTGCATCTTCCTTTTCTTTTTCTAGTCTTACAAGATTCTTCATTGATTCTTCTAATCTTACAGTTGCAATACGTAATTTTGTTCGTGCATCATCGAGGTTTTTCTGGGCTTTAACCTTCTTTTCATCATAAGAGGCTATCCCAGCAATTTCTTCAAAAAGACCTCTGACTTGTAATGGAGACATATTTGCAAAATTAGCTATTTCACCTTGTCGAATAACATTGTAACCGTCAATTGAGATACCACACATTGCAATTGTATCAATAATCTCATTTCGAGTAATTTTGGAACCATTAAGAAAATATTCACTTCTTCCATCAAGATGCACTTTTCTACTAATATGAACTTCATCAGTTGCTATCGGAATTTCTTTTGGTTCTGCTGCATTATCGAGTACGAGTGTGACTTTTGCATTTAGAGCTGTTTTTTGTCCTTCTCTTGTCCCTGAAAAAATTACTCCAGATAACTTGTCACTTCGAATTGTTTTTGAACTAAGCTGGCCAATAACAAATTGTATTGCATCAGAAATATTGGACTTTCCACAGCCATTTGGTCCACTAATAACTGTCAGTCCTTTGGTTAAGTGAAGTACAACCTTGCGTCGACCATAGCTCTTGAAGTTTTCAAGAACTAATCTTTTAATATGAACCAGTAGTAATTCACCTGCTTGTTGTCCTCACAACATTTCATTCGTTTACATCCGACATTATTTCTCTCATGAAATGTTATTAATATTCTTCAAACTGAGACTATCTTTACCTCAGCAAATTCTTTCTCTTTTTAAATGGTTTTGAGACTTCTACTTCAAATTGTTTCCCTCTCATCAAAAAGGGTTGTATTATCTATAACTTACCTTCATATCCCATTTTGATTCATTTAAAAGAAAAAAATGGGAATCGAAGGATATTGTCTGATAATCTAAACTCCTTCTAAATGAGTTTCTCAATTTGATTAGCAAAAGTTCGCAAATTCTTCTTAATAATTCCTACTTGGGAACGCGCATCTTCCCCGTAAAAACCAACTAAGATTGCTTTCTTGGAAACTATAATGGTAATATATCCTTCCTCAAGTTCACCATCGATTATTTTTACTTCTTTCTTTTCAAGGGATTCACTAAGTTTTTTCATCGCTCGAACGACAACTGAAGCACTTGAGAGAATAAACTCATGTTTTAACTCTACAAGAGTATCAGCCCAAAGCTTTGTCCCATCTAATTTCCCGATTAGGAGACCTTCTAACTCGGGTATTTTATCACGAAATTCTGTTGCTGCAGTAACTAATTTTTCAGACATAGTTCATCCCGCTCTACCATTCTAATCTCAATAATAATAACTTTTCTTTAGTAACAATTGAGCAGTTCTAATTAAAGGTAATCATTTAGACAAAAAAGAATGATAATCTTCTGGATAGAGTATGAACTCATTACCTACACATTCTTTCGTTCCAAGTATTATTTGGAGAAAAGAGCGATTATTTTTCCCATCTGTTACTTTTTCTAGCAATCCTCTTATGATGATTTTTTCTCCTTTCAAGAAATATCCGGTTAACGCCCCTTCGAAAGAAAGTACTCTTTCTAAAGGCAAATCAGGTATTTGAGTTGATTTCGATAGGATCCGACAATTATCAATACGATAAATCGCAGGGTAAGCAAATCCAAGATCACTATTTGTAATTTCACACTCTACATCTACAGCAATAATTGGAGAAAATTTCTCATCACCATATTTGAATGGTAATTCGGAAGGCAATGGGCTAAAAACAAGCGATAAATCAGTCTTGTCAAATACTGATAACCATTTTTTCTTAGCAATATATTTGCTTGCCAATTTCATTGATAAACCAGATTTTTTTGCCATACTTCTTTCATAACGCATTCTCTTTTCTGGTGACATTTCTTTGATTTCAGGAAAGATCTCATAAATTACCGGAAATTTATCATTAAAATCTTGCGCCAAATCATTTCCATAAACAATGAAATCAATGTCTGATTTTTCCGTTTGTGCTTTCCAAACAATGGAACCTGTTATACCCATTTTGTTAAACGGAATTTTTAAATTATCATGTAATAATTCAGCCAATATCTTTACTTTAGTTTCTATATCATCCAATCTATTTTCTTCATCTATAATTTCCTTCAAACGATCTTCAGGATAAAAATAGTGTTTAATTCGTTTAATGGGCACTGCCAAAAAATCAACATCGTATACTTCACTATGATAAAAATAATTTGGCTCTATTGCTTTGAAATTAATTAGATTATCTTGATGTCCTTCCAAACTATAACTCTTCAACATCCGTTTATACCGCAAGCCAGTCTCTCGAGATATCCAATGACTTTCCCCTAGATCATATTTAACAATGCAAAGTTTTCTGTCTTTGGGATGGTGCCATGTAAGTACTTGACAAATACGATTTTTATTGTCCATAAAATAGTCTAAATGTAAGGACTCTCGTTTGAAAGATAGGTTACTGTGCACTGATTAAACCACCATTGAACTAAAGAATGAGACATTCTTCCTAATTTTAAGACTTTCTTCAAATTAAAATATTAATAAAATGAATTATTTTTTAATCAAAAGCTATTATATTCCCATTGTAACAATAATTTATCGAAGTTTAGTAGTGACTTAACAATGCCAAAAGTAAAACCAGAAGACGAAGCAGAATTACATTTTCTCTCCGGAAAGAAGGCGTTTGAGGTTGGAAATTCGGATGATGCACTACGAGATCTCAATTTGGCATTAAGACATTATCGTAATTCAACCGAACATTCAATTTTAGCAGAGCTTCTACGAATGTTAGGGGAACTCTATTATGATAAAGGGAAAATGATTGAATCTCGAAATCATTACAAACGAGCCTTTCAATCATTTAAGAACTTTAACCACAAAATAGGGATGGCTGATTGTTACGATAAGATTGCTATAACTTTCATATTGCAAGGTGAATTAGAACACGCAGAAAATTATCAAGAAAAAGCACTCGATATCAGAAGAAATACTCCTGATAAAAGAGGGTTAGCTCGAGGATTAAAAAATCTAGCAATCATAAAATACAAAATGGGTACTGAACTCGATAAAGCATTAGAAATATTGGAAAATGCGATGTCTCTCGCATCAAAAAGCAAAGAACCTCAACTTGTTATTAACATCTGTTTGGATAAAGCAAAAGTAGAGATAACACTTGGATTATTGGAAGAAGCAATGAAAAGTAATGTCATTGCAAGAAGATTCAGTAAAAAATATTCTTTACAATTACCAGATGAAAGTCAAGATGAATTTGCTGATTTACTGATTCAATTGGGATTAAATGCTTACGATGAAGGGACAATGGAACAAGCACTAAAATACCTGAAAAATGCCTCATTAATTCTAAAAACAAATGATAAAGTGATATCCTCCTCTGTTACAGAAATAATTTCAAAACTTGAGGAAAAATATAGTTCAAATTGATGAAAAAAGCTATTAGTGGGCGGGAGGGGATTTGAACCCCCGCACTCTTGATTTTTCGCAAAAATAGATTAAACTATTATTGACCCGAACCAAGAATCATACCAAGCTAGACTACCCACCCAGGGTTGCTTGCTTCAATCGCACTTTAATCATTTAATACAAAAGATTTTCCATTAATAATACTAAATGAAATTGTTTTAATTAGTGACTAGAAAAAGTTAATAGTTTTGCTGTCTGTAATTTTCTATGTATACTGATGATCAATAGGAGAGCCTCCCATGAATGGTATAAAGAAAGTAGCTGTTATTTCACGATTATCGCAAGGTAAACACAAGACTTTAGCTAATGAAGTTGTTAGCATTTTTGAAAAATATGACGTTGATGTTTATCTGAATGAGACTTTCGCAAAAGTGATGAAGCATTCAAATACAATTTCGATGGATAAAATTAACACTGTTGATCTTGTAATCGCTTTGGGTGGTGATGGTACTATACTTTGGACTGCTCGTTATTCTGATGAAGTACCAATTTTTGGGATCAATGCAGGTTATCTTGGTTTTCTTACAACTGCTACTCTAGATAACAGTGAAAAAAGTCTTCAACGAATAATGGTCGGTGATTTTGTTCTAGAGCGTTGTATGCGTTTGAAGTTACTCTTAGATGGAAACGAATTGCATTCAGCATTAAACGAAGTTTACGTTACTAATGAGAAAAATGCCCAAATATGTAATTTGAATCTTGAAGTTGATGGATTTAATCTTGGCAATCATAGACTTGACGGTCTGCTAGTTTCTACTCCTGTAGGTTCTACTGCATATGCACTTTCAGCTGGTGGTTCAATTATTGAACCAAAAATCAAAGCAATGCAAATTGTTCCTGTAAACAGCGTAACAAGGCGCATTCGACCTTTTGTTATCCCTGGTGATTCTAAAGTTACCATCACAATCCCTTCATATTCTACTAAAAAAGTAGCAATTGTAATAGATGGTAAAGAAGAAAACAAATTTCCAAATGACTCAAAACTAGAAGTTACTCAGGCAAAACGAGAAACAGTATTTCTCCGGTTTCCAGATCATGGATTCTTCAATAGGTTACAGGATAAATTAGGATTCTAAAATACTAGAGGTGAGGTTATGACCGTAGAAAAAAAGAAAGAAAAGGCATTTGTTATTGATGCTTCAGCGATTTTCAATGGTATATTAAGTCATAATCTTCATGGTAAAAAATATCTCCCACAATGTGTAACCTATGAAATCGAAGGAATGCATCGAGGAGAGGCGCTTTTAGAGGAAATTGCTGTAAAGAAAGATGTAATCGTTACTATCCCTGATAAAACAGCTTTTACTGAAGTGAACCACCAAGCAAATGAAACAGGGGATATTGCAGAGCTTTCAGAATGTGATATGAGTGTTGTTGCAGTAGCTTTTGAATTGCAATCAAAGAATAATTTAGTAGAAATTATTACTGATGATTATGATATCCAAAATCTAGCAAATTATATGGGCATCCCTTACAAAGGAATATATTGGAAGGGCATAACTCAGATACATGTGTATTCATGGGTCTGTACCGGTTGTGGATTTAAAAGTAAAAAACAAATGAATTCTTGTTTCGAATGTGGTTCCACTATGAAGAAAAAAGTTCAAAGAAAGAAAAAAAGGAGCTAATAACGTGTCTCTCAATACTGCAAAAGTAACTAAACATGGAATATTACTTACTGATTCAAAGAAAATTTCCTTAATTGTTCCATTGAAAATCACTAGAAGCACAGTACAAAAAAATGATAGTTCTAAAATAAATCTTAACAGACCACTTTTTCTTCTCCTTGCTGAAAATCTTAGTAGATATTCAATTATTTTTAATAAGACTTCTAAAACTGATTTTGAATTATTATTGACTTGCTATTTTACTTCATCTCAACAGATAACCTTACTTCAAAATTCACAAAATACTTTGAAACGTATTAGCCTTCTCCTATCTGATAGTGATTTTAATATTGAACTTCTTTCAGCTCAAGATTTTCTTAATCAGATAAAAAACAGAGTGCCAAAAAGTATTGTTGAAGTAGCTTCTCAAATATTTAAAATTGTAACAGCAAAGGATGTTTATTATCAAACAACAGCTAAATTTTTGATTAATCATTTCTTTGAAAAGAAAGCACTTTTTTCATTTTTAACTGATTTCCTTGCAATTCTTCCTAAAGGTTGGATAAGTATAGATATCAAAAATACAAAGAAACGGATCAAAGATAAAATCCAAAATATATCTGAAATAGCTATAACTGTCAATCTTAATGACAATGATCAGTCATCCTTGGAATTAGAACAAAAACAATTACGTTCTCTTTTACATTTCTTTTCGAAGGAATATACAGATGAACCTGAAGGGTTGATAACTTTGGTAAAAATTAATGAATTTCAAGAAAACTATGGAAAGATCATTTTCGGTCAAGGTTGGAAATTCTTTCCAGTAGATTATGAGGGTATTTTGGATTTCAGCTCACTTTTAGAACTCCTTCCATAAAATAAACTAATAAAAAGTAATTCCCCCAACTCAACACAATCTTTTTAATCAGTACGTTGATGTTTGGAGATATCGCAATCGCGTGTGACTGTCACCGTGCTCTTTAACAACCTTTTATCGTTATTGATGTGCTGAATACAATACACTAGTAAGTGATTAATATGGATATAAACAAAACGACAGAAGCTGTTGCTGCACTTAAAAAAGCATCTAAAAAGCGAAAGTTTATTGAAAGCATTGATATTGCTGTAAACTTTAAGGATTTAGATCTTAAAGTACCTAGTAACCGTTTTAATTTCCAGACAACCTTACCTCATGCTATTCGCAAGAAACCACAAGTAGCTATTTTTGCTTCAGGTGAAATTGCTGTGAATGCTCGCAATGCAGGTGTCAAGACTGTCTTAGGAAAAACTGAACTTGAAGCTTTAGGAAAACTTCCTAAAGAAATTAGAAAGTTAGCAAGAGAGCATGACTTCTTTCTCGCCGAACCTTCTTTAATGCCTATGATTGCCCGATTTCTCGGTAAATATTTGGCTCCTCGAGGGAAGATGCCTCAACCAATTGCACCAAATGTAGATATTCCTGCTCTTCTTGAACGTTTTACTCGAACATCAAGATTACGTATTAAGGAAAATCCTGTTGTGATTACAAAAGTAGGAACCGTTAAAATGGATAATAAAGCAATAGCTGATAACATTGCAGCAATTATTCATACTCTAGAAGGGCGCTTAGTGAAAGGCATGATGAATATTCGTTCTGCTAATATTAAAACCACTATGGGTAAGTCGGTTAAAATAGAGGTGCACTAAAATGAGCAAAGCCATATATCGCCATGAACCCAATCCTGGTAATAAACGTCAACTGAAAGAATTAGTTGAAATTATTGGTTCTTACAATAATATTGGTATAACTAAGGTTGAAAACATTGCCTCTAAGACCATTCAACGTATTCGTCACGATATGCGTGGGGAAACTATTCTAAAAATAGCTAAGAATACTTTGATGCGTTTAGCTCTTACTGAAGCTGCTAAAAAAGATAAAGGATTAAGTAAATTACAGGATTATATTCAAGGCTCTTGTGCATTCATTTTCACAAATGGCAATCCATTCAAAGTAGCAAACTATCTTGAGAAAAAGAAAATCCCAACAGCAGCAAAAGAAGGACAAATCGCTCCAAAAGATATTCATATCTCTGCACGGGATACCGGTTTTGCTCCTGGACCCGTTATAGGTGAGCTTCAATCTGTTGGTTTATCAACTAGAATTGAAGGTGGAACTGTTAAGATAACTGAAGATGCAGTTGTTTGCAAAGCTGGAGACAAAGTGTCCAAAACCTTGACCAATGTTCTTAATCGTTTAGGCATTGAACCCTTTGATGCCGGTTTATCTGTTGATGTAATTTATAGTACTGGTAATTTAATGCTCCATGATGATCTTATTGTTGATTTCGATGAAATCATGAATAACCTCGTAAAAGCTCATCAAGACGCTTTTGCATTGTCCCTCGGTGCTAACATTCCAACGAAGGAAAATATTGATCAACTCCTTGGTAAAACTCGTAGAGAAGCTCTCTCCTTAGCCACTGAAACCAAATTCATTACTCCCGAAACTGCAGGAACTATACTCGCAAAGACACAATTAGAAGCAATGATTCTCGCAAAAGCAATTGCTACCCAAGACCCAAGTATTATTCCTCCTGAATTACTTGCAGCCACTCAAACTGTTGCAGCCACTACAACCACTCCTGAACCAAGTACTCCTCCTGAACCAGAAGAAGAAGAGGAAGAAGAAGACTCTGGTATGGGTTCATTATTTGGTTAGTTTGCCAAATATGTTACCTAACTCTCGAATTCCAGTAAAAGGAAATTCGAGAAACAACTCTTTTTTTTAATATACTAATTTTTTTCTTAAACTATCTATTCTATAAACATAATTTAATCGAAACCTTCATAAGAATAGTTGATTTATCGCTCATAGCGAACACGGAACTTTGAAAGGAACCTGGAACATATGAAAGACAAAATAGCTGGTTACTCTATATTTCTATCCTCACTGGCAGTTTTAGGTGCATATTGGACCTTTACAGTATGGGGACTTGTTGATTGGAACTCAGAAACATCATTTCTCACCAATCAAATTACGATTATTTTGATTGCCGCTCCTATCCTCTTAGGATTGCTTGTAATTCTTGCTATAGCAGCTTGGATAGGATGGACAATGGCAAGAACTCCTCCTCCTGCACCAATAGACCTTGAAGATTTTGAAAGTGTTGAAGAGACTGAGGAAAAAGCAGAGAAGTAAGGATTATATATCCTTTTCTTTTTTCCATTTTTCTTGTTATTAGTATCCATTTTTTTCTTTTTATTTATTTTTTAGCTAAAATGCCACTAAAGTGCTCAATAGCAAATGATATATTTAATAAAAACCTTTTTTTGTCTAGCATCCTATCTTTGTTGTGAGTGGGTACGAAACAATGGATATACGCAGTATTTCAAGCCAGAATTTAATCCCAATTATTGATCCAACTAATCTTCGTCAAAGTCCCGATGAATTTCTCGCGGAGAACGGAGGTTTTCTAAGTGAAGTTGCAGTAGTTGGTAAATCCACTTCTGGATTTGTACACTTTCGGAGTGCAACAGCTCCAACCAATAAAAATACAAATGAATTCTTTTCAACATTTTCAACTATTGCTGATTCAATTGGCATTAAAGTATATGCTGTGGTCAATGGATTAGCGGATAACTTCTTTGGTAAAAATCCAAGTTATTCTGCGATTAAAGATGGTGGAAATCCAAACAATAGTTTTGTTGACCCCTTTAAAGATTCATATACTACTTACCTGAAATCGATTATTGATGAGGTAAGCAATCATCCAATTCAAGGAATACTCCTTGATAACATTCGTTTTCCTCGTGAGGAATATAGTTTCTGTGAACGATGTAGACGCTCATTTTCTAGTGCATATGGGATTGAACGAATGTTTTCATTAGGAGATATTCAAAGAGATCCCAAATTAGGAGCGGAATGGCTTAATTGGCGTAAAAATAGAATTGAAACTATTTTGCGAGAACTTTCACAGACGATAACCCTGAAAAAAGACCTAACCGTTTCCATAACGATGGATATAGACCCCACCTTAGAAGGACCAATTGGTGCTTTGAAACATTTCGGTCAAGATATAAATGTTATAGGAAATTATGGTATTCCAACGATTCATTTGTCTGCTTGGACTCCATTTCCTACCGATGATTTTCAACTCTTGAAAAATAATTTAGATTTCGTTAAGAAATATCAAGATAGAACTAAACATGAAGTTAATCTTTTCTTGTGGGGTGTTGAAGATGAATCTATTTTACCTTTAATTGATGACCTTAAAAAAGAGGTAAAATTCAAGCAAATCTTTATACAAAATCATTGGCCAGATGACTATCAAAAACGAAGAGAAATACATCTCGGTTTAGAATAACCATTCAAAAAACAAGATGTTTTTCTTATTTTTCTTTCTTTATTTTATTCTATCAAAACTCATATATTCATATACAAAGCTAGAAATAACAAGAAGACATAGATAATTAATAACGCCAGGTGTTTTACCTTTGACAGAGGAAGTTTTCCAAAAAAACGTCACTAGTTTAGAAGAAATGCATGCTATTTTAGTTAAAGGAGAATCTCACTCCAGCCAAGAAGCAGAATTACGTATAGCCATTATTGATATTATCTCTTCTTTAGAAGCTTCATTAATTGGTGAGAAAGAAACAAATAGCGAATTCATTGAACTTCTAACTTCTACAAGGGATAAGGTACTTGATTGGAATCCACATAAACAGTGGTTTAGACATCAAAAGCAACTAAATGATACTGTAATCAAAGTTATTGTGCAATCTAAGAGTGTAGTATTTACAAGAACTGATTCTTCTGATGCATCCCAAATAAAAGATGAATTAGCTGCTCTAAAATCCGAATTAACTGATTTACGTTCACTAATGAGCACTTTGGTAAAAGAAAAACCTGCTGTTTCAGATTCCCATGATACAGAGGAGAGAAAAGATTCGGTCATTGTACAACAAACCGAACCAATTGTGAAAGAAATAGAAGAAGACCAAGATAAAACAATTGATCCTCCTGTAATGCTTCCTATTGAACATGACCTTCAGCAGACAAAAGAAGACTTAGAAGAGGAAGAGGTTCTTCCCCCTGTGATTAAATCCTTGGTAAAAGAAAATGTTTCAGTTCAAGAGCAAGAAGAGGATTCATCATTCCAAGCAACAGCAACAATTCAGAAACTCTCTGAGAAGAGAACTCCAGAGAGTGCTCCAGAAACTGTGCTATCTCAAATGAGGTCCATAATTACCGAAGCAGAGGAAGAAACAAAAAAACAAATTTCTTCTTTTGTAAAGCAATTATCTCAAGAAGAGCGTTCGCAATCGAATGCTGAAGCTGAAATTGTTCTACCAATTATTTCTGAAGAAACTTCAATAGAAGAAGTACCTATTCAATCTGAAGAATCACTTGATACACAAAAATTAGCTGAAAAGGATTCATTGGTGAAACCTTCTGAGATTTTAAAGCAACAAAACTCTATTGTCAGTTCCCAACCAACTGCTGGGGGCGATCCATATATGCACCTTCTCACTCTTGAGGCGGAAAAATATCGTTTAGAGAAAGCAATTGAAAAAAATGAAACTGAATTTCAAGAAGGATTAAAAAGCAAATTGGAATTCGATGAGAATATCCAACTTATAAATAAAGAACTAGTAACTATTAGAAAACAAATTTCTACTCTTAGAGAACAGCTGACTTCTTAGAATTGAGTTTTTAATGAATAACAAAAAGATTGAAATTTTTAATAGTATATACAATTCAAAGGTTGATGAAAATGAAAACTATGATAATGGAACAACAAAAGGTTCATATGATCAAGCTGGAAAAAGGCGATGAAGTACTTTCAAGTATTATTCACTATGTTAAAGAACAAAAAATAACAGGTGGTTTTCTAACAGCAATTGGTGCTCTTGAAAAAGGCAAGTATGGTTATTTTGATGTTGGTAAGAAGAAATACCTTAATACTCCTTTTGATGAAGTTGAGGTTATAGCTTGTACTGGAAATATTGCAATTAATAAAGACACAAAAGAACCTATTGCTCATATTCACATCATTGTTGGTGAAAAAGACGGTAAAGCTGTTGGTGGACATCTTGTGGAAGGAATTGTTTCAGTTACATTAGAAATATACTTAGTTGAAACTCGACCAGCAATTTTCCGTACAAAAGATAAAGAAATGGAATTATATTTGTTAAATCCGAAAAACTGAGGGTTTTTCCAAAATTCCTTATTCTATTTTTCTTTAGCAGGAATCATTTCTATTCGATATATTCCTTGCTTTCCACTTAAAACAATTGGATCTGTTTTTTTATCTCTAAAGAGCGAATCTAGATTAACATCATAAATTCCCTTTTTCCTTAGTTTTATTGCTGGTATATTATCAGCCTCTAATTCCCTTGTTCTTTCTTCTTCTGCATCCTCTCTTATCAGTTTTGGAATAATTTCATATTTAGTTACTGAATAATCTTCGATTGTTTCACGTAAAACTTTTGGAATTGTTTTTATTACAGCAGGTTTTTCAATATTTGTTGTGATGGTTTTAAATACTTTTGAACCACACTTTGAGCAACCAACAACAAGCAAATCAGCATTTTTTTCGAGATTAGCATTACATTTTGCACAGATAAATTCCATGATAGTTTTCCTGAGGGTTATGCAGCTGTTTTTTCTAGTATTAAGTATCCAATCCTCATTTGAGAGTAGTATGTTTAATAAAATGTAAGTTGAGATTATCAAAAGCATATATGGATATTATCTTGAAATCAAGGTAAAATCGAAAATTGTGAGGAATAAATAATTTAGAAATAAAAAAAAGGAAAAAGAACTAAGCTTTTTCTTTTGTCATTTTATGTTTTTTATATATTTCTTCTCCGACATCAATTTTTAATGAATATGGAGTAGGTAATTTATCTCCACCCATTTTTAATGCTCTATAAGCATTCTCTACAAATTGTGGAAAAGTATGGATTGTTACTAATGCTTGATTTGCTCTTATTCTTGCTGCAAGATCCATTGGCTTACCAAAAGAACGTCGCATACCATCCTGTAACCTATCTGCACCGGCAAAAGCCATCATTTTATTTTCACGCAAGATATGGTGGGGATATATTCTAATTACAAGGTGGTAGTTTTCTGCACCTGCTTTCTTTCCCATATGTCGATTGGTCATCATTCTTACTGCATCTAAAGCAACATGTCGAACTTGGCATGCTTCCTTGGAATAAAGGGAAACAGAAATTGGAAATGTGCCAGTTTTGTTTCCAGCTTCAAAACTAGTGATTTTAGAAACTGGAATACTTCGAACATATTTTTTTCGAGTATAGGGTGGTCCTGTAATTTTAGTATAACAACGAGCGGGTCTTCTTGCCATGTGTATCAACTCACAACTACTTCACGAGATGAAGTGTCATTTAAAGTTTGTCATTTTTCGAGTAAATAATGATAAAAATCTTGTTATTCGCTAGTAAATAAAAGAGCAATTTTAATAATTTGCTATTATAAACTGCTTGGAAAGTACTTGTATTTGATGAAAGATATGAAAAAAAGTAAATAATCCTAAAAGCAATTCTTTTTTTAGTTAGTTGTTAAATGATTCTATATAAATAACTAAAGGTAGAAAAAAATGGTAGAATATAGATGTCCAGTTTGTGGTAAACCCGTTTTGCCGAATTTTACATTCTGCAAATCATGTGGTGCAAGATTGTCGAAAGATCTTTTCCAGCAGAGAAAAGCATCCCAAACTCAAAAAGAAATGCATTCGTCTTCTATGAGTTATGGTTCAGAGGATGACGAATCATCAGAAGAAATTCTCATTGATCAAGAGATTGTCCATGCTTTATCTATTAAAGGTCGATTAATAATCATAGATAAGGAAATGGAAGAAATTCTAGAAGAAATTGAGAATCTTGAAGAACGAGTAAAAGTTGGTCTCATTCCAAAAGAAGATGCAAAAGAGCGAGTAACTGAACTCAATATGCGCTTTGTAGAAATCAGACTTGATAAGAAAAAGATTGCGAAAGGGAGTACTCAAATACCTATTTTCGAGTTAATGAAGAAAAAAGATGATAGTGAAGACCATTTATCCAAGCTTGAAGGTTTGAAGAAAGAGAAAAGCATTAGTCAGAAAACTTACGAGAAAATGAAGCGTGAATATAAAGCCACTATCTCTGATTCAGACAAACAAATCACTACTGAATTAATCAAAATGGAACGCTGGAAAGATCAACTTAAAAAAGAACTTGGCGAGAAAAGAGAGTTTCTGGAAACATTATTTGTTCGGAAATCAACAGGTGAGCTTTCTGAAGAAGAATATGACGATGAAAAGGTAGAACTTTCGGAAGAAATTAAGAATTGGGAAGCTGCATATGAGGAATTGAAAAAGACACTTAGAAAATTGAAATAATTTTCTAATCTTTTACTTTTTTTACTATAAAAGAAATAATTTTTGGATTTGGTAATTTAGTTTTCTTGATCATTCTTTTCTTCTTTGTAATTATCTTCTTCGTCTTCATCATCCTCTTCATCATCACCAACAGTTTTGGTTTCCCAAGGACCGAGTTCAATTTTCATAAAAATATCCTCTGAATTGGGACATTCAATACGTAGAGACATAGTATGTTGAGATCTTTCAACTATTTCAGGAGTCATACATCCCTCTTCTAATTTTTCAATTAGAAACTGGACGTATCTTTCTGTAAGAACATTGAGACTTCCAGCTATTAGCTCTTTACCTAACTCTCCTGGAAAATACTTTACCATCCTACCATCTCGAATGACTTCGATTAATTCTGCTTCTGCTAATCGATTAATATGATGACGAACTGTGTCATGATGAATACCTAATTTTTCTGCTATTTCAGATTGGTAACAACCGGAATTATTCACTATTTGATCGAAAACTTTTGCTGCAGTATTATTTTTTAGTATCGCAAAAGCACGTTCTGCTGATTCTGAACGAAGCATTTTTGGGAAAAATAATCTCTTTCCACCAAATTTATCCGATTTGATGAAACCATCTTTTTCAAGCATTCGGAGATGCCAAGATAATGTTCCCTGAGGTGCTGCTAAAGCACAAACAATTTCATAAAAATAGGATCCTGGGGTCTCACAGACTAGTTGATAAATCTCTCTTCGAAGAGGATGCATTAGAAGCGATAATCGTTTTTCACGATATTTTTTACTGCCAGACAGAGCATTCAAACTCCTATATTGATTGTCGTTATAATCTCTTATACGTCCTTTAACAAGTTTATAACGCACTATAATACTTATATCTTTAGGTGACCAATTTAAAGTATCAAATTATCCACATAATATTCTCCTTTAATAATCAGTTCTGTTCTTTTTTTTAGTAACTATTAGGGATATGATAAAAGAGAGATACCAAGAAATTGGCCTTTTTTATCACAAAATTCCTTAAAAAACCATTAAAACCATGCGCTTTCGATTAAGTTTTTAAAAGAAAAAGTGTATAAGATAGTATACAAAGGTAAAACTAATAAGCAAGCAAAGGATATTTTTAATAAAGCAATTAATTTAAAATTCTCTTGAAGGAGAGGCAGTAATGACAACTGAAGTAACTGTAGCAAAGATGTGTAAGCTTGAAGTAGGGCAACCCATTCAACTTCCCCAGACTTTCTTAGATGCGTTGAAGCCTGAAGAAGGAAATTATGCGGTTATGATTCTCGCCCCTAGTACGAAAATTATTAGAATAATTCCTACAACTAGTGACAAAGTGTACAAAGTAGGAATCGAGATCGGAAAATTAAGTCCTGACTTTTTGAAGAAAATGGGCTCTCTTTTCATGAAAGCGGGTATAAAAACATTATATTCCACTGGATTATGCTTTACTCAAGAAAGCTGTGTCTATGAAGGTTATATTGACTCGAAAGAATTCAAGAATGTCAATATGGAAACTATCAAAGAAGAGTTAACTGACATAGATGGTGTATCGAAAGTTGATATCTCTGTTTTAGAGATACCATAAGGGTTATTTCTTTAACCCTATCTTTATCATTTATCCTACCCAAGTAAAAAAATCCAGTTATATTTTTCTTTTCTTTTTATCATTCTAATTATGATGTTAGTTTCTTCTTTGTTTTTGATGTCTTAGCAGGAGTCTGATTTAAGCTTTCTACGATTTCCAGCATCTGTAGTTCAGTTTTGGATGATAAATCGTCTATTTGATCCTTAATATTTTCCAAACTTCTTTCAACTGTTTTCATTATCTCTCTATTTGCACTAGTAATTTCTCTATCAAGTTGTTTCAAAGAATCATTAATTGGTTTTACTCCTTTTACTAACTCAGTTTGAATTAGTTTTCTAACTGCTCGGATTGATTCATTGGATAAGCCTACTTCAGTAAGATTTCCGCTGCCAGCTAGTTCTGTTGCTTGATGCACTTTAGCAATTTCCTTTCCTTGATTCTTCAATACTCTCTCAATTTTATTGATGTTATCATTGATTATTTCGGAAAGCACCATTTGTTGAGCTAGAATTTCTTTAAGATTTTGTAATTCCTTTTCAAGATTGGGTATAAGTTTAGCAATATCTTTTCTTGTATCCAATACCTCACCGAATAACCCATCTATTACTTTATGGAAACTTTCTACAGTTGGAACATTTCCTTTTGGAGTTTTGATAGTATCAATTTTAAATTCCTGTTTCTTTTTGGAACTATTATTCATTTTTATGACCAACTCTTTGATTCGTTAAATTCAAATAATCTTTAAAGATTAACTCTTTGCAGACTTTCTATTCGAAGATTCTGTTGACAGACAGGGCATTTTCCCTTTACCCTAAGCCAATCTGTAATATGTTTGTGATGAAACATTGATTCACACATAGGGCATTGTGTAGCATTCTGATTTGATTTCAAGTAAAGCTTACAAATCATACAAACAGCTGCTTTTTTCTCTTCAAGAGACCACCGTCCAATATTATTTAAAGTGAAATTCAGTGCTTTACCTGTTATTTTCGTACTATCAGTTGCAGTACTAGAATCTGCTTTAGAAGTAACAAAATCAATATATTCTCCAAACATTTTTTCTGAACTTCCACTTTTCGTGTTCATATTTCTCACCGTGAAGTGATTGCTACTATTAATATGTCGATTGTCTATGCAATTAGTGAGTATACTTTGTTTAAAACCTTTTACAATTGCTCTTGTTTGATATTCATTGAGAACTTCAGTTTATCCTATTTAAAGGATGATTTTTTTGTCTGTATAATTTGTATACCTTTTTATTTGATGTCAAAACCTATCTTATCAGTTAATTATCGACTGGTCACATAAGGTTTATTACTAACTAACTTTATGGTACTTTTATAAAAAATCATTGTGGGTTGTTATATCATTGAGCAGCAGGGACTTACATATAAGCGACGATATAAGTAAATTGATACGAAAGAGCCTAGAGGAAACTGAAATTTCTAAGGATATGATTGTTTATAGTCAAAGAACGGCATTTGTTTATGGAGAAGAAGAGGAAGCAAATAAGCAAATTCCTATCGAAGAATTTCTTCTTGACATACTCGAAAACAAAGGTCCAATCACTAGAGGTACTTTAGTTTCTTTAACAAATATCCCCCGAACAACTTTGTATGATGTATTATCGAAAATGATTATGAAAGGACATATTGAGAAAAAACCAATTAGAACAAACAAACGAGGACGTCCAAAAATACTATTTGCAATCAAAGACTAACAAACTGATTTTCAATTTTGAAAAGGAAAATAGAAAGTCGTTCTTAGAATTCTATTGAATCAATTCCACTTAGGAACTCCCTTAATATATCTTCAGATACTCCATCAACTTCTACTTTTTTCATTCTCTCCTCTCGGAGAGCTAGCTCTTCGAGTTTTTTCCGTTCTTGATCTACTTCAGAATTTGCAGTTACACTTTCATCTGCAACGTTTTCTTCTACTAAGGATAGAACCCAATTATCAAGTAAATCTTCATCTAATCCTTGTAATAGATTTTTTAAGGTAGTTTTTACTTCTGCTGGTGTATCCATTGTAGGATCTTTTGAGTAAACAAGTGGGGCAATATATTTTCCACGTCGTCGTTCAGCTCCAGGTACAGGTAAAATAGGTTCATCTCTATGCTTCTTAGCTATTGCTGCTTTTCTGCGCCAGAGACCATCTTTTTTATTAAATTCAACTTGTTTTGTTGAACCAGATGCTTTTACCATCTCGAAAATATGCGCAACTTTGTTTTTAGAGAGCATTAGATAAATGATTAATTTCATACGTTCATTTGTAGAAAGTTTATCTAATGATCCCTCATTTACTTTTGCTTTTAGAACTACTTTTTCTTCAGAAGGAAGTTTGGATTCATCTATAGAAACATCAAGTAAATCAATCATCTCTGACGTTAACTCTTTTTTAGGAGTAAATTCTTTCCGAATCTTTTGAAAATTTTGTTGCATTTCAAGTGGTAATCTTTCAAAAATTTGATTAGCTGTCCCAGCTTTTCCGAGCAATACTGCAATTGTTTTATAGCAGTCTATTGTCCAGCTCTCTAAAGCTCTCATAGCTCGTCCACGTAATTGTTGCCACGCTGTAACGTCTCGAGTTGCTGTAGCATCGATAAGAATATCTGGTGTTCGTACATCCCATCCAGTTCTAGCCCACGCTGAAACAAATATTAATTGAATTGGAAGTTCTTCTGAATCCAAAAAATCAGATACAAGGTCGTAAATTAATTGTTTTTGTCTTCCGGAAGGCATTTTCAAATAATAATAATCTACTAAATCTCCACTGGCAGTTTGTAGAGTACCTTTATTAGCAAATTCGATTTTTCGTGCAATAATTCCATAATCGTAAAGTTTGAGCACTATATTGTCAATTCGAATTGAGGGGTTTTCAATTCGATCTTTTAGGAGTTTTACAGAAAGGTTTAGTGCATCATCCATAACAGTCATTTCATCAATGAATTCTCCTAAAGGTACAAATACCTTCTTAGCAAACTCTGAAAATCTTGCCCGATATACTTTTCTTAATGATTTGGCATAACTGGACATTAATTCTTTGAATGTTAAATACATGAAATTGCTTAATTGTTCTTGGAATGGTAGTTCAAAGATTAATTCCATGAAAATCCGTTCAGTTAATTTACCAACTATAACTTCATTTCGAACGTACTCAGCCATCATTACATGCAATGGTTTTTCAAGATCAGGATTAAAGCTAATGTACATTTCTGAAGATTGCACAGCAATTGGATTATACCTCAAAATATTTGTGCTCAAACTTTGAGCAAAACTGCCACCAACGCCAGAAAATCCGGGAGAACCTATACCAGTATCATCCTCAACTTTGATAGTTCGTCCTGTGTCGAATATAACAACTCCTTTCACATCTCTGATTTCTTCTTCTGCATTAATAATGGATTGGAATGTCCCTACACGACCTTCGCCTATTTTTGTTCTTGCCCAAGTATCTAGTGCTTTGTAAATACCAACCATAGATGAGCACATAATATTTCTGACTTTCTTTGACGTTTCCCTTCTATCTTTACTTTCTTTGCGAATATCATAGAATGTTTTTCGTTTAGGCATTCGTTTACCATATTTTTCGCTTTTAATCATCTTTTGAAGGCTGGGAATACGTATCAATTTTTCAAGTCGCATTACTAATTGTTCTGTCTCTTCAACGATTTCTCGAGCAGCATTGGTGTGTTGTGAATTATAAGCAAGTGAAATATCCGACCAACCATTGTAAATTTGTACTGCTTGCACAAGATTTGTATCAATGAGCGATAGAGGTCCTTTTTCTCTATTTGGTGCCCAGTCAAGGAATTTAGATTTTAATTTTTCATTAACCATATCTCTTCTATAACTTTGATACATACCAAGTAATTCTTTACATATGAATAAACGATCATTCATGGGGATCTTTTGGAATTCTCTTCGAAGGTTATTGTCCCCAAAATAATTCCATAATTGTTTCATATTCATTTTTAGTTCATTATGTAATTCTCTGATAGCTTTTTCTCGACCTGAATATGCAAAAGTAACTCCTAATTCAGCAATGGGTGCAACAAACCCGTGAATTATTAATTCTTTTTCTGGAACAATATAGATGAGTTTTAATTTTAATTTCTTGAAATCTTTTTCATAAGCTTTTGCTGTTCCAGAAAAACCAATAAGGTTCTCAATATGAGCTCCTTTGAAGATCTTAACTAATCGTTTGGCAACTTCATTAGTTGCACTTCCTTCTTGTTCAACAATTTTGTGTGCTTCATCGAAAATAACATGCCTAATGCCTAACCAATTAATCAATTGCCTAAGTTCTTTTTCTTTCTTAGTTTTTGCCCCTAATACTTGAGCGAGAGAGGTATAAGTAAGAATTATTATTGGTGGAATTTCTCTTGTCTTTTGAATGAAGTTTTCTAGTTGGGTAATCGTTCCTGAAAATACAAAACTGGGCGAAATCTGTAAACCTATTTCATTAAAGCAAATTGAATCTACCCATTGTGATTGATAATTTTGTGTTGGAACCAACACTAGGATTGATTCGTTGAAACGCAATTTGCGTATCCAATCTTGGATACACATCATACCCATTAGCGTTTTTCCTGAACCTGTTGGAGAGTCAATAATATTACCATTATATTTTTCTCCTTTAAACATATAATATGCTTCCAATTGGTATGGTCGAGGAATTGGAGAATTAATTATATCTTGATGTGGAATTTTAAGAATGTTTGATTTTGGCTTTTTCACCTTTGTAGCAGTTGCTACTTTTTCCTTTATTTCAACATCCTCTGGAGTAGTTTTCTCACTTTTCTTTTGTAATTCCTTATCTTTTAGGCGTTTAGAGATGAGAGACTTTTGTTCATCAAGATCTACTTTCTTTGGTCTTGCTTCTTCTCTTCCAATTCTTTCTCGAAGAATACCGATAGAAATAGTGGTCATATCAGGTTCAAAATGCAATTTCTCAAGTAAGATTTTTTGAAGTTCATCGAGTTTACCATAGACATCTTCTATTCGATAAAACCCGTTTTCTTGTAATCCCTTATAGATTTCAGGAGGGAATAAAGCCGAAAGTTCTTCCCGACCAATATCTTCTCGACGGTACATCTTCACATCTGGAGCAAAAGTATACTCGAATATTGTATCTGGTATTGCTGCGGTTATTTCTGCAGGGATATAGGGAAGTGGGGGAGGAGCTAAATCAATCACTCTTTCTATTCTTTTGATGAATTCTTCTTCAACAAGAGTTTCAAGATAAAATTGAATGGATTCTGCTCTAAGTAATTCTAAAACAAATTTTTCCTCACCCTTCTGAACCTCTTCTAGGATCTCTTTGATGCTCAGAGGGATGTTGCTTTTCTCAAGTATTTCAACAAGAACGTCTTTTACGTATTCTTTACGCATTTCCATATCAATTGTTTGAGGTTTAGGGATGACCTTTGAATTCAACCGACGCATTTCGATTAAAACATCATATAACATTCGAATATTTAGTAACATCACTCTTCCACGAAGCATGTCATTTTGAGCGAGAGCATCACGATATGCTTCCACAGATCGCATATACATTTTATTTGTTCGCCAAAAATATTTTAGCTGTTGTTCTACATCATTTTCTTGTAACACTTTGCTAAATTTTTCTTGAACAGTTGTACAATAACCTGTTGCATTCCAGAAATCATCTGCGCCAAGTACTTGGAAAATATCTTCCTCAGAACTAATTTGATTTAGTATATCATCTACACTTTGAGTAACTTCTTTGGTCTTCTTCAGTTCTATTACTTGTCTCTCTAGATCTTTTTCTTCATCGAAGAGTGGTTGGTCTCCTTCTGTAACAGCAAAAATGTCTGGACTATATTCTTCCATATAGATGGTTTCATCTACAACTTCATCTTCTTCTGTTGTAGAAATATCCTCAATTGGTGTTTCAGGTTCAATTTTTACTTTTCTGAAGACCTTTTTTATCCACCCGAAAAATCTCTTAAACATGTTTTGCACAGTCCCAGCTACGCGAGATTATTTTGTGATATTCACTTCTTTTTTTTATTTATCAACTAAAATGGAGTAGTTGATGTATAATAATTGCAATAACCACTACATCTTCTAAAGTCTTAAAACGTTGAAGTAGTTTTTTAATATATCCTATTGTGCACTAAATTGCTTCTTAATTACATTTTTTACTATCGATTCCAAAGATTTCATTAAAGGATTAAAGGAACTCGGTCTATGTTCTCGTTTAAAATGGCCATTCTTATCTAAGAGGATGTCTCGAGGAGTATTCTGTAAAATCTGTTGCAAATCAGTTTTTGCTTGTTGGCAAGAACCATGAAAAATGTGGTCCTCTAAATTTGGGAATAAATCACTTACACCTGCACTATCAAAGAGTTGTTGTACGTGTCTCTGGGAAATTTTTTTACCCCAAGGCAAATCTTGTTTATTAACGAAGATAGTAAATGGTATTTTCTTGTTAAGAATATCCTCTCCCTTCAATTCTTTTAGCTCTCTAAGTGACCAAATGTTTTCTTCCCAATTATCTAAATCGGCATCAATGACTATTACTAAGCCATGAATGCCTTGCAAAACTACTTTTCTAGTTTCTCGTAACCTTCTTTGTCCTGCGGTAGTAAAAACATGAATTTTGAAAAGATATTCATCAGTTTCTGGTTTGCTGCCAAATCCAAAAACAGCTTGGTCAAAGAATACCGTTCTACCGGTTTGCTGATCTGCAACAGTAACAAAATCGAATACTCCTTTAGGGTCCTCTAAAGATTTCATAACCTTAACGGCGGTTATTGTAAATGTCTTTCCAGACATTGTAGGCCCCCAATAACAGATTTTTAAGGATCTCATTGTTCGATATTTATGTATTAACACAAACAAACCTCAGAGTAGTTTTTTTATTTAACATTTTCAGTTCATTATCATTCTATAGGAATTATTGCTTCTCCACACTCGGAGCATTTATCTGCCCAAGGTATTTTTGCGTTGCATTGTGAACATATTCGTAAGATTTCAGTAGATTTGCTGGTTGGAGTGAGGATTGGTTCTGGAACGGGATAAATCATAAGTGGCTGTGGGTCAGGTATCTTATCAATTTCAATTTCTTTTTCTTCAATAGTGTCTTTAATTCTATCAATATATGGATTAACTAAATCCAATCGTTTGTTGGCAGCTTCTAATAATTCTGTATTATTTTCAGAAAGCTTTGCAGCGTTTTCAAAATAACTTCTAGCTTTCAGTAAATACATGTAAGCTTTTTCAGATTCACTTTGATTAGAAAGTCCAACTGCAATATAGAAACAAGACATTCCCAATTCAGTAGAAGCAAGTATTTTCACTCGAGTGTCAGATTCTTCGGGAAGGTCGAAATTCATCATTGCAAATTTATATGAAGCTGCGCCAGCAAAAAGTTTAGATGCTTTATCAAAATTACCCTGTTTGCGAGCGAGAAATGCTTCTGATTTTGTTATTTCAGCTTCAATTTCTAGTTTCCTTAATAAAAGCATTTGATAGAAAGGTCTTGCATAGTGATCTTCTTGATCTGGTGATAATTTTTCAATAAATTCAATAGCACTTAGTAATGCTGCTAATGATGATATATGATAATATCTGTACTGCAAACTTGTCTGAACATTTGATATGGCTCTTGATTGATATACAGCAGAAACAAGATAAAGTAAAATAGCTATTTCATAATTCTCTTCTACAACTCTCCCAAGATATCCATTATCTAATGAAATCCAGCGGGTTTTTAGACCAACCGCTTCAAATTTTGTTTTTCCAAAGTTAGTTGCAAATATATTTGATATTGTCTGTAATGCTTTTATTTGGTTTGATGAATTTTTAGAAGGGAAAATTTGTTCTACATATTCAGGGAGAGTTGTTTTTAATTCAGAAATAATTTTTAATGTCTTTTGATTTGCACTTGTTTCATCAATAGCCTCTATAAGTTTAAGAAAACCTATCAAGAAATCTTTCTCTTCCTCAAGATACGTGGAAACCATTTTTGGGTCAAAGGGAATTTTATAAAGGGCTTTCATTTGTCAATCACTTCTTCCAATATTATTCTACTATAATGATTGCCCCAATTGCATCGTCTAAGGATGGCCTATCAGGCATCATTTCTTTCTGGGTTTTTTCATCTATTTCTACTTTCTTCAATTGAGGAGGACCACCGCGAGTTGGTCTAGCCACGCTTGGAGCTGGTCTTGGTCTTGTTGTAGCTGCTGTTGGAGTGCTAGAGATTGGACTTGCGGTTTGCTGACCATCCCTTAAATCTGTCATCACTTTGGTCATCATATCAGCAAATTGACCAAAAACAGCTTGTAATGATTCTGAATCTTTAGCATCTTCAGAACCACCAGAATTTAAGCCATAAACTCCACGTTCGATTCTCATTTTCAGTCTAATAGAATCACGAACCCATTCAGCTCTTCCTCTAGTGGCAACATTTTCATTAATATATTCAATGATGTCCATATGTTTAGCTGGACTGAGAGTAACTACAATATTCATTGCTTCAGAACTAGGTGTTTTCGGTTTGTCACCTTTCAAAGAAATGCTGCGTTTTATTGTTGAGATTAAAGTTCTTCTTTTACCTTTATCCAAATCTCGACTGACTTCTTTCGATTCTTCTTTCCACTTCTGTGGAATCGTTTTCTTCGATTTTTTACTTGAAGAACTCTTTTTTGTGGAGCTCTCCTTTTTTTCTTTAGAAGTTTTGGATTTTGGTTTCTCAGAGCTCATTGTATCCATCAACTCCTAAACCATTCACAAAAGTTCTTGCGAACATTTCAAAACCCCTAGCATTAGACATTACGGGATCCTCAGGCATTGCAAGCATTTCTGGATGATCAGCTAAACCAGCTTGTTCAAATCCTGCTCTTAATCGCCCGCCAAATATATGCATTCCTCCTCCGCAAAGGATGACTTTTTCTATAATTGCATCAGGTGGTAAGGTACCTATTAATCGATTTACTTCATCTAAAATGACATCGGCAATTATTTCTATGTGATACTCTTTCATACTTGCAATATCCCATTTTTCTCCTTGAATAGTGAGAATATCTTTTTGTTGAGAAAGAGCAGTCATAAGATCAAAAGGACGTATAATTTTACCTGTTTGATTTTGTAATTCCTGAGCAATTCTATGTGTGAGAGTATCAGTCGCTTCTTCTAAGCTGCCCGAAGCTTGACGCATAATTCTTCCTTCATACAAGGTTAAGATATCTGTTGAACCATGCCCAACGTCGATAACAATAGCATCTACTGCTCGAGATTCCCCTTCAGTTTTAAGAGTATGATAATATGTACCAAAGGGTTCCGGCATAACTATGCAATTTTTTATCGTTAATTTTCGATGGAATTTTTCTCCGGTGGCTTCATTTTCAATTCTAAGATCTAGATTTCCTTTTAACCCTTTAGCAAGTTTAGTCATTTCTTTTTTCGAAGAAGCTACAGGTACACCAGTTGCCATAATAATTTGATCATGATCTTTTTTAGTAATTAAAGCAAGAACCGCTTTGATTGCTAAGATGGCATCTTCAATACTCTTTACTTTCCCTTCACTAGCTATTGCTCGTTTTATTTCGCTCTGCAATCTAGCAAGCTCGCCAACATAAAGACTCTTTTCTCCATCAGAAATCACTAAATTCTTCTCTAAAGATTTATCTCCACTAAATCCACTCCAACCTTGTAATGGAGTGCCAACTATAGAAGGAATTTTCTTGAGATTACCCGCACAAGAGAGTTTTATTGTTGATGTTCCTAAATCGATGCCAATTGCTCGATACGTGGGTCTTAGAGACATTGTGTATTTATTTCCCCCTAAGGGTTGAACTTGGTATTATACTATTACTAGATTTTAATACACTTAAAACCTATTGAATTATTATTGCACATTAGTAAAAAGTATTGCCATTTTAGCATATAATTTCACTACGAAATAGATTTCTGTGGAACAACTTTTAATATTCATTGAATATTCGAATATGTGTAGTTTTGTTAAAAATGGATTTTCATTACAAAAAACAATAATTACTATAAATCTAAAAAAAATTGTTGATGTGTAAAAAAAATGTTCAAAGACCTATCAGCAAAAGAGCTAAAAGATCTATACGCTAATCGACCTTGGATAAATAAAACAGCGTTAACAAATCTCTTTTTGTCTGCTTTTGCAGAAGCAGTTATTCCCGCATTAGATAAAGCCATGGAAAGAATGTATAAAATTCTTTCAAGCACTGAATTCATTGCAAAAATGGAAGAGGATGTAATTGACGGATCTGTTGCTCGAGTAATCGAGATGATAAAAGACGAACTTCGTGAAGAGATAGTAAAAGGGATGGCTTTTGAAGAATGAGCTCAAAGAGAGCTAAACTCTCTTTCACTATTCTTATTTTCCTAAGAAACAGACTTTAGCTTATTCACTAATCTTTGGTTTTACAGATTCCACCCAATTAATCCATTCATCCATTGACTCATTTCTTTTTAGAGCAACAGTAAAAGTAAGAATCTCCGGTTGGATTTCTTTTGCGTGGTCGAAGAGAATTTTCTCTGTGAAATCTGGAAAATATTCCAATAGGTCTGCTTTAGTAATTACTACAACATCGGCATCTTTGTAAATGACTGGATATTTCTTTGGTTTATGTGGTCCTTCAGGAACACTGGCAATAATTACTCGATAATCTTCTCCAAGATCATGTGAGGAAGGACAAACTAAATTTCCAACATTTTCTATAAATAAAATATCAATATCTGAGAGATCCATTTTTTTCAAAGCATTTCTGATTAATGGAGCATCTAAGTGACACATTCCACCAGTATTAATTTGAAGAACATCTACTCCAAGTGCCATAATTCTTTCAGCATCAATAGTTGTTGCTAGGTCTCCTTCAATAACAGCTATCTTCTTTTTTCCTTGTAATTTTATAATGGTATTTTCAATAAGAGTTGTTTTTCCTCCACCTGGAGATCCCATAATATTAATACAAATGAGGTTATTTGCTCTAAGCAGAGCTCTATTTTCATCAGCGATTTGTTCATTTATTTTTGCCACTCTCACTAATACAGGGATTTTTTTTGTTTTATTCAATTTCAATACCTCAAGCACATTACAGAAACAATGCCTAATTTAATCTAACGTTTTTTCTTATTATTAACTGTAGAGAAATATTTTTTCTTAAAAAGAATTGGAATGGTTTGCATAGAGATGACAATGACATTCAGGAATATATATATGAAAATCGGATATTTTCTGGAGTTAACTTTTAAAGTTGATTGTACATTGACTAATTGTAATATTCAAAATAGAAATTAAGTATGCGAGTTAAACCTCTCTCAGAGAGATTCGCTAGAATTATAGGGGACGCTCTTCATGGAATCCGTTAATGAAACCGAATTTAAACCTAGGAAAGAAGAAAATTTTCTTAAGATAGTTTTGGTGGGCGATTCAAATGTTGGCAAAACCACTCTTCTCAATGCATTAGCAGGTTCAGGAGAAACTGGACGTGGGTATTCAGTCTCTCTCGAGATACCTATTGAAATTAAGAAAAGTGATGAGAAAAAAACTGTTATTGGACGAATTTATGATTTAAGATCCCAACGATACTTTCCTTTCCTTCATTCTCTGTATTATAATAATGCAAAGGGAGCAATTATTGTTTTCGATATAACAGATAAGAATTCTTTCAAATCACTAACAAAATGGCGTGATATAATCTGGGGACATGTTGGAAATATCCCTCTACTTATATGTGGGAATAAAACTGATCTTAAAAATTCTAACGAAGAACATGTTTTACAACAAGAAGTACTAGTTTTAACAAAAACATTTTCTGAAAATCGAGCAATGAAAACAACCTATATTGAATTGTCTGCAGAAAAAAGGATAATTGCCTATTCAATCGAGAAAAAGGAAAAATCACAATTGAAAAACATTTATCCAACTATCGATGCATTTCGAAATCCTTTTGTGGATTGGATAAGAGAGCTTGTAAAGAAAATATGAAATTCAAAAGTCTTTATAGGCAAGTTTTACTTTTAGTAATTAGATACGATATTAGAACTTTCAACCAAATAGAAAAGATGAGTAAAAATGATTCAATCGGTTATAATAAATGATGAAGCATATCAACAAATGTTCAAATATGTCATTGAATTTGCTAATCCTGAAAGACCATATAGACAATGGAGGGAAGTGATTGGCTGGCTTGTTGGTACAGTAGAAGGAGAGACAGTAACAGTAGTCAAAGCTATCCCGATGACAAGCGGAAGTTCTATTTTTGTTGAAATGTCTGATTATACTATTATACCAAAAATTGCAGAGGAAGCAGAAAGTATCAATGCAGTCATTGTTGGTTGGTTCCACAGTCATCCCTCATTTGGTTTTTTCCTATCTGGAGTTGATATCAGAACACAACGGTATCAACAAAGCCTCTTTGAAAATGCAATTGCTTTAGTTTGCGATCCAACAAAAATAACTTCAATAGAACCGGGAATTCACGGATACCAAGTATATATGGATGACGAACATAGAGGACGGGAATATCGTGAGCTGGACATTCAAATAGAAACCACAGCTATGTACCCTGACCTTCTCACTAAGTTTTTAGAAGAACAAGGAATTACGCGAGGCTTCTCAGATACTATCTCACATGAAGAACTTTCTGCGTTATATGCGCTCGAAGGAATCGCTCCACCACAATTGGCAGCACTAAAAGCAAAACAACTATTGCCTTCCGAGCAAAGTGCTAAACCAGTATTAGAAGGGGAGTATATTGTCAGTGATTTGATAAAAGCGAAAGAAGATTGCTATATTCAAATACGAATATCAAATACTGGCATGGGAGTTGCATGGTCTGTTGACCTTAATTTTAACCCAGGGTTAGATTTTAAATTATCTTCGATGTATCCTCATCGAATAATCGATCAATTGAATTATGAAACTACTATTGTTGAAACTTTTAGATTAAAACCAGTGAGAAAAGGAGAATTATATCTTCCTAGAACAATAATAAATTATAAATTAGCAAATGAGAAGCGATTCTATATTGTTGTTCCCGCACTCACAATTCTTGCAATTTGAGAAATAAGTAAATAAATAAAATTAAAACCGAAATCACTTGCGAAAACAAGTGATTTAATTCTTTCTTTTACTTTTTAGCTCGGCGATCTTTTACCCAACCAACAATTCCTAGAATAATGAAAGATAGAATTCCAACTGAAAGTAATACTAGAACAATCCAAATATACCCTGGGGAGGGTGGTCTTTTGTATTGTACTGTAATCGTTGCATTTTCACTGATTGGTCGCACAAAAGGAGTTTCAACTACGCTTTCAACATCAATGAACAAAATTTTCACTGAAAGATTGTAACTTCTACCAATAGTAAGATTCATGGCTGTTTGGAAATAGATTGTTTTAGCTTCAAAAGGAGCAATCCAATAGCGTGGGTCATTTTCTGCAAATTGTTCTGATGAAACTCTTGTAGTCTCAATGGTTCCATTTTCATGTGTGTATTCAAAATCTACTCTCAGTTGACTCACTCTATATGTATCATCTGAGCGGTTATTGAAAATTGTGCCACCAAAGAGATAATCATCATATTGATAAACATCTCCATCTGGGGAGATAAGATCATAAAAAACTAAGTCTCCATTTGCTCCAGAAACTTGGTTTAAGTGTTGTGGTTGGAAAACCATTGACAGAGAAAGTAAGCAAGTGATTATAAAAATAACATAAGCAGTCTTTTTGTTCATGAGGATTACACTTCTTTGGTTGTTAAAACTTAATATCAATATTCAACTTTAATCGAAACTCTATTTTGTTTTCGTTCATTGGATACTTTTAAACATTTCTTCAAGCTAGTTTTGGATGAAATTTTACACCCTAGTTAGACGAATAATGATTTTGCGACATCTGTTCTAATAGAACGGTATTTTTGTTCTAGACGTGCTTCAAAAGTATTATCTACAGTGATTGATTCATCATCTAATAAAACAATTACTCCACCAATGGAATCAATTGTTTCTGTGACTAATTTAAGTGAGGATTTAGTACCGCTCTTCTTGGTAATTTCCTTGGCTAAATTTGCAAGTTCTTTTAATTTAGATTTATCTGCTTTTCGAGTTTTTACTAAGAGATTTCCTCCACCAATTGCAATTCCTGCTTCTACAATAAGTGATGCAAGTACTTTTGTGTAGGCTGGTTTTGAGGAAAATTTCTTTAACTCATCTTCAGCTGAAGTGAAAGCCTTAGAAATTTCTTCTTCTTTCTTTTGCAAGATTTCTCGACGTGCTTGTAAGTTAATAGAAGCAATTTGTTGTTTTTCCAATTCTGATATAGTTTTGGATTTCATCTCAATGATTTCTTCTTTTTCTTGTTCAGCAACTGCTTTTCCTTTTTCTAGGATTTCTTGTGTTTGCTGTTTTGCTTCTTTAGTATACTTACGTGCTTCATTCTTAGCATTGCTAATTATATCCTCGACCATTTGGTTAATTCTTTCTTCTTCAGCAGACAATTCACTTGCTCCTCCTTAGATAAGCGAGCTGTTTCCAAAATCAATTCTCATAATTAAAAATATTTTGACGCGAGCTCCAAATATCTGCTTTAAAACAGCAATCATTTGCGTTTTTATTGGTAAAAAATAACTGATAACAATTTTTTCAGTTGTTCCAAAAATGTTTTAACAAAGTTTTTTTCTCAATTATGATTTGGTTGATGTGTAATCAACCGAAAAAAGCTGTCGTACAGGTGAAATAAAAAATGGTTGATGCATCCAGAGAATTAATTCAAGCCCCAAGAGTGAGAGGGTTGGAATATGCTATTCGAGATATCAGTGCTGAAGCGAGGAAACTATCTGCTCAAGGAAAGGATTTAATTTGGTTAAATATTGGTGATCCAAATAAATACGATTTCGAAACACCGAAAAATATTGTTGATGCTTTTGTAAAAGCTGCACGTGAAAACAAGAGTTTCTATTCAGAATCACAAGGTATTGTTTCGTTGCGTGAAGCAATTGTTGAAAAAGAGACGAAAATAAATGGAGCAAAGAACCTCTCAATTGACGATATACATGTCACAGCTGGGATTTCAGAAGGAATAATGTTTCTTTTTGCTTCTCTTTTAAGTCCTGGGGATGAGATTTTAATTCCAGGTCCTGCCTATCCGTCCTATATGGCATTTCCAAAATTTTATGATGCTAAAAGTGTCACTTATCGCACTGTTAGTACTGATAATTGGCAACCTGATGAAGATGATATTAGAAGTAAAATAACTGATAAAACAAAAGCAATTCTGATTATTAATCCAAATAATCCTACTGGTGCAGTATATCGAGAAAAAGAATTGAAACATATTGTAGATATTGCAGGTGAACATGATTTGCCAATAATTGCAGATGAAATCTATGATCGATTGTCGTTTGATCAGAAATTCATTGGCATGCCTTCGGTTGCAAAGGATGTTCCATTGTTTATGATGAATGGTTTCTCTAAAGTCTATTTAATGCCGGGATGGCGTGTTGGGTATTGTTACCTCCAAGACCCAGAAGATAAACTCAGAGAAGTCTATGATGGAATAATTAAACTGGGCCGATTGAGGTTATGTGTCAACACACCAGCTCAATATGGATGTACTGAGGCTTTAACAGGTCCACAAGATCACATCAAAGAAACAGTTGAAAAATTAAGAAAACGTAGAGATATTATCTACAAGCGATTAAATGAAATTGATGGTATTTCAACTCAAAAACCAGAAGCGGCTTTCTATATCTTTCCTAAAATTGAGAACCTTGGAAAATACAAAAACGATAAGGAATTCATTCTTGCACTATTAAAGGAAGAAGGAGTGGTTGGAGTATTTGGAAGCGGATTTGATCCGACATATGGTAGCGGTTATTTCAGATTAGTATTCCTTTCCCAAGAAGAAATAATCAGTGATGCTATGGATCGACTTGAAAGATTCATGAAAAAAATATAGCTAAGAAGATAATAGATATTTACAAACTATTATTCTTCCCTCTTTTTCTTTTATTGATTTAACCAATTTATCATAATATCAAGTTCTGTTTGTTGTTTAATTAATTCAGTATAATCTGAATTCAACCGTTTGTAAACTTTACACATAATACCTCGTGTAAGATTTGACCCGATCTCACGTTCGATATTGTTTTGTAAAACTTTGAAAAGCGTTTCTAATCGCTCAGCAATAGACTTAAGATTTACCTCAGAACTGAGGACTTTCTTCAGATTGTTTCGATCGATTAAGTATTCATTACTATCACTAATTAAACGGGCGAGTTCTTCATCTTTGATGAGCAGAAGAGCGGCAGTATTTCTTTTCATACGTGTAAGTGCTCGTACATCTAACCAACTATCTGATTCATCATAAATAAGTTGGAAGAGATCGTCAATAAACTCAAGGGAACGTGTGAATTGAAATGCGTTCTTATCGAGAACAACTTTCCATTTAGGAAGCACTTCTAGAAAACGTTCGGATACAAGTTTTTCAACTAATTCACAAACTCGTTCATGAGATAATTTTACTTTCTTCTTAATGTCTAGTAATGATCTTTCTGTGCCAATGAGTGACAATATTTTGATGCCATATTCACCTATCAAATGATTAATTTCATTATAGCCATCTGATCCTACTTCAAGAGCATTTAACCCTTTTTTAGTAAGTTCTAACATGCTCTCATCACTGATTTCAAAATAGGTTTTTACTAACCCTGACTCTTCAAAATACGAAATGATACTTTGAACAACATCAATGCTTATTTCTAATTCCTCACTGATTGTAGTAATATCATTTTTACCATTTATACGAGTAATAATAGCCCATTTCATATCATCTAGTTTCTTTGGTGCTCGATCAGTATCAACTAATTTTGGAATATGATACGGACTAATAGGTTTACGGGAAATAAGTTGTTTAACATCATCTTCAAAATCATCAAATCCTGAAGAAATACCACTCCAATCTACAATTAGAGCATGATAACGGTTTTCAAATTCTTCAACAAGGATTCTCAACTTTTCTTTAAATGATGAATCTTTACAACTTAAGATGAGGAGCCCAATGACACGCTCACCGGGTTCTACTTGTAAAACAAAATCACCTCTATCAATAAATGTGATGATTTCCTTTCCATCAGAAGGTTTCAACTCCTCTGCAAAAGTAATTACTGCAGATATAAAACCAGAGATTAGTGTAGGTTCAAGCTTAATGTCTTCTCTAAAACGATGGGAAAAAAGCTGTACTCCCGAAAGTCTATGAATCATTTGAAGCTCAAACGGAACAGTCATGTTTTTCTCGAACCACTTTAAATTTTCATTCTAAACTAATGGGCCCTAAATCATCCTGACATTCCCCACCGATGATGTCTTTCAATTTAGTGGCATATTTGCGTAAAACCCTAATTGTTAAACCCATAGCATTAAGCTCTAAAGATGTTCCAATTAGGATATAATCACCAGCATTCGTTAATATGGTAAATCCATGTTCTCCTCTCACAAGCACTTCAAGCAATTCACCATGCTCATTAATAGAAACAGCTTGTTCACCAGTTGACAGTATTGCTGCAGAAATAGCTGAGATAAGATCGGCATTGGCATCTTGCTTTGCAAAGAAGGAAATTTTCATACCTTCACGATTAACGACAGCTAACGCCTCCAAATCAGTATATTCACCAATTTCTCGGAGAAGTTGATAGATTTTTCTTTGAACTTCGGGATCTTCAGCCATAATACGTTTTCCCTTCTGAGAATTCTAATCTAATTTATTGTGAGCTTCTAATGTTCTTATATATTACTATTTGAGAAAAAGAAAACGAAAATTGCTCCTAATAGGCTGGAGCAATGTAAACCATTTCTTTAGCTTTCTTGCCACAAATAATACAGTTGCCATCTGGTTCTTCTTTGATATCTTCACGTGTTCCTCGGATATCAGCGCCAGTATCATCTTTGACTTTTTCACCACAAGCTTCATCGCCACACCAATTAGCACGGCAAAAACCTCGTTTGGTTTTCTGTATTTCTTTAAGCTCTTCGTAATCTTTTGGATGACTGATACTATCTTTAAGCAATTTATCTGCACGTTTTTGGAGGGATTTATGCATGTTCTTCAAAATAGTTTTCGATTTTTTAGCAGCATCCTTCATAGGAACAAATGCTTTTTCGCGGTTATCACGACGAACGAGAACAACTTGCTCTTTTTGAATGTCTTTAGGGCCAATTTCTAAGCGAATAGGTACACCCCGAACTTCCCATTCATTAAACTTCCAGCCAGGTGTATATCCTTCCCTTTTGTCTAATTCAACACGTAATCCTGCTTTTTGTAAGACTTTAAGTATCTGTTCTGCTGCTTCGATAACTTCGTCTTTGTTGTCTTTTTTATATATTGGAATAATAACAATTTGAATAGGTGCAATGAATGGTGGAATGATTAATCCTTTCTCATCACCATGTAATCCGATAATTGCTGCAACAAGACGTGTGGAAAGACCATAACATGTTTGATGGACATTCCTATTTTGTTTGTCCTTATCTTGGAAAGTAATATCGAAAGCTTTGCTGAAACCTTGGCCAAGATTATGAGTAGTTCCTATTTGTAAAGTACGACCATCTGGAAGAGGGGAATCATAAGCAATAGAATAAATTGCACCAGCAAAAGTGTCATATTTTGGTCTTCGTAAAATCAAAAATGACATACACGCTTCTCGATAAACGTTTTCGTAAATAACCATTGACTCTTTAACTTGTTCTTCTGCTTCTTCTGCCGTTGCATGGCAAGTGTGCCCCTCTGACCAGAGAAATTCTCGGTCGCGGAGCAAAGGTTTAGTTTCTTTCGTATCAAAACGAATTATATTACAGAATTGATTAATTTTAAAGGGAAGGTCTACATGACTGCGAATCCAAAGATGAAACATTTCATACATAATAGTTTCAGAAGTGGGACGCAGAGCGAGCTTTCTATCAAGTTTGCGGTCACCTGCATGTGTGACCCAAGCAACTTCTGGAATAAACCCTTTAAAGTGCTCAGATTCGCGCTTTAAATAATCTTCAGGAATGAATAAAGGAAAATAAGCATTCTTATGGCCGGTCTTCTTTAATTCAGCATCAAGTTTATTTCTAATCGACTCCCAAATAGAGTATCCATAGGGCATAAGAACATTAGCACCTTTAACGGGAGAACGATTATCCACAATATTAGCATAACTAATTACTTCAGAATACCATTTAAGGAATTCAGTTTCTTTTTCTGGAAGCTTCATAGACGAGAATAGAAAAAATCTAACTTAAATCTTTTTCTTAAGATTGTTCTTTTTATAAAATAAAAAGAGCAAAAAAGATGAAAATAATAGCCTTTTCTAATTTAGCGCTCTTCAGATAGAGAGAATCCTTTCCTAGCAACAACCAAAAAAGCGGTAAAACCTATCATACGTGTTGCCGGTCGTATTGCACCAATACGTGTAGTAAGATCTCTGCGAATTACTTCAAAGGCTTCAATTTGATAAAAATTGTTTTCTACCAGTTTTGCTAGTGATTGATCTACTTGTGTATATGTTGGTACGAATATTACTAATTTACCACCGCCCATTAAAGCATCACGAGCATGTTCAATTACGTCCCAAGGATTGGGCATATCCAAGATAACTGCCTCAACATCTTTTTCATCAAAACCAGTTGTGACATCTTTGATTTTAAAATCAACGGCTTCGGATAATCCGAGTTTCTCAATGTTTTTACGAGCAACTTTTTGATGCTTTTCCTTGAAATCATAAGAAAAGACTTTCCCACCTGGTGTAACATAACGAGCTAAAGCTGAAGTTAGACTCCCGCTACCTGTCCCAGCTTCAATAACCCTTACGCCACTACAAATACCAGCAGTAAAGATGATTTGAGCGATATCTGTTTGGTAAATTACTTGAGTAGAATGAGTGATTGCATCACGATAATCATAAGGAGAAGGTTTCCAAAGAAAGAACGTAGCATCTTTAGAATTAACAATGCTAGAACCATATTCTAAACCAATGAGCTCATCTAAAACGACAGGTCCTTTATGAGTATGGAATTCTTTTCCTGCTTCAACTTTTACCATCCATTTCTTAACACCAGAAATAGATATTATTATCAAATCGCCCTCTTTGATTTTCAAAGTAAATTCACCAATCTTTCATTAGCTTTTGAATTAGTAATTATAAGGTATTGCTATCATACCAAAAGAAAAAAACATCTCAAAAACTTTTGCTTGTGAACCTATTTACCAAAAAGCTGAATATATTCATCACTAACAATTGTTCGTAATATTTGTTCATTAGATTCTCCAACAATGATTTTAGTTCCAATGATTGTTGTTGGTATTGAAAGAATGCCGTGTTCAGTTGCAGCATTTTTGTCTGCTTCAACATCTACGACTTCAATATTCATAGGATATTCTGAAGAAATGTTTGTTAATCTATTAAAAACAGGTTCACAAAAATCACAATTAGGTCCTGAAAAGAACATCACAGGTAACGTTTTTTCCTCAAAAGCGCTATTGAAGAGAACTTTCCTTTTACTAGGGACACCAAATTCTTCATCCCACGTAGTGAGCATCTTTGCAATCATTGAAAAAATGTCGATAACATTCTGACCAGTTTTAGCACTAGCAAAAACAATTCCATTGAATTCTTTACGGACTTCGGATTTAATCACTTCGTCAGATATGACATTCATATCATAATTCAAATCAATTTTATTGAAAAGGATAATTTTAGGTATTTTTCTATTGGTGACTTGAGCTAATTGCTCATTCCAAGTAGAAAGACTCTCAATGGTTTCAGGTCTAGAAACATCAGCAACGAAAATAGCTGCATCTGCTTCAATCAAATATCGAAAAGCAAATTGCTTGAAAGCTTCTTGTCCGCCGACATCCCATATTGATAATCCAACTTTTTTATCAGCAATATCAATATATCGAGTATAAATATTAAAACCAAGAGTGGCGTAATATTTGGTTTTAAATTGATTGTGAACATACCGTTGTATAATACTCGTTTTTCCAACATTTGGATTGCCTAGCACAACAATCTTGCGGCAATCTATTGACCCCAGCAATGTTAACACCGTAATTTTACTTTAAAGAATTACTTCCTTGTCAAAACTATTTAAGCAAGCTAATATCTGAATAATCTATTTTAAGTAGTCATGTATTTAGGAAAAGGTAATTGACTTTGGATCCAAGGGTGTCGAGAGTATTAAAATCATTGGCATTATTTTACAAATCATATTAATCACTAGATTAATTCCGTTTCTTTTATTTATGAGTACCCAAATATTGATTTAATTCTCGATATTATCAGTCAGTTTAGAATATTTTTTTTCAAAAGATAAAGAACATATAAAATTCTCTAAAAAATAGCCATTATTAAGCTATTTTTATGCAACGTTTTTTCAAAAGTGTAAAAGGTGATTTCTGGGAAAAGCGTTCTAATGAGATTCCCGTTTTTACTTTTTTTATTGTTTTATCTCTAGAGGTTGCTTTTTTGTATTAAAGCAAAATGTTATACAAATAGATACTTCAATTAAATTTACATATTCAAAGGAATTGCCTAGTTAAAACAATTAATCTTTTTATTTGCTGTTTCTAATAACAATACTTT
>JAUWKS010000024.1 GCA_030614005.1 Candidatus Heimdallarchaeota archaeon | reverse complement strand
TTTTGTTTTATTCTAAAGTCTTCATTTTTGAGTTATTTCATTCTGCTACAATTTCTCTTTTTTTTCTTAAAAAAACTTTAATATAATTGATATGAACCTATTGTATTGTTTGACATCCCTTGTTGCTAACTTGGGATTATTACTAACTATTACTAACTATGGACGTTACTGATATGAATCTATTACGCGAATCAATATCTGATAATACTGCTTCTAAATTATCTGAAATTGAAACAGGTATAAGCAATGCTGATTTTTCTGACTTATATCAACTAGAAACCAAGATTCCTAGGAAATTTGCTGCAGGTGAGCTTGACAAATTAACCTATGTTTTTGGTTACATTGCCGACCAACAAATTAATTGTGTTGTACATTTTGAAGGTTTCTTTGATATTGCAAGAATGAAACGTGCTGTAGCTACTACCTTTTATGCCGAACCTGTTCTTGGTTGTCGTTTTGTTGAAATGCCTGAAGAAGTTTTTTGGAAACGAAGAGAAGATCTCCATAAACTAAATCTCTGTTCTTTTGAAGAAACAAATGATCTTGATAAATCTGTTTCAGATTTCCTTACAGCTACTTGCGATGCGACTACTGATATTCCATTACAATTGAAATTTCTCCGAACAAAAAGGGGCGATTCCCTTTGTTTGAAAGCAAGCCATCTTGTCTTGGATGGTGGAGGTATTCAAGATTATGTTGTTTTATTGTCAGAGATTTACAATAAGCTAAAGAAAGATCCAACTTATCTTCCTGAACCAAATGTTGAAAGCGATCGTTCACTAAAGCAAGTTTTCAAACACTTGAGTATTTGGAGAAAAATTCATGTGATAAGTCAATTTAAAATTCGTCCTCCAACTTGGGCTTTCCCTTGGGATGCAGTTAAAGCTAAAACCCGAAAGTATGCTATTTATCGCTTCACGAAAAATCAATACCGTATGATTAAGAAATTCAGCAAGAAAGCGAAGGTGACAATAACTGATTTGATTCTCACTGCTTTCTTTAGAGCAGTATTTAAAATCACGGATATTCCTGCCAAGAAAAAAATCTATGGCACTATAACAGCTAACCTCCGAGCATATATGCCAAATAGGAAAGCAAAATCACTTTGTAACTTGTCCGCTTCTGTCCATCCAATATTTAGTAATATTCCTGGAGAGGATTTTGCTACCTCTCTTAAACGAATCCACAAATCCACTAACAAAATGAAAAGAAAAGGCACAGGATTAGAGACAGCTTTATTCCTTCGTTTGTTATTTAGTATGCCTTTCAAGAAATCCAAGGAAATACTTAGGAAAACGCTTGAGGAACAAGTAGAGCTAAAAGCTTCTTTTCCTGTTATTACAAATATTGGACTCACAAAAGCAAATGATATTACTTTTGAAGGAGTAGATGCTGTGGATGCTTTTATGCTCACACCATATATGAAAGCACCTGGTTTTCTAATGGGAACGATGACTTTTGAAGACAATTTACTTTTTACTATGGCGTATTTCGAAGAATCTTATAGTACACCTTTAATTGAAAATTTCTTGAAAAGTATGGGTAAAGAATTACTCGTTGGAACTAGTACAAACTAGTTCATTTAATATTTTTAGCGTTCTTTTTGACATTTGTCATTTTTTCAGATTTCTCTAAAAATTAATATTGTTTCTTCTAAAGTTTAAAGTATGACATATGAAGAGATCTCCAAATCAGTAGTTTTAGCTCAAAACGAATTCGGATCAAATTCTGTTTGTATTTCATTGGAAAATGAGCTTATTTTTGTGGATGCCGGGATGAATACCACTATTGCTTCTGAATTTAGAAAAAATATGGAGCTAAAGTTTGGCAAAAAAGCAAGTACCCTGATATTAACTCATGGGCACATAGACCACTTCTTTGGTATGGGAGCTTTCTCAGATCTAAAAGTAATTGCTCCGACTGCCTCTAAAGAAAAAATCGAACGCTTTGTTATAGCTGAATTTACCAAAGAAATAGTAGCGAGTTTTGAAATCTATTTCCCTACTTTTACAGAAGCAGCAAAAGTAGTAAAACTTTTCATGCCATCGATCTGGTTTGAGAATACAAGGACGTTAGGTAAAAATAAGGAAATCCAAATTCAAGTAACAGGTGGGCATACAAACTGTTCTTCATCGATTTATTTCCAACCAGAACAAATAATGATTGCTGGAGATTTATTGCAAGTTGAAGTTTCACCTTATTTCGGTGAACCTGATAATGATTTTGGTCTTTGGATTCAAACCTTAAAATTGTGGGAAAAAATGTCCTTAGCTGCTTATTTACCTGGTCATGGACCGAAAATTGATATCAATTATTTAATTAAAGTGCGTGAATTATTTGAACAATTACTTGAAGCAGTTACTAAACTAAAAGCAAAGGGATTAACTGTAGAGGAAGTAATTGAGCATCCTTCTTTGCCATCTGGTTATTGGCCTAAAGATGCGACAAAACCCGCTTATCAAATGAGTATTGTTAATTTGTACAAACACCTAAAATAATAAGATGTTAAGAAAAATCATTTTGAAACCTTATTTTATGAAGAGCTATTGTAAAAAATCCTCTTTATCTTCTATTCATTAGGTGATAATAATGATTACAAAAAAACCTGCAGAAGTTGATAAGCTTGACAACCCACATAAAGTAGATTCTAGAAAATTGTATAATAAGGTGGAAGCAAATGTTATCCATTTAACTTTGCAACCCGGTGAAAAACTACTAAGGCATATTACTCCAGTCGACGTTATATTTTACGTTATAGAAGGGAATGGCACAGTAGAGATTGGTGAAGAGAAAAAAGAAGTAGATGCTGATACTTTAATTGAAAGTCCCGCAAATATTGTTCACTGTTGGTATAATACTAGCAAGTCAATTTTACGTATACTTGTAATAAAAACTCCAAGACCAACAACACAAACTAAATTCGTGGATTAAAAATAACTAATTTCTATTCATTGTATGGATAGAGTTTATGATTGATTGACTGTCTGATTAACGGACTTTTAGTCCTTTTAGAACACCATCAATCATAAATTCGCTATCTGTTCGCCAATCATGTTTTTCGTTATCAAATGTTGGTGGCCATGGCAAAAATGAGGTAGCTCGATTGAAATCTACATAGTTAAAATGCATATCTGTCAATGTTTTTCGTAAGTAGGAGAGAACATTGGATAAATGACTTGGGGGCAAATGCAGATACCAAAATAGATTATTATTTTTGGTTTTAAATGTAGAACTGAACGGGAATGAAAGTTGTAGTATTCGGGATTCCAAATCTTTAATTCCAGATTGTTTTGCAGAACCCCAAATTAACGCGGTGCTATACAAATCAAATATTGTTGGAGCCAGATTTACTTTGTAATTACTGATACATTCATCTTTCACTTTTTTGATGTAGCGACTAAACGTTTGTGGGGTAAATTCATAACCTTCTTTTTTTAGATCAACAATAATATCAGTATTTTTTCTCCGGGCATCTTTAACAAGATGTTTCAGAATAGCAATATGTGATTGTGTCAACCAATTTTTTGCTGACCCTGCTTCTGTTGTTGGTAGAGGGATTTTTTTACTTTTAACATCACACGTGAACCATTCCTCAAGATCAAATTGCCATTGGTGTGTTATTGGGTTCCAAAAATCTGCATTTGGTGCTGTATATATTGATTCTACGCCTTCGAATGGTAGAATATCAAATTCATCGATTAGCTTCTTCTCTTTAATGATGTTAAATAATTCTATAACAGAATTACGTGTCTCTTTCGGAATACTAAATTGAACAAGTAATCCATTTTTATCTCCAAAACATCTTGCTTGATAATGTGTATACGGATGCTCATAACACAACTTCTCAACGAATTGTAGCTTTTTTTCATTATCTGCTTCAATTAGAAGATCAATACTTTCCTTTCCCAAATTCCAGATATTTGTAGTAGCAACGACGTTGAAAAAAGGTTGCTTAGGTGAGGAAAGATCTTGAATAATTCCAAATACAATTGATTTGGAAAGGCCGACACGACTTGAAATCCAATCATAGGTTCCAAGGGGGTTCTCTTGTATAGCAATGAGAACACAGAGATGTTTTTGAGTTAGTTCTAGCGTATAATTACACACTCGCTTTGATTTTTTTTAATTCTTCAATATATTTCACAACTTACTCTTGGAGTACCGCTATTTGGCGCTGTTTCAGGGGGGTCAAAAATTACTATAGCTTCATCATATGAGAATCCATAATAATTGTAATTGGCAACTGTAGCTCTCATAGTATACCAACCCGGTTCGGTTGCAACATCAAACCATTCCACATGTATGCTATAACAGGAATCATAACCAGTTACTTGAATAAGGAAATAGTATGTTAGTCCGGACGGTAAAGTTAGATATTGATAAATATCTGCATCAATTGTTTCTGCGTACCCACTTAGAGTATAAACGGTAATAATGGTATACACATCATCCTCCATTCCATCGGCATCTAAGTCATAATAATATGCGTGATCAATGCATATCCAAAAACCACGGATAATATATTCAATAGAATTATGTTCTGTTCCACATTGGTCCCTCTGTGTTGAGAGTGTTGTATCTTGTTCTGGGGTCATCATGATATTTTGAAGTGGAGTGGAAAATAGTGGAAGAATTAATAATCCTAATACTAATAACAAACGATAGTATTTCATTTCACAAACCTCATTTTTTCATACGACAATAATAATAGTACATTGAGAGAATATTTTAATTATTATATAACTCTTCCGTATAAAATAGCACTTGCCTTTCCTTACTAATAAGGGCATACAAATAACGTCTATTATCAGAAAATCATGCACTTACTCCTTCAAAGGAGTAAAAACAGGATATTTATGTATTCGAGAAAGTTTCAGCAATTTTGAAAATGATTTAGGAAAAACTGTTTTATGACAATTGTATATTCCAACTACTTTTTCAAGAAAATCTTTGTTGGTCATATCATCTTGAAATATCAATTCATTAATTCTATGAAACAAAACCATCTTTGTACTAATTGCATTAATATTTGCATGATTTATTTCAGTTGAATTCAATGCTGAAATAACAATGATATTATCGTGAGGTTCTTTGATTTTACTGAGCAAGATCTGAGTAATTTCCATTTCTGGGATTATTTCCCATAAAATTTCGCTTAACAAGAAACCAATTTTTGTATTGTTTATTTGACAAAAGGCCGTGAAATCATTCCATGTCTGTTCATTTACATGGCGTATAGTTACATCTTTTGTTTGGCGGTCACTGAATTGATACTGTGGATGATTTTGTAAAAGAGATAGAAAGGGTATATTTTCAATGCTATCTGGAACAACAACAATTGAGTTTTTAATTCGATAAATGTATTTTAATAAAGTGGTTGTATCAATGTCTTCAGCAATAACTAATTTTCTGATATTGCTGAAGTAAAATTTCACATTATCAGGTAAAGATGTCAAATCCTTTTTATTAATAATTAATTCCTCTTCATTTTCGATTATTTCAAGATGTTCAAAGTTCTTCCTCCTAAAGTGATTCTCAAGAGGAGGTAAAAAAACATTTGATCCATTTCCTGCTAAAAAATTTTTGATAATATTTGTGAAAATCGTTCCGGTATTTTTTCCCCAAACTTTTGTGAGCGAAGAAAAGCGTTCAAATAATTCTTTATCTAAATCTCTAATTGTAACTACTTTTGAGTTTAGCTTATAGTTATCTTGTACTATACTACTTTTCTTCATCGTTGATTATCTGTCCATAATTCCAGCTAAAAATTGTATTCTGTGTCTATTCTCAGCTCTTAAACTAACTGTATTATAAATAAAGTAGGAACCGTTAAATATATAAAACTTGTTAAACATGTTAAACAAAGAAACCCTGAGGTTACACAATGGCGAGTCCAATAATATTTGGTTTGATAAATTTCTTGCACGATCTGTTTACATCGTTATGGATTGGTGGTCTGGCATTTATGGTTTTAATTCTCGTGCCAGTAGTTCGAAAATATTTTGAAGATAAAAAAGAAGGACTAGCTTTCCAAAAGAAAGCTGAAAAAAGACTTAATATAGTTGTTTACATAAGCATGGTTGGCTTAATGGTAACAGGAATACTAATGAGTACTCAAGCTTTAGCAAAGCACTATGATGGATTTTTTTCATTTACAAATGATTATTCAATAGTGCTTAATATAAAACACATTCTAGTTATTTTAATGGTAGTAATTGCTTTAACTAGAAGTCAAATCCTTGATAGATTGAAATCAACTTCAAAAGCACTAATGAAAGCAAGAATGATTTTAATACCCATAAATTTGTTCTTAGGAGTTGCTGTATTAGTATTAAGTGGTATAAGCGCTTCCTTAGCTGCAATGCCTATTCCATAGTGAATTTACTGTAATCAATAACTAATCCCTAAATGAAAAGGGATTAATTATTTTTATTTTAGAATTTTATTGGTTCTCAACAAATCTATAAAGACCATTGAGTCCTCCCAATGTTTTTTTAATCTAATCTCTCAAAGTATCATAAGTGAAAACAAAGTTTGTGTAGGTCTTGAAGAACGACGACAAATGTGCAAAATGCGGGAAAGATGAAAAATATTCTGATAGTCAATCTATAGTTAGTAGTAGAATAAGATATGACCTGAAACTGAAATAGCTCTTACAAAAATTCATTATTTATTTTTTTTCTCTGATAACCCATCGCTGTTTTCCATCCTCTCCAAGAAAAATAAGAAAACCACATTTAGGACATTCAGTAATGATGGCTTTATAGCTCTTCTCTGACACGAAGCTATATTTTAAAGAGCCAGAATAAGCGCATTCTTTACACTTCGTTCCCCAAATGTTCTTTGCTTGCTTCTTTAATGCTTTCTCCTTTGTTTGAGACAACTTTGCACTACACACCCTAGCTTGTAATAATTACTTGGATTAATAAGATAAACGTAAAGACCCCCATGCCTCCAAGGAGTATACCTGTAAAAAACCCCGCAGCAAGTGTTCCTTTAAATTTCTTATTCTTAATTAACCCAATAGTATGTATAAGAAAATTACCAATTGCCAAAACCGATACAACCAAACCGAAATAATAACCAACCACTAACTCAAATAAAATCATCAGAAGTGTAACCATACTAAGGGTCACTAATCCCGATGCTGCTAGAAGATATTTTGACAATGAACCCTTCGGAATTAGAGTATAAGCTTCCATTGCTATTTCTTCGAAAATGTGTAAAATCTGGATGAAGACAAGAACAAGAATACTTATTGCAACAGGTTCAAGAGACATGAAGATAAATTTCTAGTCCAATAAGTTAAATTTTATGCTTCCTTTTAATAACAAGAGAAAATAAAAGATAATTAAACTAATCGCTACTAAACGAAAGATTCAAAAAGAAAAAAAGAACGATAAAAGAATGCTAGAAAAGCAAAACAAACGGCCGGGTAGTCTAGCACGGTATGATTCCTGCTTTGGGACAATATGGGAGGAAATCCCAATTGCGAATTAGTAGGAGATCCCGGATTCAAATTCCGGCCCGGCCACCATTTCCCTTATCAGTCAATTCTTTCTGTATCCTAATATTACTACTTTCTTCTCTGCAGTAACATCCCTTACATCTCCGGAGAGAGAGAACATTATCCTTCAATAAAAGAAACTCTAAACTCATCATTTCAATACATTCTTCTTTAGTAATAGTGCTGTTTTTCATTACTACCTACCAACAAATTATTGTACAATTAAATGTCTGAGATTATCTATAAAAAGACCAAATATTTTCCCTTGATCCCTAATCTTGTTTTGGAAGAATAAACATCTAGTGATTACTGACTCGAATTCCGCCTCGGCCACCAATACTTTTTTTCCTTCTTTTCTCTTTTTTCCTATTGTTTTTTGCATATTTTTCTTCATGTGTTCCATAATCTTTAAATAAAACAAGCTAATTATTAAAGCTTGGTTTTTGTGAAAAAATCACAAAAAATGACATTTAACGGTGTTTTACTTTGTTGGTTGAATTTAGTATTGAGAATTTTCGGTCTATCAAAGATAAAGTAGTTTTTAGTATGGTTGCTACTAAAGATAACTCTTTACAGAAGAATCTTATTACGAATGGTTTCAAGACAGATAATTTATTACGTAGTGCGGTGATTTATGGTGCTAATGCTTCTGGTAAAAGCAATGTAATTAAGGCTTTTTATTTCTTCAAAGCACTTGTTCTCAATTCGCACAATCATCAGAAAGGTCAGGGAATAAAGTATGAGCCTTTCAAGTTAGATAAGAATTGTTTGCAAATTCCTACCAAATTTCAAATCATCTTCATTCAAAATAATATTAAATACGATTACTCAGTAGCTTTTAATGGGGCAGAAATTCTCGAAGAAACCCTTTACTGGTATGGCAATACCCGACGAGCATTGCTCTTCGAAAGAAAAAAGGATGTCTTTCGATTTACTCGAGATAAAAACATTCAGAGCTTCATCGCTGAACGAACCCTAGATAATACTCTTTATTTATCAAAAGCTACTCAAGAGAATTATAAAGTTGTTTTTCCTGTTTTTTATTGGTTTAAAGATCAATTACAATTCATTAGTTCATATCAACCTATTGGTTCTGAACGACCGACCTTAGCTTATATTCAAAAAAGTATCAAGAATAAGGAACGAGTTTTGAAAATATTATCAGAAGCTGATTTAGCTTTAGTCGATATTAAAATAAACTCAAAGTTATTGAATAAAATCCCTGAATCCTTACCTCCCGAAATTAGAAGTTATATTAGCTTAGTAAAAGCTTTGCCACTAGAAGAGATCAATATAAAAACCTCCCATAAAGGTGTTTTATTTGATTACTTTGATGAAGAATCTGAAGGTACAAAAAGATTCTTCTCACTAATTGGTCCTTGGTTAGATGCCTTAGAGCATAATCGTATTATCGTTATTGATGAATTGGATATCAAATTACATCATAAATTGAATGTTTTTTTAATTGAACTCTTTCATAATCAAAGTAATCTTAATACAAATGCACAGCTAATATTTACTACTCATAATACCAATTTGTTAGATCAGACTCTGTTTAGAAGAGATCAAGTATGGTTTACTGAAAAAAATAACGAGAATGGAAATACTGACCTCTTTTCGTTGACTGAATTTAGTCCAAGGAAAGATAAAGACATTGAGCGAGGGTATCTCGCTGGAAGATATGGTGCTTTACCATTCATAACTGGGTGAGGAATGGGTTAAAATGGCAAAAGGCTATTCCACAAGAAAAACTAGCGTTCGAGAACAAGTCGCAATGTTCCTAATAATTTGTGAAGGTCAAAAAACTGAACGGTTGTATTTTAATAAATACAGGAAACGGAATAATGGTTTAATGATATTAACTCCTAATACAAATGTTACGGATCCACGAAATTTGGTGAAATTTGCTATAAGTCAAATACAAAGATATGGGATAGATTTCGACTATGGAGATCAAGTTTGGTGTGTTTTTGATGCCGATAATAATACTCCTGCAAATCTTGCCGCAGCAAGACAATCAGCTGAGCTATCTAATATCAATCTCTGTTTATCAAATCCTTGTTTCGAGTTGTGGTATTTACTTCATTACACGTATTACTATACACCAATCTCTACGTCTAATTTGCTTCAAAAACTCACTAATTATATTCCAAACTATAACAAATCGAAAGAGTATTTTGAATCACTTTTTGATAAGAGAGGTGGTGCGATAATAAATGCTAGGAAATTAAATAGACAACACCGTGATTTAGGTGTTGACCTCTTATCTCTTGATAGTAATCCTTCAACTTTTATTGTTGAGTTAGTACAACAAATTTTAGATAATGAAAAGAAGAACGAAAAAAGGTTCACTAGATAATCAAATTTATGTGGTTAGATTCCCTGATCTCTTAATTGTTTCATAAATGACAAACTTATATCTTAGTGATCGCGGATTCGAATTTCGGCCCGGTCACCAATATTTTTTCCCTTCTTTTCTCTCTCTATTGGTTGTCTATGAAAGTCGTCCAGAAAACATTCCAAACAATCAAAAAGTCGTTTGGCTAACAAGTAAATAGTTGTTTTGGATTATAGACTCTGCAGTCCGTATAGTTAAATGAAAGAACGAATGTTGGAAACTACCTTATGTTAAACACAACATTCTTGGTATTAGTACTGCAAACCTTCTTTACACCACCATGCATGCCTGATTTGTAGTGAATGGTAGTCAGCCCTGCCTCCACTAGAATCTTGATGTGTTCGCTGACTGCAGCAATTGACATACCCATCCTTTCAGCTAAACTAGTGATGTTCATATCCTCTTCATATAAGATTTTGAGTATCATCACGCGACTCTTGGCTTTAAGAGCTTTAGCTACTATACTCGTTCTGCCTGGCTCAATAACCATTGTTTCTTCTGACATATCCTCACCTTGTGTTTGTGGTGTAATACCAAATAAGCACTTAACAGCTTAAGTGGATGCAAGTATAAAAACCTCCATTTATAAACAAGGAGCAGTAGTACTTGGTTTTTTATTTTTGGAGATGGTGTTCGCGGATTCGAATTCCGCCTCGGCCACCATTTTAATTTATTCATCTTGTATTATTTATATCCAATTGTTTGATCATTTCTTTTTACCAAAAAATATTAAATCAACTGTTATTACTGGTATAAAGAAAGTGTCATTAAATGAAATTCGAATTTCCTAAAATAGCTAGTATATTGTATCCTTTTCTAAATCTCTCAATTGGATTGATATTTCTTCTACCAGTTGCTTCAGGTGAACTACTTAACCTAAGTGAAAGTATCTGGATTTGGGGTTATTCTGTTATATTGGATACTCATACATATGAAACAACAAGTTATACATATGATGTTGTTTGGGGTTTTTCCGCTGCAATAAAACCGCTTTTCTTTACCGGCTTTATTCTCGGAGGTTTATTTTCAACTACTGTTGGTCAAATGACACGTTCTCAAAATTTCTCCTATAAACCTCAAATAATTATTTGGAGAGTTACAAGGGGTCTTCATATGATTGGCGGCATATTAGGTTTTATCGCAATGATGCTATTTGCTAATTTCATTAACCACCTAAACAAATTTTCACTCATTTACAAATTAGGTGTGCTGTTCTATTCAGTGACAATCATTTTTGGACTTATGATAGTAATAGGATTCTTTGCAGCGATTTCTGAAATTAACTTATTTGATCCATTGAGAGTTTCCAACCCGCTTGATGATATAGATAATGAAGAATACCACCAGTTATTTGATGAATCAACTACAGATACTGAAATCATAGAAGTCGATGACTATGTTTTGGAATCTCCTGCGCTAGATGAAATCGATTAAGAAAAATTGATTTTTGATAATTCATCTTATTAATTTTCTATTGTGATCGCGGATTCGAATTCCGCCTCGGCTACCATTTTCTCCTAATGCCTACTAAATTTTTATATTCATTTTAGTTATATTCTTTATATGGACGTTTCTTATTTTGCCACCTGAATCCAAGTTATCTCCGGAACAACGAGTAAAAATCACTTGTGATTTATCCAACACAGCTTTAGCTATTTTTCTTAGTTCACTTAAAGCTCGTTTTTCTACCCTTAGTCCTGCAGAACGTATTGATTATTTGAAAAATTTGGTGAGAGATCGTGAGCGAAATAGGCGCCTTTGAACGACTAATACGACGCACTGTTCATTGTTTGAATGAAGCTTCCATTGATTACTGTATTGTTGGTGCCATTGCAGCTAGTTATTATGGTTCTGTTCGCTCAACAGAAGATTTGGATGTAATTGTTGATTTATCCTTCAAGAATACTGACCAAATAAAAAATTTAACAAATTGTCTTCACTCTTCTAATATTGAATTAATTAAAGAAGACATGCTACAAGGATTACTTGAGAAAAGTCATATTACTGCTTTTGATACCCAAACTTACTTTTATCGTGTAGATTTTAAAGGGGTTTATTCTTCTCTGGATAGAGTGACAATGTCAAATAAAGTTAAGATTACAATTTTAGATGATTTAGATATTTGGCTTACAACCCCCGAATTACAAATTACTGCTAAACTTCTGCCAGGTATGCGTAGTGAAAAGGATATTACTGATGTCAAAAATATTCTGTTAAATTATAAGGAATCCCTCGATTTAAAAGTTTTAAAACAACTAGCATAAGAATTTAGTGTTGTAGAAATATTAGAGCGATTATTGGATTAAATAAAGTATAAATATTTTAGTGATTGCGGATTCGAATTCCGCCTCAGCCACCATTTCCTTTTCTTCGTTTATGTTTTCTATATCCTATTGTTCATTCTTTGTTTTTTCTGATAATTTTTTGTTGGTTTTAGAGTTAGTGAAGTCTTTTATTTCTTCTCTAAATTCCTTTTCATCTTTTTCTGTTACTTCTGTCGCCAGATTTTTTGAAAAACAAGTAAACCAAATAAAATATAAATCTCCTTTACTATTATTTAATTAATTACTAACTATTCTATCTATTAGGAGTTTATTACTCAATGTCTAAAGTAGCTATTGTTACCGATGGATCAAGCGATCTTTCGGATGAAATAATCAAAAAATATGATATCTCTGTTGTTCCTCTTAGAATTATTTTTGGTAGTGAAATCTACAAGCTTTGGGGCAGAGATAAATGTGAGATTTCAACTGAAGATTTCCATATTAAACTTGAAAAAATATCTAAAGAATACCTTCCATCTTCTTCTGTCCCTTCACCAGGTCTTTTTGTTGAAGCCTTTGAAAAAGCTCTAAGTATCTCAGATTCAGTTATTGCTATTTTTGTTGGAGCAAAATTATCTGCCACCGTTGAAAGCGCTCAAAAGATTGTTCAAAATCATTTTCCTGGTAAGGATATTACTATCTTTGATTCTAAACAAGCTATGATGGGTATAGGAATACAAGTATTAGAAGCAGCAAGAATGGCAAAAGAAGGAAAAACAAAAAAAGAGATTCTTGAAAGATTAACTTACATCCAACCAAGAGTTAACAATGTTTTTGTACTTAAGGATCTCAATTATTTATATAAACAAGGTCGCATTGGTCGCGCCAAAAAAATATTGGCTTCAGCTTTTAACATGTCTCCTGTTGTTTCGTTTGAAGATGGCATTGTAATTCCACTTGGTGTTATTAAAGGGGAAAAGAATGTTGTTACTCAGATGGCGAGATATGGTAAAAAAATTCTTGAGCATACTGAAATAAATGAAGTATTTCTTTATCATGTTAGAAATCAAGGTTTAGCACAGGAAATTTTTGATGAAATACAAAAAGTTAATACTCAAAGTAGAAACATTCATTTGTACGAAGCTGGAAATATTTGTTGTGTTATTTCAGGCCCAAAATCAGTTTGTCTCTGTTATATTGGCGAATTTGATAAAAATTGGTTGATGAAGTGAGAGTTGTTTTTTCTATTTAATAGTTTAAACGTAAAGTATAAAAAAGACCTACATAATGCTTCAATATGTATTGAGCGTTTAAAAACTTTTGAAGACTTGGGTATGAACAATGGGCTACAAAAAATGGTTTGTAAAACATATCTTTAAAGAAAAGTTACTGTTTCTAGTAATGCTGTTTTTTTTAATATTGTATATTGCCACGGTTTCCATTACTCCATTATTAATTGGTGATGTTTTTGCTGAATTAGCTAAACCTGATGGAGCCTTTCAGCCGATACTTCTAACATCACTTTATATTGTAATAGCTGGAGTGATACGCACTGTGGGTGATTACGTTCAAAGTTATACTAATGAATTGATTGCTCATAAAGTAACAAAAAATGTTACAGAAGAATTCTATGATGATATGTTAGAAAAGAGCCAAGAATTTCATGATAGGATAAAAGTTGGTGATGTCATGGCTCGAGCGACTTATGACACACGGCAGATGAATATTTTTATTTCCCCTGGATTAAAATTTCTCTTTGAAGCATTCTTCACCATTACTTTTTCAGTTTCTTTGATGATTTGGATTAATCCAAAATTAACCCTCCTAATTGCTGGTGCTTTACCATTTTATATACTTGCCATTTGGGAATATAATCGAAAATTGAGACCCATTTCAAAAGCACAAGTGGAGCAAAACAGTCTTATGAATTCTCGATTGCAAGAAAGTATAACAGGTATACGTGTTGCTCGTGCCTTTGTGAAGGAAGCAGAAGAAATTTCTGCGTTTGATAAAGAAACTGAAAAGTTAAGAGAAATAAACACTCGAAGAGGTATAATCGGCGCAAGATATTATGCAATTATTATTACCATTATTATTACTGCTGTTAGTTTCTTATGGGGTGCTTATGAAGTATCAGTTGGCAATATGGTCTTAGCTGATCTTATTACTTTTGTTATGTTGATGATGACTTTAATGATGCCTACATGGCAAGTTGGATGGACCATTACTCAATTTCAGATTGGTATGGCTGCATCAAAACGGATTTACGAAATGAAAGAACGAGAAGAATATGTGCCAGAACCAGTGTTTCCTCAAGAATGGCAAAACCGATTCGGTGACATTAAATTCGAAAATGTTTCTTTCTCGTATACGGACAAAAGTAGCAGAAACAATGCATTAAATAACATCAATTTCAATGTTGCTGGTGGAGCAACAGTAGCAATTATTGGGAATCCCGGTTCGGGTAAAACTACTTTGATTAAGCTTTTAATGAGATTATATGATCCTACTAGTGGAACTATCTACGTTGATGATATAAATATTCGAGACATAAATATTGCTAATCTCAGAGATAATATTGGTGTTATTGAGCAAGAAGTTTTTCTATTTAGTAAGACTATTCGAGACAACATTGCTTATGGTAACCCTCATGCAACCCAAGAGGAAATTGAACACGCAGCAACGATGGCTCAAGCTCATGAGTTCATAATGGCTTTCGAAAACAAGTATGATACCATTGTAGGTGAGCGTGGCGTCACACTTTCTGGAGGTCAAAAACAGAGAGTAGCCATCGCTAGAGCACTCCTCGTTAATCCTGCAATTCTAATTTTAGATGATGCAAGTAGCGCGATTGATGCCGAAACAGAACGGAAAATTCAAACTGCAATTGCAAATGTTTTGAAGGATAGAACCACGTTTATTATTACTCATAGACTGGCAACGATAAAAAATGCTGATATAATTATCGTCTTGCGAAATGGTTCTCTCATGGATAATGGAACTCACTCAGAGCTCATTCTACGAAATATTGACTATAGGCGGTTATTTGAGCGATTTTCGGAGTTACCCCCGATGGAAAAAATGGAGGGCATATAAATTGGCAGAATCTAGAAGCTACAAAGAAGATTATGATAGAGTATATACTGATAAAGAACTTCTTAGAAGATTCTGGAAATATTTATCAGCTTACAAATCACAATTATTGCTCATTATTATTGGTATTTTAATAATTGCAGGTGTTAGCATTCTGCCTCCAATGATGATTCGATGGGCGTATGATCGACTGGAGCAGGGTGAAGAGTGGACTGTCGTTGCACCATATGCCATAACCTATGTTGGTCTATCAATACTGTTATGGGGTTTACAAGTGGTGCAATCAATTATAGTTACCATTGTTACTCAAAAAATAATAAAAAGAATCCAGATGGAAACTTACCAAAGCTTGCAAGAACATGATTTAAGCTTCTTTGATAGACAAGCCACTGGTAAAATAATGTCTAGATTGACAAATGATTCGCAAGAACTTAACGAAATGATTAATGTGGTTGCTAACTTCATCTCGAATTTTGTGATAGTTTTTTCAGTTCTAGGTGTTATGTTTTACGTTAATTGGCGATTGGCTCTAGTAACATTGGGTATGGGTCCAATTGTTTTCTTAGTTGGTCTTCTATTTAGACGAGTAATTAGACAAACAAGTGGAAAATGGCGTGCTGCAATTGGCGAAGTAAATGCTTCATTCCAAGAAAGCGTATCAGGAATATCAGTTGCGAAAGCATTTGGTCGTGAAGAAAAATCGAAAGAAGAATTCGAAGTAATAAATGATACAACATTTCAACTTGCAAGAAAAAGAGCATTTGCAATAACAGGTATTTGGCCCGTGATGGATGGAATAAGTATTCTTGGAGTATTTGGCATCAATCTATTTGGTAGCTGGTTGTTTTTCGAAAACCTTGCATCAAGCTCCACCATACTGCTCTTCATATTTCTGCTGAATAGATTTCTCTATCCACTGATGCGTGTTGCAGCACAAATATCTACTATACAAAGTGGTTTTGCTGCTATGGAGCGAATCTTCAGTATTATCGACGCAGAAATAACTGTGAAAAATCCAGAGAATCCAATAGTCAAAGAAATTGACGGTCAAATTACTTTTGAGAACGTACATCAATATTACGTAGAAGGCACGCCTGTATTAAAGAATATTAATCTAGATATAAAATCTGGTGAGTCTATAGCAATCGTTGGACACACTGGGGCTGGCAAAACAACTATCGCGTCATTACTAATGAGGTTTTATGATATCAATGAAGGCTCCATTAAAATTGATGGTGTTGATTTACGAGCTTATGATATCCAAAATCTTAGATCACAAATTGGTTTAGTAAGTCAGGATGTTTTTCTTTTCAGTGGTACGGTCCTTGATAATATTCGCTATAGTAAACCTGATGCAACAATAGAGGAAATTGTGGAAGTTCTACGCATAGTTTCTGCCCAAGAATTTATTGATGCTTTACCCAATGGTTTAGAAACCATTCTTGGTGAGCGTGGTAAAGGTCTATCTGCAGGTCAAAGGCAGATGGTTTCTTTCGCGCGAACATTATTGACCAATCCAAAAATACTAATTTTAGATGAAGCAACTGCTGCTGTTGATGCATATACTGAATCCAAGATTCAAGATGCTCTTGAAAAACTCCTCTCTAATAGAACATCAATTGTTATTGCTCATCGTTTAACTACTATCAAAAACTCTGATAGGATTCTTGTCCTTGATCACGGTGAGCTTGTAGAACAAGGAGACCACGATAGTCTAATGAACGAAAAAGGGCTTTATTCTGAACTTTATGAAACCTACTTTAAACATCAATCTGCTGAATGGATTTCAGAAATGAGTGAAGCTTTTTCAAAATAACCTATTTCATTGCTTTATTGGTCAATTTTTTTTGACAATCCTATGTTTCTTACATTTTTTTTATATTACTCAATTAGGATTTGTCGTTGTTATCTGCCATTTGGATTGGCAGCTCCATCTGGTAGTAACCTATAAACTAGTACGAGTATGCCTGCAACTAATATAATTAATCCACTAATACCAAAGACAATGATGCCAATAACTATCATTACAATGGCAGTAATAATTAAATCAAATTTAGTAATAAATTCGTAGATTTTCGCTAAAAATAATTTCAAGCCTATTACTACAGCAAGTGCACCAAAAATCATCGAAACTATTGAACCAGCAATGACATTTGCAAGTCCAATAAAACCAGCACCTAAAAACCAACTGATTTTTTCGCCTGCAATTGCAATAATAAATGACATTAATCCCATTACAACTGTTAAAATTCCACCTATTAAACAAAAAAGGAAACCGAAATCATCCAACGTTTTAATTGATACATTTGAAGACATACAATCAATTCCGAAAGTAATTATATGCAGCTTTTACTTGCTTTATAAAATATTCTAATAAATTTTCTTTCTTTCTTTTTCATTTTTAATTTGAATTGCAATTAACAAATCTTAACAATGCTTTTACTCGATAATCGTAATATTTCTTTCAAGGAAGAGCAATAATTTCGTAGCTAGCTCTTTCTGATTTATTAATGCAATATTTTGCACTGACAATGCAATGCCATAATCTTGACTTGGAAAAGTGATTTTGCCTAAATCATGAAAGATCTATAATAAAGCTATTGTATCTTGTAATATTTCTATATCTAATGTTTCAGTTTTTAGTATTGTTTTGAATTCATCCAATGCTTCTTTTGCGGTTTGTAAATCCAACTTTTGAATACAATCTTCTACAGAAATACATGCTCCCGAACGAGAGTTTGCATTACGAACAATTTCTTCGAGATTTCTATTAGTTAGCTCATCTTTGATTGACATTATTTCAATAGCCTATTTTTTTTTACAATAACAATAAAACAAAAGTCAAGTCTTCAATATATAAAATGATGTATTTGGGAAATTCAAGTCATAAAATCGACTATTTTTTTATTTCACTATAATTACTCTAGTTTCAAAATTTCGTTGTTCTAAAATGAAATTTTTTTGAGGTGCTCTTAAAACACCTCAAATTAGGCGTTAGAAATCATCATCTGCTTCTTCAACAATAATTTCTTCTGAGTCCTCTACTACTGCACCACTTATTTTGTTTCGCAATCTCTCAACAACTGAATAAGTCTTTGTTTTTACAACGTCCATTCCTTTTTTAGCAAGATCAATAGATTGCTCTTTAACTGAAACACCAATTTCTGTAGAAGCGCTCAATCCCTTTTTTGCGAGAGTAACAGTAGCATCTCGAGCAAAAATCTTCCAATTAATTCTACCGGCTTTAGCATCAATGACAAATTTTTCAACATCTTCATATGGTGGAAGAAAGTTCAAGCGATAGATATGTGGTGAAGTATAGCTTTTGAATTTACTACTTGAAGAATAGAGTATAACACTGAAAATAACAACTAAAGCAGCAAAAATCATTGTAATGCTATGACCAATTTGAACAACCCCTACTTGATCGAAAAAGAGAATTTGTTCGATATTATCGGTGTTAAATACTATTTGTAGAACCATATTATGATAAGCTAGTGCAAATCCCAATATCATCATAACTACTCCCCTATCGGAAATAAATTTAAACACGTCACTAATGTAGAATTCCTCTTTCACTTCTTCCTGAGTTTCATTTTGATTGGTAGCATCTGGTGTTGTAACATCGATTGTTTTCTCTGTTGTTTCTCTTGGTAGAAAATCTGCATCCAATTTCTTTACTTTCCGATAATATTTGGAGATAGTGTTTAACAAGAAAAACGCTGAAATTAGAATACTAACCCAAGCAACATAGTTGGTGTCTCCTTTAACAAGTCGAATAACTAATTGTATTGCACGAGTGTTCGTCATTAGATAAAAGAATGGTAGAATGGTGTAAAAAACATCATCTTTTCTTGCTAATCGCCAAATAACTAATAGTAAAAATCCACCCATTAAGATACCAATTGCGCTTGTAGAAATATAGAGCCAAGAAGTTAAAATTATTCCTTGATATAGAAGATATCCGTTCAATCCGATACAGGCAATGATGAGTGGAGTAAGTATCCCACTGAATAATGAATTTCCTCCTTCTTTTTTACCCATAAATAGAATACTACCAGTTACTCTACTTCCAAGTAAATTCTTGCTAAAAGAATATGATGAAACTACAGTGATAAACATCCAAAGACCGTATAACACAGAACAAATAATCAAGGCAATTACAATATTATTAAGTAAAATAAAGCCTGTTGTAATTCCACTTGCAAATAAAATTACCAATAATACGTGCATAAATGTGGGTGTTTTAGCTAATGCAAACCCGACAAGAATATACGATAAAGCAAATGCTAATTCAAAATAGAAAAGGTAATTGATCATATCAGCAGAAGGAACGCCAAAGATAGTTGGCGTAGGAGATTTTGTGATTATGGCTGTTATTGTTGTTGTTGCAATAATGACTAAGAAAAAGATTGTATAAATCAAAAATTTCTTTGTAAACAGCGCTTTAAAACCAGAGGTAACAATATTTTTCAAATACCTGTAAACAGATTTTTCTACGTAACTCATATCACTCACTCTCTAACACTATCCTATTTTTCTAAACTTAAATATGAACCTTTGTTAATTACTCAGTAAATCGCATTTATAATATAAACAGTTTTTAATCCTTGAAGTAATAATAAAAATTATGAATGCTAATCCATCAAAACAGTATGATGATATGGCAGAGCTTTATGCTCAAAAGAATGAAACCAGTTTGCATAATGCTTTGTATGAGCGCCCTGCAACAAAAGCAATAATGCCAGATATTAAAGGTAATAAAGTGTTAGATGCAGGTTGTGGTTCTGGGAGTTTAACAGAGTGGTTAGTGACTCAAGGTGCGAATGTTATCGCTTGTGACATCAGTGAAGAAATGGTCAAATGTACGAAAAAACGATTAGGCGATAAAGCACAGGTTCTTGTGGCTGATCTTAGCAAACCTCTTGATTTCATTTCAGATAATTCTATTGATGTTATTGTTTCCTCACTTGTTCTTCATTATATCAGTAACTGGTTGATTGTATTCACAGAATTCAGTCGTATTCTTAAGAAAAATGGTTACGTAGTTTTTTCCACACATCACCCTCATGCAGATGGCGTTGGTTCAATAAACCTAATTACTTCAAAAAGGAGCTTTACAGTGAATCTTGGACTATTAATGGAAAAACTTACCCTGTTAGTTATTATCATAGAACATTGGCAAGTATGTTTGCAATATTCAGAAAGACTGGATTCTTTGTTGATATTCTTTTGGAACCTCTGCCGATAAAAGAAGCAAAAGAAAAGAACCCTGAAATATATGAACAACTTTTAGCTAATCCACATTTCATTTTCTTTAGGTTGATAAAGAGTTCTTAATAATTTCTTTGCAATTTCGCTTACATAGACTCTCAATGATAAGCTCAAAAAGAAATAGAACACTTACTTATTTGATAGATTCCTCTGCGAAGTTCAAATGTTTTCGGCGCAAATTTATAAAGAAGCCAATAATGTTATTCCACTAATTCTGATTGTGTCATTTTTAATATCTTATTGTCTAATTTTTGTGCTTCTTTCATTAATTTTTTCGCAAAACGTTTTGATGATTTGAGATTTAAGCGATATAGGTTTTCTTTCGATATTCCGCCGTTTGTTCTTCTCTCTGTTTTGATATAATTTACATTTTCTAGTGTTCTTCGTTTGTTCTTTCCACTATAGAGAAATGGTCGGATAAAACTAGCAATGCCCATATCTGCCAATAGATCTGCATCCTGTAAGATTTTCAATTCATCTGAGCGAATCATATCTACTTTGCCTGGTCTGTCATCGTGATGTTTTACAAGGTCAACAACTTTTTCTATAAAGCCATTTTCATATTTACCTTGTTTAGACAATATTTCACGGGTTAATTTAGCGCCATAAATCGGGTGATCATCCCATTCTTTTTTGATTTTCTCTTCTGTGTTTAGTTTAGTTTTACCAATATCATGGAAAATCGCTGCAGTAAGAATTACCTCTTTTTCAACATTTGCTTTCGATTTTTTGATTAAATCTTTACAAGTCTCAAAAACACGTAGGGTAAAAAATGTTTCATCCCACTGTCCATAATAGAAGTGCTCTGTGTTAGAATAGAGATCACAAACGATTTCGTATAATTTTTTGTAATCGGGTGGTGACATTAAAATCTCCATTGATCCTTTGAAAAGGTTCTACCTATCTAATTATTAGGTGTTTGAAGTTAAATATCTATCTTTTTAGACTTTTTGCCTACAAACAATTTTTTTGCTCTTAGTTTCTTCCATAAGAAGCTTTATTTTATCATAAAGCTTTACTCTTCAGTATGGTGATATTCTATGTCCGAAACCGAAATTGAAAATGAAGGAGTTCCTATGAAACCTACTAATGCTTCCAATGAACATGTAAAAATTCAAACAGTTTATATAGATAAACAAGTTGATCCCGAAGATGATACGGGTAAGGAATACAAAGATAGAATGATTATTCGCTCTTATTCCTCAATGATATTATTTATCCCTTCATTCATCACTGCTCTTATTTGCGGGATTGTTCAAATGAGTTTAGATTTAACAATTGCTATGCCTTATGACGAAGCAAGTGTAGGAAATGGGTATGGGAATATAATTGGTATTATATTCTTAGTAATTTTTTCACTAAATCTTATTCTGATTGCATTCGACTTTGATCGTGCAACAACTATTATTCTTGCAATTTTGTTTGTTGCTTTGATTGCTGTTCTCTTACTTGTAAATGCTTACACGGGTTTTCTTACAAGTGGCAGTGGAACTGGTATTGAGATGAGTATCTATTTCTCCTATTGGGTTTACTATATAATAGCTGCATTGTTACTCTTTATCTTAGTATTTACGCTACTAAGTGCATTATTCAACTATTACATCGTTGAAGGGAATGAATTATTACATCACAAAGGGTTTGGTGGTGGCATTGAACGATTTCCAGCTTCCGATATGTCCATTGTGAAAGAATTTCCTGATCTAATTGAATTACTCATTTTCCGCTCTGGAACACTTGTGCTAACTCCTATCCGATCTAATAGAGCAATTGTCCTGAAGAACGTGATGCGTATCAACAAGAAAGTCGATGATATGTATGAAATTCTATCACGAGTCAAAGTTGATATTAATTAGTTGTTAGTCTTATCTAACAACTTTTTCTCTTGTTTTTTCCATTACTTTATTTTTCTAGCTTTTACTTGATTAGTTATTTTTCAATCAATATGATAAGGTTTAAATATTGCTTAGATAGTTGTTTTACTATTAACTTTTTAGTGAGTAACTCTCTAAACTGTGAGAAAAAGAACTATTTCAACAAATTACTGAAAAATGAGGTACTAATAATGTCTTGGAGAAGAAAAAAAGACGATGAATATGAGAAATGGAAAGAAATGTTCCCATGGTTGCCTTTTGATTTATTCGAAAATAGTGGAGTTTTTAATGAAGAATTCATTGCTCAACTAATGGAAGAAGTAAACAAAATGATGGAAAATTTTGATGCTTCGGATCCTGAAGCATTTAGAAAAAAAATGGGTCCACTAACATGGGGATGGAATATGAGTATAGGTCCTGACGGAAAACCAGTTTTCAAAGAATTTGGAAATGTAAAACCATCACTAAAAGGAGCTCCTATCGCTACAAAAGATCGCGAACCGCTTGTAGATGTCTTCATTGAAGATAAGGTTGTTCGAGTTGTTGCAGAACTTCCTGGTGTAGCAAAAAACGAAGTTAATGTTAAAACTACTGACTCAAAGATTATTATCAGTGCAACAGGTCCTGATCGTAATTACTCTTGCGAACGAGAATTATCTGTAAAGATTAATCCAAAAACAGCTGTTGCAAAATACCGCAACGGAATCCTAGAACTAACTGTGGAAAGAAAAGAACATGCTAAGGCTGAGCAAGGATTTGAAGTAAAGATCGAATAAGATTTTTACTTTTTAAAATCAGTAAGCAAAATATTACATATTTAATGGAGATGGAATAGTATGTCATCTACTGGAATAGAAGATAAAAATAGAGATAAATTAATACGTTTACGAGTGTCAGATTCACAGTACAGGGATGTAGGCAAAGGTTTAGCCAGAATCGGTCATTCAATTATGAAACAATTGGGATTATCTGCTGGAGACATTATTGAAGTAGTTGGAAAAACACGAACTGCTGCAAAAGTTTGGCCGGGATATCCTGAAGACGAGAAAAAAGGAATCATCAGAATAGATGGTACTATTAGGTTAAATTCTGGTGTAAAGCTAGATGAATTTGTTACAATACAACCAATAAAACCTCCTACTGGAACAAAAGTGGTCGTTGCTCCAACACAGCAAATTAGAGGGGAACTGGATGGTAAATTTCTTCTACAAATTCTTAATGGTCGACCTGTTTCTATAGGTGATCAAATTAGAATTCAAATACTCGGAGGAAATCAAATCGTTTTCAAAGTTGCAAGAGTTTCTCCTAAACAAATAAATACAGTCATTGTTTCAGAGAAAACATCTATCGATTTACGATCTGCTCCTATTTCTGCTGAGGATACAAAAATAGCTCAAATTAGCTATGAGGATATTGGTGGATTAGAGGATGTTATCCAGAAGCTCCGAGAAATGATTGAGCTTCCTTTGAGGTACCCAGAAATCTTTGAAAAACTTGGTGTAGAAGCTCCCAAAGGATTGCTTTTATACGGTCCTCCTGGAACTGGTAAAACAATGTTAGCTAAAGCTGTTGCTGGTGAGACAGATTGTCATTTTATACACTTGAGCGGTCCAGAGATTATGTCGAAATTTTATGGTGAAAGTGAAGCCAATATTCGTGGTGTTTTCAAAGAAGCAGAAGATAACGCTCCATCTATAATCTTTATTGATGAAATTGATGCAATTGCTCCAAAACGCTCTGAAGTAACTGGTGAAGTTGAAAGAAGAGTTGTTGCTCAATTACTTGCATTGATGGACGGTCTCCAGAGTCGTGGACAAGTTGTTGTAATTGCTGCTACAAACAGACCCAATTCCCTTGATCCTGCACTAAGGCGTGGAGGAAGATTCGATCGTGAAATAGAAATTGGTGTGCCTGATGCCCAAGGTCGTTTTGATATACTTCAAATTCATACTCGAGGAATGCCTCTTACAGAAGATTTTGATTTGGAACGAGTTGCAAAAGTTACTCACGGTTTTGTAGGTGCAGATATGGCTGCTCTTGTAAAAGAAGCAGCAATGAGTGCTTTACGAAATATTTTGCCGAAAATTGATTGGCAAGAAGAAACGGTACCACCTGAAGTGTTACAAGAAATTGAAGTCACACAAAACGATTTCCAAAACGCTTTGGCGATGGTAGAACCTTCTGCTCTGCGTGAAGTATTTGTTGAAAAACCCGATGTCACATGGGATCAAATTGGTGGTTTAGAAAATGCTATTCACCAATTAAAAGAAGCAATAGAATGGCCAATCAAATATCCTGAAGTTTTTACTGCAGCTGGTATAGATCCACCCAAAGGAATACTTTTATATGGTCCTCCAGGAACAGGTAAAACTCTTTTAGCAAAAGCAGTGGCAACGGAGAGTGAAACCAACTTCATTAGTATAAAAGGTCCTGAAATGCTGAGTAAATGGGTCGGTGAATCAGAAAAAGCGATTCGAGAAATTTTCCGTAAGGCACGACAATCTGCACCATGTATCATTTTTATGGATGAAGTTGATAGTATAACTCCTCGACGTGTAGGATCAGGTGATAATAATGTCACTGAACGAGTAGTTAGTCAATTACTAACCGAAATTGATGGCTTATCAAAGCTAAAGAATGTGGTAGTTATTATGGCATCTAATCGACCAGATATTATTGATCCTGCAATCCTACGACCTGGAAGAACAGATCGCTACATTAGTATTGATTTACCAAATCTCAAAGGTAGAAAAGCGATTTTGAAAATACATACTCAAAATATGCCATTATCAAGTAATGTAAATCTTAGTACTCTTGCTAAAGAAACAGAAGGATTTACTGGAGCAGATATAGCCTCGATGGTAAAAGAAACAGGTATGTTAGCCGTTAGAAATTTTATTACCAAATCAATGACACAAGAAGAAGCTATTGAGAAACTTTCAAAGAAAGAATTTACAATTTCCCATAAACTATTCGAACAAGCTTTGGCAAAAATCCACAAAGGAACGTCTGAAGATTTGAAACGATATCGTGGTATAAATGAAAAGTTTAAGGATGGCGAAGTTTCAACTTTCATTTAGAGTAAGTAGAATGAAGAAATATACAATGACATAAATATTGAATAAAAGAAAAAACGGTAAAAAGATGATGAAAATGACTGATACTGATCAGATATTCTTGGCTCTAAAGAGTGGTACAAGGAGAAAAATACTTTCTATGCTTGCATCAGAACCAATGTACCTTTCTCAATTATCATACCAACTTGAGTTAGGTCAACAAGCCATTTTCAGACATCTTCAATTACTTGAAACAGCCGGTTTGCTTGAATCTGATTTCAAAGATGCTGGTCAAGGCGCTCCTCGTAGGTATTATTCAATTGCAAGAGCTGTACGTGTTGAAGTACAGATTTCTCCTGAAATGTTTGATATTGGTTTATTTGATGTTCCGAAAATAGCTATCCAAACACCTGATGATTTTCCAGAACTTGATGAAATAGTCCAAAAATGCGCTGAGTTAGCTAAACAACCACATTCCACAAGTAAACTTTCGGAATATAGTGAATTGTTGAAGAGCCTAGGTGTGGAACTTCAAGATATAAATGTTGCAAAATCAATTGCAGAAGCAACATATTCTAATATACGTCGCCAAATTCGCGCGATTTCTTTTGAGCTGCTACCTCAACGAATGGATCAACGCATTGTTCAAACATTGGCATCTCGAGGTGGAATATTGGAAATTAAAGATTTGTCTATTATCCTCCATATTTCTGAAGAAACTTTAGATGAACGCTTAGTTGAGTTGGAAACGCATGGGTTGCTTCTATTAGCTAAGAATAAAGTAAGTCTTGCTTAACCATTTTTTCAATTCTTTTTCCATTATTTGATTGTCAAAGAGTCATTACAAGCGAATTTTTTTTAAATGCGGAAATTATAGAACGCACTAGTGATTTAATTTGTCGTTCGCACTTATTTGGCCTTTCTTTATATCACCTATAATTGGTTTTCTTATTGGTGGATTCCCAACAGCGTATATTGTCAGTAAAAGCGTTGCTGGTATTGACCCCAGAGAATTTGGTTCAGGTTCTGTAAGCACAAGAAATACTATTCGTGCCGCAGGGTTATGGCCATGGGGCACAATAACTTTTTCAGTTGATATTGTAAAAGGAGCCCTTGCAGTAGCAATAGTTGAATACCTTATAGCGCCAATTGTAGAAACTAGTTCAGAAGGCTTCTATACACAATTTTATGTAATATTATGCGCAATTGCAGCAGTGGCTGGTCACTGTTGGATGCCTTATCTAGGATTTAAAGGCGGTAAAGGTTTAGGTACTTGCCTTGGATTATTTGTCTATATTTATTGGCCTACAGCTTTATTCTGGATGGTTGCCGTTTTTGTTATGATACGTGTAAGCGGCTTTTCTGGTATCGGCTCTTGTTGGTCGTTACTCTTCATTTCTCCGCTCTGGTATCTTGTAGATACAATTTCTGCTTCTTTAGGATTAGCTGATCTGTTTATAGCATTCTGGCCTCATATTTATTTCACAGATGGACAGCTCGGGTGGCCTTTTATCCTTCTTTATGCCCTTGGGATGTGGCTTGTAATAACCATAAGACATCTTCCTGAATTTAGGAAGATTAAACGTGGGGATGCGAAAGCTTGGGATAGCCTAAAAACCACTGAGATGTTAAAATAAGAAAGTTACCTTGTTTACAAGGTATCTTCTGCCTCTTTTTTTCTTCAAAAATTCAAGTAACGAAATTCTATTCCTTGAAAAGTCTTTAATAGTAATGATTGTTGTTTTATTAATCAACGGCTTTGTGGAGTGTTGCAGAATGCCTAAAGAACACAAATTTGGAACTATGAGAAAATATAGACGAGTGTTATTCTTATCAATAGTAACTTTTGGGATTTATTATATTATATACCAATATTGGCTATTCCAAGATTTTGAGGAACATCACGAGAAAGCGTTTGAAACAGAACCAAGAGCTTATCCTTTGATAACTAACCCCACTACTATGCTGATTTTTCTATTTATCTTCCCATTCTATCCAATTTATATTAAATACACTCTGCTTTATGATCATATTCGCACTTCGTGTATACAAAGCCCAGAAAATTGTTCAATTGGAATTAAAGCTGTCTTAACATTTGTTATTCTAGGGGCTTGCACATTTGGGATTGCTCCCATAGTAACTGAATCTCGGTGGCAAAGAGCATTTAACGAACATATACTTGACCATGAACACCAACAAGAAAATATACCTGAGAGAAGATAAAATGAGTCAAGCAAAGGTTGAAGATACTTTTTCTGAATGTTTTAAAATGCGTTATTCACGCATATTAATCACTGCAGCTGATTTAGAATTAGCATTAATTGCTGCAAACAATACCGTAGGTTTTGCTACCAGTATAATAATGTGTTCTGCTGAAGCAGGAATAGAAAAAATTTTGAATCCAACTGAAACACCTGATGGAAGAGCAGGAGTAATAATTCAAATTTGGGCTCAAAATAGCTCGAAGATGAAAGAAGCATTGTTAGCAAGGTTATCACAAAGTGCTCTTACAGCTCCTACTACAAACATCTTCAATATGCTCGAAGATGGAGATAAATCAGAACCTATTGGTAAATTGATTTCTTATTTTGGTGATGGGCATCAGAAGAAAGTCACACTTTTTGATAAAACAATGTGGAATATTCCTGTAATGGATGGTTCTTTTCTAATCGAGGAATCATTCCAAATGGGCAAAGGAATTGCTGGTGGAGTTTTGATAATAATAGGTGAATCTGAAATAGATACACTTAATGCAGCAAGAGATGGGATTAAAGCTTTACAAAATTCCGGTGCAAAAGGAATTACTGCATTTCCTGGTGGAATTTGCCGTGCCGGATCAAAGATAGGTTCAAAATACTCGTTTATGAATGAATCTACAAATCATAAATTCTGCCCCACTCTTAAGGATAAAATTGAAGATAGTTCTCTACCAAAAGATGGCAAATGTGCATATGAAATAGTCATTAACGCTATTAACATTGATGAAATGAAAAAAGCTATGAGTAGTATAATTAATGTTCTCAAGGTTGACAAGAGAGTATTGAAAATTACTAGCTCAAATTATGATGGAAAATTAGGTTCTATTAATATTAATTTGAAAGAGCTTATTTGATGCGAAGAGAATGGTGGAATTAAGTTGCCAAGTAAAAAAACTATTCAGTCAAATTTGAATGCCGCTGCTATCGAACTATTCGATGAAATGCTAAGTAATAGTGATGTGCTAAAAGCTAAAGTTCTAGAAACAAAGCTTGGACCAATAATTATTGATTTTGGCATTAAAGCAAAAGGAGGCTACTTAGCGGGAGAATATGTAACTCAACTTTGTTTAGGTGGTATTGGAGACGTTTCACTTACTACGACAAAGTTTACTGATGATTTTTCTCTTTCATCTATCTCTATTATAACAGACTTCCCCGTTGAAGCGACTTTGGGATCACAATTCGCAGGGTGGTCAATTGATAAAGACAATTACAAAGCAATGGGTAGTGGTCCTGCAAGAGTCCTTGCTCGAAAACCAAAGCACATATTCGAGAAGTTACCATTAGTTGAAGAAATTGAGGAAACTGTTATTGTTTTAGAAACGGATAAATATCCTACTGATAAAGTTTTGAAATATATAGCTGATAAATGTCACGTTGAATTAGATTGTCTATATGTTGTTCTTGTTTCTACAACCAGCATTGCAGGCTCTACCCAAATTTCTGGGAGATCCGTTGAAACGGCTTTACATAAATTATTTGATCTTGGAATGGATGTTTCTCAAATTATTTCTGCAAGTGGTTCCGCACCAATTGCACCCATTCATCAGAGTAACACTGATTTAATGATGGGACGAACGAATGATATGTTAATTTATGGTGCAGAGGTGTTCTTACAAGTTGAATGTAAGGACGAAAATAAACTGATTGAATATCTCAAGAAAGCAACTTCAGAAACATCACCAAAATATGGTTCATTATTTTATGAAATTGTTAAGGAAGCGAAGGGTGATTTTTACAAGATAGATCCTGCTATCTTTGCTCCTGCGAAATTAAATGTTAATAATACAAGTACTGGAAAAACCCATTCATTTGGAAAAATAAATAGTGAGATGCTAAAGAAAAGCATTCAAAGCTAAATTTAGTGCTACTTATAGGGTAAATATGGGATTTGGGTCATTTTTTGTATTATTATTTTAAAAAGTTTTAAAAATAAAAGACGTATAAATATTCTATTTCACAGTAGATATTAGAGTGATTATATATGACTTCATTTGAGCAACCAAAACCAGATTTTAGCCCACCAAAAGTAAATGAAAAAGAAATTAGAAAAGTAATAGAAGGTTCAGATACAAGTAAATGGATTTTAATGGTTGCAATTGGGACAAAACCTGATTTCTACAAGCAAGCCCCACTTCTTTATTGGGCAAATAAGAAAAATATACCTGTGATATGTACAACAACAGGTCAACATTACGATAATTTATTGGGTCATGGAATACAAGAATTTCAGATGAATCCGCTAATTGATTTACAGATAAAAGGGGATTTACTGCAAAAGTCAGTTGAAATTTTCTATAAAATAGGTCACATTGGTAAATGGTTACAAAGGGAATATCCTAAGAGAGTTGTTTTACCAATACCTCATGGTGATACGCTGACAGCAGCTATCGTTTCTGCTGCTTGGTTTCTGTCTACTCGCTCTGGTGTTGGCCAGAATGAAGCGGGAATTAGGGGTATGCATCCAAAATCTTTCCATGAGATCAATCAGCTCAAAGAAACAATTCCCGATGTTCAAGATTTTATTCAAAAGCAATGGTATGGTGAATGGGAATTGAATCGAGCTGAACCTTGGCCGGAACAATGGGATACTTTTATTGCAGGAGCTGGTGCATCATATCTCTTTGCTTCTTGTGAGACAGCAAGAGGGCATTTGTTAAGAGAGGGATATCCTGAGAAATCAATTAGAGTCGTTGGAAATACTGTTGTTGATGCCATAAATCTCGTCCCCAAACCAGAAACCTCTGCTTTTGATGACTTTCCGGATCTTGAGAAATATGATGACTGGATACGAGTAGACGTTCATCGTCGTGGTAATCTTACTGCAAAACGATTCAAAGCTATTGTTAGTGGTGTATTAGACCTTGTTAAAGATGGTGTACCAATAACTTGGTGTGAACTAAATGCTACTAAGCGGGCTCTTGAAGAATTCAATTTACGAAAGAAAGTTTTACAAGCTCACGATAAATACGATAATTTTATTTTCACTCCACTATGGAGAGAGTATGGTCAAGTGATCGAATTTTGGAAGAGCGGCAAATGCTTTGCAGAGCTTACTGATTCAGGTAGTATCCAGGAAGAACTAAACGAGATTCAAAAAGTGTTATGCTTAACACTGCGCTTTAACACCGATAGACCGGAATCGATTTTTGATGCCCAATCCAATGTCCTTGTTCCACCATCCACTCCCGAAAATATCAAAAATATCGTTGAATTCATCAAAGAAGATACTGAAACAATCAAGACTATGAGAAATGCCAAGAAGATCTATGGTGAAAATGTTGGTGAAAAGATCATGGATTGGTTGCTTGAAGAAATGGATAAAAAAGTAAGACCATTTTCATGGGCTCATGAACGCATTTATGGTCAAGATCCCAGTGATGAAGAAACAGTTAATTTCATGTAACTGTAATTCTTCACTTTTTCTTACTCTTTTTCTAATGAAGTAGGGACATAATAGAATTCGCCAACATCTCTTTGTGTTCGATCTAATCTCGAATTCTTCTTATTAACTCGAGGTCGTCCACTGACTTTATCTCTTCGGAAAGTAACATCTACTGCTTTGAGGAATTTATTCATACCTCTTCGCAAAGTAGTTGGTGACTTAACTTTACCACTTACTCCAGATTCTCCTTCAAAAACCATTAAACTATCACTAAGATAATCGATGAACATAAGATCGTGATCAATAACGAATGCTGCTCTACCACTGGATCGAACTATTTTTTGAATCACTTTACCAACAATCAATCTTGTTTCTGAATCCAGATAAGCACTAGGTTCGTCAATCAAATACATATCACATGATTGTGCAAGTGTTCCGGCAATAGCTATTTTTTGTAATTCACCACCACTTAAGCCCGAGATATTTCTAGTTAATAAACTTTCAATTTTGAGTGGTCTAATTATTTCAGCTCTTGTCCAAGGATCAGCTAATAATGTGTCACTAATTGTGCGGAAGAATTCTTCAACTGTTCCCTCAAACTCTAAGTTTATGTATTGAGGTTTATGAGCGATTTTTACTCCTTGCTTTTCTTTTATTTTGTCGTCTTCTTCGTTTTCCTCTTTAGAAATCTCTGGAAGATCAACATCAAGTCTCACTTTACCAGTAGTAGGTGTTTCATCCCCTGCAAGGATCTTAGCAAAAGTAGTTTTACCAATACCATTAGGACCAATAATACCTATTGTTTCAGATTGATGAATAGTACCTGACTTGGCTGCAAATTTGAAACCGTTGAAATCCTTAGTGAATTTACCGTAATCGAGTGCTATTTTATGACTACCTTCACTATCTGTTGGGGCAGGTACTCGACTATATATAATTGAATAATCTCTAAAACGCATGTTTTCATCAGGAATAAAACCATCCAGAAAAATATTGATACCATCCCGTACTCCTCTTGGATTGGTAACTATACCATACGCTCCAGGGGAACCATAATACATACTAATTTGATCACTAATAGCGTCGCAAACAGCAAGATCGTGTTCAACATTTACAATTCTTCTCTTATCAGAAATGAGTGTTCTGATTGCTTTAGCTGCGTTCATTCTTTCTTTTACATCAAGAAAACTTGAAGGCTCATCAAAGAGATAGACATCTGCATCTTTTACAATGGTTGCAGCAATAGCAACTCTTTGTAATTCCCCACCACTAAGCACCGAAAGATCTCTTTCCCAAAACGTTTCAAGGTTTAGTAAAGCCTTAACTTCATCAACTGCCCCAGTTTCATCAACTTTGGTAATTAGATCTTTAACTACACCTTTGGTATGTTTGGGTAATCCACTAATTTCTTGAGGTTTGATAGCTGCTTTCAAATCATTATTTTGTAGAGCTTGAAAATAATTCTGCAATTCAGAACCTCTAAATGTTTCAATTATTTCCTCCCATTCGGGAGGGTCATCCCATCTCCCTAGATTTGGCTTTAATTGTCCAGAAAGAATATTTAATGAAGTTGACTTTCCTGCACCATTTTGTCCTATTAATCCTAATACTGTGTTTGGTTTTGGTTTAGGTAATCGGTATAGTTTGAAACCATTGCGACCATATCTATGGACTAAATCTGTTTCAAGTTCATCTGGAAGATTAATAATTTGAATAGCTGTTCGAGGGCATTTTCTAATACAAATACCGCATCCAGTACATAATAGCTCGATTATTTTTGCCTTCCCAGTAGTCTCATCAAGACTAATACAATCTTCGTCTTCTGATGTGCGGTTTACTGGGCAAAAATTGATACACTCGAGAGCACATTTCTTTTTATTACATTTAGCCCGCTCAACAATAGCAATTCTAGTCATTATTCTTACCTTCGACAATCTTCCATTTGCATTTCAAAATTAACCATTCAATAATTTTACGATTATATTACCATTTAATCTTTAACTATCTCTTCTTTATTTTTCTTCATCTTCTTCTTCATCATCACCCATTAAAAGTCTTAATTCCTCAAGAGTCATCCGTTTATTGGAAGATTGTTTTTCTTTCGTTTCCTGAATTCGCTCTTTTCTAATTTGTTGTGATTTCTCATGTCTTCTTCTAATTTGTTCATCATCAATTAAATCTAGTAAATGTTGATTTAATTTGATTTTCTCATACAATTCAACTATTTTTTTATGAGCTATATCTGCTGCTTGACGCGAATCCATATATTTCTCATGTAAACCACTTCCACCTGCTCTGGACTCGTCTATTTTCTCGTAAAGTTTAGTCATTCGTTCATGGTGAACTTGTCCTTTCTCTGCATACTCGAGAACATTTTGATGTGCGGTATCATGTTCTTCTGACAATGCTTTTGCGAACTCGACTGCTTTTTCTGTTTCATCTGAAGAATATCCAATAATATGTGCAGAATAAGCTTTTTCATACAATTCTATTATCCTTTTCGTCATAGCTGCATCTTCATCTGGAGTTAATTGTGTTGTTTGTTGCTGCCATTCCAAATCTCTAATTTCATCTGTTAGTTGCTCTGGCATCACTCCAACTTCATCCTTCATTTTATAGTATCGTTCTCGTAACTCCTTTACTTTAGTCCAAGCAGCTCTAATTTCTTCTTTGACTTCTTCACGTCTTGCTTTATTATTTCGAATTTGTTCATTGCACTTCTCTCTGAGTTCTTTCTCATTAGTAGCTTCTTCTCTCAATTTTTCTATAATAGCGAATTTTTCATCTGAAACATTGTTCCGCATATTTCGATGATGTCTAGCATCAGCATTATGTTCAGCTCTTGCTTTTTTCAATTGATCTATTTTTGATGATATTTGAGAAATATCTGCTCTAATGCCATCAGTGTTTTTTTTCATTAGATCCTTACTCATCCCAGTAAGGTTTTTTTGCAATTCAATTACTTCTGGATGCTCATCAAAATTTTGTTCTTCATCACTCTTATTTTCAGAGTTTGCTTGTTCTTCTTGAGTCATTTTCTTCACTTGAAAGACTTGTTTCTACCGAGGTGCTATACCATTGGAGTCAATACTAAATTTAACTCTTCGCTCAAATTCACCTGGAATTCTTGCCTCAAAGTTCCCCCAACCGTGACTAACTAAAATGATTTCTCTATCTGCCCAATAACTCATTATGGCTTTTGCTACGGGATTAATTCGCTCATACTTATAGCTTAAAGAGTCATCCTCATTTTTAATTGCTTTAGGCATTGTAGCCTGATTAACTAATATAATTGAGATGTTCTTATCTCGAGATAGTTTCCTCAAAAATGCCACTTCGAATGCTAATTTTTCATACAATATATTGGTATCTTTTTTAAAAAGCATTGCTTGTCGATAGAGGTTGGTTATTGTATCAATAATAATTGCACCGATATTCTGATTAGATATATAGAATTCCAATTTTTGAATTAAATCATGTTGAGTATCAAAATCATTTGGAAAATAGATTCTAATATTTTTATTCACTTTTTCAAAATTTTCTTCTGAGGCAATGTTACTAATTTTTTCACCAGAAACCTTCCCTTCTGTATCAATATAAATGACTTTTTTATTTTTTAAACAGTAACCAATGGCTAATTGAATCGCTACTGTAGTTTTTCCCGAACCCGCTTTGCCATAAATATGTACTAATTTACTTTTCGTTATTTTGGAATCAATTTTTTCTCCAAAAATTAACTCTTCAAAATCTGGGAAGTTCAGTAAACCACTCATCAAAGTTAACCATCCATTTTTCTGCATTGGGAAATAACCATTCCCCCATAAAAATATCTTGCCAAATAGAGATATAAACTACTAGTCTCTTCAAATGAAATTACTCATCAAAACTCCAAAATTGGGGGCATATTTCTTTTATGTTCTGACTTCTTGACCATATGTTCAACTTTCTTAATTATGGCAATATCTATTTCAAGTTCTTTGGCAATTTTTTCATGGGAATAATCTTTCTCAAAACCTAGAAGCACTTTGTCCAGAAGCTTATAAGTAATACCTAATTCTCCTTCATCCGTTTGTCCATCCCAAAGTCCTGCAGAAGGAGGTTTAGTAATGATGTCTTTTGGAATATCCAAGTACTTTGCAAGTGTACAGATGTGGGTTTTGTATAATCCCCCACAGGGTTCAAAGTCTGCTCCACCATCTCCATATTTGGTAACATAACCAACTAAGATTTCTGTTTTATTACTAGTACCGAGAACGAGGTAGTTTAGATAATTTGCATGGGCATACAAAAGAACCATTCTACTTCGCGCCATTGCATTGCCAACAACAAGTCGGTTTTCCAAAAATTCTTTGTCTACACTTGCTTTGAAAGCATCAACCATACCTGCAATTGATATTTTCCTTACTTCAATACCTAATTGCTCAGCTAGTTCACGAGCATCTTTCTCGTATTTTTGGTTAAGTGCAGCATTTGGAAGAATAAGACCGAGTACTTTTTCTTTCCCTAATGCTCGAACTGCGAGAGCTACAGAAACTGCTGAATCAATTCCACCACTAATACCTACAACGACACCTTTCGTTTTGGAATTCTCAACATATTCTTTGATAAAATGCTCTACTTTCGCTGAAATAGCATCACAGTCAATATCAAATGCTGAACTATCTAAACTCATTTTGTAGCACCTAACACATTATTTTGGTATTTTGATTTTTCGTTCTTCAGCTATTCTAATTGCTTTATCATAGCCTGCATCTGCATGTCTAGCAATGCCTATTCCAGGATCAATAGTGAGAACTCTTTGTAATCTTTTTTCTCTTTCCGGAGAGCCATCTGCAACGATAACCATTCCTGCATGTAAGGAATTACCGATACCGACTCCACCACCATGATGGAATGAAACCCAACTAGCTCCATTTATACCATTGAGTGCGAAATTAAGCAATGGCCAATCAGCAATAGCATCACTACCATCTTTCATACCTTCAGTTTCTCTGCTTGGGGAAGCAACAGAACCACAATCAAGATGATCTCTGCCAATAACAACAGGTGCAGTTACTGTTCCATCTTTGATTAAGTCATTAATAATTAAACCAAATTTCGCCCGTTCACCATACCCTAACCAGCAAATTCTTGTAGGCAATCCTAATATGGGCACTTTTTCTCTTACACGATCAATCCATCGTGTGAGTGGTTTATCATCAGGGAATGTGGAGAGTAATGCATCGTCGATAGCAGCTAAATCTTTAGCACTACCAGAAAGACAAGCCCATCTAAACGGTCCTTTTCCTTCACAGAATAGTGGTCGAACGTATTTCAGAACAAATCCTGGAAAAACATATCCACCTTGCTCATTTCGAACAGATTGTATGCCTATTTTCTTAAGGTGTTGTTTTAGATCTGCTACATCTTCTCCCGTCATGTTATTTTCTGGTGGAGCTCTATTATTAACAATATTAAGTGCAAGTTCTACTTGATTTCTTATAGCATTTCCATAATCGAAAACAATAGCCCCTTTTGCTTGCATATCGATCATTGCTTTTACATGTGAAGCCATTGCTTTGAAGGATTCACGTACATATTCTCCTTCTCGTATTTTCACACCACTTTCAAGCAATTCTACATAATTCTTGTCATAACCAACAGGAACATATTTCTTTACTTCATGTGCACTAGTTTGATCTGTAACTATGTCAGGAATAATTCCCCTTTTTACTAATTCTGGATGAGTTTCAGCTGCGTTGCCAACTAAACCAATCGAGAGAGGTTCTTTCTTCTTCTTTGCTTCCATTGCCCATTCAATAGCTTCATCAAGACTAGTGGTTAATCTATCACAGTAATCTTCTTCTACTTTACGAGCGATTTCTGATTCTTTAACTTCAACATCGAGAATAACTGCATCATTCAACGTTGCTGCCATTGGTTGCGCACCCGACATTGCTCCCATACCTCCCGTTAGGATGAGTTTTCCAGCCAAAGAATCTGCATTGAAATCAATCTTTGCAGAAGCAGCAAAACTCTCATAGGTTCCTTGAAGAATTCCTTGAGTACCAATGTATATCCAACTGCCAGCAGTCATTTGTCCATACATCATTAATCCAAGACGATCTAAATCATCGAAATAACCTTGAGTAGCCCAATTGCCAACCAAATTTGAATTAGCAATAATCACTCGAGGTGCTTCTGTATGCGTTGGAGCAATATAAACTGCTTTTCCGGATTGAATACAAAGTGTCTCGTCGGGTTCGAGTTCCTTTAGTGCTCTAACGATTTTGTGAAACTCTTTCCAATTACGAGCTGCTCTACCTGAGCCACCATAAACAATTAGTTCTTCCCAGTTACGCGCAACTTTTGGATTAAGATTATTGTAAAGCATTCGGAGTGCCGCTTCTGTATCCCAAGTTTTACAATGAAGAATTTTATCACTTTCATCAGCTTCAAGTGATTTTTCAGGTTTCAAATCCATATACATAGGTCGATCATAAACTTCGATTTCCTTCTTTAGATCCGTCAAACTAAACAATTCCTGTTGATTTCATTCGTTACTAAACGAACTTCTATATGATATCTTATGCCTATTTTAGATTTTTTAAATATTTGTTATATTTTTTCTATCTATTAAAGGAAATTTATTAAAAGGTCTATCCCTTGAAGGATTTGTTCAGTAAATAGGAGTGTAAGAAAGTGTCCTCCAATAAGAGTGATTTTAGTAAAGAAATTCCTGATTTAGTAATTTTACATGCAAATGAATTGGTCACCATGGACTCAAAGATTGGTGCACCACGTGTTGGTAAGGCAATGAGTGAATTAGCTATTATTAAAGATGGAGCAATTGCTATAAAAAACGATAAGATAATTTTCGTTGGCACTTCAGATGAGTTTCTAAAGAAAATGAAAATTGGTAATCAAACAGCAGTTGTAGATGCTACTGGTAAATTGGTTACCCCTGGATTTGTGGATCCACACGTTCACCTTATTTTTTCTGGTTCTCGGGAAAATGAACTATCTATGAAACTCGCTGGTAAAACCTATTTAGAAATTCTTGAATCAGGTGGAGGAATTCTGAAAACTGTCAGAGAAACTAGAAAAGCTTCAATAGAAGATTTAGTAAAAAATGGAGCAAATATACTAGATAAAATGCTTCAATACGGCACCACTACAGTAGAGGCAAAATCTGGTTATGGTTTATCTGTAGAAGCTGAAATAAAATCACTCAAAGCAATCAAGGAACTGGACAAACAGCATCCAATAGATTTAGTTGCTACTTTTCTCGGAGCTCATGCTATACCTCCTGAATATAAAGGAAGAACAGATGAATATGTTGATTTGATCATCAATGAAATGCTTCCAATAATAGAAGAACAAAGCCTTGCTGAATTTTGCGATGTCTTTTGTGAAAAGGGTATTTTTTCAATAGAGCAAACTCGAAAAATATTACTTGCTGCAAAAAAACGCAGCATAAAATCTGTTATTCATATTGATGAAATTGTTGATACAAATGGTGCTGCTCTTGCTGCAGAATTACAGGCAGTTCAAACAGGGCACTTACTCCAGTCAAATGATGAAGGTTTGAAAGCAATGGCTAAAGAAAAGGTTATTGCTACTTTGTTACCAGGCACTCCCTTTTGTTTAATGATGAAAGATTACGCGCCTGCAAGGAAGATGATTGAATATGGTATACCAGTTGCTATTGCTACAGATCTTAATCCAAATTGTTGGACAGAATCTATGTTAATGGTAATTGTTCTTTCTTGTTATAACATGAAAATGTCTCCCGCTGAAGCCTTAACAGCAGCAACAATTAATGCTGCATGTGCAATTCAAAGAGAAAGTACTGTTGGTAGTTTGGAAGTTGGTAAAAAAGCTGATATAGTAATTTTTGATGTTGCAAATCATTATTTCTTATCATACCAGTTTGGAGTAAACCTTGTCTCCAAAGTTATCAAAAATGGTCTAATAGTTATTGAAAATTAAAAAAGATTAAATTGCGAGTTTTACTCGCAAAATCTATTATTTGACTTAAAAATCGAAATAGTGTTCGATTAAGTGTTCTTCTTTCAAGTGCTTGGGATTGTTTATTTGAAGATAATACTCGAGAGAATTTAGCACTGATTCTAAAGGAATTGGTCCAACAAGTTCAGTTCCGATAACTGATACACCATATCTTGCAGCTTCAATCCGAACAAGTTCTAACTGTCTATACATTGGCGTTTTCTTAAAATTGATATTACTAATACCAACTTGAACATAATCCTTACCTTCAATTGCTGTGCCCATTGCTTTAATGTTAACTAACCCACCTGAAGCAAGATGCACTCTTCGAGCTACTCTTTTAGCAACTTTGACATTTGTGGTTCCTAAATTGATGTTTAAACAAACCAAAGCCATTCTTGCTCCGGTTACTGTTGCACCACCTTTTGGATGGAATTCTGAAGGACCAAAGTCTGGTTTGTGATCTGGATTTGTTTTGATAGTTTCGCGTAATCCTTCGTAATCTCCAACACGAATATTATCTATGTCCCGACGCTCAGGTCTTGTTGCAGCCTCTTCATAGAGGTAAATTGGAACACCTTCGGTAGCCATAGCTTCTGCATATTTCTTAGAAAGTTCAATACATTCTTCCATTGAAACATTCTGAGCAGGCACAAATGGCACTACATCTGTTGCACCAATGCGTGGATGTTGACCTTTGTGTTTTGTCATATCAATTAGTTCAAGAGCTTTCTTTGATGCAGCAATATTTGCTTGTAATACTGCTTCCGGTTCACCAACGAAGGTAATTACTGCTCTATTGTAATCAGAATCGTATTGTATATCGATGATGTTTGTTTTTGGTGTTTTTCGTATTTCATCGACAATTGCTTCAACGACTTTTCCATCAGTTCCTTCGCTATAATTTGGAACAGATTCAACAATTTTCCTTTTTTTATCCAAGAAAATCTCCTCAAAATTTTACTATACTCTCTTTCATTCAAGATTGACTCTTTTAATAAGTTATTATCCGATTGCTATCCGAATAGAGAAAACAAACAGTAAACCATCTGTTTTGTAATATTTTCGTAGGCTAACGAGGTGAGTTTATCTTTAGTTTGAAAATTATTTATTGAAGTAGTTTATAATCAAAATATTTCACTTTGAATAGTTTTATGGTCTATCTTGGTTAACGAACGCTTAAAGCGTTTCTGTTAACTTTTGATTCGCTGCGAGTCCGCCCAACTCCAATACAGGAGGAACTTTCGTTTGACGTTTGGCTGTGTATCGCAAAAAACTTCTCTCGAAATTCCTTCAAGAGTCGTTGCCTGACCACAAGGCGTTTCTGTGATAGTGCTAGTAAAGCGAGGAAGCGCTGCATTTGTGTTCCTGAACTGCTTGTGTCTCGACCTATTACTAACCCACAATCACAACTGATAGTTCGTTCGGAGAGGGCTCTGTTCTCCTTATTCATACAATAGGTGCATAGTTTGGTTGTATCTCGTTCACTGATCCTTATTACTTTCTTACCTACTCGTTGTGCTTTGTAGGTTAAGTATCGAGCGAAGCGACCAAGGGAACCAGTACTTTGCATAGTTCTATGTCTGCTTTTATCGTTCTTTTTATCTCTCTTTTTACCCTTCGACATTTCCTTAACGTTCAGATCACCAATGATAATCGTGTTTGCTCTGGAGTTCTCGACCACTTGTTTGCTTATTTTGTGCTGAAAATCTTTAAACTGGTTTGCTTGTTTTCGTATCATTTTCCACATTTTGTTATTGAGCCAATGCCATCGATTAGAGTATTTTTTACAATGATCCCGTTTACCTTGTATTTCCTCTATTTTTCGTTGCCAATATTTGTCCACGCGCTTGTTTTTGATTATAAATGACTTTCCTGCATGGCTATTCGTTGCTGCAACAAGGTTGATTACTCCGAGGTCTATTGTCTGATAGATGCCATTGTCATAGTAGGTTGGTGTTTCCTCTTCGTAAATGATCGCTAAGAAAAACTCTTTAGTCTTGTGCTTTTGAAAGAGGGTTGCTTGCTTGACCAGCTTACCATTGAAAGTCAATTTCCCTTCCATCTCAAAAGTTAAATCTACCTCTTTTGTTTCCTTCGTTGGATAAAAATGGCTAAAAGTAATCTTATTCCCTTCAATCTTGAATCCGCTCTGGTTATAGTGGATAGTAGTAAAATATTTCTTTCCTTTGAAGCGGGGAGGTTTGGCATCTGAATCGACATTCCTTCTTAATGCAAAAAATGATTTGTAATCCGCTTCTAATTGTTTGAGTGTTTCTTGCAAAGTTTTGGCATAGTTCTGTTTGTATCTGGGATATTGCTTTTTTAATTTTGGCAATTGTGCTGACTGCTTGTGATAGGTCGGTCTATTCTTTTTATCTTGTTTCTTTTTGGGTAAATGCTCATTTTTATCCCACCATTCTTTTCGCTCTTTATTAGCAAAGTAATGTATTAACCGACAGTTTTCTGCTAGTACCCAGAGAACCTTTTCTTGTTCTGGTGTTGGGTGGATCTTTACTTTAGTGGTTAGCAGTAATGGTTTTTTCTTTGCTTCTGGTTTTGTTATCTGCCCTATTTGTTCTAATGCTTTTTCTAGTTCGTCCTTTGGCAAATCAGCTAATAGTGTTTTGTATGCTTTTCTTGTGAGGCGTTGTTCTTTTGAGAGCATTTTTTCTTCATACTGTTATTGTTTAGCTAAATATATTTCATTTAGCTAAAGAGATGACTGAAAGTATTATCCTTTATTTAAAAGAATACTTAATCTTTTAGTTTTTCGAACAGCTAAACAAAGATGCCTTTAAAAGTACAATTTCTTACTATTTACTAGGAGAATGATCATGCAAGATTTTCTCAATTGGCGAACGGATCCATTACTAGTTGACCCTGAACCTCTTATCCCGAATACTTGGTTAGCAACAAATGACATTATAGAGAGTGGTCAAAGAGAGAAGATTTTTACAGCTAATGCTCAATTCCAGCTTTATTCTTTTATGATCCGAAAGAACGATTTTGTTTCCGGAGAACGAATACTGCAATCCTTTCCGTATATTCTCCTAGACACAAATATTGTTACCGTCATTAGGAAGCATTCTCTTGCTCTCGCAGAAAAAGCTCATCATTATTTTTTGAATTCTAATTACAATAAGTCCATTCGTATTTGGCAACAAAAGATCATTTCCTATCTGGAAGAGCAACAACGCATCCCCTTTCCTCTTTTCCGGTTGTTTCCCTCTTGGGAAAGATTCTTTCAAGGAAAACAATATATCCAGTTTCAATCTGCACGAGGAGAAGGTTTTCAGCTACCTCTATTTCTTACCGAAGACATTGCTTATTTAGTAGGAGTTATCATGGGTGATGGTCATCTCGCAGAGTATTTTATTAATATCATTGATAATTCAAAAGAGCATATAGAGAATCTAGAGAAGTTATTGGAAGAGAATTTCCAATCAAATATTGAGTTTTTTCCTCAGAAAAATGCTCAAGCTTGGAATATAAATATACTTGGTAAATGGATCGTTCGGTTTTTTAATTTTCTTTCGGGACAACCGATAAATGAACGGAAATATCCTTCACTATGCGAACCGTTTTTGTTTCAAACGGATAAAGTAATGAGATGTGCGTTCTGGCGAGGATTAATGGATGCAGATGGAAGTTACAAATCAACAATATTATTTGGTTCTGCCTCCCGGAGATTGATTACAGACTTTGAGACATTTCTACAACAACATAATATCACGTTTCAGAACTACCAACAAGAAGTTTTTGGAGGTATAACCTATAGTGTCAGTATTTTAGGGCGATCAAGGAAAGACTTTACTGATTTAGTGGGAACAGCTCATCCGCAAAAACAAGCAGAGATAAAGACAATTCTAGCAAGAAAAATTAATCGTTTTTCTCCTCGACCACATACTTTATTGAAGGAAGGGTTCTGGAAAGGACAGGTTCTTGCTTTTAAAGAAGATAAATTACTAGATGGTTTTTTTGATTATACAAAACTACCACATATAAGCATTAGAGGGTTAGGGGGGTTTCTGAAAACATTACGCGGTACTCAAACACAAAAAGAACTAGCTAAAAACTTTCGTATTACTCAAAGTTTGGTTTCACAATATGAACGGAATGCTACTGCGATACCGATTTCCTTTCTCAAGCGTTTTTTTATACAAACAAATTATTCATTCCAACGATTTTTCACAGAAAATCAGAAATTAACTTTTCAATCAACTAATTCTACTTGTGTATTGGATACACAACCAAATGATGTACTTTTAACAATGTTACAAGGAATACAATTGAACAAAAATAACTATTTCTTTTTTATTGGCAAGCAAAATCAATTATTAAAAGACTATAAAAAGAGATTTTGTAATTATTTTTCACTCCCTATCCCTAAAGGGAGGAGATTTTACAATACAGTTTTGTATTCATTTGTCAAGGAATTCTTTCATTTGAAAGTATAGTTGTAAAATATTGATTGTTCTTTCAATGCTCTGGCTCGGAGCCGATTCGCATAGTGCTATCTGCCTTCCTACGGAAGTCAACCCTTCGGGCGCACTTGTGCGAAAAACTATTGAGAAACAAGTAATTTTAAATAAAAAAAAGTAGTAAACACAATTTCTATTATAATCAGAAAGGAATGTCGTTTTTTCTGCCGCTTATAAAGGAAAAGGGCGTTTTTTAGCTCTTTATAAATAAAACCGACAAAAAGAATACAGAGAGATATCTTCCGGTTATTGGAAGAGCTACCCCTCCTTTGTGAGTTGATATAATGAGTACAGAAACATTCCCGAAAAAGAGCATCCCTCTTTGCCTTTCCTTAGGTATTACTTCTATATTAGAGCAAGGAAAATTGTTAGATGACCCTGTATTAACGGACTTAACTACAGAAGAGCAAAAATTACTAGTGCTAAATGACAAAAGTCTTGCTTTAATTTGTAAAAACTATCAACCAAAAAAACGTTGTCTTAATCCAACTCTTGTTTCTCTTACTGTTCGTCGAATATTAGCTCTGAGAAAACACACTCCATTTCCGGTCTTTATTGTTGTAAAGTCAAAGAAAGATGGGGAAGCATTACTACAAGAATTAACCAAATACGCTACTAGTTGTAAGCTCTATAATATGATCTATAATTTGAAGGATGAAATTGACAAGGACTTTAAATCTCAGAACCATACTACTGCAGATTTTATTCTGTTAACCTATAAAAAACTAAGAGATTTAGTGGTGAACAAAGTCTGTCCAACGACAGAACAAATTGTCTTTCTTAATCCGCTAACTAAATACAGATGCCAAGACGAGGTTATTGATTTAGATGTCATTATTGGTGGGCTTCACCGACATAAGTGTCGAAGACCTCAGTTTTCCTTTCTTCTGGATAGTGCTCAGTTTCCAGAGCTTACTCAAGAGGAATACAAATACTTGCTCAAAGTTGAGAATTGTCTTTTCTTTCGATGTCAGGAAGGGCAGAGAACATAGAACAACAACCCATTTAGAAATTCTTTGCCAAATTTATCAGATGAACATTATCAATTTTTCATCTTTGGTGAGCTCTTTCGTGGAAGAAAAAGTGCCGCTGATTTACGAAGGAAAATTCAAGAGACTATAACATACAAGCTGCATCTATTTAGTAACAATATCTATCCAGAATTGGCAAGGAACAATGAAGATTGCAAAAATAAAATAGAAAAACGAAAAATAAAAATCGATAAACGAATTCAGATAAAACTTATTCAAATATTAAATTTATTTACCAAGGGAGTATCGCACACCATCTATGGGCACACAGAAAGCAATTCGATAAAAACCACTATCTCTTGGCAAGAACCGGCTGAATCCACTCCTTTTCTTCCATTAGTAGAGAAGAAGAAAGATAGCAAATACTATCTTACAGGACTAGGTGAAGCAGTTCTTGTTGCCACCTCTAATATTGCTGGAATAGAGCTCGGGTTTTCGTCCTTTTTGAACAAACTAGCAGGTTGTTTGTATAAACGGATCAAAGCAAGCGCAAAATTATCTCTCGAAGAGATCATTCGATTTTACTGTCTATTAATTGGTCTAGAAAATGTAGACTTTCAGGTATTACCAGAACAGAGTGAGCAGAAGGATTTAGATTCTTTCGTTAATGATTCCTTTGATGTTTACGATCAATTTATTGAGAGAGAATTCGGATTTATAATCAAAGATTATACCAGTTTTGCATCTATACAATTACTGGGTGCCTTTGAGAAGCTTATGGAAACCAATGCTTACTTATTCTTTCAGCGATTGAAAAGTTACAAAAAGAACAAGAAAAGAACCTGGGAAGAAAAAAGAAGCGAAGCAATGCTAAAATCTGCGGGGTATGAACCTATAACTGTAAAGCAAACAAGTCTAAAATTTCACCTTGACTTTCAAAAAACAAAAAAGGAGTTGGAAAATTTCAAAGCGGAAGGCTTGCTTACATCACTAAAAATTTTCGATAACAGTGGTAGTTCCGAACTCAAGTATGGTACTCTTGAATTATTTACTAAATTTCCATTTCTAACGAAAACTTGTGAGAATTGTATGTGCTATAATAAGCGATTCAAGACCTGCTTACTCCTACGTCTTCTCCAAGCATACAATCCAAGCCTAGTACCAAGCGACTATTATAACTATGCTAAAAGCTCCATTAGACCAGAGGCAACAGCGTGCAAGTACCACAAAGATTTAGCTGATTTTAATTCAGCTCTCAGTAAGGTTAGATTTACTATCAACATCCAAAAACTCTCACTAAAAATGAGAAAAATAGCTGATTCATACTTCCTCGGACAAACAAAGAAAACTGTTTTCCATTGTTGCTCTTGCCAAGAAAAAATAGAAGAGTTCGGTTCTGAGGAGCAATTATTCTTTCCTCGCAAACGTGTTAGTTGTCCAAAGTGTTCCACAGTTTATTTCAAGAAAAATGAAGAAAGCATAACTATTCAAACAGAACATCGTCATTTTCTTAGGATGCTCTATTATCAAATAGCAGGGTCAATCCCACAAGTATTGTTGGAAAAAGATCCTTCGTATGCTTTTGTAATCTATGACAATGAAAATATAAAGTTAGAAAGGAAGAGTGACAAAACATTCGTTCTTACTATCTGCAAAAATGAAATACCACTTGAAAAAGTACAATATATTTTCTTTTCGGGGAAACGCTACAAAAGAATAGAGAAATTCCTATTAACATTAGCAGAATTTGAACCAGAAAAATATCACTACACTATTAGTAGAGCAAAAACAAAAGAGAAAAAATCAAAAAGGAGCTTATCGAGTGAATCATCCCGAGAAAAACCATTCACTAAAGAACAATACCAATTCTTGCAAACAGTGATTTCCTATCTAGGTGAGAAGAAAACATTCAATCAGTCCTTTTTACAAGCTAGACATCTATCAAATATTGGCGGAGGGTTATACCTCAGAAAAACAAACCTGAGAAAAGAATTCCCGAATGAACATATTAACCGTCAGTTATTCGAGATGATTGATTTACAAATTAAGGTTGCAGGAGGAGTACGCTCTCGTTATTATGGCATGCAACTGGAAGCACAAAGTAACAGATTTTTCTTTGAATTGCTCAAAGATGAAGGAGCAAAGGTTGGTCTCTGGACGCGTGGGAGAGTTACCTCACGGTTAGTTAAGGATATGTTCCTTTCCTTTAGTCGGAAAACAAGTCATGCATATGCACCGTTAGATGTGATCCTTAATCAGTTTATTAGGGGCTTCCGCTCAGAAATTGATGAAGTGTTTAGAAAGATTGGTCTTGAGCCTGCTCTTATGGGTGCGGGATTATTCCATAAAAGACGAACAAAGTCAGATATAGACAATCTTGGGTTATATTTTGATCTTATCGAACCAGTGCGAGTGCTAGCTTTGATAACTATGTTTGAAGCAATGCAAGCAGGAGTGCTCACTATTGATGATTGTTCACTCGTGCTAGGACAAAAAGGACAAGAGGTCTATCGAATAAAAAACAACGCACAAAAGAAGATCAAACAACTAATCACAGCAGCAGTTTCACTCCCAGTGTATTATCACGGAAAAACTATTCCCTTTCTCCAAGCATTCGAGCACTATTTAGCAATTTTTAGAAAAGCATTTATTAGTTATTTTGAAGAATTCCGTTTGGAAAAACAGCTCAGTACGAGAAAAATCAAACAATGTTTTCAAGAAGCTAATTTTAACCCTTTTGTTATATGCCCTTCTGGAATCGAACGCGATCTCACCCTAGTGAACAAATTTGCTTCAGAGTATGCAGATTTGTATGCCGGAAGTGAAGAAAGAGTACTCGCTGCTAGAAAAACTCGTAGTGTGTTTCGAGGATTTGCAATGCAGAAATGGCGTACTTGGAATAATAAGCGAGGTCGGGAGAAGTTACAGCTAACTAAATTCCAAAAGAAGGAACAAGATAGAAGTTTGATTATAGTATTGGTTCTACTCTCCTATGCTCTTCAGATGGAACTATATTTCGCTAAATATTCAACAAACCATATTCGAGAAATATTACAATTGACGCAAAACCAAACCCAAAGAATTCTCTCACAAATGGTTTCTCGGGGGCTATTAATTCGTGAAAAAATTAACAGGCAATGCTATTACCAATTGAACACCACTAGCCGAATGGTACAGGAATTACTATACTCTATCGGAAGAATTCCTACAGAAGATGAAAATCTCCCTGAGTTAGTAAATAACTTTGACCATATCAATACGAGAACAATCAATCTAATTGCTGCTTTGGAAGCGATTAATCACTCGCAGCAGATAAAGCAAAACAGTTTTTGGTTAGATTGGTCCCCTCCGAGAAATTTGCTGCGAATTTTGAACTGCATTATAGAGCACTTGGAGATTTACAAACAATATTTCAGTTAAACAGGTGAATTACATGACTAAAATAAATAATTTTAATAAACGAACCAAAGCAACTCAAAAGTTTCCTTTAGAAGTAACTACTCCAAGAGAGTGGGTTCCAATACTTACATTACCCCCATCCAAACCAAGAGTTAGGACCGATTTAGTTTGGTCTGATCTTCTACCTAAAGAAGCAGAAGGACTTGGAATAGTTCT
>JAUWKS010000029.1 GCA_030614005.1 Candidatus Heimdallarchaeota archaeon | reverse complement strand
TTCATGCCTCCAAATTACATTAATCCTAAGGCTGTAGCAAGATCAACAGCATTGTATGTTTCATGTAAACGAACAATAGCCTTTTTCTTGCCTTTTGGAGTGATCATTGTATTTACTTTTACAATTTTCACATTGTAGAGTTTTTCAATGGCTCGTTTTATTGTTTGCTTATTCGCTGTGCGCTTAACAATAAAAGCAAGCTTATTTTGACTCTCAATTAGCTCGAAAATTCTTTCGCTACTAAAAGGAGCAATAATTATCGAGTATAAGTTTTCTTCAAGACTCATTTGTGTTCAAATCTCCTATTTTGTAGCTGCTGCTTTCTTGGCTTTAGATGCAGTGATTTTCTTGTTAGGATAGGTTGTATTGATGATATCAATAGTTTTTTCCATCCAGACAGTTAATCTACCTGCATGAGTACCAGGTGCGAGCATTTCAGCATTCAAGTACTTTACATCGACAATTTCAACACCAGAAAGGTTTCTTATAGAATTACAGAAGTTAGATTCTCTGTCAATAACAAAAAGTGGTCCGACAGGTTTCTTATACTTACGTCCTCTACCTTTGCCTTTTCCGGCTCGGATATGTCTTCCTTGTTTGGATCGTTCAATGTCATTAATCAAGCCTATTTTTGTAAGAAGCTCTATAGCGTCTTTAGTTTTAGCGATTTTATCATGAATTCCATCCTCAAAAATGATTGGTAGTAATTCAAAACTAGCAGCTCTATGACCACGGTTAAGGACTAAATCCTTGTTAGATGTAGCGGCAATAGCACTGCGAATTGCTAAACGACGTTCTTTTTTGTTGATATTCTCAACAATTTTCTTTTCGGCTCTAGGGGGGTGAGCTACTCTACCACCAACGGTGTAATTCACTAATGCACCTCTAGATGCTGAATGAGTTCTGCTTCCATGACTTCTTGGAGTTCTAGCAGCACCTCTACCTGTGCCCCAACTTGAAGCTACAGTCCAACCTGCGTGATATTTAGTTCCTTTCGGTTGTCTTCTAGTACTTTGTACGGCTAAGACAGCCCGTTTAATAAGATCAGGTCTATAGGGTGTGTCAAAAACTTCGGGTAATTCTACCCGTGCTTTTTTAGCTAAACCAATTGCACCATAAATTTTAGTCTTCATTTTTTTCTTATCTCCTACATTTTACTGCTGAGGGAAATCTGCAATATTTCAGGTGCAGTTACGGGTTTCTTACCCCGTATCGGACTCCTCAAAGTTATGAGTCTTTTAGGTGGTCCTTGGATACTACCTTTCATAACTACGAAATCACTGTTGACAAAACCAAATCTCTTAAAACCGCCAGCAGGAGTAATATTCTCCTCTTTAGTACCAATTTTCATAATGAGCTTGTTATACTCAGTACGTTGATGGTACCCATGCTGACCTTGGTGTGCAACCGTGTACATAGTACGAGAGGGAGTCCATGGACCTAATGCTCCAGGTTTTCGTTTAACTCCTCGAGTCTTTCGAGGAAGTATCTTAATTCCAAACCTTCTAACAGGCCCTTGTATACCTTTACCTTTTGTAACACCTATGGTATCAATTAATTCACCGATCTCAAAAACAGAATCAAGTGTGACTGTTTTACCTAAAAGGGATTTAACAAACTCAAAGCCTTCCGTCATTTCTTTAGCGCCAACTTTTATCTCAAGGATATCAGGTGACTTACGCGGAAGTTTTGCTTGTTGTGGATTCGTCATGACAATAGCTCTCAATTCATAAATTGACCCTAGACGCTCTTGTAGGGTTTTTAGTCGTGCTTTGGCATCATACTTCTTAGGAAGAATCATTCTTCGACTAAGTTCTTTAGGAAGGTCCTTGATCATTGCTTCAGCAGCAATAGCAAGTCCTGTGGGGGTATAACGATATCCCCTGATACCAATCACCTTGAGAGGTGGGCATTCTAATATAGTTACAGGAACAATGCGTTCCTGGTTGAACATTGGACTGTTCTTTCGATTCTCGATGACAGTCACATGCGTCATGCCGGCTTTGAATCCTGCGAATCCAAGGAGCTTAGGGGCTCCATCCCAATCAGGCCAAGATCGTATTTTTCCCTTCTGAGTCTTAACTCGGACTCTTCTGAAGGAGAGTGATCCCTGGTGTGGTGCGTTACTCTTACGATGACCCATGATAATTTTCTCCAATCGAACTTTTACGATTGGCTTTTTCAAAGCCTAAAGTTTGAAGTCTCTATTTTATAAGACTAAACTTTAATACTGGAATCTTGGATAATCTCACCCTCAATTGCCAGTGGAACGAAAAACGATTTTTACTCTTATTTTAACTTTGTCATCGATTGTGACAATAAAGTTCCTTTATAAAGAATGAAAACGGAACGATATTCTTTTACAATTCAAGCTATTAAAATCTTAACTTCAATCGCATTCATAATCCACCCAAAGATTGCTGATCACTACCTCTACTCATTCGATAGAAGGTTTCGGGTTCAACTTCACCTAAATCAATTAATGCCAACATAGCTAATGTAGATTTAATACCTGGTTTGTAAAGTATTTCTTTGAGTTCCGTAACTGCGTTTTTATCACGTAATTCAACTATGTACTTAAAAAATCTCCTATCTGGAAAAAATAATACGAAAATAACTGCTAGTAGGAAAAAGATCCCGCCCATTCCACTCATAATATAATAGAATGGAATAAAATCATCCATAACATGAAGTGAAAAAGTAACCATTACAACACTAAAAAATATACCACTCATTATTGCCATACCGATCTTTATACCCGAATAAGCTCGAATATAGCGCATACCATAATATTCAAGATATCTAATTCCAGGATCGGTTAAAAGTTCTTTAGAAGGACGAAACAAAGTAATAACCCCATCTAAATTATCTGATGTTTCATTAGATAAATATTAGCTCTAAGAAGAGCTCTACTTGTTTAAGAACCAATAAAACACAATGGAAAGTTTTTTAAAAGAAATCTAGAGAAAAAAAGCCAAACCAATAATAGGTAGGAAAACTAAAAATGTCAGCGCACCGCGCAAGAATAAGATTAAGCGGCCAAAATACTGATTCATTGGCAAGTGTTTGCAATCAAGTAAAAAAAATTGCTGAAAGAACAGGCGTACGAATGAAAGGGCCAATACCTCTCCCAACAAGAGTAATAACCGTACCAGTAAGAAAATCCCCATGTGGAAATGGTACACAAACTTTTGAGCATTATGAAATGCGCATCCATAAAAGATTAATTGATATCGATGCAGAAGAGAGAACTCTCAAACAAATAATGAGAGTAAAAATGCCAGATGACATTCACGTAGAAATAGAACTTTCACGATAAATGTTCTTCGTTGAATAATAAACAGCAGAACCTGTTCAAGCAAAAAAGCAAGTGAAAATCGGTCTGGAAAACCTTCGCTTGTAATACTTCTCCTTTTAGGTGTAACAAGGTTACAAAAACATTCATTCATTCATATTTTTCATTAAAAACATTCTATTTGTTTTGATAGTGAAGAACACATATTTTTCAATAATGCATAATTACTCTACGCAAAACATATTACTTCACTTGGCATAGATATTAAAGACAATTTCAATGATCTTTATAGTGATGAAATGCATACTTCAACATTTGGGGTACTAAAAGGTATTATGTCTGAAAAATTATTTTTAGATGTAAAGGAGTAAGGACTTTTGATGAATGAAAATAAAATAAGTGGAGAAACATCTCCTCAAGAAAATGGAAGTTTAAATGAAGTTAACACTAATTCAAATGAAAAAACTAATAGAAAAAAACTATTTACTACATTATCCTATGTTTCATTTTCTTTAGGTTTATTTTTCCTTATCACAGTATGGTGGTTACTAATAATAATAATGCACTATGCTTGGGAATATATTGGAACCTATAGCATCCTTGCTATTATTATTACTTTTAATATATGTAATATAATTGGTATAGTAACAGGTGCCCTTAGCATAAAAAAAGGAAAAAGAAAAATAGCAAAATTTGGTTTAATTACAAACAGTCTTTTGTTAGCACTTCACATATTTTTCTTAGGAAGTTTTATTTCTACATTTATTTTTCAATAAAACTTCTCCTTTTTTTTAGTGGTGTTTATTTCTCTCGAGCAGAATTAATCTTTGTCAAAGTTGACACTCTCGAGAGTGATATTGAATGGAGCCAAATGAGAAGAATTTTAGTTTTAGAAAAATCCCAAAAACAATTCATTGATTTATTCATTTAACTTTGGTGCCAATTAGTAAAATTGGTGCCAAGGAGGGGATTCGAACCCCCGAGCGCTTGCACGCAGTGGTTTACTCGAGAGAAAAGGTTCTCGACCAAAGATTTTCGAGACCACCGCCATACCAGGCTAGGCTACCTCGGCTAACAGCTTTAGTTTCTAATGAATGCTAAATTAGAGTTCTCTTAAATAGTTTTGCTACTTTGCAAAATAACATAGCTAAATGATAATATTTTATTCTACACAAAACTTTTTAACAGAATAAAAAACAAAAAGTAATTACTGAGATGCTGTTGATATATTCTATTGCGGAGGTAGCCCAGCTAGGTCAACGGCGAAGGACTTAAGATCCCCGATCAAGTCGATCGAGTAACCCTCAGGGCCAGATGGAATAGGATATCCTTTCCTGTAGAGGTTCGCGTGTTCAAATCGCGCCCTCCGCACCATTTTTCTTTTCCTTTTCTCATAGACGATTATTTTTATTGTTTAACAAATCTTGTTTCTAGTTATTTCTGCTTACCCAAGGAGAATTTAATGAAGTTATAAGATAGGTAACATATGCTAGTGTTAAGGATAATTCATTTCTAAAACAAAAATCAAATGTAAATAAAAAAAGTGAGGCAGTTATTAGCTTCAAATTATTCTCGCTTTACTCGTTTTTCAAGTGTTCGCCAAATAATAACCGTTGCAATACCATATAAAGTCATTATTGAAATTGTATTTATTCCTATGATATAAGCCCTTCCTTCGTTATTTGTAGTTATCGGCTTAAAGATTATTGTTGATATCCTAACATTTCCTACTTTATCATAGGCATACAGTGCAAAAACTTTTGTTACTAGCATTTTTGAATATAGATAATAGAAAATACTCTGATCAAAATCTTTCTTAATTACACTAGTTACAGTGTGATTTGTATACTGAAAGGGTAAGAGTGTATTGTTACTATTGTCACATGGCGAGAAAATTGTTGAATTATCAATTACAAATTTTGAATCCACAAATCCAGAAAGCTCATCCCTCATGATAATTTTTAGTAGAAAATATCCCTCAGTTTCACAACTAGCAATTAATGTAAAATTGTTATCTATTGCTTTGAACTGATTATTAACAAAAACACCATTATCAGTAAATACTGTTTTCTTTCCAGTAGCATAGAATGTTTCAAGCATAGGCGCTTCAGTATCATTAATAGCACCAAATTCAGAACAGTATTGCCCAAGGAGTTTTGCCAAGTAAAATAGATGACCTCTAAATAAAATATCCTGACTAGAATAAAAATCATTTAGAAGTAGAGATGCATGTGTTGAATAATCCATGGTATATCTATTTAATACAGGCGAATAGTAACATATTGAGAAGTAGTAATTCATTATTTTCTTTTGAATTGTTGGATAGTTTTTTTCAGGATAATGTTCATCCAAAACTTCCATTAATTCAAACAAGTCAAAGATATTGTAATATAAATAAATGGAATGAAAAGTATCATTTTTGAGATAATTATAGTATTCTTGTGAAGCCACTATAGGTTGTAGTAAATCAACTCCCATATTAGGGAATAATAAACTAATACCGAAATCTGTTATTTCCTTTGCATAGCTATTATTATAATCAACTAAATCTAGTGCTATTGTAAATTTATAACCTTCTGAATCATCATCGTTAGTGAACTCTTTATTGTTCCAAAGATAATCTATAACTGATTCACCAAAGTTAACAAGAGAATTATTAGAAAATTCTTGACCAGTTTCAATACATAATAATCCATAAGCTGCTGATGAATACCAATTAGGGAAGGTTACTGTTGAAAGACTATCGATTTGTTTTTGGATTGTTGCTATTAGTAAAGAAGTATTAAATGAATAATCAAGCCATTTCAATGCAGATCTTAAGTTGCTGATACTAGAGTAGTTATTAGCGTAATCAAAAGTTCTACCAACTATTTTACCATTGACTTCTCGTAAGAGCAATGTGTTAAGTGAAGCGTTAATGAATTTCTCAATTGTTCCTACTTGTGTTATTTCTTCTGAAAAATCCCATGAATGGTATTTAGTAGTTGCATTTAAAGAATCAACTAGGCTAAACAGAAAAAATTCTGTGAGATATGGAGTATAATAATTTAGATAATAAGGATTAAACATTAGAAGGGAACCATTCAATTCAGTTGGAGTTGAAACAACAATCTCTTCAACTGAGGGATCTAAGTATTCCTCTTTATTTATCGCTAGTTCCTCTGGCCAATACTTTGCGTTAGTTACTACATCAATAAATGCTGAATGAAATTTGGTTTCATTGTAATCATCAGTCAATAAATCCTGCGTATAAAGCTGATTAATAACCAAAGCAAACCAATCACTATATGAGGAGCTATTTATAATTGATTGATTTTTAATTGAAACAATAAACTGAGTATTACTCTCACCATTCAATTCAGTTTTTACTAAGCCAAAATTCAAAATCATTAATACTAATAAGAAAAATATTTTTCGTCTCAAATAAATTCCCATAAATGAAACTTTTAACATCAAGGAATAATTGTGTTGATTGCATATATAAAGATTTTTTTTCTCGTACAAATACCTTGAATTAACTCATGTAACCATTTCTATTGAGTTCAAACTTTGTATAATAAATAGACTGTTGGACAAAAATAGAGTACATAACGTGAACTATACTGTTCTTTGCTTCACAATCTTCCTATTCAATTGGGTTGTTAACCATTCATCAATGAAATCTAATGCAAGTTTTTGATTTCAAACTTAACAGTGTTCAGCTAGATAACATTGTAATTCCTCACATGTGAAAACGTGTCTTGTAATAGATCTAGCACTTTTAGCTGCTCGAACTTATTTGTAGAGTAATTTAGGAGCTTTTTTGGTGTAGCATTTTCAATTCCCAGATTCGAAGCGAAAATTGTCAACTTATAGATTATTTTTTTCCAATATAAACAATCTTGCTTCTTCTAATTAGCAATATTTTAATATTCAATCATTATGGGGATAGTTATTGAATACCGATAAAAGATGGTTAATTGTTGTATTATTAGGTTTAGGAATGCTTTTCATTGCACTCTTCAATGGTTATAGCCTATTTGGGTATATAGTGAAAAATCGAGAAAAAAGACTAGAGAGAAAAAGCATCTAAAATAGTTTCTTTTCTTCTTTTATTACACTTGTAAATCGCTACATTTTTATCTAAAACTAAATTAACTTTTATCAAGTAATTAATGGATGTTATTAATTTGTCAGATGATACAAAATTCAAGATAAGGAAAATTCATGCTCGAGAAATTTTGGACTCTCGAGGTAACCCAACAGTTGAAGTTGAAATGACTTCTGATGGAGGAACAACTGTTATCGCTGCTGTTCCATCTGGTGCAAGCACAGGTAGTAATGAAGCTCTTGAAATGCGCGATAAAGATCCCAAGAGATTTCATGGGAAAGGCGTGTTGCAAGCGATTAGCAATGTCAATGATAAAATCTTTCCTGCAGTGAAAGGATTTGATTCGAGAAATGTTCGATTAATTGATACAACTATGTTAGAATTAGATGGTACTCCAAATAAGTCTAATCTGGGTGCAAATGCGATGTTAGGTGTTTCACTTGCAGCTTGTAAATTGAGTGCAGAAGAGAATGGAATTCCTCTTTACAAACAGATATACGATTTAGCATATGGAAAATCTTCTGAGAAGTTTTTACTTCCAATTCCAATGGCTAACGTTATTAATGGTGGAAAACATGCTGGCGGAAAGCTTGCTCCTCAAGAATTTATGCTAATGCCTGTAGATTTTACTAATTTTCGTGATGGAATCAGATCTGTTGCAGAAATTTACCAGAGCTTGAAAAAAATATTGAAGAAAAAATATGGTCCATTAGCTACAAATATTGGTGATGAGGGTGGTTTTGGCTCTCCTGTAGACACAAGTAATGAAGCGCTTGCACTCTTAGAGGAAGCAACAGAAGCTGCCGGTTATAAAGTGGGTAAGGAAATCAGTTTTGCTTTAGATCCAGCTGCAGCAGAATTCTTCATTGATTCCAAATATAATATTGATGGGAAATCAATTACCGAAGGTGAACTTGTTGATTATTGGATGGATCTGATAAAATCATATCCTATTGCTAGCATTGAAGATCCATTTGATGAAGAGTCCTTTGCCGGTTTCGCTGAATTAACAAAGAAAGTGGGAGATAAAGTCCAAATAGTTGGAGATGATCTTACTGTAACCAGTATCAAACGTCTCGAGATGGCTATCAAGAATAACTCCATTAATTCGCTTCTATTGAAGATTAATCAAATTGGAACAATTACTGAATCTATTGATGCTGCGAAATTCTGCTGGAAGAAAAATTTCTCTGTTGTTGTTTCTCATAGAAGTGGAGAAACTGAAGATACAAGTATTGCTGATCTGGTTGTTGGTTTATGTGCCGGTCAAATAAAAACTGGCTCTGTTGCTCGAGGAGAACGAACAGCAAAATACAATCGACTCTTACGTATCCATGATGAGTTGGAATCCAATGCTGCCTATCCTGGTAAAAAGTTCAGAACTGCTTTCAATGATTTTATTTAATAGAGAAATAGCTGTTAATTTGAAAGGATTTATTTCCTTTCAAGATATTTCTTTTTAATAATACTAACTATATAACAGCATATGGATTTTGGAGACTCATAATTGCGAGTAAAACGTAAAGACCTTGAAATATTCTTACAGTATCTCGAGACCATTCCTAACCTACAAATCAAATATGAACAATATCCTACTTCATCTCGAGTAGCTGCTAATTTACTCTGGATTGCTGGGATAGAAAATGATGATATCTATCAAAAGAATATCCTAGACCTTGGTTGTGGTTCAGGAATACTTGCACTTGGCGCAGCATATCTGGGCGCAAAAAATGTTTTTGGAATTGATATAGATTTGAATTCAATTTCGGTAGCAAAGACTAATTGCAAGGAGACCGATTTTGAGGAAATTTGTAATTGGATATGTAGTGATGTTAGAGAATTAAAATTCAAGAAAATAAATACAACAATAATGAATCCTCCATTTGGAATGAGAAAAGAGAGTGTATCTCGAGATAGAGATTTTCTAATTACTGCTCTACAACATTCACAAGTAATTTACTCAATTAATCCACATGCGGAAAAAACAAGACAATTTTTTAGAAAATTCTGTAAAGAACACGGCGCAGAAGTAGTAGATATCATATCAATGGATTTTGAGATACCAAGGCAATATGATTTTCATAAGAAAAATCAACATGTAATAAAGATAGATTTGTATCAAATCAAAAACTAATTACAAAAAAAGTATTTCATGGTCATCAATTCTTACTTAGAATTGTCGTTCTCAGTATCATAAAATACTGGTGGTTTTATGGGTGATAATTTGATTAAATTTAATTTCTCTTCTCGAGAGCGTTTCTTAATAGCAAGCTCTCGTTTTATTGCTTCTCTTTGTGATTGATAAATTTCGACAAAAACTAATTTAACTGGTCTTCTAGTTTTAGTATATCGGGCTCCTTGTGATCCAGAATTATGTTGCTTTATACGTTGCTCTAAGTTACTTGTATATCCTGTGTAAAGGGTGTTATCAGCACATTTAACCATATAGACAAAATAATTCAGTATTCATCCAACCAAAGACTTAGTATATTCAATGATATTCAATTTATTCAAATATTATTAGTTTTTTGTTAAATAAATGAAAATGTCTTCGAATTCCAAAACATTATTATCTTTGATAAAGAATTGAACAATAAGACAAAAACAAGAAGGGTTACTAAATGTCAAGGCGAAGATCTAGTCTCAGAAGATCAAAATATGAAATCTATAATGAGATTTTGAAAATTATTTACTTCCAAGCAGATCTTCCTTTAACGAGAATATCTCGAGCAGCGAATCTCCCAGTAGATAGAGCAAAACCTATTCTTTTATTCCTTTTAGCAAGAAATTTGATTTATGATGATGAAGATGAGAATCTAACAGTCTATAGAATAACTCCTACAGGAGTAGAATTTTTAGAACTCTTTAAACGATTGGAAAAATTAATTCCTTCTGAAGAAGATTTTGAAGGAACAACAATATAATCTAGTCTTTAGATTAACTCAGTAAGTTGGGTACAAGATCTTCTAGCAAGAAGTAAAATCAGACCCAAATTTGCTTCGGTTTTTGCAAGAACGGTTAGAACAGCACGTGATGCTATATCAAGTAAAATAATGTACCCCTTCTCACCAAGAATTGAAATATTGTTAATTTTACCCTTTCCTAGCTCTTGAGTAACTCTTTCAGATACAGAAGAAATGGCTGCAGTCATAGCTGAAATTAAGTCTTCATCTGTGGAACCGTCAAAAACAGAATCAATAGGTAATCCTTGAGCTGTAACAAGGAGACATCCTTCTACACCATCATGACCTGCTTTTAATTTTGTAAGAATATTATGAATTTGTTCTACTCGGGATGACATGGCTAACACTCACTTATACAAGGGTTCAACATTTAATTAATTATCCTTGTGCTTAGTTTGATTTATTAAATCATCTAAACTTATTAACTAAAGAATAATTCGCGATTAAAATATATCGTTTGCGTCATCTTCTAATGATTTTTCGTCGAAAAGATATTTGGGAATAGAAATTGATTAAAAAGACATCATTTGATGAATGAAAAACCTGGAAAACCCTTTCCTTTTACTTGTAGAGAATAATTTTCTACTACATAAAGGAAAACATTGTATTTAGTAAAAAAAGCGAAAGAAAAGATTTTAAACTATAAAAAAAGCAGAAATTGTAGCACTGAAGTTTTATTCAAACGAAAAAAGCTAAATGTACGTACTCTTACATCTTGAGGTGTTTAAGACTTGCAATTGAAGATAAAAAAACTACTAATGATAATATCAATAATCTCCTTTTTAGTTATTGGAGAGAGCCTAGCAGCAAATGCAATGCAGAGTCAAATTGATGATGAATTAACACCTGATCTATTTCATGTTGGTGAGTTCAATTTACACATCAATGTGTCAAAGACAGCGTTTACTCCTGAATCATTTACAGTAAAAGAAAGCGCAGCTGTAAACCTTACAATAGAAAGTATAGATATAGGTCACACTTTTGTAATAGTCGAGTACGGTATAAATGAAGTAATTGAAGCTAATACAACAATTGTAGTTGAATTCATTGCAAACAAAATTGGAGAATTTACTTACTCCTCAGTAAACTGTTCAGAAACAGGAACCTTTAATGTAGAAGATCCTTATGTCCCTGACTTACCTAGACATGATGAAGTAAACATCCTCTTCGACTTGAGACACAATACTGATAACAATGGAATAAAATCAAAATATTCTGGGTTAGTTAATTGGATTCAAGATAGTGAGTTCAAGTTCAGTTTTAATGAAGATGCTCATGTTATTAATTCTACACTAGCTGGTATAGATCTTTTAATTATTTTAGAACCAAACGATTCAACAAAAAATTTCACCATATTTGAAATTGAAGCAATAACTCAGTTTGTAAGAGATGGCGGTGGGCTTTTAATAGCAGGTTCAGCTGATTCGATTTTTACAAACGTTAATGAACTAATTCAACCATTTGGAATCCATTTTGATAATGCAACAGCTATGTGCATAAATTCAACCGATTTAAGTGATCCAATTGGTGAAAATAATACTCTTTCAACATTTTTTGTTTCAGAATTCATGGATCATCCAATTCTAACAGAAAATCAATATGTGCCATTAACTGATGAAATAGTTCCAACAATAAATTATGCTGGACCCATGTTAGAAATAAATGAAACTTGGATAGAAGAAAGCTTGGAATTCTATGACCTTCAAGTCGCTGGAGAAATTGTTGATAGTTACGTTTTAGCAAGTGGTAATGAAACAACTTTTGCAGACGAAAATGGAAATGGTGTTGTTGATGAAAATGAAACCATTGGTTTAAATAATACTCTAATCGTTTTAACAGAGACAAAGAATAATGGACGAATTGCAACAATCGGTTCAGCAAATATCTTTAATGATACACAAATGGGACGAAACCCTGAAAATGAATTCTTTTTCCAAAGAACAATACAATGGTTAACAAAGATGTATGCAGTGATTCAAAATTCAAACTTTGATTTGAGTACTTTTACCCTTAATCAAGGGGATATAATAAACTCAAATGTTACATATATCGCTCAAAATAATACTCTTATTGAAGGGATAAATGTTACACTAAGAGTAGTGCGAAGTTCCAATATAGTGTTAGAAATAAACATGGAAACCACTGATAACACAAATTTCTCTTGCACAATTGACACAAATGAAATTGGCAGAGGAACAGTTTATATTAATATTGTCGGTCACAAAAGAGGGTATGGTTACAATACTACGACAGATCTTTATTTGGAAGTATTTCCTCCAGGACCTGAACCATTAGATGTTCCAATACCATATATAATCACATTTGCGTTAACAATTATCATAGGTTTAATTGCATTAACTTTCTTTTTCGTTAGAGTAGTAAAAACACCAAAAGGCACTCCTTCGGAAAAATCGGAAGAGCCTGAAGAGGAACTCGATGAAGAAGAAGGGGAAGATGCAGTAGATTTAGACGAATATGAAACCGAGTAAGGTTTAAAGTATTTAAAGTGAAGATTAATAATAATCTTCACAAACACTATTTTTTTATTCATAGATATTCATTCTTACCTTAAACATAGAGTTTAAGAGCATAAAATTCTAAAGAAATATTGTATTGTTCTAATTGGAAAGTGTTTTGGGAATGAAGCCTCAAATAAAACAATTAAAGTCGGAAGCTGAAGCTAACTATGCAGCAAGTAGGTGGGAAGACTCCGCAAAAACATATGAACATCTAGTTGGCTTAGCTCAAGATAACAATGATCTTGCACTAGCTATTGATTTTGCACTAGCAGCAATCCGTGCCTGGAATAATCTAATTGATAAAGCTTCAAGGATAAATAAGCTGTATCAAGTAATTGGAATAATTGGCTTGAAAAAAGCCGCTGTTGGATTCGAAAATATTGCAAAAGAAGCAGTTATTAGAAAAGATCAAAAACAAGCAGCTTCGAACTTCGAAGATGCTGCAGATGGGTATAGCTATATAATGAGCTTTGACAAAGCAAAGAACTGCTATGAACAATCGGTTGAAATATTTGAGAATCTGAGTAATCAAACAAAGAATGATAATGACGTTGAAGGGTCAATTCATTTATTTGAAAGAATAAGTAATCTTTACAGTAAGGTATCATTATTACTCGAGAGAGTACTCCTTCATAACAAAGATTTTGATTCCAAGGCAAGGAAGCAAATTATTGAAGAAAAAGATACAACTGCAAAATCAGCTAAAAAAGCTAAAATGAACATTGCAAAAGCACATGAAGATTTAGCACTGTTCTATCAAAAGAAAAATGATCCTGATTTTGATAGCATTATTGAAAAAGAATATTCAAACGCGATTAAAATTTTACATTTAATTGGGGAAACACAAGAAGCAAATAAACTCGAAGCAAAGAAAAAGAAAATCAGAAAATGAGTATTAAAACTCTTTCTCTTCAGAAGAATTTTCTCTTTCTTCCATTATTTTTCTAATAAATTTCTTTAAATCTTTATTGAAGGTAGATATCGTTTTACTCGAGATAGATACAGCTAAAGGACAATCGGGATCAACAATCGCTTTGTTTGTATCTAAATCAAAGATAATTGGATAAAATTTGCACCCTTGTGGTCGTGAAGAATAGATAATACACTTGTTATCACGCAAAAAGAAACAAATACCATTAACATTTTTTAAGCGGATAAAACCTTCTTCATCAACATAACAAAAATCCTCTTTATCATAACCACAATCTATGATTATTTGTACTTCTTCAGAAGAAAGGATCATTTTTGTTTCTTTGCAGCAAATTGCACAAGAATAGTTTGAACAGATACCACCCAATTGTAACGATTTCAAGATATCACCAGAATTCCATGCCGGAAAAGGTCAAATATACAAAATAGTAATAACTTATTGAATTTAAAACTAATTCCAAGTAAGCTGTTTATTGGTGAAAAAATGACTCTCCCAAAGCTAGAACCACTAGTATTAAGTACATCTAATCCAAGTTTTGTTTCAAAATATAAATTTGATATCAAGCTAGCTCAATTAACTGGAACAAATGGACCTCGAGATTTGTATTCCGTATATAATGCTGATTTCTTTGATAAATACGCGACAGGTTTTGCAAAAACAATTGAAAGTGATGTTCTCATTGGATACGATGGAAGCAGAGTACACAAGTCAATTTCAATAAGCTCAAAAGAATATATGAGAAGAAGTGGGATAAATATCATCGAGTTGGATGGTCCTGTAACAGTACCAGAGTTCATGTTCTCATGCTATAAGCACGGATTACCAGGATGCTTTTTCGGAAGAAGTCATAGTCCACAACAATATGTGGGATTGAAATTGGTAATAAATATTGGAAATGCAGTTGATCTTTTACAAAAAAATGGCGCAACAATTGATTTTCCAAAAAGCATAAAAAAGAATAGCATTTTCGGATTTTTGCCAAGAACACTTGCACCGGTTATTGAAGGGATGATTGGGGAAAATCAAATGGTGCACCCAAAAGATATCGGCTCTGTTGAAAAACTAGATACAAAAGATATGAGGGAGGAATTTTTCAAATCGCTAAAAAAAGTGACTCCAATGGATAAAATCGAAGGAGAATTTATCGTTGATTGCAGGCATAGTATGGCAGGGGAGATATGGGAAATAATCGATAGAGAATCAAATGCAGATATTTCTCTTGACAATAACGTCTTAAATCCAACAGCACCAGATAGGGATCCAAGAGAAATTTGGGATGAATTGGCAGAAAAATATTACAAAAAGACACAAGCAGTTTTCAATCATGATGCAGATGCAGATAGAACATTTCTTGTGAAAACACCTGGAATCGGAAAAGATAAAATAGTAATGAATCAAGAAGAATCGTTTACAACGGGATTAATAGCAGAAGCAAAAGTAACTAAACCAGATGAATATGTGCTAGTACAAGAGAGAATTTCATTACTAATGCTCTCAGCATTAAGTAAATATACAAAAAAAGTTTATGCAACTGCACAAGGAGAACCCGCATTCTTTTTAGGAGTAGCAGAACTACTAGCAGAAAACCCAAGCATAAATAAAATATCAGGTGCGGACTATACAGACATCTTCTTCAATAAATCACATCCAATTTGCATGAAATCTCCATTTCAACATGCACTATGGCTAATGCATTGGTTCAAAGAGAATGAAAAGCTACCGGAATTCCCGTCAGTAGATGTGTTAAAAACACAAATAGATATGTTAAATTTGAATTATCCACAAAGACTAGAAAAAGTCCTAAAATCATCCAAGGAAATAATGGACTATCTTACAAAAGAACATGAAGTAATCTATAGATCAACATTGGATGGTCAAAACTTGATCGTTCAAGATAAGAATGAAAACAATCTTGTAATAAGTATAAGACCAAGTGGAACGGGAAGATACACAAAAATAATCACGGAAATAGGTTTAGGAAAAGCGAAAAGCAAAGAAAGAAGAGAAATAGCTGACAAAATGAACAGAAATATAGCAAAAATAATTGGCAGCTAAAAAGGTAAAAAATGCACCACTATACAAGTGATGCAAAGTTTTTTTTGCATTCTTTAAGAGGATAAGAGCTATTGGGTTATTTTCTAGAATCAGCTGTAATCGCTAGAAAACCCATAAAGCCAATAACAACGAGGGCAATTAAACCCACAATGCTTCCAAGAACGATTAGTAAAATGACCCACCAGTCCATAGTTTTGTTCTCCATGAATAATTTACTATATGATATAATGATGTTAATAATTAACTATTAAATCTTTAGGCAATGAAAAAGAGTAGAAATAAATTGGCAGGCCTGGACGGATTTGAACCGCCGAACCTCTCGGCGTTTTTTAAAGGCTACATGAGTGTTCAACTTTCGTCTTTTTTATTTCATTGTTTGTTACCAAATCGCTCACATGTTTATTCCAGTATTTTGGAGTTTTTTTCTAATGAGTAACGCTTTTCGTTGAGATGTAACACACTTGAATATAGTTTTGTTTAACCTTTGTATCCTTGGTTTTGTTTTTCTCATTAAAATTTAAAACTTTTAGTAATATGGTAATCTCAAAAGGTAATAATAATCCAATCAATAAATTTCCGAAAAATTCTATATTCCTACTACTTCTTTTAGTGTATTCAATAAGAACTGGAATATTATAGAAAATTCTATCCAAATGATCCATGGAGAAAATGTTAGTAATGAAATTTGAAATTACTGGAGCTCCAATGAAATAAAAAGAGAGTTCTCCATTTGTTTCTTCGATTTCATAACCCTTTTCATAAAAATCCAATTCATCGAAATAAACATCAATATCTATATTCAACTCTTTACCAAATTCATCAACACCGATAGTAAATAATTCCAATATAAATTTCTCTCTTGTTGGTTGTGTTACCATTTCATCAAAATATCCTGCAAATTCTAATGTTTCATTTATTTGCAAATCACTTGCATCGATGAAATAACCAGATAAATGAAAAGGGTCATCTATTGTTCCATTTTTATAAACAATTTCTGCTGTATCTTTATATGGATAGATAAACTCATTCGGTGAATCCCAGATGATATTCCCTTGTTCAAAATATTCTGGAATATCTAAGTAGACACTGTTATTTATTTCAAAAACTATTTTACAACCATATTTTTTCATTGAATTTACATTAATGTCTTCATTGGATAATCCCAAATAGTCAAAATAACTGCCCCCCATATAAATAGAAATTTTTACAGAAGTGTTATTCTCATATTTAGGTATAATAGCCATATATTTTGGATTTCTTTTTTGACCAAAAGGTCTAATTAAATGGTAATTAAATATATTAATACCAACAATACAAAAAATAACAATCAAAATTAATAATATCTTTTTCTAATTTTTAAAAGCCATTTTTATTTTAATTCCTCTTCTAAAGATATAATTCAGTCTTTTATTATTTAAACCTATTTTTTCAAATCTCATATACTAATTGAATGAAAGATTGGCAAATAATAAAATTAGGTAAAAAGTTGTTTATTATTTTCTAGAAGAGTTAAGTTAGAGATGATTAAATTTTGGTCTAAAAGATTTACTCTTAAATAAATACAACCAAGAAATTTGATGAATTCTTTCTTTATCTACAATAATATTATTTGAAAATGTTTATTTTTAAAATTGTTTTTACCAAGTCGATTTCTCTTCTTTTGAGTATTTTTAGGGCATTTTTTCTTATTTTGCATCCCTTTTGATTTCTCTATTACTCACTTACGTAGTGTTTAAATTATTATAATTCTATATTCCTTTATGTTCTGATTTTAATGCAATAAAGTATGCTTCGTTGGAAACCCTTTTGTATTTCTATGAGTATTGGTTTTTGAGTTATTTATTGGAGAAGAAAAGGATATGAGTCAACGCATTAGTAAAAGTAACATTAGGAAATTCATCTCTATTTTTCAAACGATTGATCTATCAGCTTTTTATTCTGCAGATATGGCACCATCAAGAGAACAAGATGCAACAGAACAGATTCCAAAATTAGTTTCCGTCTTAAATTATAAAGATCCGGAAATACGCTCCCTTGCAGCTGAAGCACTTGGATTAATTGGACGTAGATTTCCCACTAAAATCCATTTAATAGAACCTGAACTTATAAAATGTATGCCTCAAGATTCTGAGGAATCAGTTCGTATATTATCTGTTTTAGCACTTGGTGAAATGAAAGCTACAAATGCTATTAGCTTAATAAAATCTGATTTGAATTCACTAACATCAAGTGATGCTAAATTTGGTTTCGCTAAAGCTCTTATTAAGTTAGAAGGAAGAGGTAGCGAAGGAGAAATCATAATAGGGAAAATGATAGATGCTGGCGAATTAGATTCAGCACAAATTTCTTTGTTTGAAGATTTCATTAATAACATGGAAACTGAAGAAGTTATGAATCAAATTTCTCACCTCCAAATAATTAAGCAAGAAGTAGGCATTGTTAAAGAAGAAGTTACCAAAGTTCGAGAGATTATAGAGCAATTAGAAGATGATGATATTCAGCAAGAGCTATTAGCTCGAACAATCAATCAAGAACAGATTATCTGTAGTGTAGAAGAAAAAGTTAATCATTTAAATGAATCATTAACACAACTTGTTACTGACTCAAGAGAAACTCCGCGATTGAGCGCTCCCCAACTACAGCAACTTGCCACAGCAATTGTTACTTTCAAAGGAAGTAAGAATTGGTGGCTTTTAATCCTTGTCCAGTTAGGATACGTAATCATTGATTTTATTATTGAAAAGGTTGCTAATACTGCAGGTTGGTTTAATGGTGTGAATACAGGACTTTTTGTATCATTTTTGATCATTTCGATTGTTGTTATTGTTATTAGTTTTCTTCAATCAAAAGGGAAAATTTGAGTAACTCTCAAATTCAATGAGGTATATCAAATGAACAATCAAAAATTTAGAAACCTTAGAGATGCTTTATTGGAATACTCAATAGAGATTTATGATTATGTCCGGAAAAATATTGAAAAGACTAAATTCAAACCAATTATATACAATTCATTTGTCAAAACAGAAGTAACGAAATTTGAATATGATATTGAAGGCGCAAGACCTGCTACGACTAGCAAACCAGTTGAATATATTGATGGTAATAAGAGAGTAATGAAGTTCAAAGAAGATATATTAGAATTTTCTCTTTATCAAAAAATATTGTCATTGTTAAAAGAAAATTATCCAAATGAAAATGAGATAAAATTGCAAAGTGATTTTATAGATGCAATTATAAAAGTTTCAATTCAAGAAGAAAAAATTGATAATAGCATAATCAAAAGAAAATTAGATATATTCTTTAAGCAACTCAATGATGAACTCATAAGCTCATATGCAAAGATTGAACTAAAAGATTTAGTTGTTTTAACTCCTACATTTGAATTTCAAGTAAATTCAACTATATTAGAGATTAAACAAACTTCAAAGGAAGACTTTGAGAAAATCGAGTATTCATTTGCTATTCAAAGAGATTTATTTTATCCCCCTGATGCAATCTTAAACCTTACTTGCGAAGTTAGAAATCCAAGAGCAATTCAGATTCTGATTGAACAAGTACTTTCAATTATAATACTATATCAAGTTGGAAGTGTTAGATACATTCGATATGAATTAAGCTCAGATTCCATTATTTCTACTATGAACCCAATTTTTCCAGTAAGAGTGGGAAACAGACAATTTATTTTTCCTACTTTAAAGAAAGTAATCATAACACCAGATAATGTTAAAGAATTAATTGGTTTCTTGAAAAGACTTAGTAATTTACTCCCAAAGAATTTCTACATTAATGAAGAGAAGAAAGTTGATTACCTTTCAATTGCTTTTTTACGATATAAGGATTCTATTTTTCATGGTAAAACTGATGAGGAAAGAATTGCTAATGCAATCATGGGATTAGAAGCGATTTATCTTAGAGGTACAGATCCTGGGGAGCTAAGCTTTAAGCTTCGATCAAGAATTGCAAAATTGCTTGGAATTTTATCTATAGATAAACCGGCTAAAATTGTTAGTTTAATAAAGGAGGCTTATGAAATTAGAAGCAAATACGTTCATGGGGGTACGATTGGTGCGAAAAATCATAAAAGAATTAATGAGAAATTTGGGAGCATTAAAGAATTCTCTATTACTCTATTGGATTATTTAAGAAAATCAATTTTAATAGCTATCTATCTTAACATGAAAAAGGAAACAATTCACACATTAATAGATGAATCATTTATTGATATAGAAAAATCTCACGAATTAAGGATTAATCTATTATCAAAAATACCTGATATGAATGGTTTACAAACAGAAAAAAGTACAATTATAGTATATGACTCAGATAAAAATGTGATTTCAAAGTTTGAAGTTTTTACTAATACTAATTATACTGAGGATGATTTCGAGTTAAAGTTAGATAGTATCAAACAGCGATTAAACATTTCAAAAAGCGCATTATTAACAATTGAATCTAAAAAATAAGGGATCAGTTTCAGCTAACTCTCTTTAAGGATTATTTGTTAAATAATCAATTGATTTAACTTTTTTCTTTGTCAAATACTTGTATTATTGATGTAACAGTTAGAATAATCCAATTTAACAAGTAATGGTTGTAAATCAATATTAAAAATCTCAATACTCTTGCTCGGAGCAGACTCACGCCGTCGCTGTTCAACACTTACAGTGATTCACAACGCTCCACGTGAATTTCTATTGAGAAATTATCCCTTTCTACATTTGAAAAATCCATCTTCATAAGTAATAATTATCGTATCCCCTTTATTTATTTCTAATTGCTGAGCAATCTCATATGGAATATTTACCATCAAACTTTTGTTATTGTCAATTACTTTTCTTCGAAATTCTAATGGCATTTCTTTTGTCCTCATTAACCATTTGGTTACCATAATACTTAAATATATCGTATTCCATAATATAACCATACGGTAACAATGTGGTTGAAATGTCTGGTCAAAAAATATTTTCTAAAACATTCAAATATCGTCTTTATCCAACTAAAAAACAAGAGGAAACTTTCAAAGAATGGGTGGAAACTTGCAGACGACTATACAATGATTTCATAAAACAAAGACACGATCATTATGAAAAAATCAAAGATTTTCCAAAGGAAGAACGAAAATACATTAGCTGTTTTGACCAGATAAAACAACTTCCAGAGATGAAGAAGGAGAACCATTTCTTACAAAGACCCTAATGCTCATATACTTCAGAATGTCGCTAAAAGAGTAGATTATGCCTTTGGACGTTTTATTGAAGAACGAGCAAAAGGAAATTCAAAATGGGGCAAACCAAAATCTAAGAAAAGAAAAGATTACAAATCCTTTACATATACCGAATATGCTAATGGTTATCGATTTAAAATAATTGATAAGAAATTAAAGTTGGGAAAAATCGGTTTAGTTAAGGTAGTCATAGATAGAGCAATTCCTGAGAAAGCAATCATAAAAACTTCACAGTAAAACGAGATGTTAACCAATGGTATGCTTTCATTGTTTTTCAAATATCTTCAGAAATTCCTAATTCTAATATTGACATAAATAAAGCAATAGGTATTGATGTTGGATTAACAAAATATGGAACGTTAAGCAATGGTGATGTTATCGAAAATCCAAAATGGATATACTCTTTTGAGAAAAATTTAGCAAAAGAACAAAGAAGATTATCGCGAATGGTTAAAGGGTCAAATAATTGGAGAAAACAATGTTTAAAGATAGCAAATATACACCAAAAGATTCGCAATCAACGAAAAGACTACATCCAAAAAGAAGCAACAAAATTAGTGAATACCTATGATTTAATTTCTCTTGAGGATTTAAAAATAGAAAATATGATGCAGAATCGCTATTTAGCAAAAAGCATTGGTAGTGTCTCTTGGGGAATATTTCGCAATTTCCTTTCGTATAAAACAGTAGAAAGCGGAAAAGTAATGATTTTAGTAAATCCATATAATACTACTCAACTCTGCAGTGACTGCGAAGCGATAGTAGAAAAGAGTTTGGCAATGAGAATTCATAGCTGCCCTAATTGTGGATTAATCATAGATAGAGATGAAAATTCAGCAAGAATAATCCTTAAGAGAGGATTAAAGAAGTTCCAGTCATCAATTGACAACACCGCTGGGTTGGCGGGAAGTGCTTGTGGAGAGACTTCAGAAGAAGCTCAAGGAAGCAAGAAGATTGTTAATTAACAATTGAAACCATAGAATGCTCGGCTTCGGTAATTAACATAAAGTTAAAAAACCGAACCGATTGAATAAAAATTATTGTTAGGCCTGTGGCGCAGCCTGGATAGCGTGCTTGGCTTCGGACCAAGAGGTCGGCGGTTCAAATCCGTCCAGGCCTGCCAATTTTATTTTAATAAAACAAGTATAAATAAAATCTAATTGTATATTGCTACTCAAAAATTATTTTTATTATAATTTGGAATCCATCATTTTTTACTATTAATCTTCGATCCATTCAACAGCAGGTTTAACAATGATGCATTTCGCATATTTTCTTAATTTTATTAGGTAACAGTGATGTTTACTTTTACATCTAACTTTTTTATCACTAATGTCGTATTTTCTTGCATAGCAATAAATCTGTTTCCCTTCAATTGCATCATTTGCTATATAATATGTAGTCATTTTCCTATTTCACTTTTTTTTCCTTTAATAAATCTGTAATTATCTGATTTGCAAGTGTTAAGTCAATGCCAAAGTTTAAAATAAATTCTTCTAATGGTACTTTTCTTTTTACACTTTTTAAATGATCTTCAATAATTTTTCTGGCTTTATCGTAAGTATAATCTTTGATTACTATAATCTCTTCTTCATCATTATTATTGCACAAAAGATCTTCAAAATATTCTAATCGATTTATTATTTCGTTCATTTTTTCATCGAAATTTCTATTTATCATTGTGATTTTCTCTTCAATATTTGCTAATGTATCATTTATTGAGTGAGTTAATTCTAATTCTTGTTTGGATTTACTTATAAATGGTATATTACTCGAGTATAATGGATAAATATCAAAATCCTTTTTCATCACTTTAAATGCAGACAAAAAGATGTGAGTTGCTTCTCTATTTTGTCTATATTGCTCCAAATCATAAACAATTATATCCTCATCAATATCGGGTTCACAATTTGCTTCTTTTTTTTCATCATAGATAAGAATATTGTTTTGATCCATTGAATTACCTTCCTTTTAAGCTAGCTCTTTTAATGCACTTTGAAGCTTTATAATTAAATATTGAATTTGCTTTTTATCAAGTTCTATTAAGGTTTTCTTGTAGTCATTCAATTCATTATACTCAATTACAATTTGACAAAATTTTATATCATCATTCAATCCATTTTCTCTGAAATGTCTTGTAATCAATTCATATTGTATATCGCAGAAAGCATTTGTTATACTCATTCTTGATAAAACCAAACTAAATAATCCAGATTCTTTGATTTTTTTTCTAATGAAAATCATTTTCTTATTTTTTGTATATTTGGAAATTAATTCATCATCATCAGGTATTTGTATTATTAATATTATAATAGAAATAATTTCAGAAATCTCATCAAAATCAGCATCAGGTTTTTTAATTACTTTCTTTAATCCTTTTCTACTAATCATTAGTCTATCTCTTTTGCGGAAACTGATTATAATATGATTATCACTTAAAAGTTTAATAATTAAATCAATGTATTCTGAAAGTTCAGTTTCATTTAATTTTAGAATTTGATCAATTTTTTTATTTAATCTATTCACTATTTTTGTTTTAGTGTCAGACAAGAAACAATCAACCTACCTATCCTTTCGTATAATTTTTATACATTTCATCCTTATATCTTTTATTAAAGGTATAAAAGAATATTGTTTTTCATATTTAAAGATATTTGATTATTTAATTTTATATATTGTATTTAAATTTACGAATTTATTATAAAAATTTCAAAAATCATTTTCTATTTTTTCCTTTAAATGTTAGTTTAAAATCTCTTTTCAAAATAACAGTTATTTATATCATCAAAACAATTACAATAATTTTATTGTAAGGTTTTGTTGAATAAATTATGAAATTAAAGAGATTTCTATTCTTGAACCATTTGATTAAAATCCGTTATTCTATCCAGGCTGAACTACAGGCCTACAGTTAGTTCTTAACAAATTCAGTTTACATTTAAATTAAAAATCTATTTATTAATACTTTTGTAGTTAATCTTGCTGTTTTATGTAACACTTGAAAACGAACTTGAAAGATTGGCGGATGTGGGGAGATTTGAACTCCCGAGCCTCCTGGTCCGGAGCCAGGCGCGCTATCCAAGCTGCGCTACACATCCTAAGCAGAAAAAAACTTTTTTAGTAATTAATTCTTTTTGCCTTATCGTTAAATTTAAGTACTAATAAAATTGGACTGACACCATAAGAATGGAAAAATTAGGAGAAAAACAAAATATGTCAGAACCAACAATCCCAAAACCAACATCAGAATTCATTCAAGTTGAATGTCCTGATTGTAACAAGGTTCAAAGAGTCTTTAGCCATGCTTCCACTCAAGTTCACTGTCAAGTTTGCAATTGCTTATTAGCAAAGCCTGCTGGCGGTAAATGTCAAATACTTGGCAAAGTCGTTGAACCAGAAAAAAAGGCAGTTGAACCTAAAGCATAAAACTTGCTATTTCATTTTAAATGTGAAATTATTCAAAGAATGCTATAAAAAGAGATTAGGTTTATTTTTTCAAACCTATTCAATTGTTATTTATTTTCTAAAGATTCGGTAGATCTACTCTATCTGCTGCATTTTTCATTATCAACGTTTTTGCATAGACGATAGGCAATCGCACGATATCTTCCTTTTTGAAAGGACCAAATGTTTTCTTTGTTTCACCTTTTGCTGTTGCAGCAACTATTTCAGGTATATCTTCTAAAATTCGAATGATCATTAATTCTTCTTTTGTTTGTTGCTCTCCGGTGGCTGTTTCTCTCTCGTCTCTTGGTAATTCTCTTGATATTTTTCCGTAAATGCTTCTTTGATTATGCTCATCAAATAGTCGTTTAAGATTAGACACTAAGTCAATTTCTTCTGCAGCCAAACCATCTTTATTCAAGATACCATCTAAAATTTCATGAATGATTTTGTGTTTTCTGATTTTTGATAAATCACGTAAAATTTTATTTAAACGCTCTATTCGTTCATTGATTATCTTGAAGGATATGATATCTTTTTTATCTAATTTTTCGAGATCTTTTACTAGAGTGTTAATTTTCTGCCTTATAGTTGAATAGACTACACTTTTTACTTCAAGCAATTTATTTGTTTGTCTTTCGCTTTTCCAAAGCAGAACGATTTGATTATATTGTTTATCTCTACTCATTCATTTATCCTCAATGTTGGTTAGGTTGCATTTTCTGGTTATTTTCTTCTTACTCTCTAACAATAAATAGCCATTTTTCTCTTTTACATTTTTTGGCACTTGCTTACAAAGCAATCTGTTGTGCTTCTACCAATAGAAAGAAGGAAAGACAGGCTTACAAGCCTTCTTGTCCACTGAATATATCAGCTAATTCCTATGAAAGATTAAAATTTCTTAGGTTTCAATTCTTGGTGCAAGATAATAGGTAAGTTTTCCACCTGCGACAATTGGAAATTCCAATTGAATAGGCATACTAGCGGAGAATGCTATCATTACTAATTCACTTGCTTTGATTGCTTTTGTCATCTCAGTCAGATAGCTTAATGAATACATTGCGCTTGATTCTTCTCTTACGTTGAATTCAGCAATAACATCACTATCTTTTTCGATGTAAATTTTGACATCTTTGGTTTCACTGGAAGCAGATAGAGTCAAACCATTTTCATCTGTGACAATTCTGATGTGGTCCCCGATTATTTCGGCGTCTTTTACTGCTTGTTGTAAGGCATCTGCTGTGAGTTTAATCTTTGATTTGCTGTCAATAGTTGGTGCTGGATAATCACTTTCACCTAAATCAAGTAAGCTTATACCAAAGCTTCTAACATTTTGCCCTTTGAATGTCATTACAAGTTTTGTTGTTCCTTCAAGCTCCATTATAAGTTCATCAGAGGAACCTGAGCGTCTCATAATTTGAATCATTTCATCTAAATTAATGCCTAAACGAGTGACTTCTGAACATTCATATTCTTCGAAAGCATTTGCAGGTAGGAAAAAATCGACCATAGCTACTCTACTGGGATCCATTGCCCGTAGTTCAATTCCTCTTTCTGAAGCGATGAAATTTGCTTCATCAAGTAAGGTGAGTGATTCGATAATATTTTTCCATATTTTTGCGTCTGCTAAAACCATTCTAAGTGCCATTTGTTTGTTCTCCATTCTATATATTGTACCCTCAATATTACTATTAAACTTACAATTTTTTTCTGTCTATTGTTGTTACTATTCTCTCATTTTAATTTCTCTATTAAAAAGTTCTTATCACTGTTTTGAAACTACAATGTCATTTTTTTTGTGGTAAGAGCTTCTCTCTTCATAATTAATTCTTAATTCAAGCATAAAAGTTCATCTCTTTTCCAAAAAACGATTTTTTCAATACCAACTATTCCACTATTTTCCCATGAACCAATTTTTCAGTGATGACTTTATCAATATAAACAGTAACGATTTCTCCAATCCTCTCTTTAGCATTTTCAACTGCAACCATCGGTCCACCATCGAGGATATTGGCTATTGCTCCGCCTTCCTCCCGATAATTTGGTTCACTCAGTATCACTCTTACTTTCTTTCCAACCAAATTGGTCTTCTTCTGGAAATTAACTTCGTTAGCTGCATCAGCAATCATTTTACTAATAGGGTTTTTCACCGCTGGTTTTGGTGGAGGGACATCGCCAAAAGCGGACATTGGTAGAGGTCGAAATCGATAGATAGTTACTTTTTCGATATATGGTTCCAAATTATGAATTAATTTTACCGTTTCTGTTGCAGTTTGCTTTGTTTGACCAGGCAAACCATGGATAAAATAGACATGAGCCTTTAAACCATATTTATGAGCGATTTTCACTGCACGGAGAGTTTCTTTGGGCATACTTGATCTTCCCAATTGAATGGCATGAGATTCACTTCCGGTTTCACAACCGATACTAAAAGAGGACCCTGGAAGATATTTTGACAGAATTTTAGCTACTTCTTCAGTAAAGAGGTGTGCTTTAATATTTTCCACTTCAATCCATGCTTTCCCATTCGAAACGTTTTTTATAGAAGCTATTTGTGAAAGAAGTTCTTCGATCAATTTGATATTTGCTTTTGGAAAATAAGGATTCATCAGCAAATTATCTCCTAATTCATTGTCTCTCCCAAAATCAAGAAAATCGGGTGCACTGAGAATAATTCTCTTAACATTTTTTTCAAGTAATTTAGCTATTTCTTTTACTACTTGGTCTGGTGTTCGACTACGAGCTGGTCCAAATAAGTTAGGAACACTACAAAAACCACATCCAGGAGGTATTCCTTCAGGACATTTCAATCTATCTTCAAGACAATAACTATCACAAAAACCGCAATCTGAACATTGTCTGCCATCTGGTAAGAGAAGCTTTGTTCCTTTAAAATTGGAACATCCTCTTACACATTCCACATATACTTTAGCTGAGAAATACTTGGGATAATCAGTAATACATTTTGTAGATGCTTGAAATGCTCTAAATTCCTCTCGAGAAGAATATTTTCTAAAACCATTGATCTTCACTTTTCCATTTGAATCGAAAAAACCAATTCCAAGAATTTTCTTCAAAGTTTCTATTGAGGTTGATTCTCTTAGAGCATCATATTCAATAAGCTCTTTGATTGTCTTTTCCCCCTCTCCAATAACAATGATATCTGCTTGAGTTGAAAGCAAAGTAGAATCTAATTCAGAGGAAATCGGTCCACCAATAACTACTCGACCATCAGCATTTTTTCTCCAAGAAGAGATTACTCTTTTTACAGCAATTTTATCCATTGACATAGCACTAATGAATAGAGAAGAAAATCTTTGAGGGAATCCTTTCTCAAGGATATCTTCTGCGAGAAAAATTTTTGCTTCAATTCCTAACTCCTCAAGCACTCCATAAACACTTCTAGAACCTGCACCAATAGCATCTCGAGTGAATCTTCTTTTTCCTTTACCAGAACCTGTTGCATCGACAATAGCGATCTTGTGAAGGGCAGCATCCATTTATTTCATCCTAGAAATTAGTTTCCAGTTTGCTAATGCATTTACTTATTTATTTTACTATAAAGTATTCCAAGATTTAAATGTTTTATTAGATAAAAAACAACAACAAACAAAAGAAAGATATTCTAGTAAAATTACCATTTCATTACAAGAAAAAATTTGTAAGCACTAAAGCTAATAGACGAAAAGTGTAGAAAAACGAATTTTCGAAAAAGTATTTTCATATAAAAAGAAAAATGATATTATTTGAATTCAATTGAAGAATAGATTTAAATTCCAAGAGAATTTGTGCTTAACAAGAAGACGTAAAGGATTGAATTAAAGAATGAAAGAAAATGGCGAATTTCTTTTACCTGGCGACTACATTTGTGTTGAAGAAGAAGCTCTCCCTGGAGAAGGAACCTATGTTGCTGAAGGTAAAGTATTAACAACAGTCACTGGTACTGTTTTTAACGATAAAAAGAAACGAACAGTCAGTATTTTTCCAAGAGTAAGAAAACCATTAGTCCCAAAGAAAGGCGATGTTATTATTGGTCAGGCTGAAAATGTCAATAAACATATGGTTTCTATGTCTGTCAAATACATTAATGGTCAATCTGTTACTCCCTCTTACTCATCAATTATGCATATCTCCCATGCTACAAGATCTTATCTTGACTCAATGTTTGACGCCCTCAAAGAAGGCGATATTATTAGAGGAAAGATAATGGATGCTCATACACTTCCAATACAGTTTACAACAACTTATAATGAACTTGGGGTTATCTATGCACTCTGCAGTAAATGTGGAGAACGATTAAGATACTTGCGAAGGGGTACCCTCAAATGCGATAATTGCGATAACGTAGAACCCCGAAAAGTCGCAGAAGATTACGGACGAGCACGATTATAAATAAAATAATAAAAAATGCTAGTTAGCAAAGTGAGGGATATTCTAATGGCTCGTTGGACCGCAAAAGAAATGGTATTGAATGTTTCATCTACAAAAGAAGCAATTCTTTTACTAGAGGCACTCCAAAAACAAATCAAAAAAGTTGATATTATTGCTGACTACAATGGCGGAAAGATAAACATTCGGTTCGAAGGAGCAAAAGATCATCTCAAAGAAGCCGTTGAGCGTGCAAAGAATATTACCCAAATAATAAATGGTATACTCTATCCTGATGCAGACGGATTCTACGATTATGAAATTACTTATATCTCAAAAGCGATTGGTAAAACATTTCCAGTAAAAATCCTTCTAAGAATTTTAGAAATACAAGGGATTGAAACCAGTCGTGAAGAGAACATTCTTTATTCAAAGATAGCCTATAACCCATTGGTTACATTAATCAATGCAATAGATGCTTGCCTAAGCTCAATGCCTTATGAAGTATCTACAAAGAGTTTGAGAGAAGTACTTGCAACAATTGCTGTAGTAAAAAAACTAACCATTGAAGAAGCAATAGCATTGGCTCAAAAGGCGAAAACAACAAGCGAAGACGAATATAATAGATTAATATTATCTGTTGAACCTTCACAAGCAATTGATAAATGCCTGAAAATCGCGAAATAAACCAAAATCTTAATAGAAGAAACAAAAAACCGAGGAATTAGTAATATAAGTCTCATTATTGATTATTGTATTTTAACAATAAAATGGTGGCCCGAAAAAAATGGAAGTTAAAATTTTAGAATATGATGAAGAAAAAGAAATTACTCTCGAGATAATTGGTGAAGGACATACTTTTACAAATGTTATCAGGGAATTTTTGAGTGATGTAAAAGAAGTAGATTCAACTGGATATTTTAAGGCACACCCTTTCGTCGAAGAAACAAAACTAGTTATCAAAGCTGCACCAAAGAAGAAAATAGACAAAGCAGCAAGAACAGCAGCAAAAGAACTTGGTAAAACCTGTGATGAGTTTTACAAATTATTAGATAAGGTTGCTTAAGTGCTGTACTGGATTGATCTCAAATGAGAAAGAGGTCTATTCGAGTAATTTCGCAAATTCCTTTTTATTTAATGCTGATGCATAATACTTAGTATCTCATAGTTGATACCTATGAAAAAAAGCACTCTACCAGAACCATTGAGAACAAGATTAACCAAAGTAATGAGAGATCATAGCTTAGCTAAATTTGGTGATTCTTTAACAAATTTTGTCTATTCGGTAGCAAAAACAAGACGATACAAGCAACCATTTGGTGAGAGAGTGTTAGATAAATCACTAGCGGAAGCAATAAGAAATGCAAATCTAAGAGCTATAATGCCTTCGAGTGTATCATCGGGTGATCTAGGAGATGGAGCTGAAGCACTAATTGGTCATGCTTATTTGAAAAATATACTAACAATAGATGAAATGGTGGAAATAATTGTTTCAGTAATGCAAGCAAAAACATTGGAAGAAATTTCCTACCGGAGTAATGAACGACTGCTTATGGCAAAAGCTTTTGAGAAAATATTGTTAGAAATTGTAGAACGTATGTCTTAGATAGATTGTTTTGTCTCGAGAGTATAGAGGCAGAATTTTGTGGTGAAAGTATTGACTCAACAGATAAAGAAAGGAGTAAAGATACTGGGGATTGCCTGTTCTTCTTTTAATCGTTTAGAGGATAAATTTGTGCCAATTTATGGAGTGGTGTATCGAGGAGCCTCACTTTTTGAGGGCGTATTGAAAACCTCAATTGAAGTTGATGGTGAGGATGCAACAGAAAAAATTCAAGCGATGATAGAACAAAGTACTCATAGTAAACAACTCAAATTGATAATGACTCGAGGGATTACTATTGCAGGTTTCAATTATATAGATATCAAGAAATTGTATGAAAAAACAGGGTTACCTGTACTATCAGTTGTCGACAGAAAACCAAATTTTGAAAAGATCCGTTCCGCAATAAAGAATGTTACGAATTGGGAAGAACGGTACCAGGTAATTACTAATTCTGGTTTAATAAGAGAAATTCAATCTGCAGAAGGAGAAGAACCTGTGTTTATACAATCAATTGGTTTCGAAGACGATGAAATAGCTACTTTTCTGACAAAAGTAACTGTTGTTGGAAGAATACCTGAACCAATTCGGGTTGCTCGACTAATTGCATTAGCTAAGGAAGAAAATGGTTAGGATCTAAGTAAAAAAAATTTAGGTTGTCAAAATTACCATTAATCATATTCTCGCCAAGTATGTTTGCATTTCATGCACCGATAGAAGCGTGTTGACGCTTCATCCCCACTTCTTGTCTGCACAGCCCAGTATTGTGTATCTACAACTATCTTACACTTTTGACATCTCATAGGTTTTGTCGGCATAGTGTTTATTTCATCAGGGTTTTCTATAATAACCATTTTCTTATCATCTGAGTGACTTATTTCCTGCGATAGAATATTATCTTCTTTTGTTATGTCCTTTTTACCTGTGCCACACTTTTGGCATGCCATAACATATTTTCCATCTATTTTTGTTGGTTGTATCATCGAACCGCATTCTTCACAAAATTCCATTGCCATCTTGAATTCGCCTTTATCAATTATTTATTCATTACCAATTCATCAAAATTAGTTTCTACTTTAACAATTTTACTAAATATCTCAATCAAAAAAGAGAAAAATGAGAGAAAAGGAAAGACTATTACTCTTTTTTCTTTCCGAGTTCTTCTTCTTGCATTTTTTTAATTAATGCAATTATTGGAATTGAGATGTTCTTACATTTTAACGCAGACATATCGAACATATCAGTATCTTTGAGTTTTAATTCTTTTGCGATATCCTTAGCGCTGTAGACATTAGGTAAGTCCTGCTTGTTTACTACATAGATAATAGGAACTTTGCGCTCAACATTTTTGATGACGGTTTCTTTGAATTCCTCGTAATTCTCCTTAATTTTGGGATCAAGGGGGTCAAGGATGAAAATTACTCCATCTGCTCTTCGTTCTGCAAAAGCTCGAATGTCCTTAAAACGCCATTGCCCTGGAGTTCCGAAGAGATAAAAGATGGTTACCCATTTGATACCTTTTTCGGTAAGATAATCCTCTGATAATTCACTAAATTTAATAATTTCTGCACTTTCATCCCCTCCTGTGAGGAGAGCGACAACGGTGAAATCAAAAGTTTGTGTGGCTGTATTAGATTCAGGGAAAAGGTCGGGGTTTTCTTTTAAAAGTTCATAATCGACATAGAAATATCTTGGAACTTCTCTACCATGAGCTTCAGGATCAAAACATCTAATCATAGTTGTTTTACCACTGCCAGAATTACCTGTAATACAAACCTTATACACACCTCGTAATTTTCCACTCAAGTATGGATAGGTATTCAATACATTGTTTGCTGTTAAGATGCGGAGTTTTTTTACTTCAAATTCTATGTCTTCTGTCAACCGATCACACATCCAGATCTATACTGTGACTATATTATTCTAGCTAAAAAATACTTTCGATAGAGCTATATTTACTCATTTAATTATTATTAGCATTAGATAGATATCTGAATTGCTATTTTTAACAATTCCTTTAGTGCTATGAATGCATGTTTATCAATATTAAAGAGCTTCTTGTTTTCGGCAAAACTCTTTGGATCTACAACAGCAACAAGACTATTTTCAATTTCCTGTAATCCAAACAAACGTTTCGCTACTCGAAGCTGCCGATAATCAAAATACTTGCAATCACAGCAATATTTAACGTATTTCTTCCCATCCAATTCAAGTAATTGTATCCATAGTAAATGCTCTCTAGATTCGGACTCTTTCCCTTTTGTGTGCTCTTTTGTAGTAAAATGAACTCGCAAAAGCCCCTTATCAAACTTACGAAAACTTAGTATCTCAGTTGGTAATTCAGAATATAATTTATCATATCTAGTTCTGTCAAAAAAGCAATGATCTATTGGAAGAGCTAAATATTCCTTTTTGAGATTTTCAGACAAATGATATTCCCTCAATAATAGATTATCCAATTCGGTCTTATATACATATTAGAATCTATTCCTATTTTACAAACAAAAATGATATAATGCGTGAACATCAAAGTAAGAATTAACTCAAAGGGAAGGAAAAATTATGTCAGTAAAAATAACCAATGTAAAACTAAAGAATCCAGAACTCAAGTATCAGGTAATAGTCGGGCAAGCAAATTTCTCTATTTTTACTACCGACAATCTATTTATGACAATGTTGACTACCGTTCCAGGAATTAAATGTGCTGTAGCAATGAACGAAGCAGTGCCAAAATTAACTCGAGTGACAGCTAATAATCCTGTAATCAAAAAATTGGCTGCTGAAAATGCATTAGCAATCGGTGCAAGTCATGCATTTGTTATTATGATGGAAAATGCTTTTCCAATAAATGTTCTACCGCATGTAAAAAATCATCCAGCTGTATGTACTATATTTGTTGCATCTGCAAATGAAATAGAAATCATTGTAGGAGAAACAACGCTGGGTAAAGCTATTCTAGGAGCTGTAGATGGAACAAGTGTAGAGAAAATAGAAACTGATGCACAAAAGAAAGAGAGAAGAGAATTAGCGGAAAAATTTGGTTATAAAATAACATAAAAATCAGTTATAAAAGTGACATAAAAAAAAGCTAGAATGAAAAGAGATTCAAGAAATTTTTCTTGAATGCTATTCCTGTCAGGGAAATGAAGGTTATACTCCATTGATGAGTGCGAATTTCATTCTAGCTTTTGCTTTATCTTGGATTATTTTCTTTTTGAGTTGGTATTTTTGGGTCATTGTTTATCACCTTATTTTTGTTCTTTTATTGGCCAGCAATCATTGCGAATTTGATTCTGGTTTGTTCGTAATCCTTCTTGATGTTTTGTTTGATTATTTGTTTAGTTTTGGTCATTTTTTTATTCTCCGAGTTTTGTTCGTAATTAACATACACCTTGTTTGATATATAAAGCGAATTCACTTTTTAGGCACTCAAAACGGAGACTCTAAATGAGGTCACTTATTGTGACTAAGATCATAATTTTATGAAAAAGTAGTATTGAAATAAAATAAAAAGGGAATTCAGGTGGATGAATTCCGTTAAAGGAACATCTAATCTTCCTTTCTCTTGAAATATTGAGAAGTGACCTCTTCTATGAATGTCTTAAACATATCATCTACTCCATCATTAGATATTGCTGAGGTTTCAAAGAAAGGAACATCTATACCAAACACTAATGAGAGCGTTTTAGCTAAGTTACGCCCATCTTGACTGCTTACACACTCAATTTCTTTATTTTCACGAAGATCAATCTTATTTCCAACCAGGACAAAAACTAGCTCTTTTCCTTCAAGTTTGATTATTTCAGTGATTAAATTCTTAATATTGTCATATGATTCTCTTTGTGAAACATCATAGATCAATATTACACCATTCACTCCTCTAAAGAAAATTTCACTACTAAAGTAGGAATGATCACCAGTAGCAACATCCCAGAATTGGAAAACGAATCCTTCATTATTAATTTCAAGTTGCTTTGAAGTAATATCCGCTCCAAAAACCTCATTGTATTCATGAGTAAAATCATCACCAACAAATTCCCTTCGAATTGATGTTTTTCCAACTGGACCCTCGCCAACGAGAATGATTTTCATTATAGTCTTGGACATCTTCCTAGTGGTGAAATCTCCTGATTTTGATTTTTCTTCTTCATCAACTCGAGGTGTTTCTTCAATAATTTCTTGTTCTTCTATAACCTCAGAACTAGTTTCAATAGAAGGTTCAACTACGTCAGAAGTTTCCTCAATTGAAGCATCTTCACCAATTTCTGCTTCAGAAACATCTTCTACAGCTTCTTCTTTCACTTCTTCGGATACTTCTTGAACCGGTTCCTCTTTCACTTCTTCAGGTTCTTGGATAATTTCCTCAGTGATTTCTTCAGCAATTTCTTCTGCTATGTCTTCCAAAACATCATCATCAAATTCTTCCTCAGTACTTTCTTCAACAGCAATTTCAAGAGAGTCTTCTATTGAATCTTCTATGAAATCTTCGATTTCTTCTTCAATTTCCTCTTTATCTTCAGCTATATCTTGTTCTTGGAGGATTTCAGTGCTTGGCTCAGTTGGCTCAACAACTTCAGAGGAAGTTTCTTCAGTAGGAACAATTTCACTTTCTGTTTTCGGTTCCTCGATAATAGAAGCAGTAGCATCAGGTCCACTTGTTTGAATCTTTTCTAAAGCGATTATTGCAGAACGAAAAACACCTTTCTTTGATTTATTACGTGGTTCCAAGATAGCATTCTTTAAAGCAGCAAGACTTGGTATAGCTTTCTCACCAATAATTCGAAGGGCATTAGCAGCTTCAGCTCGAACAAGCCAATTATCGTCATCCAAAGCGGAAGTAATTGCCGGAACAACCATATCAAAATTCTCTTTGCATTCTCCGAGCTTTTCAAGAGCACTACAACGGAGATCGATATCTTCACTTTCCTTTGATTGAGAAATTAGTAATTCAATGTTTTTTATTTTAAAATCATTCATGCTTAATTCACCATGTGTAAATAATTTTCAATTGAAAATTAAAAAGAATTCGCTACATACATATTTTGAATATAAAAAAAAAAGAGAAATCAAATCAATAATTGAATAAAAATATTCTTTACTAGAATATAGATTGCAATTAATAATCCTATCTGAATAATACTACTGATTATAAGAATACCAATTAATATCCTCACACTAAGTGCATGATTTTTGAAATTGCGTCGAAAAATATTGAATCGTTCTTTGTGTGTTGTAACATTAGCTTCATCAAGAATTTCCTCCTCTATTTCAATAATCTCTTTTTCAAAAGTATCCATGAAAATAACCTCTAAATGTAAATAAAGCAAGCAGTAATAAAAGTTATCTAAAATAGAAAAATTGGCGGGCGTGACGCGATTTGAATTCGCGGAACTGGGATCACAACCCTGATTCTCACGCGACCTCTTAGTTAAAAGCCAAGAGCTCTACCTAGCTTTGCCTGATTTTGGAAAGCTTCCAAACTCATTGAGCTACACGCCCGTATTGATTTATTTTTTGAGCTTTCTCTTTTTAAATTTGCTGTTCTGTTTATTTTTCTTTTGCATTACGAAAAAAAGATAGAAGAATAATTAGAAGGTTAGTTTTTCTTCCTTTTAATTATTAATCCTATTACTGCTATTGTGGCTATTCCTGTCATTGTAATCCAAAAAGTGAATCCTGGAAATAAACCTGAGACATAGATTATATCGTCTTGATACGATTCTCCACCCTCCTGATCAACATAATAATAAGTGAATACAGATACTGCTCCTGGATTCGATATATTAGGAATCATTGAGCTATTGTATATTGGTAGAAGCATAGTTAGTCCTGCTGTATCTATTACTCCTGTTTGAGTTTCATCCATTATTGCTCCACCTGTACTATCTTCAATTCTGGTGTGTACAGAGTTTTCTGAATCACTAAATAGATATTTTGTCCAGTTACCAACTGCATCATCACCTATCCAAAAAATAAAAATTTTGTATAAATAATTGGCGTCGGCTACTGGTGCTGCAACGAAAGAAAGTGTTATTATTTCTCCCTCGATTTCAAGCGATGTAAGATCAATTTCAGGATAAACATTCAAGCTATAACTAGCTATTGTAAAATTCGTGTGATAGTTCACATCTCCCGATGGATCATCGCGTTTGAAATTTGCTCCTCTAATAGGTGAAATCTGTATTATCATCAAACAAATTATTAATCCAAAAATTCCAATCATAGTTTTTTTTCTCATTTATTGCCCTCCAATATTATTAATGAGATTAATTTTCCAAAAGCTAGCAATTGCATTTTAGTTCAAGTTTACGACTATAATTGTCTACTGTGTTTATTGATGTCCTATTGCAAATTAGATTCTTTACTATATTTGAATTACAAAATACTATCCTTAGTTATAAACCTCTTATAATAAATGAAACTGAAATAAATAAAGTTTTTTCAGATGGACTTTAATCGAATAAAGTAAAAAAAAGGGCTTTTTTTCATCTACTTCAGCATATGTGTTATTTATTCTTTGAATAATTGTAGTATTTATCACCGTACTTTTTGGTACGTACTTTTTTTCCTTTATATCGATGCCATTCAGCTTTCTTTTCTGCCTCTTTTTTAGTCATACCTTTACTAATTAATGAAAATCTTTCATTCCCAACTTTGATTGTTTTTGGGACTTCTGTTTTCTTAGACATTCTTTAATCACCAGCTTTCCGTACTATAGAATTTCAATAATAATAAATAAAAGATTCCCAGTATTTTCAGGTATTTCTTTAATTAACGAACATTTTAAGGTGTTTTTTGGGTTTTAGGGCTACATAAGGAATATCGCTCTCTATCATTGATTTCCATTCTTCGATTAATTTCTTTGACCATTCTGTTGGATTTAGTTTATGCTCTCTAATAATTACAGCGTAAAGTAGGATGTGTCTCATTCTAAGAAATTCAGGTATTTTATTCAACCACCAATTACTAAGCTCGTTTTCTTGATTGTACCCCATCAAAAACTTGTTCAAAAAATCAATGATGAATTCTTCTCTACTTTTTTCACCATTTAATTTCGCCCATAGTACAGTAAATAGAATTACTGCAATATCTGCAATAAACCAACTATATTCGGAATCATCAAAATCAAAGAGAGAAATTTTCCCATTGTTAATCAGAAAATTTGCTTGGTGAATATCATAGTGAATCAATCCAAATGAATCTCTATCTTTAGGTAAAGCTCTAATTGTTTTTGTAATTTCTTTAGCTCTCTTTAATGCAACTGGTTCTTCATTGAGATACTCTTCGATATTAGGAATATAATCACTCCACATAGGTCTTTTGTTTTCTTTAGTTGATGGTAAATATTCTTTGGTTAACCTGTGTAGTTTTCCAACCAATTTTCCCCATTCAATAATTAGATGTTCAGTGAGTAGATGCTTGTTTTTGTTTAAGGTTACTCCTTCTGCTTTTCTGAATATGGCGACTAAAAAATACGAGGAATCTTGTAAGATAATTTTCTCTACATAATTGCCGTTTAATGAAGGAAACGCTTCACAGACAGGAGCACTATTTCCTGCTAAATAATTTATCCAATCGAGTTCTCCCTTTATTTGTTCTATATTTCTATGTGAACTATGCGTAATCCTCAAAATACAAGGAATTCCCTTCCAAACACTCTCAAAAATGAAACTTTCAAATGAATCGATTTTCGTTGTTTTATCTTTCTCTAGTTCAAAAAACTCGATAGATTGATTCAATATTTCATCTGAAAATAAATTCTCAATTTCTGATTTCATTGGATAAAACACCAATTTTACTACAGAGTGATATTAATTAATCTCTTCGTTTAATCTAATTTATTGTGAATTAAATGAATACTATTTATAAGAAAAACAAAAACACCTACAATAAGACTACAAAACCATTTGCCTCTTGGGAACCATTTAATTTAGATAAAGTTTAACGTATTGTGATTAGAAGAATCAAATTAGAGAAAGTGCCGGGGAAAAATTGCATGTCAAAATCTGAATTGTTTGATGTTCTAAAAGATCAACTTTTTGATCGTTTAGTGGACTTTGATGCTCTTCGAAAAGAAATGTTTACATCCTTAGAAGGAACCAAAATGGAAAAATTAGGCGATATTTGGCTTGTTTTTGCAAAAAATTGTGCTTCCTCATTAAGTCAAATTGCTACTGCTTCTCGATTAGAGCGATATGAATATCAAGAAACTTTAATGGATAATATCAAGTCACTTCGAAAAAACCCTAAGGCACTTGAAGTAGTTACAAAATCTCGTGATCAATCGATTCTGTTAGAGTTTTTTGCCAGAGCACTTTCCTTACTTTACTATGAAACTATTATTGAAGGTATTTACAACGGTCCTAAAGATCCCTCAATGATTAAAGAATATGCAAAACAAGCACAAGAACTTTCGGATCTGATTTTGTTCAGCTTAGGTAAGGAATTAATGTTCGAAGAAGAATTCCTAAAGATATTTGTAAATATTGGGAAAATTAATTTTGAATCAAATCTCAGTGAACAATTAGCCTCTTTTGAAAAAGGTAAGAATGAAGAACATAGAGAGCTTCTACTTGAGCGAAAAATAAGGAATCTGCGATATAGAGGAACATTATACAAAGATAACTATACAAAAATTCTCACTATTGCAAAAGAGGATTTTTGGTGGGATGATCAAATTCTTCGATTTTGTCTTTTCTCAAAAGCAGAGAGCTACTTTGCAGAAGCACGAGGTATTTTACTAAAAAATCCTATTGACCCCGGATTATTGATGACCATTGATTTTGAGATTGCACTATGTAAAGGACAAGCTTTACTCGCTCGTGGAGAACATTTCCTTGAATTAGCAATAAACACCTTAATTTCGGGTACTCATCAACAGGCGTATGATTATTTCATGCTAGCTAATAAGCATTTCAATGAAAGTCTCAGCGAGTTGAAACAGGTTTCTGTCGAATCTACTTCTTCTTCAGATATTGTTTACCAAATCGAATCTAATCTCGAGTTCACAGAATTATTCACCACTCTATTGGCATTGTCGTGTTCAATAATAGAAATTTCATCACAAAAATTATCTAAAAAAGAATTGAAAACTCGATTAGAGAGTTTAACCTCTTTATCAGAGGCTCCATTAGCTAATATTGAATTTTATAGTCAATCGGCGTTTTTAAATACCGTTGGTTTCGTTTTGGAGAACTTAAAAATTCTAAGCAAACATGAAACTTTAACATTTGAGCGCATTCAAAAAGAAATCAAGAAGGGTTTCAAAAGACTTGGATTAATATTCAAAGGCCGAATTGATAATATTGGTCGTTCGTTCTTGCAGTTAGACTGGAGTGATGATGCAAAAGATATTGAAATAAAGAACTCCTTCTGTGAGAAAGAACCAGAGAAAATACAAGAAATACTAATTTCAGTGCTTCTCATGCCATCTTTTGTTAAAGATAGAAAAACGCTAATTGCAAAAAGCAAGTCAATGTTGAACATCGTTAATAGTGAATTTTATAGATTAAGGGGATTAAAAGAGAAAAATGCTACAAAGGCATTGACTTTACTCGTTAAAAGTCATTTATGTGCAAAAGAATCGTTCGATAATATTTCAAAAGGAAAAGTTATGCCTGAGCTAAAGCAATTTATAGAACGAGAGTTTAGTCGAACGTTTATTCAAAGTCATTTGAAAGAAACAACAATTTTGCAAGCGGGAAATCAATATTTCTTTGCTCGCTATCTTTTGAGAACACTTCCAGATATCCTATGTACAATGGATTTAACAAAAATACCTCGAGACATTGCCGTTCTAATTATTGAAAACCATGGTGCAATGTTCGATTCAATGATAACTATTTGGAACAGACTAACCTCACATTACAATAATCTCGTAGATCACAATCAAAAATATCCCATTATATCAAATGAATTAATTGATTGGGAATATATCTTAAAGAAAAGAGAACATACAAAGGGTTCAATGTTGTTTTTCAAATCGTGCCAAGCGATAGTTCAAGCACAAGAATATGCTCGAATAAAAGAAAGAGTGAAGGCTGAAAAATACTTTGTTGCTGCAAGTAAATTTGCAGGTGAATCTGCTCAAATTTTCAATTCAGTTATTGATACTTTAAAAGGTGAAGTACAACAGATGCCTACTGATCTGTACAATTTTGCTAACTTTTGCAAAGTACAAGGACAAAAAGTTTCACAAGGTAAAAAGGTTGATGAATTACCCGTCAAGGATTTTGTTGTTTTGATAGGTATTATTTCAGCATCCCTCTGATCTGCTAAAACCTCAATAAAAGTTAAGAAGGGAAGAGCAATTCACATACTTGATAAAGATGCCAAGTTTAGCTGATGGTAAAACTGAGCTTTTATTTTGGAACAATTCCTACTTGACAGAATTTGAAGCAAAAATAGTTGATATAACTAAAAGAGGAGTTGTTTTGGATAAAACTATTTTTTATCCGACAGGTGGTGGACAATTTTCTGCTAGTACCCAGAGAACTTTTGCTTGCTCTGGAGTTGGTTTGATCTTTACTTTTGTGGTTAAGTGCAGTGGTTTCTTCTTGGTTGGTTTTGTTACTTGTCGTACTTGTTCCAGCGCTTTCTCTAATTCGTTCTTTGGCAAGTCAGCTATGAGTATTTTGTATGCTTTTCTTGTGAGGCACTGTTCTTTTGAGAGCATTTTTTCTTCATACTATTATTGATTAGCTGAATATATTTCATTTAGCTAAAGAGGTTACTGAAAGTATTGTCCTTTATTTAAAAGAATAGTTGAACAATTAACTATTCGTACAGCTATTCTAAGAGGCATTTAAAAAGAAGAAAGGGTAT
>JAUWKS010000093.1 GCA_030614005.1 Candidatus Heimdallarchaeota archaeon | reverse complement strand
TTTTATTCACATTTCAATTATCTATAATTAACATTCTTTGAAAAAGAATATAGGTGAAAAAAATGGGAAGAAAACAAATACTTTCAATTGGTATAATATTAGTGTTTTTATCGAGCTTTACTGTAGCCTTAACAGTACAAGCTAGACCTCCTCCTGAAGTAGTACATTTCTATCGATATCTGGATGATGATGCATCACATGCCCATTATACAAATAGTGAATGGGGTGGAATTGCTTATGCAACCCATGGTAGTGTCAGTAATATTAAATTGTATACTTCTACTGGTGGATGGCTCTCAAGTGCAATAGCCCGTAGTTACGTCAATGGCGGAATTAATGACAACAGTCCTTGGACGTTTTCTTATGACAAGAGTTATGGATTGAAAGTCTACTGGGAAATCAGTGGAACATTTACTAAAGATCAAAGTAATGTTTTAAATTTTTGCTATGGACTTTATCATATGTCAGGATCATCTAAAATTTATGACATGTCAAAAACATATTCTTATTCTTCCAGCTTTAATTATGATACACAAACAGTGAGCCACTATGTTAGCACTGCTTCACTATCAACATCAACCGATTATTACTTGGAATGTACAATTGCTCTTTGGCATACGACTTGGAGCGTTGCTACTTCAGATATGTACTTTGGTGCGAATCATATAGATTTTGTGAAAGCAGATTTCTATACTACATTCTATTACTGATAAGAAATCTTTTCTTATCTTTATTTTTTTAAGCTTCTAATTTTTGTCAGAATTTTTCCAGAGAATATCAAATAATGGAAAGTCTTAGTGTTTCTTTGTGAGAAGTGAATATGTTTCACGCTTCTCCACTCCCGACAGAAGAAGACGGAAAAATGGGATGGGGTTTTCAGATTGAGAAGCCCCGTCCACTAATGAACTGTTTTTCAATTGTTTTTGGATATCGCTGTTTCTCATTAGATTTTTTTTCATCTATTATACTCACTCACAATTAGTGTCTTTTAATGGAAAAATGGGAGAGTCATACATGGACAATAATTGATCAATTCTCAAATAAGTAACTTCCATATTGACTTGAGCATTTTAAACAGGATGAGAGCAGAGAGGAGCCCCCGTCACAGGAAAAGGGAGTTATTTATTTATATAGAGAGAGGTATAAGGGATTTGAAGAATAGATCATTCTTCATTAGAGTATATGGTATTTAACTATTTAAAGCTCTAAATGAATACTTTCTTGTATCTCTTTAAGCTAGCCAATTTAATGAGATGGATCCATTTTCCAAATGTGATCTACTTATGTCCCATGGTTCCTATCATCCCCCTTGGAGAGAAACGGAAGACGACCGAAAAAAGAAGGCATTATTCTTACGGTATGAAATTCGAGAGTTACAAAAAACTATGCGCCTCTGTACTAAATGTGGTCAATTTAATCTATTCATCTACGTTAAGCGAGATTTTACTTACCTTCATTTCGCCTGTCCTAGTTGTGGTGAGGTCATTCAAGTCCCTCGTCTGACTACTCCTAATGATAGTAGGAAGTGGAAATAATTTGTAAGAGGGATTTTCTTCTAGTTTCCATTATTTGTTAGAATTTTGTAAGAGAAATTTATTTAACTTCATTCCAACAACTATTCTTCATGGAAGACTATACAATAGATGATCTAATTATCGAGATTAGGAATTTTAGAGATGAAGGATTCAAGTTTTGGTTGAAAATATTACTTCATAGAAATTTAGATATGTTGGATAAAAATCATGTTATTTATGGAGAGATTAATGCAATAAAAGAAAAAGATGAATTAAATCTCACTAATGAAATTAAAACGTATTATCCTTATTATTTACAGTTTATATCTAGACTAATAGATACATCTGAGTTGATTAAATTCCTATCAATATGTCATTACTATCGACAAGTACAGATTATGAAACAGAAAGAAAAAAAAGATGAAGAGACTATTCTGGAAATATTCTCTAAATATGAAGAAAAAGAAGTTCTCAAAATTCTATATAATTCGGATTTAGCTTCTAGTAGAATTGCACATTATGATATCTTACTCAATAATCTCAACTGTTTTACCAAGTTAAAGCCTTCATATACAAGTCCAATTGATTATTCTAAAGAACAAGATAGTACAACAATGTATTATCTAATTGATTTTTCTGCGAGTAAAATAAGTTTAGATGGTTTAATTGAGTTAGAAAATATAACGGAAAATTACTACTATACTATTTATGATTTAGTCTTTGATAAATTTAAAAAAAATCTGCATGGAAATGGATCAATATTAAAAAACAAACTATTATTTACATTTCCAAAATCACATAGAGGGAAAGTTAAGATTGATATTTTTGATAATAAATTACAGACTAAAATTGTTAAAATCAAAAGTGAGAAGCTCTTACTTCAACTACAAGCTAAAAGACTAGATCCTTTGGAAATCACTCATTATAATATTGAATTTAATAAGAATGAGTTGGAGAAAGATATTGAGTTAGAGTTCATTCCTGATGAAATTCGAGGTTGGTTATATGATACTGATTCTGAAGAAGAGAATAAGATTCAAAAAATTGTTGAATATTATAAAAATTTAGAACCTTTACTTAACAATCCAGAAAATCTAAGAAAGAGAATACTCGATGGTGAAGATCTCACAACAGAATTCAAACAATTTTATCCAGCAAAAGAAAATGATATTGAAAGTTTAAAAGATCTAAAAATAATACAAGAAGTTTGTGGGTTAGCGAATGCTGTTGGTGGATTAATAATATTTGGTGTTAGAGATGAAGATTTAGAAATAATTGGGTATAATCCAATACCACAATTCAATTCACCAGGTGATTTTGACGCACATATTCAAAATTTATGTAGTGATAAACTTGAACCACCAGTTATTTGTCAAATGAAGTCAACAACTATTGATAAAAAACAATTGTTTATTGTAAATATAAATGAAAACAAAGAGTTTTGGGTTCGAATTAAATCCAGCAAATTAATTTATATTAGGAAAGGAAGTTCTACAAGAAAATCTACGCCTTTTGATTTAATAAAATGTCCAAAGAAAAGTATCCTTGAATATTAGTTTTTGTAAGTAATGATTATTAGACCAATGTTAGAATACTCTCAAAGCTCTGCCTAGTGGGCGATTCGTATCTGTGCTACCACTCACTTTAAGTGGTCGCTCTTCGAGCGCACCAGTACGAGACGTTATTGAGTTCCTTCAAATTTCTAATCAGTAAAATGTTAGTTTTGTTTTCTTTATCTTCTATATCCTCTACTATTGGGAGTCCGTATCATTCCTTTTGACAGGATTGTTTCTCCACAGATAGGACAACCGTAAAAATTCTGATAGTATTTGTGTTCCTTTAGTTTTACTCTGACTAAATTTCCGCATTGTGGACAGAAACGCAGGTTCTTCTCCTCTTCCCTCGCTTCTCTTCTCCAGTCCACTAACCGATCCAATACATCTATCTCTTCCTTTGCTTGCTGTTTGTTCTTTATTCCGGGCATATTCTATTTTCGTTCAACCTTTTCTATCCTCTTTTTCTACGCTCTGAGACTCATCTGAAAGTATTTTATCGAAGAATATACACAAAAAGATAGCATTTTGAGCTAAATATATAACGCTAATTTTAGGTTTGAAACAGACCAATTAGAAATAGAAAATGGTCTGGCCCCCGAGATTTGAACTCGGGGCATCTCGGTTACTGTCTAGCAGTCGAATACGGGCTGACTCCAAATCACGGTTCATTGGAGCGAACTAAGTCTACAGCCGAGCACTCTAGCCAAGCTGAGTTAGGGCCAGCAGCTGAATGTTCTGTTATAGATTGATTACTATAAGCACTCTCTTTTCTTTCAAAAGCTATTTTAAAGATTTCTGTTTACTTGCAAAAAAAGAATCTATTAACCAAACACGAATTTTGCTCTATCTGCTTGTGTTAATTTTAAATCTTTCATCTCTCTATCGATTTTTCTTTTGATTTTTTTAATTTCATCTGTACTTGCTGGGCTATCAAGAATTAATTCTGCTATATTTATCGTCCTGCTTATATTTTCAAGCCGATTTTTTATTTCGGACGCATCTGTTCCACGTTCTGCGACAGCATATAGTAATATTGGCATTTTTTCCCCTGGATTTAAATCTCTTATAACAATAACGTATTTTTTGAATTTCATTTCTTCTGCTTCGTCACTGAACGCTTGTGCTGCAAAAGCTTGTATTGCAGTAAAAAGTCCTATACGTATAAATGGGTCTCCAAATTTCTCAGATGGAGCGTACTCACTTCTTACTATTGGTATTCCACTTATAATTAGTCCTGCTTCTATTACAGCCATTTTTTAGTCTTATCCTTGTTAATTGAGATTTTTGTTAATATGCTGATAACTTATAATGTTTTTCTCCCTAATTATAATTATGTCGCTTGCAATATAAAGAACACTAAAAAGTAGCAGGTATCAGCATTTTAGATGCTGATACACACTAGTTCTTTTTTTTAGCAGTAAGCTGATATTATTTTGGTCGTTCTTTGTGGCACAACCACCAATCATAGCAATCATAGTCTTTTGGTCTTTGTTTTGCAGTTTTGACATCACTTGCGGGTGGGATTATCACTCTGTCTTTTAGCAATTCGTTCTTTGGCCAATTAGCAGGCATTGCTACGTCGTGTTTATCTGAGATATGGAATGCTTCCAAGATACGCAATATTTCATCCATATTTCTGCCAATTTCTGGTGGATAATAAATTATTGCTCGTATGATTCCTTCCGGATCAATTACAAAGACAGCTCGCACTGTGCTTGCTGATTTGCTTGGGTGAACCATACCATACAATTTGCCAATTTTGCCATGATCAGCAATAATTGGAAATTCGATTTCCACTTTCATAGTATCTGCTATCCATTCTACCCACTTAATGTGACTGTAAATTTGGTCAATGCTTAACCCAATAAGTTCTGTATTCAATTTTGTGAATTCCTTCTTTCTTGCTTGAAATGCTAGGAACTCTGTTGTACATACTGGAGTAAAATCTGCTGGATGTGAGAATAGTACTATCCATTTTCCCTTGTAGTCTTCTGGAAAATTAACTTCTCCAAAAGTTGTTTTTGCATGAAAGCTTGGTGCTTTATCCCCGATTAAGGGTAAGTTATATGTTTCTTCTGTCATTAGAAATAAACCTCAAATTAATGATTAGTTGTAATTAGATTTAAATTGATTGTTTGTAATAAGAGTATCATCTTAGAAAATTTAATTATGAACACAAAAACTTTCAAAAGTAAATCAATTAGTATTAAAGTCACTGCTACAAAGGATTTTGCTTTAAAATGCGTTACAAAAAAGTTCTCATGGCTGCTTGGAGCCCAATAAAAGCTATCATTATCGTTTGGATTTTCCTCATAATGATTATTGCATTCATTAATTTCATCTTTTTTGATGAAAGTGGACTTCTTTATTTTCTTTCTGCGAATAGATTTTCTTTTGGTATAGTTTCAGTTATTATTTCAGGTGCTTTATTCCTATTTTGGTTAATTGTTTGGAACACACTCATCAAGGCTTTCTTTAAGGAAGATTTGCAGTATTGGGAAAATAATAATCACAAGTTGGACGAATCAAATGGATGACAATGAAAAAACAGTTTGGTTCGAAGTTTTAACGCCCAAACAAGCAATGCTTTTTCTTGCTATTGGTAAAGAGTTGCAAAAATTTGGTTTTAATTGTCATTATACAACACGCGATCATGACTACATTTTAGACATTTTCAAAGCACACAAAATACAACCTGTTTCATTTGGTCACTATGGTGGTAAATCTTTAGAGGATAAACTCTTAGCAAGTGTCAGGAGAGTTGTTGTTCTTGCTGAAAATATTATCTCTTTGCCAACCAAACCTGCAGTGGCAATATCCTTTTCTTCACCAGATGCATCTCGAGTTGCCTTTGGGTTAGGCATTCCTTTAATTTTAATGAACGATACTGCTCATTCCAAACCAGTTGCTAAGCTTACTTTTGCTTTAGCAAATTACTTGTTAACCCCATCTTGTATTCCTAAAGAAATATTCACCCGGCTTGGTGCAAATCTAGAAACAATGTTCAATTATAATGGCGTAGATGAAGTTGAATACATTGCAGGAGAGAACCAACAAAAATTTCTGAAGCTAAGAGAGAAAGCTATTGAAAAGGATAATATGTATTTGGCTTACCGCCCTGAAGAAAGTTTTGCCTCCTATATGAAAGATAAGGATAGCAAACCCTATCTTGAAATTTTAGAACACATTATTGAATGTTATCAAAGAAAGATAGTTGTCTTCCCAAGATATGAAATTCAGCGAGAAATAATACTGGAAAAATTTGAGGGACAAATTGAAATCCCCACAAACGGTTTCTATTTCTTGAATTTAATATCAAATGCTGAGATTGTTATCACAGGTGGAGGAACAATGGCAAGAGAAGCTGCTCTTCTCGGTGTACCCTCAATTACTTATTTCTGGCGACATCTTGAGCCCCAGAAATTTATTGAAGATAGAGGTTTTCCAAGTTTCTCTGTACAATCAATTGATGATACTAAGAAGTTAATTAAGAAATTGTGTGATACACCTCGAAAATATTGGCTTGACACAAGTACAAAATTAGCAGAAATGCAAAAACCAAGTGAAGTATTAATTCCGCTTATGCAAAAAGATCGAATTTTAAAACAATATTTCGACTAGTTTTTTGTTCTATTCTTCATCACTTTTCTTATTGTTTTTTTGTTTTGGTTGTTTGATAAATGGGTAGGGTGTTGGTCTATCATTTCGTTTTTTAAACGCTTTCCAAAATCGTCTTACCTTTGATGGCAATACGTGATGGCTCCTCCCTACAGGAATTGTTTCTTTTTTCAGTATCATTGAAATGACATCTTGCCAATTTTTCGGTGCGTTTATGAAATCCGTCCAAGCAATGCCAATTTCTTCTGTTGAATGGCCATCACTTCCAGCAATCATTGGTAAATCCAACTCTATGGCTGCTTTTCTTGCTTTCTCATTCCATGGTCCGAAAGTTATACATCCATTAATCACTTCCATTGCATCAGATTTTATATTGTATATTTCATCCTTTATCCCTAAACGAATATAATCAAACGGATGTGCTGGGACTGCTATTCCTCCTGCTCGGTGAATCTGATCCACAGTTTCTGCTGGAGTTAATCCTATCTCAAATTCGCCATCAGATATTCCATAAGCAAGTATGTGTCCTTTACAAGTGGATATCTCTATACCTGGTACAATAATGAGCGTTGTCTCAATTTCGAGAGCTTTGTGTACCCCTCCAAAAGTGTCATGATCTGTTATTCCAATACCATCTAAACCGATTTTTTCTGCTTGTCTAATTATTTCTTCCGTAGAATCTGTTCCATCCGAATAATTGGTGTGAACATGAAGATCAAAACGAACCATATTTGTTAACCTACACTTGTTTCTTCCTATTTACTATTTCAAATTGTTCATTCGGGCACAGAAGTAATACTACCTATTAATCTAGTTTTACGTGCTTTCTCAATTTTCACTCTGTACCATTTTCCTAAATCCAAGGATGGATTATCTACTGAAATCAATTTATAGTATTTGTTTCGTAATAAAATGGTATTATTTCTTTCATCAATCCTTAAAGCTAAAGCATCTCCCTGCCAACCGATCCATTTCTCATTTCTCTCTAAGGTCATTTTACGAACTAATTTTGTAATTATAATCGACCGTTCTTTGACTATTTCTGTAGGAATCTTCTCTCTGGATTTACTTGCTACTGTACCTTTTCTATCTCCATACTTGGAGATGTTAACAATATCAAATTGAATTCTTTCTAAGAGCTCCTTCGTTTGATTAAAGTCCTCTTCAGTTTCTCCGGGTAATCCAGTAATAACATCAGTTGAAATAGTTAAATTCTTTATTTTCCGAAGCTCTTCTATCAGAAACAGATATTCTTTCACGGAATATTTTCTTTTCATTTTTGTTAGAACATTGTCACTTCCAGATTGTAAAGGCAGATGAATAAATGAATACACTTTTGGAAGTTTGAACATTTCTTTTATTTCAGGCAAAAATTGCAATGCGTAATCTGCATTCATCATTCCTATGCGAATCATAAAATCTCCAGGCAAGTCAGAGATTCTCTTTACAATATCAGGAAGGGTTTTCTTAATGTCAATTCCATAAGAGGCAGTATCTTGTGCAGTAAGCCAAATCTCCTGACATCCTTCCTTTAATGCAGTAGATGCTTCATTTAGAATTAAATCAGGTGATTTTGAAACTAAAGGTCCTTTTGCTATTCTAACGATACAATAAGCACATTCTCCGGTACAACCTTTGGATATTTCAATTATTCCAGTTAAGTCTCTTGCTCTTACTCTTTTCGTTTCTTGAGAGAATTCTCTTTTTCTTGAAATAGAGCTAAATTCTTGTTCGTTCATAAGCGCATCTGCAGCTTGACATATCTTATAGAAATGATCCACTCCAATTAGAGCTGCTTTTGGAATGTTTACTTTACACCAATCTGACATAACTTGTGGTAAACAACCAGCAATAATAAGTGGATATCTTTTGGCTAATTTGATAATTTGATCTTTAATTTTATTTTCAGTTGGTGCTTTAACTACACACGTATTTAGAATAACAAAATCAGCACGCTCTCTATTAGCAGTTTTTTCAAAACCACATTCTAACAATAAATAACTCATTAATTCTGAAGCAGAGACATTTGCTGTACAACCGAATGTTTCAATGAAAAATTTGACCAATTTGCCACCAACTATTGCAATGTCATAAAGTTACTTTATTAAAGATTTCACTTCCTTTCCAAAAATAAGCAAATATAAGGGAATATTTTGGTTCATTCTAAAACAAATAATCATCACTTTCCAGAGAATTAAAATATTAGAACTAGGTTCACTAATACGATTTCTTATGAAAGCTGAAAGAGTTTTTACAATTGGTAGCATTATCACTTTTTTTGTATTACTTCCTGCACTGATTTATATGCAGATAAAAGTTTTACAAATATTACCCAATATTGCTTATCTGTTCATAATTGCAGATGTACTCCTGTTAGCATTTATGGGATTAGAGATATTTCTTTTGGTACGTAAATGGAAAAAGAAAAAAACTATTGAAGACGGAACAGAAGAAGCTACTGAAGATAAAATTGAAATAGAGAAAGAATGGGATACCACAGAAGAAGCAAACAAAAAGTAACTGGACGATGAATATAATATGACAACTGAAAGAAAAAACGTTAGAATCCATGAAACAGCAATTGTCGAAGACGGAGCTAAAATTGGTGAGGGCACAAGTGTGTGGCATCATGCACATGTTCGCTCAGATTCAGAGCTTGGCAAAGGTTGTATTCTCGGCAAAGGTGTGTATATCGATTCCAGAGTAAAAATTGGTAACGGTGTCAAAATTCAGAATCGAGTTTCTGTTTATCATGGAGTAACAGTTGGTAACAATGTCTTTTTAGGTCCACACATGGTTTTCACTAATGATCTCTATCCTCGAGCATTTAATCAAGAATGGAAAATCGTTGAAACAAAAGTAGAGGATGGTGTATCAATTGGTGCAAATGCAGTGATCATTTGTGGGGTTACTCTTGGAGAGTTTTGTATGATAGGCTCTGGCAGCATTGTTACAAAAGATGTTCCACCACATGCTCTTGTTTTTGGTAATCCTGCAAAAATACGAGGATATGTTTGCAAATGTGGTATGAAAAAGTATTCTGTTGAAGAAAAGTCAGATGATGGAGACTATTCAAAGTTCACTTGTGAAAATTGCGAAAAAACACTCAAAGGATGGGTAAAGTAAGCTACTCACCATTCTTTGTCTAAAAAATATGAGCTTAACTCAAAATCCACTTGTTTTCGTTGAAAAATAAAAAATAGGAAAGAGAAAGAAAAAATCTAACTCTTTGATTCGTGCTCTATAAGGAGTCTCAGATTAATGATTTCTCGATCGATATCTCTTTCAAATTTCTCAATTTGATTCTTATAATCTCGGAGAATTCTGATGTAAGCATCTTTGGAAATAGCTTTTTCTCGAATATATCTTATTCTCAAATCACCTATGCTTCTTTCAACGCTTATTCTCTTTTCTTCACTAACTTCTATCTTTTGAATAGAGTCGCGGTATTTTCTACCTTCTTCTTTAAGAGCTCGTTTCGTTGTATCAAGTGTTTTAATAGTTTCTCGGAGTTTGCTTTCCAAAATCTTTCTTTGTTGATCGTATTCTTTAGCTTTAACTTTCTTCTTTCGTCGGTTTTCGTCTAACTCAGTAATCCGTGTTTGAATAGCAGTCTTTTCTTCATATTTTTCTACGAAGTCTTGAATTAATTCTATTGGAGCTTCTTCTTCATCATCGGAAGTAATAACTACTTTCTCAATTACATCCTTTCTGAGAGTTCTTGCACCAACATAGAGTAAACAAGCCATGAAGATAATTAGTGAATAAACTAAAGGTTGAATAAAGTATGCCAAATCAGACATGTAATAACCAATACGTAGATTCACATTTTCGAATGATGTTAGATTGGTTTTTGTTAAAGAGATTGTTTCTCTTTGACCAATTCGTAAGAATACTGGTGTTTTATAGTGTTCATAATCTGTTGGTCTGTCTCCAAATAAAACATATTG
>JAUWKS010000027.1 GCA_030614005.1 Candidatus Heimdallarchaeota archaeon | reverse complement strand
TAAATCAATCATTTTTGATTGAGTTCAATTAATACCATGAATTTTTAGTAGGATAGAAAATATAAAAACGTTTTTTGTTATACTGTGCAGTATACCGTATAAAGAAAATCCCTCTATTACATCGATCCTTTTGTTTAAAATTAGATTTTGGTGTAGGTGGAGAATTTTTCTTTTGAAAAGGAATAAATACTATGTAATGTATTATAATTATATCTAGAAACTAATCATACAAAAGAAGAGCAAATATTTCGCTATGTGTGAAACATTTATGTCATCTTTTGTGTGTATTTGAGAAGATTCCAATTATTTCAAGAACAAATAGTTTCTAAAAGAATAATTAATCATAGGTGTTGTAATTAGTAATGACATTTAATGAAATTAATGATGGCATTTGGAATGTGTATGGTGAGCACGGTCCTGGAGGGGAAAGAAATGCAGTTTACATAGTAATGGATGAAAAAATAGCCATTATTGATACAGGCATCCGCAACACGATTCAGCATGAAATTGGTGAATGTATTGATCATGCTGGAAGAAAAGCTAAAGATGTGAAATATATTTTCCTTACTCGAGAGCACCATGATGCAATCGGTGGTGCTGTGAAATTAAAGCAAATGTTTCCTAAAGCTGAATTAGTTTGTCATAAAGACGCCGAGGATACTATCAGAAAACCCTATTTGTATCTTCCTGAGAAACACTTTGAACCAAATAAAAAAGGTGGCAAATTTTCCTATGAACCCTGGGAAAGGTTAAAGGGAGTAAAACCACACGCTGTTTTTGATGATAGTGATAAATTCCAATTAGGAGAAACAACAATCTTCACTGTCTGTTATCCTGGATTTAGTGCTGGTCATTCAATGTTTTTCAGTTCAAAACAAAAGGCAATTTTTGCTGGTGCAGAAATCTACATCTACCCAATGAGCTTCAGTAATTATTTGATTGATCTCACTGGCAGTGCCGCTGAAAGAGAGAAAGCTTTAGCATTTATCTCTCGAGCAAATATTGATATGCTTTGTCCAGCTTACGATGGTGCTTATCTTGGGGGGCAGGCTAAAGAATTAATAAAACAAGCACTCAGCACACATAATAATTTTGAAGAGACGATTTTAGTAACTCTCACAACCAATGGTGCAAGCACATTTGAGGAAATACGAGAAGAAGTAAATCTCAGTTTAGGTATTGAATGGTATAAGCCGTGGAAATATCTAGTACAAGATTTAACACTGAAAGCCCATATGAAACAATTAGAAGAAGAAGATAAAATCTTCGAGTCGTCCAAGAAAAGACAAAAGAAAATTGTTTGGGAAGTCCACGATGACGCTAAAATTGATCCTGAAAAAGTGCTATACTATTAGATAAAGTAAATGATGATGAACTCATTTGCTTTTTTATTCTATTTTTTCAAAAATCAGTTAGTCTATGAAAGAAAAAAAATTTGGGATGGTAAAATGTTTTGAAAAACTTGCTACATCCCTTTTTCTTTACGAATTTGTTTTAAGACCTCGACAATAGATGTTTTCGTTCCGGCTCCACTAACTGCAGACGTTCCGATTACTTTTCCTTTGAACCCAATCATTTGCTTGATTTTTTCTGGAGCAATTGCTCCAGTTTTATCTTGCTTATTTGCACAAATGATTATTGGAACACGACCACATACGGCTTTTATTCTCTTTGTGAGTGTTTCAACTTGCCCAAAAGTAGCTGGATCAGAACTATCAACGACCATAATTATACCTGCAGCGCCCTTCGCTACACACTGTTGTACATCTTTGAAGTGGTCTTGACCTGGTGTGCCAAAAATGTGCACATGAAAATCATCAATCATTTCATGAGTAAAGTCCATTCCGACTGTTGTACCATTTACTGCTACATTGATTGGTTTATCACCAAAACGTTGTACAAATTCAGATTTCCCTGCATTATAAGGTCCTGTAACTACAATTTTAATATCTTGTTCTGGGCTATGATGTTGCATTATTTAACACCTATGTATCTTCTCTTCTCAGCTAATAAAAGAGTAAATAATATTGACATAACATTACTGGACTATGTTTTCTTTTTTTGAATAAATTGTACTAAAAAAGCTATTGTAGTTTCTTAGAATTGTGCTTAAAATCGGTTAAATGCCATAAAATGGTAGGCAAATGATCGATTAGATGTAATTTTATCCCAAATCAGTTTTCTGCAGTGCAAGTTGAGCAGCTAAAGCTGTTGATGATACAGTATCTCCTAATCCAACTGTAATTCGAGGTTGATCAATAAGAATTGTTGGTATGGCTACTAAATGATAATTATCAATTATTATTCGACCATTTTTCATAAATTCAATTTTATCTATTGAATACCTTTCATCCAAATATTCAGCTATCTGGATAAATTGGTTAGATATATTGAAATCAAATAGTAAATCATCCAATTTCTCTTTGACCTTTTTTAGAGCTAAATTCTCACCTGTACTTGCTCTGAAAGCTGTTAGTAGAGCTGAAAAAAGCAATGCTTGTGTCAAATTTTCGGGTGCTTCAAACTGCTCCTTATCTGCAAGCAGTATATAACAACCAAATTCATGTAAATGAAGTCTTTTTAGCTTCAAGTTTTTTGAAACTTCCAAGCACCCATCAATAACATCTCTTTGGTTACAATGTTGTTTTATTACTTTTGCTAATTTTCTATAACCTATTATTTCTAGTATTTCACCAAGCTCTCTTTCATTACAACTTAAGCTATCCCAAATATTCTTTTCTTTTGAAAGAAAAATCAATTGTTTCAAAATTTCTTTATTTTTGGTACTACACAACTCTAATTGTAAAACGAGTTTTGGATTTGCTTTTTTTGCTTGGGACAATAAATCAAGAATATTAATTATTTTTTCGCGAATACCCTCAATTCCATTATCCTTGAATTCAAGCATATGAAAACCAGAAATGATAAATCCATCACATTTACTGGCTAAAACATCTATCCCATATTCGAATCCTTTGATTAAATCTAATTTAGAATTTGGAGGATCAAATGTTGCAATGAAACGATTATCTCGAGGGCATTTCCAATTGATAGTATTAGTAAGCTGTAATTCATCCCCTTTATCAAATTCGGATATAATATGTAAATACAAATCTTCATTCTCCGATTCTGCCGTCTTGGGGTGTTTAAATGTTATTTGTTTAGTAGCTGCTAAGACAGGTATTTTGACATTTTGTTTATCAGAGAACAGTTCTCGTAGTTCTTTCGAAAGGGAAACTGCATGAACATAAACATTTGGTATATCAATTTGAGCCAATGTTTCAGACATTATACCTGCATTTCCACCCATCCGTAATTTAGTATCAAGGGGGAGATTTTGTAATAGGTAATCATATGTTTTTTTATTTTGAATTATCCATTCACTCGCTTTACCTCTAGAAAAACAACCACATAAACCGGTTACAAAATCACTTGGTGTTTCAATTATTCCTTTCCATTCTTTTATTCTTTGGACAAGGTCATTTGGATCAATTTCTAACTTTTTTATTAACTGTGAAATTAACTCAGGGGTAACAAAAAGAATTGCATCAACATTGACATTCAATCCAACGAGTATGCCTTTAAGATTGGGCAAATTTAAAGCAACTTCGCCAATTGACTTTTTGTATAAAGTAATCCAGCTATTCTTTTCCACTTAACAACCTCAAGAAATCTACTAGAAAAGAATAACAATACAAGCTAAATAACTATTTTTCCATAGTTAAAAAGAAAAGTTCGAAGAGTTAGGTATATTACCTACTCTTCATCCGAATCGTCATCATCGTCGTCGTCGTCATCTTCACCAGATTTGCTCCAACGAGATGGGTAAGCGTCTCCGGCAAATGAATACGCCATAATGAATAAGATGAGATATATTACACACACTAATGCTAATGCTACTGTAAGTGCATGATTTCTTATTGCACCAACTTTTCCTGTTCGAATTAAATCGACCCCAATGAAAAGAGGCAACATAACATATGCACCGATTGGCACATTGTTTCTATCTGTTCGTTTGACTTTCTTAAACCAACGTAATAGAAATTCTAGTACTCCTACACTAATTGCAATACCACTTATCACGTAGAAGACAATATCTCGAGTATCATTCATTGGCAATGCCAAATAAAGTGCTAATATACCAGCACCAACAGCAAATTCTACGATATAGAGAAAACCTTTTGGTCTCTGACTATGTCGATCCACTTGGGATGCTCCTTCATATATGAAAGAAAAGAAACCGGCTACTACTGCTCCAATAGCAACAGAATAACCAAAACCGTATAGATAATGAATCATACCAAATTGTTCTAAGAGTGTATCTCCGACACCTTCTCCAGCACCAGTCCAAGTATTCCAAATTCCAGACCATACTTGTGCATAGTTAGCATAATAACCAATGGATAGTACAATTGGTATTGCAGCTAATATTAATCCTGGAATTATTGCAATCCACCAAGGCATTTTCACCTCAGTTTTCTTTTTAACTAACCAGGGAACAAGACCAAATGCTGCAAAGACAGCTATTGCTGGTGAGCCGAATGGTAAAATGAAGAAGATAAATATGAAAATTGTATTCATACTATAGAATATATTTAAACCAATGCTCACTCTTCTTAGAGCTCTACCCATATTGTCAAAAGTTTCTCCTACTCGATCTTTATCGATGAAGAGAAAAGTTACCCAAGGTATGCTAAAGAATACTGGAGCACCAAACCAAACGAAAAATTTCGCCCAACCTTCAGGTAAGAAAGCGATGTCTGTAGTTCCAATATAGGTAAACATTTCCCAAGTTAATATCGGTCCGAACCAACCAAGTTCCGATCCAACAACCATTAAGATAAATGCTAAAGGAATGCCAATTAACAATATTAGTACTATTAATCGTCCTACTTTCAACCCTTGGAGTTTTTTGATAGCCATTATAAATTCCTCACTAATATGTTTGGTACATTCATTGATTTAAGGTTGTCCTTTTACCTTTTTAACTCATATTCTCCAGTTTACTGCTCCTTCTCTTTTTCTACTATTAATATCAGAAAGAGGTTCCAATGGAAGGTGAGGTAAGTAAAGTTTATAAAGGGAGAACCACATAAGTTTGATTCCAATAGAAACAGAGGTCAGCTAGGGACCCTCTGAATTTAAAGCAAGGTGAAATAATGGCTCTCCAAACAAATGGTTTAATTATTCCACGTGGTTTGGTTCTACCTTTGAGATTATATCATGTAAATGGTGGATCTTTAGGAAGCGCACAAACGATTGTAAGAAAATTGAAAGAACGCCCAGTTGTATTTAAAGATAGAAAATATTATGAGGGATTTTCAGACGTAGATACAGATAGCAATATGATAAGTGTCTATTATACAATTGGTCAACCAATAACAGTTCAACGGATGAAAGATGATCAGCTTACAACAGAAGTAGTGTACTCCCAAGGAAAATGTGAATATATTATTCATACTAAACAAAAATTCCTCGAATGTCGAGGAACTTCATGGGTTACAAAGAAAGGTTTAGCACCATTAATGGAGCTCCTTGGAGTAGAATTCGATGGTGTAAATCTAAATGATACAGCTATGGTTAATTTATGCAAGAATGCAGCTTTACTAAAAACAGTACAGATATCCGAGCTGGAAAACCAAGCATTAAACCAAATCCAATTAAATGGTAACATTCTAGACAGCGCTGAATGGACCATTTACAGAAGACAAGGAGTCATTCGCTACTTTAGAGGCTTTATTGACCTTCCAACAGGTAGTCAAATCAGTGCTCAAATATCTAACGAAGGCACACTTTTGATCTATAAAAGAGGCGAAGGAATTCCAGCTAAAGATGTTATTTCAGCAGTATCTATGGTTATGAAAATGGCCGAGAATTAAGTAATCAATCCAAAATCATGCTTGTAACAAGAGAGACCTTGTTCAAAAAAAACCGGTCTCATTATGAGACCTGTTCACCTGCATTCTGGATTGCGATTAGCCCGTCCATACGCGCTCCCCATTGTTTTCCCTGAAACAATGGTCGATTTTTGGGCTGTCGCTTTCCAGATCAATTCTCTATTTTTAGATCAAACCTTTGAACATATAGAAGATGTAACTACAAGTTTTATCGTGCTAATTTCAAATATAACTTTTGGTAATACGATTTCCCACAAATTCTTTAACCATCTCTCCCTAGAATTTTTATTTGGATTATTGTACATTATGATGGGTGTATCTTTGTCTTCAAGTGGTGTTAAAGCAGAAAGAGATTTAGTACATATGTTCTGGGAAGCAGGGTTTGCCGTTCTACGTGCTCCGGCTTCTGGAGGAGGCACAATTCTTCCAAGACCAGATCTTATTGCAGGTTCAGTTAAGAGAAATAAATTCTTTGTTCTCGAAATTAAAACCATTCGAAAAGATACCCTATACATTAGTGAGGAGCAAATCACTGGTTTACTTGTATTTAGTAAAAGAATAGGCTTTGAACCCTATGTTGGTATAAAGTTCAAAAATCGTCGCAAAGGATTTTCATTCTTACACGTTCCTGATCAACTTATGAGTGTACGCAATGGGACTAATTACAAAATAACCCTTACACACGCATCGAGCGTTGGTATATCATTTGGAGAACTGATTGGCGATTTTCAACAAGAGAAATTACTATAAGAAATAATAGAAAAAAAAAGGAAAATCAATAGTAATAATACTCTTCCTTTTTAGCTCTTTTTACTGCTTTTGCGGCTTCAGCTTCCGCTTGTTTGATGGCATTATCTATTGCATTGATTGCCGTTTGAATCATTTCTTTAACCAAATCATCCTTTTCTTTTTGTAGATAACCAATTAATATTTCCTTAGAATTGATACTTTTCAATTTGCTAAGAGACCAGGCTGCATATTTTCTTACTTCAGCAGATTTATCTGACTCAAGAGTTGTAAGTAAAGGTTCTACCGCTTTTTTATCATTGATGTCTCCAAGAGCAATTGCCGCAGCTCGTCTAACTTGATCGTCTTTAGAATTTGCTAAAGCATCAACTATTGCATTTATTGCTTTCCTTTCTTTGTGTTTTCCAAGGGAGGCAATAATTTCTTGTTTAACAGCTTCAATAGGTTCTTTATCTAATTGAGACAAAAGAACACTTGATATTTGACTATCTTTGATTCGTCTAAGAGACCAAGCAGCTCTTTTTCGGATAACCGCACTTTCATCATTTTTCAAAACATCTATCAGTGGAGCTACTGAGGTGGTGTTAGCTATTCGGCCAAGAGAGATTACTATGGATTCTCTAACACCTTCATCCTTTTCCTTTTTGAGAGTAGCAACTAGTGGTGTTAATGCATCACGTCCACCAATTCGTCCTAAACCCGCAGCAACTTCTGCTCGGATTGTTGGGTTATTAGATGACTCTAATAGTTCTTTGAACATTGGTGCAGCTTTTCTTTCGCCCAAAAGATAGAGTGATTTGATTGCTGCAACAATTAGTTTAGTACTTTTTTCTGTAGAGACAATATTCTGAAGCTCTTCGGCAACAGCTTTGTTATTCAATTTACCAATCGCAATTATGGCTGCTTCACGAATTGCCAAAATTTTTTCATTTAGAATTGCATCCAGCAAAGTATCATAAGCATTATCATCTCCGAGTTCACCTAATGCCATTAACATTGCTGTTTTAACTTTTTTATCAGGATCACCCTTAAAGATATCAATAAGAAGCTCTGTTGCAACCCTATCACCAATTTTCCCTAAAGCTTCTGCAGTAGCAAGTCGGGTTTCTACATCAGGGTATTCTTTCAAAGCAATCATTAATTCAGAAGTAGCGCGACGATCGCCTAAATTGCCTAAATTTTTGGCTGCTTTAACTCTCTTCGTTGCATCTTTTGATTGCAGGTTGTTAAGAAGTTCGGACATTTTATCAGACATTGTAATTGCACCAATAGGTAATAATCTTCACAAAAAGAGAGAAAAGTCACTCATTTTGTAGATGATTATAATAATATACTTTGAGGAGTTTCCTCTAGTAAATAAGCATTATGTAAATTGAGAACTTTTTTACCTCTATATATAATTTGCCTAACATAGACAAAAATGAGAATCAGTAGGCAGAAGACCATTATTGACATAAATTTTTTAAAAATAAATCAGTAAAGTATTTATCTGGCTATTTGATGGAAGTAATTGTATAGATGAGTGGTTCTATAATAGAAATGAGAAAAGCAAGGAAAAAAAATCTGAAAGAAATACAATATATTTGTGAGAAGTGTTTCCCAGGTGATGATGTTTTTGAATTAGCTGAATCACTTATTGATGCGGAGCATAATTATGTTGCTTTGGAACCAAGCTCTAAACAAGTTATTGGATTTGTTATATTTGGTATTTATTCAATTGATGCTGCCCATATAATGATCCTTGCTGTTCACCCAGATCACCAAAGAAAAGGAATTGGTTTGGAAATATTAGCATTCACTCTCGAGATAATTCGAGAGTCAACTGTAAAAAGAGTAAGATTAGAAGTAAAGGTAGATAATAAACCAGCCATTTTGTTTTATGAAAAATATGGTTTCGAGATAAAAACTAGATTAAAAGAATATTATGACGATTTATCAGATGGTTATCTTATGGTTAAGGAGTTATGAAAAATAAAGAAATGAATCTCCTGAGTAAGGAGATTTTCTTAATTACTAACCAGTTATTATTTTTCCACAATAACTGCATCCAATTTCTTCTCCTGGCAGAGGAGGTTCAGTTAAATGGGCCCCACAATGTGGACAACTAGTTTTAGCAACACTCAGCTGGGTTGTACCTTCGCGAGAGAGGATTTTGCCACTTTTCCAATCATATGTACCATCAAACAACCCTCGTTTCTCCATACCGATTACGATGCGTTTGACTTCGTCTTCTTTCATTCCTGTTTCATCACATAGTTCTTGCAAAGTAACACGTCTTTTGGAGATAATAATTCCCATTATACGTTCAGCTATTGCGCGTCCCTCTTGTGTAACAAATTCACCTGTAGCCTTATCAAAGTAGACAATAATTAGCCCTTTCTCAATAATCCTTGAAACAGATGCTTCTATTTTATCCTCTCGACTTCGAGCTTTTTCAGCAAGTTCTGTTGGGGTGATCCGATCATATTCCTCAAGAAGTTTAGAAATCCGCAAGTCAAAGATATTGTGCACTCCATCGATTAATGCAAGTATTATTAGAATTAAACCAGGAATATATGCAACTGATCCAATAACTATAGCAGTTATTAATCCAGCCAGCGTATTCCTTCCCAAAAAATAGAAGACAACCACTACACCTGTAAAAAAGAATCCAATAACCGATAAAATTAAACCAAGTATCCATTTGAGAGCTGTTCGAGCCATTTAAGTTTCCACCAACGAATTGGATGATTAACTGAACTACTATTAACAATAGTATAAAAAAAACCTTTGCGTTACGAAAAAGAAATGAGAAACATTTAGCCAGTAAAAGAAAAAGGAATATAAGCATTTGAACATAGAAGAAGAGTAGGAGCTAGCTAGTAAAATGACAGACAAGTTGGAAGAATTCAAGAAGTATAGAGAAAAAATGAACGAAAAAATACTCAATAGTGGGAATAAACAAATAACAAGATTCTTTGCTCTAGACTCTCGAGCGTATGATGAAGGAGCATTATCTGTCAAAGTAAAAGAACTTTTGGGATTAGTTGCATCTACAGTGTTACGTTGCAATGATTGTATAAGCTATCATATTATCAACTGTGTGAAGGAAGGTGTAACCCTTGCAGAATTTTATGAAACAATGAATGTCGCACTCATAGTTGGGGGATCAATAGTTATACCCCATCTTCGAAAAGCTGTTGAAGTATATGAAGAATGTCTACAAATGGTTGAAGATGGAAAAGACCTTGGACAATAAAATATTGTGGAATAAATAAAAAAAAGAAAAATGAGTGAAGGATAAATCCTTCAACTTTTATTTTGCTACTTCTTCATCCTGTTGCTCATCGTAAAGTCCTACATAAGGTGCACGCTCACCAGCGAGGTACCGTTTGTGTGGATCTCTAATGAATGAAATTAACCCCACGCCAATTATGAAAAATATTATTAGTGAAGCTAAAGCAAAACGATAGGCATTACGAATGCCGAATTGTGGTTCAAATGCAAAGATAAGTCCAGCATACATGAGTGGAGAAACAATAGCACTAACTCGTCCAGCGATTTTTTGGAAACCCCCATACTGTGCTAATTTCGAAGGTGGAGCAAGTACCATAATGAATTGTCTCCCGACAATCCAAATACCTCCAAAACCAATGCCAACAAAGAACGCACCGAAAAACACTAACCATTTTGGTGTCACAATACTACCAATCTCCCAGCCGGAGAAAATAATTATTAGAACAGCTATTGCCCATGAAATGCCATTAACAATAAAAGTTAACTTTGGACCATATTTGTTCATAAAAAGTCCTGTGATAACAGCAAAGATTAAACTTCCACCAATGCCTGCGAAAAGGACATAATTAGTAGTTGCTAAATCATATCCTACAGCTCCTTAAATGGTCACAGTCATATAGAGTATTGCAGTGTTCGCAGCATCGGTAATAAAGAACCAACCTAGAAAGAAGAGCAAGGAATTTCGATCTCTAAGAATTTCCTTTCCTGTTGTACGGAAAATTTGTCGCGATTGTTTAAAATTATCTTTCAAAGTGACTTTTGATGGAGTTTCAACTTCTTTATGAAAAAGATACGGCAACGCCATAATTACTATAACAATTGCACCAATAAGAAACATCCATTGAAGACCACCATATTCAATGTCTTCAGGTTTTATTGATTCATTTGCCCAAATAGCAGTATCAATATGTGTTGGCTTACCAAAGAGAGCCACTAAAACCATACTTGTCACAACTCCAAGAACAGACCCTATGAAACTAAGAGATCCTCCTAAAGCTTGCGTAAATGAGCGTTGTTCTGTTTTTGCAATGAAAGGGATTTGGGCATCATAAAACATTCTACCTGCTTGATAGCAGAAGTTTGCGATTACAAATAGAATTGTTGCCATCCAGAATTTGAACATGGGTGAACCAAAACTTACAAAGGGAGTTACTGCTGCTGTTGAAGCAACCATTATACTTGCAACTATTATTACTGCTCCTTTTCGTTTACCAGCAATATCTGATATTGAACCCATAATTGGTCCAAGAGCAGCTATTAACAAGTTTGAAAGTGCCATAAAGAGTGAAACGATCACAAATGTGAAGGTATATGACCATCCCATTTGAATACCTAGCAGAAGAGCTAGTGGTGTAAAAGCAAGGCTAATTATTAATTGTGAGAAGTAGGTATCTGCAGCATCGTATGAAAACCAAAGGAAAACATTGAACTTTCCTGTTCTCTTTGCTTCAATTGAAGTCGGATCGATAATCTCATCTCCTGTTTTTTTCGCTAACTGAGCGTAAGCATAAATGTCTTTATCTGCCATAAATTTTCACCGTTATAATTTTGAGTCCTATTTTGGTTGAAAAATTCTATACTCTTACCTTTTTGTCGCATTTAAAGGTTCTTCTTATCATTTGACTGGTGGTTTTTCTTTACTATTATCAATTCTTTCTGAAATTATTTTTATAGTAGTTCGTCTGAATTGAGCGTGCTATTATCCTTTTATTAATAGGAGTTAGTCTATTATGAGTGAGAAAAAAACTGAAAAACCAGATGTCAAAGTTGCTCTAGCTACTTTTAAAGAGCGAGCTTTTGCTGCTTTAGTTGATTATGGAATAGTTTTCGGCATATATCTTGTTGGATTTATTCTTTATATTATTCTTGCCAGTATTATTAGTTGGTTAGGTTGGTTACTATCGTTAGCCGTCTATGCTCTTGGCCTGGCAGCTATGTTTTACATCTTCGTTTGGATGCCCTACAAAAATGATGGTCAAACAATCGGTAAAAAGATGCAAAAGATCAAGCTTATGTTAATTGAGGACGAAGCTAAATGGACACTTAGACCAATTGCTGAAGGAGATATGACTAAAGTATTAGTACGTGTCCTTATTGGTTGGATTGAAGCCGGAATTGGTTTCGGATTGCTTGCATGGTACTTTATTACCAATAACAATAACAGCCAAAGATTTGCTGATCAATTAGGCAAAACTATTGTCGTTCAAGTTGACGAAAATTTAGTACCACTAATTAAACCAAGGACTGAGTAAAATCTTTACTAGTTCCTTTATTTTTTCTTTTTTTTTACCTTAGAAAATTGTTTTAAAATAGCATTCATTTTATAATATTGAATCAAACATTGTTTGGAGAGTTCAATTTGAGCGAGGAGAAAAAAACAACCACTATTAAGGAACCACTATCAACTATTTCCAATAGAATATTAGCTACAATTATTGATTTTTTAATCGTTGATCTAATCTTCTTCGTTTGTTTAGCTTTACCTTTTGCGTTCCATTTGAGTTTCGTCTTAACTGCTAAGCTTGCATTGGAGATTTTACTCTATATTTTCTGGCCTCTTATGGGAGTTGTAGCAGGGTTAGCTTCTGCGGCATATTTTATTTATTGGCCTATTAAAACAAATGGCTTGACAATTGGTAAAAAAGCTTTGGGAATTCGTTTAATGTTAATTGCAGATATGCAGAAAGGTGAGCTCCGCTTTTTAACTAATGATGATCTTTTAATTAGTTTCAAGAGATTCATCTTTTCTTTCGTTGACATGCAGCTTTTTGGTGGAATAGGAATGATTCTTATGAACAAAAGTCCTATTGTTCAAACTTTTGCAGATGAAAATTTGAATACTGTTGTTATTGATAGTGAAGAGATAGAAACTGAAGCTCTTGATAAAATGATTGCTACTCAACTTTTGAAATATAAAAATGAGAAAACAGATGATAAAGAAATGGAAATAGAAGAAGAAAAAGAAGAAGAGCAAGAAATCAGTAAAAAAGAAAAACCAAAGAAGAAAGCAAAAATGAAAAGCCAAGATAAGGAAGAGATAGAAGAGTAAATTACCGGTCTCTCTTTCATATAATAATTTTAATTGGAATTAGAAAAGAAAAAAATTGGGTTTTCACCCAAAAGCATCTATATTTTAATCAGATTTTGATGGAGTTAACCGATTCCTCCACCACCACCACCGCCTCCTCCACCACTAAAGCCTCCACTGAAACCACTACTACCACCACTTGAAGATGGTGGGGTAAATCCTTCACTCATTGAAGAAATTGCTCCAGTTAAGCCTTCAGCCATGTTAGATATTGCTGTTGGTAGACTTTCTGCTAAATTGCTTATTCCAGTAACCATTGATTCAAACCCTCTACCGAGACTGTCGAACCCTGTTATTGTTCTATGAGTCATTCCTGGTCGAGTGGGTAAATATATTCTAGGATAATAATACCAATATGGTGCGGTATAATGATAGTTAGCAGGGGGAGGGTTATTAGGAATTTTCTTCGCAATATGCTTAAGATGATGTGGTAAATCGAATTTGGGGTCGATTAAGAGATACGAGAAGTGATCCATTGAAAAGCTAAATTGTTCATATGGGTCAGGGAATCCTAGCATTTGACCACGTATTAATTGCAAATAGCTTTGCCAACTTGCTTTAATTTTAGCGCCCTCTTTGGTTAATTTGGGCATTTTATATGATATAAGAAAACCTATGAAAGATGCCGCAATTACTCCTGCAACACCCCAAATTAATCCATTGATGAGTAAGAATGTGGAGAGTATAAAGAAACCCAATGATCCAAGTATACCAACAATTATTGCATACCCAGAATACTTACCTCTAATTTTCTCAGGGTTTTGTGTAAAGTAAGGGTTATCGCCTCCGGCTAATTTATTGTAGACATCTTTTTTATTTTTCCAGAGCGTTACCGCCTTTGTCTTAATGACGGATAACGATATAACTTCTACTGGAATTTCCTCTGTCTTTTCACTTTTATCTTTGAACCAGAGTGTATCATATGAATAAACTTCTATGAAATTTAGTAGACCTTTATCGAATTTTGATAACTCGCCATAATAAGCATCTTTTTCTGTTCTTTGGAAATAAATTTCGCTTGACTCATCTGTTTGTATAATCTTCAAATATCCTTTTTCGGCTAGATAAAAGAATTCAGCAACGAAATCAATTTTATCAAATTTCTCATCCAATAGCGTTCCTACTTCAGCAGGTGTTAGATTATTTGGTGGACCAATTTCATTTACTATTTTAACGTCATCGCCACACATTGGACAAAATTTAATTTTCCGAGCGTCTTTATATCCACATTGAACACATTTTTTGAATGTAACTTCATTCAGTGTTGGAATGTTTTTTACTTTTGGATCAAGCCCTTTGAAAATAAAGAGCACTCCAAAGAAGAGCATTACAGGTACAAACCCAAATGCTATACATAAATACCAATTTGTATTTAGATATACTCTCCAACTAAAAGGCATAATTATCCCTGCAGGTGGCGTATCTGCATCAATAGTATATGATTCGCCAATATTAACAGAGCTTTGGTGAAAAGTCACTTGGGTTTTTCCATCAACGTTTAATTTTGTCCCAGTATCATCCCCTTGCTCTTTTCCTTGATAATATGATGTTGATCGAACATCAGCTAATGCATATTCTTGTGGGAAAATAACACGAGTAGTAATGTCATAAATTGGTACTTCAAATTCTGCTCCAATAACATTCCAATATACTCTATCCCGTTCTCCTCGCAAGTCCATTGCGGATGATACATTGTAGGTCAAAATAAAGGTCAATTCAGTAGGTGATGAATAATAGTCTCTTGAAAACTCCCAGTAGAACTGAATTTCATCGGCTTCTTTTTCCATCTTATAATAAGTAATACTTGGTGTATTATTCCCAGATTCAATACTCCAACTATTTACGTCATCAAAAAGTTTCCAATTTAGATTTCTATAAGCAAATCCATACGAACCAGGATCTAATCTAAAAGTCATCTCCTCAACTATTAATAACGAACCATCCATTCCAACGGTAATGGTTTCATTCCAATGAGAGTAATAGTATCCCTGAGTATCTAATCCACCACTTCCACCAAGTGGTGCTTTTGCTATCGTATTTTCCGCAGAAAATATAAAGGTAGAAATATTCCCAGCTAAAAGAATCAATAATAAAGTTAAAAATGTCATTTTTTTCTTTCTTGAAATCAAAGTCTTTTTTTCCTCCAGCATCATCGAGCGGAAATAAATTACTTTATCCTATAGTGAAATGTATGTTCTAATAATAAAAGAGTTACCTTTTATCGAGAGAAAAATGTGTTTGAAATTTTTTTTGTAACTCTCAAACCGTTTTAATTTGTGCTGACTTTCAGCAACAGACAAAGGTTTAAAAACCTCTTAGGCACATTTGACTTAACAAACAAATGACATTTGATTAATAAAATCGAATATATTGATCAAAAAGAACAATTAAGAATATTACAAGGCTCCAATAAAAAAACAACTAATAATCAGAGCCTAATCATCAAATCACGATTACCAACTCCCACAAAAGTGGTTGAGAAATAATTTAGATAAAATAATCAGTAAAGATTAGCGCAATACTATCACAATAATTTCGACTGAATACTAATTGGAACAACAACAGTTCTACTCTAAAATGGAGTTTATTGAAAGTTAAGAAATTATTACTATTGCTCAAAGATATGAGGAAAATTGCATAAGGTAATTTTCTAAGAATATCAACAATTGATGACTATTCGTTTTCTTTTTGATCCGGAGAAATTTGAGATAAATAGAATAGGTAAAAAAAGACCTATTATTTCGTATGCACCTATGAGTGGTGGATAAAAGGTTCTCTCCGAAGCGATTTTTTCAACAAATGGGTCATTTATACAATTTAACCTAGGTTAATATTGGAGGTATAAAATAAATGCCATATACTAAAAATCATAATTATGAGGAATCAACAACAACAAAATATATGATTCATGCTGATTTCAATATTGAAGGCATCGTTGAAAAACCTGATGTCGTTGGAGCTTTATTTGGCCAAACAGAAGGTCTGCTCTCAGACGATCTTGATTTGCGAGAATTGCAAAAAGGTGGAAGAGTTGGTAGAATTCAAGTAAGCCTTGTCATACGTGGAGGAAAGACCAAAGGAAGTCTCTCTGTTCCATCAAGTCTTGATAAGGTCGAAACATCAATTTTAGCAGCAGCTATTGAAACTGTTGATAGAATTGGCCCTTGCAATGCCAGAATTAGCATAAAGAAAATCGAAGATGTGCGCGAAGAAAAGCGAAAGAAAATCATCTCACGTGCTTCTGATCTTCTTAAGAAATGGGAAACAGAATCTTCTCAAGATTCAAGCGAAATTCACGATGAAGTGATTAAAGCAGCCCGAGTTGGTGGTATTACCAATTATGGACCTCTACCTGCTGGACCAGAATTAAACAGTTCAGACACAATTATTATTGTTGAGGGTAGAGCAGATATTGCTGCTTGCTTACGAGCAGGAGTGAGAAATACTGTGGCAGTCCAAGGAGCATCTGTTCCAAGAGCTGTTAGCGATCTTACCAAGAAAAAAACAACAATAGCGTTTCTAGATGGAGACCGTGGTGGAGATTTGATACTAAAAGAACTTCTAATGTATAGTGAAGTTGATTATGTCGCTCGTGCACCTGTTGGTATCGAAGTTGAAGATCTAAAACCAAAAGAAATTGTTGAACATTTAAGTAATAAAGTTCCAATTGAAAAAGCAGGTTTCATAACTGAAATTCATGCTGACGAATTACTTGCAAAAGCAATTAAAAGAAAACAAGCGAGAGGAGGAACTAAAACAAAAGGAAAGCCAATGCCTCCAAAAGTCGCAACAGAAGCTGTTCAAGAGAAAAGGAGAACACCAGCTCCAGTAGCCGCTGACGCTAGAAAGCAAACCTATCAACCAAGGGATTCAAGAAGATCATCATCTCCAAGATATCAATCAAGAGACTCTAGAGATACTAGAGGTAGAAGACCTTACCAACGAGATGGATACGATAGAAGATCTTCAAGGGATAGTCGCTCAAGAGAGAGCGATATAGTCGTCCACCTCCCCCTAAAATTCCTGAAGAATTAATGTCCTTCGTTAAAGAAATCGATGGAAAGGAAAAACAAGAAGGTATTTTCCTCAATGAAAAGAAAAAGCGAGTGAAAAAAGTACCAGTCATTTCAATCTTTGATGAAATTAAAAAAGCAAAATCAAGTGTTATTACAGTTGTTTTTGATGGTATTATAACTCAAAGATTAATTGATGTTTGTGAAGAAAAAAATATCGGTACTTTAATTGGAGCTCGAATAGCTGAACTTGAGAAAAGTCCGAATAAAACTAAGATATTTAGTTTTGCTTAGAAAAATCTAACTATATATTTAGTTGGTTGGGAATATCTTTCTACCAACTAAAAAATTTCTCTTTTTAATTTCAATTTTTTTCATATTATATGGATAATCTATTGTTTTAAGAAAAACAATATCTAATATCTATTTGTGCACACTAATGTCTCGAGGTCAAGATTTTCATTCAGAACGGTCATCTACAAATACTCATAATGAGAATGCTAGGATAGCTCAATCTCGAGATGAGTCACAAATAGTAAGATTACGAGATATTGAAGATACTTTTGATATTCCTATTCCAAAAGACCCACTGAAAAGGATAATCGGTCAAGATTTTGCAATTAAAATAGCTCGTATGGCTGCTCAACAAAGAAGAAATTTGTTACTTATTGGCCCCCCAGGGATTGGAAAGTCAATGATAGCACAAGCATTATCTTTTCACTTAGGACAACCATCAGAAGAAATTTGGATTGTGCATAATCCAGAAAACCCCGAAAGACCATTTTTTGAAATTAAACAATTACACGAACTTCGTCTTAGAAAACAGCAAACAACAACAAATAGTGAATTTGGAAAACTAATTCATCCCTCTAAAGCACCATTTGATGTTACAGTAAAATTAGGTTATGGGTGTGAACATTGTTCTGGTTTTTCCATCCCAGAATCACGCTTATGTCCTCATTGTAATAAATCAAAACGTAAGAAATCATCTTCTAGATTTGGCGATTTGCTTTCACTTTCACCCTTCACGACAAAAACAACAGATGGGTCTAAAGTATCAAAAGCAATTTATCTTCCTGATGGCAGAGAAGAGATCCTTTTATTTGAAGAAGCAGGGAACAATATTAGAGTATTTGACCAAGAAGCTATTGAACTTTCTCAAGCTAAAAAAGGAACTAAACCAATGAAAGTTCTAGTTCCTATTAGGAGATCTCTTTTTGTTCAAGCAACTGGTGCAAGTGCAACTGAATTGCTTGGCGATTGCTTACATGATCCATATGGTGGGCATCATAAATTGGGCACTCCACCATACAAACGAGTAGTTGCAGGAAGTATACACGAAGCTCATCAAGGAGTTTTATTTGTAGATGAAATTTCCCAACTTGGTTCTTTACAAAGATCATTACTAACAGCTATGCAAGAACGGAAATCCCCAATCATTGGTAGAAATCCTCAAAGCTCCGGTGCATCAGTAAGAGTAGATAATGTTCCTTGTGATTTCGTTCTTGTTGCTGCTTGTAATCTTGCAGATCTTCCGAAAATATTACCACCTATGCGCTCTAGGATTCAAGGTGATGGTTATGAAATCCTCTTGAAAACTGCAATGCCAGATAACGAAGTAAATAGAATGAAATTAATGCAATTCATTGCTCAAGAAATTCTAAGAGATAACAAAATTCCCGCAATGGATCGTAGAGGCATCAATGATATAATTAAATATGCTAGATATATTGCTGAAAATGCTGATAAAGAAGAAGCATCTCTGACGTTACGACTTAGAGAACTTGCAGGTTTAATTAAAGTAGCAGGTGATCTTGCAATAACTAATGGAGATGATAGAATTACCTCAAAACATGTTAAAGCAGCAGTAGATATCGCAAAACCACTTGAAGATCAGATTATACAACGATATGGTTCTTTTGAGAATGCAGTAAAAAGCGAAAAAAGAGGATTCTCAAGTGGAGATAAAGAAAAAGATAATTTACCCTTTAATCTATGGAATGGATAGAGTAGGGTAATTAAATTCATTTCTAAGCATTTACTATTTTATCAAGATCCTCTAGAGCATCTTTGAGAAGTTTTATGTCCTCCTCATTATTATAAACATAAATTGATGCTCGTGCAGTTCCAGTGCTTGGTGATATTCCAATATGATAATGGAATGGATTTGTACAATGAGCTCCTGCTCTGATCATTATTTTATTTCCTTCTACATCTGAATCCAAATAATTGGCTATGTCACCTGTAGTGTCCATATTTTTCATTTGGAACGCTACAATCCCACTTCTAAGACTTGGATCTTTAGGTCCAATAGTTGTTATGCTCGGGATACTTTCTAATGCTTTTTGTAATTTTTCTGTTAAAATGTGTTCTCTTGCTTCGATGTTTTCCATACCAATTGAATCAAGATAATCAACTGCTGCTCCTGAACCTATTTCCCCGGCATAATTTTGTAAACCAGCTTCAAACTTATGAGGTGGTTCTAAATAAGTAGGTACTACTTCCCCATCGATATATTTGACATCTTCTATTGTGTCTCCACCTACCAGGAAAGAGTCCATATCCTTCAATAAATGCTCCTTGCCGTACAGGAAACCCATACCAGATGGTCCTAAGGCTTTATGCATGCTTACAGCACAAAAATCAACGTCGGATTTTTGAACATCAGTTTTTTTATGTGGGAAATACTGTGCATCATCTGACAACACTAACGCCCCATAATCATGGGCAATTTTAATGATTTCTTCTAGCGGTGCAGTTGTACCAGTGGTATTTGATGTATGAACAATAGAAATTAATCGAGTGTTTTTATTGATTGTTTTCTCAAAATCTTCAATATCAAACAAACCATATTTGTCTGCTTCTACAATCTTCAATTTAAGACCTTTTCGTTTCATAACTTTGTGAAAAGGAAGTACTCCACTATGATGCTCAAGATTTGTAGTGACAATTTCTTGACCTTTTTCAAAATGCAAAGCATTTGCAACGAGATTAATTGCTTCTGTTGTATTTCTAACCCAAATAATTTCGTTTGTATTTTTAGAGTTTATATGTTTGGCAATTTTTTCTCGAGCATCATCTCTTAACTCGGTAGTTTCACGTGCAAGTGAATGTATTGATCGTCCACCACATGCCCCAAGATTTGTGTAATAATAACAGAGCGAATCAATAACTTGTTGTGGTTTTAAGCTATTACACGCACTATCAAAATAAACAATTGATTTTCCATCTATTTTCCTTTTGAGTGTAGGGAAATCGTCTCTAATTTTTGTCCAGTTAACCATTTTTTTCACCAAGATATTTAATCAATTTGTATGGAAATTTGATTATTGCTGAACAAATCATTGCTTTTGAAAAAGCTTTCTATTTATAGAAATTTTTTTATTTGATAATAATGTAATATTATTGTAAGCTTGGTATATCTAATCAACAAAGAGTTGAAGAAAAAGTGCTTCAGTCATTTGATCATTGCAGTATTTGCCATAAAGTTGCAAAACGAGAAGAATTAAGAATTTATCATTTCCCAAATGGACCAAAACTTGTATGTAAAAACTGTTATCGTAATTTACCACCAGACCCACGCAATAGAATGCCTAAACCTCCAGGTCAAAGAAATAGAGGACCAACAGATGATATCTTTCCACCTTTAGAATAAAACAATCAGTCTTTGAAGAGTGGTTTTACAGCATCGTGGATTTCTTCTAATTTCTCATTATATGGAAATTGTATTCGTAACCCTTGTATCTCCATTACTAGGGAATGCCATGTAGAATCTTCAATATCATTGGATTTCTTGATTATTGTAAAGGATAAACCTCTTGCAAATTCTAATTGCAGGTTTTCAGCTGTTGGGTTATCCTTCAATAAAATTCTAAGATTTTCAAGCATTAAATCAGCTCTTGCATTCTTTCCCTCTTGTGAAGAATGAACCAATAATCGTCTAGAAGCTCGAGCATATAATTCTTGCATAATGAATTCATCTGCGAATTCTAATTGCAATCTATCAATCTCATTCAACAACACAAATGCTTTTTCAGAATCATTAGCTTGGATAAACCAACGAATTGCTAATGACAATCCTTTCGCTAATTGGATATTTATATCTGAAAGACCAGGAAATTCATCAACCAATTCTCGTAAATCATCGAGATACACTTCCATCTCAACATATCTATTATTTTTTCCGAAGCTGCTTACAACATTCACAATCGCTTTTGCTAACAAAATTTGAAAATCAATATCATCAGTATCCTCTTCTGCCCAATTTATCAATTCATTGTAGAGGGGGATAATTTTTTCGAGTTCAACCATTTCTCCATACGCCGTAATAGCATCAATGTATGCTTTTGCTAAGCGAATTAATACCTCTCGACTATCAGTTAACATACAAAAATCTCTTAGCGTATCTAACATCTGCTCCATTTCATCTATCTGTCCAAATTTTCCTAAAATCCGAACGACATTAACAAGAGCTTTTGAGTAATTCAGTATTATCTCTTCATCCTTTGGGAATTTTTTTACTAATGATTCGGAATGAGATAAATAAGAGAAAATCTCCTCTTTAGATTCACTAACTTCACCAAAAAGAAATATCGCATTAACAATTGACTTAGAATAATATTGAGCCACTTCAATTAAATTAGGATTGTCTTGATTTAATTTTCCAATTTCTTCAAGGATTTTTTCCATAACTTTCTTTTTGCCTATCTCTGTTAATGCTTTTGTTAAATTGAATAAACCTCTACCTAGCAGTATCTTAAAGCTATTATCATCTGGAAATCGTTTGTAGATTTTAATTACATTTGAAAGTAGAGAAATAACCAATCCGGTTTCCCAATATGCACCCGCCCACGAAGCAGCTTTAAATAAACCGATCAATGCTATAGTTTGCAATTCCTTGATATCGGGGTATACTTCGGAAAGATTAAACAAATCTTTGGCTAATTTTGTAGCTGTTTCAAGATCATCCACTACACCTGAAAGATCAAGTGCAATTCTCAAACCATTTGCATATGCGATTTTAATTGGTAATAAAAAGCTATTTTCTTCTGTAAGTTGAGCTACTTCTTTGAGCAGCTCCATCATTTTACTGTAATTTTCTTCTTCCCCATACCACCGGACAGCATTTATCAAACCATCTGAATAGTCTTCAATGATTTCAATTTTATAATCAGAATTTAATGTATAAACTTCTTTCATTAACTCGAGTGAACGTTCTAATGCTCCAAATTCATGCATATCCCCATAACAACTAATTTCTTCAGCCAGTCCTTTGATTAATATTGCTGCAAAAATTCCTTTTGTTTCTGATGGAGGAAGTAATCCTCTCAATAATTTCCCATACTGCTTAGTTTTTTCATAATTCCAGTCATTTCCAAAACCAGAGAGAGTTATAATTACTGCATCTGCAGCAGAGGTCCTTAAAAGAATATTATTTGAATGCTCAAGAGAGAAATTAACAATAAAATGAGTGTATTTTTCTAAGTCTTCAAGTAGATCATTACTTAGAAATATCTCTTCTCCAAGAAGAAACACATCACTCAAAGCAGCTAAATAATCATCCTTTGTAATATTATTCTGAACAAGTATAATGATTTCATCCATTAAGGGTTTAAGGTTTTCCTCTTTTCCATCTTCTTCTTGTGACTGCAATGCAACTGTTATGCCTTCAATTAAACAGTAAAAGATTTCGTTGTTTTCTGAATTAGATTTCACTAGCTCCTCTAGTTTCTTCAAATAATGGAAATTAATTTTAAAGTTTCCAAATGAACAATTTTCTGCTATCTTTGTCACAATGTGTTGAGCTTTTTCTAGTGGTGATCCACCATTTGGAAAATCTATTTTTAAACTATGGTTTTCTAATGAATCATCAAAATCATTTATTGTAGGAGGTACCTTTTCTTCTTCAGAATAGTTTTCCTTATCCATAGCTCTTTAGCTCATTTATCTGTAAGTATACAATTCTTAAAGTTTAATCCTTAAAAGATTTTTAGTTCGTAGAGACTAGTTTTTGATTAAAGTGGAAGTTAAAATGAAAAAAAGAGATTTTAATGTGGTGTAAACCACTTATGCTGCTTTGGGATTGTTTGCTCCTTCCACAGTTAATCTGTAAATGAAACAATAAACTCCACCAATAAAAAGCAATAAACCACCAGTTGTAAATGACCCAGCTCCAAGTAGCAGTAAAACCAAACCCATTATTGCTAAATCGATTTTAGTCATAAATGCTCTGAAAGGTACCAAGAATAACTTCAATCCAACTAAAACAGCAACTATACCAATGAGTATAGTAATTATACCGCCCAATATTAGATTCCAATTTGAGCCTGTTGTAGATATAAATACAAAGAGTCCAAAACCATCTAAGAAGTACATCGTTGATCCTTCAACAAATGCAATAATGAAACCTATTATTGCATTAAAGATCATCATATTACCACCAACAAAGAAGAAGAAAAATGCCCAATCTTCTGTTTTATTAATTTCTAACATCTGTTTTTTCACCAAATCCAATAACTATCATCTTAAGGTTTATTTTCTCTATTTGCTGAATCCCGACATATAATAAAAAACTTTCTTAAAAGAAACAAGTAATTATTAATGAAAGAAAGAGCTATTTCTCTTTCCCAAAAGTATCAATAATTGCTCCGGCAATTATTTTAGCAGCATCAATTAATTCAGCTATTTCCACATATTCATTATCTTGATGGAGCATTGAAGGAGAGCCGCCACCAATTATTGCGAAAGGAATGTCCCTTGGGGGAATTAATGCAGCAGCATCAGTCGCATAGGCTAATCCAATTGGTTCTAGCGGATGATTAGCAATTTTGTTGGACCACTTCAATAGGTTTTGAATTATTGGAATATCTGATTTTGTATTAAGAGCGGGGATTGTATGAAGAATTTCATGAGAATATTTACAAGGATACTCTTCAGAGAGATGAGTCATTAATTTTTTTACTTTTAAATCAAATTCTTTATGATTAACACCCGGAATAAGCCGAAAATCACAATCAACATAACACTCATCAGGTACTATATTGATTTTTTCTCCACCCTTAATGATACCAATATTTACTGTTGTTCTTCCTAGAAGCTCATGTTCTGTTTCAGGTATTATTTCTTTCAGGTGATTAATACCTACACATGCTCCCTCAATTGCATTAATTCCAACTTCAGGCATACTTCCATGGGCAGATTTTCCCTTAACGTGTAACCTCATCCAATATGGTCCTTTCTCAGCTATACCTATTCTAAGAGCAGTTGCTTCAGTAATTATCAAGCAATCAGCGTCAGCCATTATGCCCTTTTCTTGTAAATGAAATGCGCCGTGCATTCCTACTTCCTCATCTGCTGTTCCAGCAAAAACAATTTTGTGATTAAATTTAATGTTCATCCTATGAAGAAGTTCCATAACTCCAATCAGTGTTGCAACCCCTCCAAGCATATCTACAGTTCCGCGCCCATACAATCGCCCATTTTCTTCTGTCGCTTCTAGTGGCGGATATTTCCAATTGGATAGATCACCAACAGGAACGGTATCAAGATGTCCACTTAGCACAATATCTCTTTCACCATCTCCAAAAGAAACAATAATATTGTGACGGTTATCATCAAGCGGATAGATTTTAGTTTCGAAACCAAGCTTCTTACATTCTTCCTCAAGGTATTTAGCAAGGTGATTACATTTTCCGGGAGGATTTTGACTATCCATTGAGACTAATTTTTTTGTTAGTCGTATTATGAGTTCAGAATCAATCTTATCTACGATTTCCGTGACATCCATTTTTATTACCAAATAAAAAATGCCTTAGTGAAAAATAACTGTTACTGTATATTTTCTATTTAGAGATAGAAATCGCAAAAAAGGGATGATGATTAAGTAATCGGTGACAATTTGTTATACGTTTGTGTAATTGCGTCAAAAATATTCTTCTCATCCATTGCGTCCCAAATTACACCAAAGATGTCCATCACTTCTTTAATTCCAGGAACAATATAGGGATCAAGCTCGTCTGATCGAATTCGTAAGGTATGAAATAAGTTTCCTTTAATGTATATACAAGCTGCATCAATGACAATAGAAAGACGATCTATATTGGAATCAGCTATTGTTTTTATTTGTTCGTTTTCAAAGAGCAAAGTATTGAGTAAGAAACTTCTTCCAACCTCGTGAGCTAATATTTGATAAACATCTTTATCTTCGGTTTTCAAAGAAATCATCACTTGTTCTGCTAAAAGGTTCGTGGCAATAGTATTTGTAGCTTCTACAAGAATAGCAGAGAATTCAGAATATGGAAATTCTAATTTCAAAACCTTGTGCCAAGCACTTATAAGATTTATTGGACTAATTATAGTATTCAAATGCTTAGCTCTTTTTTCTAGTTTAATCTTCCCTTCTTTTTCCCAGTATTCAGAATAGAACCTTTCCCAGAGCCCTCTTAGAATTTTCTTAAAAATAGTTATTATATTTTGGATTATTTCATTATGAGTATTTAGTTTTTTGAAATTATCATCAAAAACTTTCTTTGGAGCATATATTGGTAAAGTATCAAATAATTCAGGGTAACTTGCTATTAAAACATCAATTGTCCCTTCTGCTACTGCTTCAGAGATTTTATCATATGAATCAATTATCATATCAATATCTTCTGTTGGAATGAAACTTGGAATTTGAAAAAGAACTGCATAAAGTTCCTTATTGCATCCTAAAGTCATACATTTCTTCGCATGTGTTTTCCATTCTTCGTAATCTTCATCTAATAAAGTAAAATGATGTTTCATTCCATAATCAGAATCATAAAATGACCCTTCAACTTCTAGACAAGAAAAAACATGCATCAATATATTTGGGGTTAAGTTTGTTGTTACGGAAACTTTTTGCGCCAATTCTTTACACTCCACCAAGAATAACTCTATTGTTTGATGTATAATACAATCATCTTACATAAAGAATTTATGTTTAATTGTTGCTTTGGAATTTCGTATAAAAAAATAGTAAATTTGAAAATAATTAGGTAAAAAAATAGCAATTTTCCAAATTATTTCCCAGTTGTGGTATAAGCGATTACTTCATTTGTTTCTACACTAACAATAGCTAGTTTAGTATCTTTAGACAATAATTGTAAATGACTCTGTAAACATTTCTGATGCGCTTTTCTACGCTCGCTGAGTTCTTTGTTTACCACTATTAATACGCAATCCTCATCTCCAAATGTAAAACCGCATAAATAACATTGATCTTTTTCTTCAGGTTTTTCTAGCAGTGGTACTTTTTGTTCAGTTACTATCAAACCAAATATTTTTTGAATAGACATTGTTTTTGATCATTACCCCAATATGATTTACAGGATAGAAGATTTGTAATGTAAAAAATTACTTTTTACAACTACTAATCCAAACCAGTCCTAAATTAGAGTACTGTCTATCATTTAAAAACAGAACTGTTTAGGAAAATAACAGCAATTATTAAATGCTTACGTTAACAAAATGAGAAAACATAAATTGGATTAAGTTTCATTTTTACCTAAAGCTTGCAATAAATCGAAAACTCTAAAGGTAAGAATAGTAAATTAGTGTTTAGAGAATTTATAGAGAGAGAATGATGTCAAATACTAATTCATCGATTACCCCAAGTAAAACTGTAGATACTAAATCTCTTCCACTTCTCTTAGAGAATCTAAAGAAAGTGTTTGGACAGAATATTAAAGGACCTGTCTCTCAAAGAGAAAGAGAATACAAAACAACACTAAAACCGGGGTTCATGTTTGATGTTGCAAAATTCCTTAACTTACGGGGAGTGAAAAAATTAGCAGCTATACAAGCTTGGGAATCAGAGAAAAATATTGATGTTGCTTATCATTTTATCTCACAAATAGGAAAAGAAAATCTCGATTCAAAAATAACTATTATTTCATTTTTACCTAAAAACAAGAGAGAAATAGGTTCAATCAAAAAGCTTTACCCAAATGCACTCCAATTTGAGAAAGACATTGCATTGGAATTTAACGTTGCTTTCAAAGATTAACTAGGAAAAGAATCTTTTTCTTGCTCCTTTTTTATTGCTAGAATATGTAAAGGCAGTTATCTTCTTATACAGTAAGCTCAGAATATAATTTAGTAACAAAATTTGAGCAGTTTAAAAGCTTTCATTTTGTAATTGATTTAGATGTAGATTAAAAATTTAGAGGGAATGATTACAGTTGTCCGAAGAAAACATTGAGGGCGAATTAGAAGAAACCCAAGAGGAAGCTGAAACCACTCAAGTGACTGAAGAAGAGGAAGAAGAACCTCTTCAAACCGAAGAAGCAGAAATCTCCGACGAAGTTGAGGAAGACAGCGAAGAAATTGCTGAAGATCTTGACTCAACAGAAAGTTCAGAAGAACTAGAAGAAACTGTTACGACAGATGATTCTATCGATGAAATCGAAGAAGCAGACGAAGAACTAGAAACTGAACCAGTTGTTGAAGTTGAAGAGGTTACTGATGAAGAGGATGAAGTCGAGGACGTTTCAAAAGATGAAGAAGCAGAAATAGATTTAGATATTCCTGCTATCCCCTTACCTGACGATGAGTCAATTGATTCTGATAAAGATGAACTAGCTGATATTGATGATGCTGAAGAGCACACTTTTGAGGCAACAGAGATTAAAGAGCCCAAGAAGAAGAAGAAGAAAAAGAAAGACCCTTCATTTTGGATTGGATTAGCAGTTGGACTAGTTATTGCTATTACAGCTGAAATATTGTTCTCTATTCCATTGTGGAAGAATGGTGCAGGTAGTCCAGATTTGTATTACATTGAGTTGGTAGTAATTCTTATTGCATTGATGATTCCTGGATTAGTTACTAGAAGTATACAAAAAGGACTAATAGGTGCATCAATTATTTTTGTAATAACCTTTGCTTTACCATTTATTACTTTGTTGTTAAATTGGCCACTACTCAATCCACTAACACCTTTATTTGCAAGTACGGATTTTGCATTAGATGCGTATGCGGCATTCCAAAGCTTATTTAGCGTGGATTTTGATTTCGGTCAAATTCAAACATATGTTTGGATTATTGATTTAGTGCTAATGTTTATTCTGATGGTAATAGTGGTAACTATTGCTGCTGCTTTAACAAAGAATATTGCAAAGCCAAAGAAGAAAGTTGGTAATTGGATTGGAATACCATTACTCAGCATTGGACTAATAATCTTTGCTGTTTTTACACCAATTCTATTTTCATCAACATATGGAATTATCCAAGCAAGTACTGCATTCTTAGCTGGATCATCACATTTGACAACAGCATTTACTAGTTTTGATGATATAGATGAAAATCCTTCAATTCTTGAAGAGAATATCGAAGGAGATCTTATAGAAGCAGGATATTGGTTCAATATTTCACAGCTTAATTATCAAGGACTAAGAAATATTGGTCTGATAAACTTTGCTGTCCTAGTTTCAGGACAGTATGGACCGTTGATAGAAGCAGGAGATCAGCTAGCACTTGCTACTCTTTCCTTTGCTCATGTGCTCTATCCATTATTTAGTGGAATTTACCAATTAACTAACAGTTTCAATAATGCAACCGGAAGTATGGCTGATTTTGGTCAATCCAGCAGTGCTTCACTCTACATCGACGATGCTAACCCATTTTACACCACTGATAATATCACAAATACTGAAGATTTGCGAATAAGTATCAGAAGCGCAATTGAAGGAATGGAAGCTGCTCAAGAAAGTCTTAATTACGCTCTTGGAGTGTTAGAAACAGATGATGTATCTGGCTCCTTTGATGAAGTTGCTGATGCCTTATCCGGATTAGATTTATCCACATTTCCAACAAAAATAAGCGATGTTATAACTCAATTACAAGATAAACTTGGTGAGTACAGAGGACATCTGGATGGACTACAAGCATTCGTAAGTTTTGCTAATGAAACTTTGGGCCCCACAAAGGATATTCTCTGGATTTCATATTATGCATTAGTTGGCAATGACTATCTAAAGAATTACCGATTCGCAGACGCATATGAAGCCTACGATAATGCCACAATAAAAATCGGTGAAATACAATCAAGTGGTGGTATTGAAGATTTTGATGCTAGTGCATTAGGTGAAATCTTTGCTGCCGAAATTGCTGATGGTTTCTCACTGATGCTTACAGATCTCTTAGACTTAATGGATCCTTTACTCAATGAACAGAAATCTTTTACCAGCACTTTCATAGGAATTACAAATGTGTTAGGAATATTCAGTACTGTAGGAAATGATATTCTTGCAGTTGATTATACCACTTCTCCAATGCCATCGATACTTGCTGATGCCACAGAAACCGAAACATTAGGTGGTCAAGCCGCTATTGCTGCGTCATTATTTAGAGATAATATACTTGCCAATGCATATGGTAGTTTCTTCAATGATATTGGTGCGGACTTTGAGAAAACACTAATAGGTGATTTCAAACCACAAGAATTTGGAAACTATACTGCGTACTTGGCTGATGCAACAGATCTATTATGGACTGCATGTGAAGAGTATAAAGCTACCGATTTTGTCAATGCGCGAGCAACAATGGATTCTGCTGAGAGTATACTAATAACAGATATTTTTGGTGGACTTGACACAGACTTAATCCCAGATTACTTTGAAAGCTATTTAGCTGCCTGGCGAGATGCTCTTACAGCTATTAGTGATGCTATGGACGATACAAATGATGCTGGTATTACAACAGCATTGGATCAATTACAATTAGACACACAAGAAACAGCTTAGAAAAAAATGAAGAAGAATTTTCTTCTTCTTTTTGTTTTATATTTTTTTATACATGAATTATTGCTTTATTCATATTCTTCATCATCTTCGTTCTCTTCATCATCGTCTTCATCTGATTCTTCAGCAGGAAAGAAGAATCTGCTTTCCTTGATATAACCACCAAGCATGCCACCAAGACTTGCCATTGCGCCAAAGAGTAGGAAATAGAGTAATGAATAGAATACTATTGATGTTATTCCTCCAACATCACCCCAAGAAGTATTGAAGAATCCAATCATTAAACCAAGTATTGGTAAAGTTGATAGTACACCAGCAAATATACCAAGCTTTCTATCACCAGCAACTAAACCACCTGCAAACCCAGCGAGCATCATTCCAATTAGAAGAAGAATTAAACCAATAATATTTGCTACACCATGATCCACAACTCCTTGTAGTGGTCCAATAGCTACGAAATAACCAAAAAATGTTAAACCTGCAACGAGTAAAGAAACAATTATTCCTGTTGTCATAGTAATAATATTTCTCGAAGAGGAGGTATCTGTCAGTGTTTTTACAACATCTTCATCGAATGTTCTAAATGGTGATACATCAGTTGTCAAACCACTATCTAACAAATCCTTATATTTCCTTCTGAATTGTTTCAATAAATCCAAGAAAGTTTTATCTACTAATGATTCATAATCTTTGGTGTGGCAAACACCTGCAATGATGAATTGATCATCTGTTTGATAAGCGAGCTTTTTGTCAATACCTTCAATTGCAGATATATCTACAAGCCCAGCTTCACTTGAAAAATTCTTAAATGCAATCAGTAATCCAGAAACAAGTTGTTCGTCAATGTTTTTTTCTCTTGGTCGAGCATACCAATCAAAGATACAGATTCCACTTGAACTATCTATTATCCAAACGTTTTCTATCGCCAAAGTTTTAACAACCTTCTAGTTTATTTATACTTATTATAAAGATTCGTTTATTTTATTTTACTGTTGTGGATACACAATATACACTTTGTAAAGGAAATACCCTAATCATAAGAGTTATTACCTCAATCAGAAGTTTATTAAAATATTAACTAACGTTCATAAAAAAGGAATGTATAAAAGATTCGAGGGATCACAGTGAATATTATTGAATGTAATAAAGTTAGAATTGATACAACGAGTGTCTCAGCGATACTCCCTGAAGGGGTACGCAACGACTTGAAAAAGGCTGGAAATGTTTTCTTAACAGTTTATTCTAAGAAAAGTAAAATGTTACGTTTTTTCCCTGTGAATGATGAGGAAATTTGGTGGATTAAAATAGTAATTGATAGCATTAGCCCACAAACAAGTGGAAAAATATTGGCAAAGCTAAATAAAATAGTATCTGAAATTATCTATTCTACAGGAGTTTGTATTGCAAAATCTGATTGTTTCTGGGATGGATTAGTTATGGAATCAGCGATTAAGCTCTCTAAGGAAAATGTCGTTTCAGAACTTGAAGAAATTCCAAATGTCATTAAGGTAGAAATTAATAACATTGAATAAAAAAAAGGAGTAATAAAAGGTCGAGATACTTCGACCTACTATTAATTTTTTATAATTCTATTTCTCGTACTCTATTCACTAGAAACCTATTCATAACAATCCAATATTCTATTTCGGCGATTTTGCCAGCAGATATTATTTCTTCTAGTTTAGCAATATGTTCATCTTGTGAAGGTTTTGGAATAGATAATGTTTCAAATGATTCCTTATCCATAACAGAAATTTCACTGCCTTCAGTTGAAATAACTTGAGCGTTTCGTTTATCAATTATTGGTACTTGTACTTTATGAGTAGAAGGCATAACTGGTGATCTTTTCTTCTTATCAAATAAACCAATAACTTCCATTCTAATCTTCGCGTGACCGTGTTTGCCTGTCTTAGAGTGGCTCAAATCTAAAACCACACAAGGTTCATCATCGACAACTATATAGCTACCTCTTTTGATGGAATTTGCATCTGTTGGGCGTGTAGACATTTTTATTCACTCTTTTATTTTTTATTATTAACTTAACTTTACCATTAAAGTTTTTTGTTTTTGTTGTTTTGTAGTATATTTCTATTATATATATCTACTAAGGTAAATTTTTATCCTTTTATGACAAAATATCATTGTACCATAATGTATATTACAAAGTAGTATACTTTACAGAGTCACAACAAGCATTTAAAAGTAATTCTTTAAGCTTATAAAAGAAGCGAAAAATGAAAGAAAATCAAAGATCTTAATACCAAAAGCAATAGTGAGTCCTCCAAATTGAGAATAAAAATTAATATTAAATTTGTGGCAATAATTATTACTATTTCAGTATTGGCTCTATGTGTAATTGGTATGCAAGACGGTGATTTCAATGAAAATCACACAATAGTAAATTCAACCTCTCAAAAAACAACTCCTTTTAGGGAAGGATTACTTACCCCAAATTGGGAAGAAAATGATGCTAATTCTGGTGGAGATGCAGGCGATTCCCTCCCACTTGCTACACCTATCATTAGTGGGGATTATAATGGATCACTTGTAATTACAGATGCAGATTATTATACTTTTGAAGTGAGCGCAGGCACAATAATCAATGTATCAATGATACCCCTAAATCTCTCAATAAATTTTGATTTGACGTTATACGATGACAATTTTGATCCGCGACCTCAAAATCTCAAAGAAGCAGGCATTAGAGAAAAAATTATTTATTCTATTGCATCAGCGGGAAATTATTCGATTTCTATAACCCCAGCTACTGGTGACCAAGTTGGCAATTATAGTTTTTCACTTCACTTTATCTCACAAAATGATTTTGATTCAACTTATGACGCTCCTTCCCAATTAAGCTCTCCATTACATGTAACTCAAGGAACTTCTAATGGAACGCTTGTTGAAGGCAGCGATACTTTTGATTTCTATTCGATTTACATCACTAATGGAGAAATAATAACTATTTATCTTGAATCATTAAACACTTCAAATGTAGATGTTTATCTATATGATATTGAAAGTGAAGAACTCAGTAAATCCACACGTACGTCTGGTTTTAATGATACAATATCTTGGGCAATTTCTCTGGAAGGAGATTATAAAATTGGTATTCATCTAATAGATACACTTAACCTTTTTGATATTGTTTATTATAACTTATCGATTCTATTAGAATCACAAAATGATGCTAACCAAGGTATAGATGCTGGTAATTCTGCAGAGGAAGCAATAAAGATTTTTCCATTATCAAATTCTTCATTTAATGGTCAATTAGTTTGGAATGGTGATCAAATTGATTTCTACACTTTCACCGTATTTGGTTTAACCACCATCTATGTATATCTCACAATATTTGATAATATTTATAATTTTGATTTAACTCTCTTTGATTCTGACAAAACTAAAATTTATGAATCTAAAGAAGAGTTACCTGGTGCTCCTGAAAAAATTTTCTCCTTAGATATAGAAAATGGTACATATTACATCTCTATAACATTTATTGGTGATTTTGATGAAGACGATTTTGCAAAGGGAGACTATCAATTACAAGTAGGTTTACAGCCAAAAATTATTCCAACATCAAATGGAGTAGTAAATTGGGAAACATTAGTACCTATCATTGTTTCCGCAGTTTTGGTACCAATATTTATGATAATAATTCTAATATTTGCACTTTATTTCTTTACAGAAGTAAGAATTCCTTGGATTTCTAATAGACTTGATAAATATTTTAGCAATGAAGAAAAAGGTGAAACTGTTAAAGCTCTCAAGTATGCTTTGAAAGTTAGAGATGAAACCATTAATTCTCATCGAGAAGATTTAATTGATAAAGATTCCAAGAGAGCGAAGGATCTTGAAACAATCCATCGATTAGAAGAAGACCAAAAATCAAAAGTAAAAGTGCTAACCAAACTTCGAGAAGAAAAATCTGATCTTGGAAATCGATTGGAGAAACTTCATGCGGTAAATGATGATTTAGCAAATATAATTGATAGTACAATTCGAAGACAGCTATCAAAATCTAGTAAAACTGCACAAAAAGCAAAAGTTTCTGATATTATCTCTTTGCTATGGTTATCAGAGGAACGATTAATTAATTACATTGAATCAATTCCTTTGCTTAATGATAGATATATTATGGATAAATCAAAGAATTTCATTCTCACGAAAGATTACGCACGTGAAATGGTTAGGCAAGCCTATTGGAAAAGAGTAGGAGCTATGCATCTAAAGAAGATTAAACAAGTAAAAGTAGCCAATCTCGCAGAAGATACTAATATTAATATTATAACATTAAAATTGATTCTTAAAGATCTTGTTGCGCGGAAGGAAATTCCTGCACCAATACATATGGATAAAGCTTCGTTGCTATTATCAATTTCCGATGAACTAATTTCTGAAATGGTTGAAGTTGCAGAAAGAACACCAATAATTTCATTAAAAGAAATCTCTAAGTCTTATGATACAACAGAAGAAAGTGCAAGAATTATTTTTGAGAAAATATCTGAAGAAGGGTATGTCAAAGGGGAATTTATAAATGAAGATAATTTCGTTGTACTAGATTTACTTGCTAATATAATTATTAGTGAAGGCAGTATAAACATAGAGAAATTTGCCAAGAATTATTCCATTGGAGATAAAGAAGAAATCCGAATATTAATTGAGAAATTAATACAAACAGAGCAACTTGAAGGAATATTTTTCTTTGAAAATCTTTTCCTCAGCATGAAGAATTTACCTGATCAATTAAAAGAGATGATAATAACCAGTGTAGAAGATGTCTCAAAAGGCGACACTCGAAGAGTTGTTTTTGATATTGGTAGTGTAGTGGAATCCATTTTGAAACAGAAATTGCTTCTTGAAATCCAGGAAATATCTGATATTGATAAATTACCTCGATTCCAAGATATTGTGGAATCTAAGGAATTAGGTAAAATTCTTAGAGCAGCTGAAGCTTCAAAAATATCGTTGCCATCTAATGTTGAACTAAAGAGTTTGAATAGATTCTGGGCACAGAAAATTAAACACACAAAACCAGGTGAATTACCATACATACCAACACTTGAAGAAGCAAAATTATTCTTATTTGAAGCTAATAGGGCACTCAATAAATTATTTGGACAAAAAATACCCACTCAATGGAAGAGAAAAATAGCTGAAAATCTTCTCAAAGATAAATAATTATTGTTATCAGTAATGTACGAGCCTATTCTAAATTATAAAAAATGAAAAGTGTTGGGAAATAATTCCCAAGCAAGCTACTTTTAGATTGTATTAAGAAATAATATATGCCAATTTCTTTCTGTTTTGGAAAAACATCATTATCCTTTCTACAAAAGATAGGTTTGGTTTGTATATTAGTAGCATATTATCTTCGTAAGAATAGATGAATTCAATTCTCTTAATGAAAACTTCTTGTGTTTCATCAATGGTTTTAACCAAAACAGAATCTTCTTTTATTTCAACCAATTTACCTTTCAGCAGAGTATCGAGATCATCTTTTGTTTGAAATGAAACTTGTTTTCCTTTAAGGGAGTCAAACATTGATCTTTGTTGTTTTTCTTTTCCTTTCTTTAGGTAAACAGCAAAAGGCTTGAATTCAATGATAAAACTTTTTCCGCTAATGACTTTCGTTTCATTGCCTATGGTGATAGTGAAATTACTCTCAGCTAAACCTTCATCTGAAAATTCAATGTTATCCAATCGAGCTAATCTTGTAACACCTTTTTGAAGGAATAAAATGTCTTTCCCGATCATATTTTCAAAATAGTCAATTGGTATTCCTGAAACAGTCATTTCCTTTATTTCGCTCTCATCACCAAGCATTTGAACTTTAAAAGCAAATTCTTTCTCACTAGTTCCTAATTGTTTAATGACGCCAAATTTACCATTTTTGAAAAGTTGTTTTTGTCCTTCCACCATTTCAAAGACATTGTAATCACTTAAAGTAATCTCCTTCTTACCTTCAGCAGTGGCAATTTCTAAAACGTTCAATGTTGTGATATTAGATGATGTTTTTAATTTCACAACTTTTCCTTGAAGATAATCTTTTTTGTTTAACTTTGAAATTGCAACTATGTTTTTTCCTTTGATGAATTTATATTGATACGTCTTATGTGATACTTCATCATATTGTTTTGGTGCTTTTTTGCCATAAGCTTCGATGAATGCCTGGTCTATTAATTCTGCAATACCACCTCTAGATTCCTGAAGTTCTTTCAAGTATTTTCTTCTTACAAAAGGTATTAACAATAATAGTGGAAGCATAGCAGCTTTTACTGGAGGTAGCTTTTCTTGATCTGTTAAAGCAACCACTCTGTATGCAGATTTAGGGTGACTTGCCATTAGATTGATTAGCAAGTCCATCTTTTTAGGTTTAATAGTAATGTCGTACATATTTCGACCTGCATCACCTAGGAACCTAATTTTTTCGGATTTAGTTTGCTCTTTATCAGTTAGGAGGTACACACTTAAACCCATTTCACTAGCAATTCCTTGATAGAATCCATCCAATTTTACAAGTGACTTCGCTAAAGCTTTTCCATATCCAGCTTTCATTGTAAGACGATCTGCTCTGCCTTCCAGTATTCTTACAAAGAGATAAGAGAATACAAGGATTACAATATTGTACAAGTAGTACCAAAGAAAATCTAATCCAACATTTGGGTCAAAGATATAATCTAGCGTTGTTGCTGGAAGTTGTAATGCTTTAGTTATAGCAAATGTTACCGTTGTAAGCAGAAATAGCCAAAGGGTATGAACTCTTTGTGCGTGTGCAAGCTCGTGACCGGCAATACCTCGAATGTCATCATCAGTGAAATCTGAAAGGTCTCGAGACATAAAAGCTATTCTTTTATCGAAAAACGCTCCAAAAGCAAAGGCATTGAGTATGGGAGCTTTTACTTTTCCTACTCGAACTTTACTTTTTACACCTAATTTTTCTTTTACTTCCTGAACTAGTCCTAATACACGTTCATCTTTAACTTTTTTAACACCAAAAGCGAAATTTAACAGAGGTCCAGAAACAAGGTATAAGAGAAAATTCACAACGATCATTATTTCATACGTTCCAAATGATGCGAAAAGAACCCGGTCAGATATGGCTTCAGGCACACCAGGGTAAGTTACGTTAAGAAACTCTGTAAAGTTGTAAAGAACCAAATAAGATAATGCAAAGAACATTAGATAGATAATTTGTGGAGAAGTTAAACGAGAAACGAGGAAAAATCTTCTTCCAAAGAATATGATGCAAAGAAGAAAGAACACATAAATAAAAACATTCCAAGCTATACCAAACCACTGTTGGCCGGTTAAACCCCAATATGGCACTTCTTCTGGAGTTGTAAAATTTAAAATTACTCTTGCATGCCATTCTAAAACGATTTGGATTATTCTTCCACCTAAAACTACAAGGTAAGATATAAGCGAAGCAAGCATTAGTTCTCGCCAGACGGGGCTTTCACGAATTGTCCAAACTGAAAAGATCATTAACCAACACAATGCTGAAAGAATTGCTAATAATAAATCACCAGTAAATCCTTGAACTAAACCACCAATAACCCCACCCAACAATAACATCAATAAATCAGGTTCAGTTTTTTGAGTGATAATAGTGTATAGCTCTGTTAGCATAATTATTCCGCATATTATTGCTAAAATGAAACCCAAAGTATTTTGATAATGTTCAGCATCAAACCACAAGCTAAAATTGAAGATATCCGAGAACGTCATTGAAATTTGCACCAGTTCTTTCTGTTCGTTGCTTTTTTTAATACTCTTTTAAAGAGTGAGAAGTTAGACTCATAAACATTTCTTCTAGGTTAATTTTTTACCTAAAATATAAGTAGTGTGATAAGAAAAAGGAAAGAGAGAGCGACCAATAAAGATCGCTAATATTAGTTAATTTATTTTCTTCGCAAGTCAATTCGAATTGCATGTGCTGAACAAGAAATGCAAGGATCATATGAACGAACAAGCATATTAAGTAATAATTCAGCTTCTTCATCTGTTTTATCTGCAATCAATGAACCAAATTTCTTAGCATCATCCTCGATTTTATTCAAGTTGTGCGCTGTTGGAGTGATTACATCGGCTCTTTTAATGATGCCGTTTTTATCTACATCATATGAATGATTCAATAATCCTCTAGGAGCTTCAGTAGCAAGAGAACCTGTTCCAGCTTTGATTTTAAATTCTTTATTGTCATCCTTGGGTGGTTTCTCTATGTATTTATCTGTGATTTCAATTGCTTCATCTACACAGTGCATTAACTCGATAACTCGAGCAACGTTATTATTAAATGGATTGAAGTTTGGTAGTTTCATATCAAATTGAGCTAATACTTTCTTAGCATCATCTGTCAAGAATTTGTAATTAATGTTTACGCGAGCGAGTGGTGATACATAGTATATTTCGCCATCATTAATGGTTGAGAATTTAGCGGAAGAATAACCTCTAACTTCTTCTTTAATGAAGTTCTTCTTGTAATCTTCTGGTTTCACGATTTTCCCACTTAGGAGGCATTTATGATCCCCTTTAGTGAAAGGATAGCTTTTTCCGTCATAGACAGCTACTTGCTCGGTTTTATTCTCAAATTCAGGCATCTTCAATGTTGCAAGGAGGTCAGCAAAAGCTTGAGTGTTCTGTTTAAACACAACAAGTTTTTCTTTCATTTCTTTTAGTTGATTTGTTGTAGGATAAGCTCCAAATCCTCCAGGTTTAATGTTCACCGGATGGATTTCACGACCACCAATAAGTGTTTGTAAATCGTTTGCGGTGCGCTTCATAGATAAAACCATTTTAACTTCATTCGGATATTTTGGTACCATTTGTATGACTCCATCAAATCCTAGAAAGTCGGGTAAGGCTAACATCCCTACATGGAGAATATGAGATTGAAGATTTTCACCGTGATCTAAAAGAACACGGAAATCATTTACTTGTTTGCTTGGCTCAATTCCAACACTTCTTTCTAATGCACCAACTGCGGACAATTGATGAGAAGTACTACAAATGGCACATATTCGGGACATGATGTTAATTGCTTCATCATATTTTCTTCCAACTGCAATACCTTCGAAGAAACGAGCTCCTTCTATAATTTGCATTTCAGCATGATTAACTTCATTTCCTTCCATTTCAACGAGGAGGTTTCCATGACCTTCTACTCTACAAATATGTTTTATATGATACGATTTTGACGTCATTTTTCTTACCACCTTGTTAATCCTCTTGATATACTAACTTTTTATCCTGTTCCTTCCATTTCTCCATTAGGAACTCATGTACTTGTTTATCTTCACCGTTATATTTCAAAATGTAACGTGTGATATCTTCGACAGACGCACCTTTCTCTATCATCAATTGCACTTGCTGGTCATAAGCTGCTTCTAACGTTGAACCTCTACAACCATCACAAGGCATTCCATAACTGGGACATAATGCATCACATCCAGCTTGTATAACTGGACCCATACACATAATACCATCTTCAAGAAAGATACAGCGGTTGCCTTTTGCTTTGCATTGTTGGCAAACAGGATAATTTGGCAATGTAGGAGTGCCGCCAACAAGATAGTATTTGACAAAATCTAAGAATTCGTATTTGTTGACTGGACATTCTAAAAGATAATGGTCAACCTTCACAACTTTATTTATGGGCTTGACTTTTATCACTTCTACTTTGTCAATGTTGTCTTTACCATATTGAGCAATTTTGGTTTTCTTGTTATCTCGATAATTCCTAATTGCTTGTGGCCCACCAAAAGAAGCGCAAGAACCAATAGCAACTAGTACCTTTGCTTTTTCTCGAAGCTCTTTTAGTTCTTCTTCTTGATGTTTATTAACTATACTTCCTTCAACAAAGAGGATGTCATATGGTCCTTTCTTATTACCACTCATAGCCATTCTGAAATCGATAATATCTACGAGACCAAGTAAATCTAAGAGTTCGTTTTCCAAATCTAGAATACTTAATTGACAACCAGCACAACCTGTGAAGCCAACAATTCCAATCTGTGGTTTACTTGCCATTTTATAGTGCCTCCAAAAGTCCTCTTATTTGATCTAAAGAGAAAACAGGTCCATCCAAACAAGCGAACTTATCGCCTATACCACAATGGCAACATTTTCCTATACCACATTTCATTTTTCTTTCAAGGGAAAGGTAAATGTTCTCGTTTTTGATTCCGAGTTTCTCTAATTCAATGATTACATATCTGTACATTATTGCTGGTCCGGCAACAAAAACAACAGTATTTACTGGATCAATTTCTTTCGCGATGTTTGGAAAGAGAGTTGTTACAACACCAACATTTCCTTCCCAACATTTATCGTCATCTCTATCTACAGATTGATGGAAGAGTATGTCTTCTCTTTTCTTATAATCATCATTCTCATCTGGAAATAGCACATCTGTTGGGCAGCGATCACCATAAAGAAACATTATTTTACCATAATCTTCTCTTCGGGCAATTGCATATAAAAATGTAGATCTAATTGGAAAGTAACCTGTTCCACCACAAACATATAACAAATCTTTATGTTTGTTTTCTTCAATTGGGAATCCCTTACCAAAAGGACCTCTTATTCCTACAATATCACCAACGTTCATCTGATGAATTTTATTAGTAACGTTACCAACTTTTCTGATTCCTAATTCAAATGAACCACGTTTTATTGGTGTAGATGTAAGACCAATTGGAATTTCTCCAACACCGAAAACAGTAATCAATACAAATTGACCAGGACTATAATCAAAGAAATTATTACTATGTTCATCTTCAAGTTGAATCTCGAAGAGTTTAGTGTTATGTGTAAGCTCTGTTATTTTGATTATTTTGGCATTATTTGGCGTGCAAACACCAACATTATGTGCAATAGCAGCATTTCTCATCTTACATTACTCCAATAATTTTTTTCAGAACATCTCTTACATCGATGTTAGCTGGGCAATAAGTGACACAACGCCCACATCCTACACAACCTTCGAAATTATATCTTCTAGGAAGATCAACAAATTTGTGTAAGTATCGATATCTGAAACGTTGTTCTTTCGTTTCTCTGAAATTATGGTCACCAGCTACAAGTGCAAATTCAGGGAAATAACATGAATCCCATTCTCTCTGTCTTTCACCATCTTTCAAATCAACAGATACTATTTCTTTTACAGTATAACAATAGCATGTTGGACAAACGAATGTGCAAGAGCCGCAGAAAAGACATTTTTCGGTAAATTCTTTCCAAATTTCCGATTCAAAACTATCTTCGACATGACTTGCCAGTCCCTCAACTAGAAATTCAGTTTTGAAATTTTTATTCTTTAAATTCAGTGCATCAATATAAGCTTCTGAGTCTTTTTCACTTATTTGTGAAAAGAGTTCTGGGTAATCTCGTAATATTTTCTTTCCTTTGTCAGAATTTGGAACTGCAATTAATTTTGACTTGGAAATTTCTGTCAACATCACATCATAACCACTTTTAGGATCATTTGATGACATTGTTTCACAGAAGCAATTTTCATAGCAGTGATCCAAACAATTCACACTAATAATTGTGGTCTTATCATGTAACCGTAAGAATACATCATCACTATAATTATCCCTGAATATTCGCTCTAATACACCTACACCGGAAACGTCACATGGACTTACACCGAAAATTACGACATTCTTATTATGAGTTACAGCATCTGAAATTTCATCACAACTATCTGTTACACCCTTGATTAGGTTGTATTTAAATACTGTTTGCTTCGCAGGGAGGAATACCTTCTTGGGTGGAAGCATTGGTAATTTTTCATTAAAAAGAATATCAAATTCCACTTCTGAAGAACTTTCTACTTCAGAGAATGTAGGGACTTTTTTGTCGTATGTGGGAGCGATGACAAGGAAATCATTAGTTAATGCATCAATAAGTTTTGGTAAATCTTGTCTCGAGATGATTTTTGAAAGCATAGTTGTCATTTCCCGATAGTACTTTTTTAGGAATTTTGACTTGTTATGATACATAGTGTATTTAATTATTACTATCTGAGTATTAAATTCAAAGAAGAGTGAATTTTAGTAGTTTATATTTAAACAAACGTTTTATAATTGAAATAAAATTTATATAAATTAAATTTGAATTATTAAAATAAACAGATAGTTTGAGAATGAAAAGAACGTCAGACTGTTTTTCAAGACCAGCTAACACGGGATAATTACCCAAGAAACTTAGTTAATTCGTCTAGATTTGTTATCGATTGAAAACTTTCATCGTGTTTTGGAAGAAAAATAAGTTGAGCTTGTCTACGGATTATAATTGATTCTATTTGATATTTCCTTGGACCATAACCATCAGTTACTAAATCATCACCTATATGGAGAATTTCATTTGGAGGGAAATTGGAATGTTCAAGTAAAATTTTGAAATTATCGATTTTTTTGACAAAGAATTTATCGACAGTAATGATTTCTTCAAAATAATCCAAGATGTTTGATTCTTTAAGTAATTGAACAATGCCGTCAGAATGATTTCCAGAAAGAATGTATTGTTTTATTCCTAGGTCACATAATTTCTTTACCATGCTAATAACATCATCATAAAGTATTTTTTTCTGCTGTAAATAAATCTGATTTGTTAACCATTCTTTTAATATTTCAATTTCTTTTTGGTCTCCGTCAAGTTTAAGGAGACCTATTCGAGCTTTATTATATTCCCTCAGAAAATTGTCTCTCAAATCCTTTGAGAGAGTGCCAAATCTTGAGTAGTGGTCTTGTAAATGAACTGGAATATTCTGGCGTAGTTCTACACATTTTTGTAGAAATTCGTCAACAGAAACACCTATTCCCTTTTCAGCTAGTAACTTTGGTACTAAATGATGTGTTTGTGGTTGAACGTGAGCCAAAGTTCTATCAAAATCAAATGATATGCATTTTATCATTGCTATTCACAAACAACAAATCTCATTCACTTTGAAAAACATTTGTAATATTCTATTCAAAATTGCTGAAAACTAGTTTACACTATCTTCCTTTGAATCATTAATTTTTTCCTTGCCAACCGTTCCTTTTTTTATGGACAAATAGGACATCTATCCATTCTCAGTCACCGTAACAAGCAAGTGGATGCAGTTCATCGCTGAGCCCCCACTAGGAACAGTCGAGTGGGGGATTCCCGAGTCGGTATACGGCACGGGGCTGGAGCCTCGAAGGCTGTTGACTTTTTGGTAGTCAGTAAAGAACTATGCTGCTTCCTTGTTTAAAGTCCTTTTCTCTGGAGATTGCTGAAAGTATTCCTCGTGCTACACAAAATTACTTGATCTTCAAGCGTTTATTCTTCTCCATGTCCTATTTGTCCATATTTCATGACAGCAGTT
>JAUWKS010000004.1 GCA_030614005.1 Candidatus Heimdallarchaeota archaeon | reverse complement strand
ATCAAAATAATCTATACTATTGATAGTTTGCCAATTTTGACATAAGCTGCTTAATGGTGTTGAAGAAAAATATATATCAGCCTTATATTTTTCAATTATTGAAAACATTCTAATAATCATTATTGATAATATGAATATTACTATCGAAAGAAAGAATTATAAAGGAAAAGTTTCACAATCTGAAAAGAAGTCAAATAAGACAAAAAAATTGAAGGTTGATCCATAATGTCTAAAGGTACTCCAAGTAAAGGTAAAGCAAACCGCACTCCAACTCACATGCGCTGTAGGCGCTGTGGAAATAATTCTTACAATATGAGAAAATCAGTTTGTGCTAGCTGTGGTTTTGGCGCTACAAGTAAATTGAGATCACATAGTTGGTAAGTTTATAGAACAAATAGCAAAGTGATGACTTAGCAGATAATGCAGGGTCATCTAAACAACTCTTCTTTTAAATCCGTTACTTTTCATTTAAAATTAGCTTGAGAAGATCTTCTATTTGCTTGACAAATTCTTCTTTATTTATATCCTCATTTAAGATAACGTAATCTGCTTTTGTTATTACATTCCCTAAACCAAATCCTAATTCTCTTTGTTCTCTCTCTTCAAAGTCACCCAAAGTGCCTAGATCTATTCTTTTCCTAGCTGTTACCCTTTGTTTTCGTTTTTTTAATGATGTTATTATTGCTATTAATCTTACATCTTTAAATTTTTCACGGAAATAGCTTAATTCTTCAAAGGATCGCACTCCATCAATTATCAACAATTGTGGTTTTTTCTCTAGTGCTTTTTGAATAGCAGGAATTGCTCTACTTGCAATCACTTGCTGTCCACCCTCAAATCGTAACACAGATGACATTTTCCCCATATTTCTTCCGTTAATTTCTAATCCTTTTTTCTTACATTCCTCAATTATAATATCCCCTAAACGGTATGTTGGAATATTATACTTGTTTTTAGCTATGCCTGTAAAAACAGATTTGCCTGAGCCTTGTGCACCTGTTACCGCAAGAAAGATAGTTGTCATCAATTTACCTCATTTTCTTCTTGTGCTTCTTTGGTTTTAAGTTTATTTTATGCTTTTTCTTTCACCACATCAAATAAATCTTTAAATATCGATAAATAAAGCAGAATTTCAGTCCAAAAGGATATTGATTTATTACTAGTAAATCTAAACCTTCAAAAAAGTTAAATAATCGTTAGGTGAGGAACACTTCTCATAGAATTACTCATCAAATTAATTATGAAAAAATGGTAGATGCATGCATATGAACTCTAAGAAATTCTATACTACTATGTTTGTTATTGCTTTGCTGGCAATTGTTATTCAAATGAGCTTTACTTCACCAGGTACTTTTGAAACTGCCGGTTTTAAGGGTGAAAACCCAATTGTTATTTTTGATGTTGCTCATCAAACCTTTTTCAATAATACCCACATGCAATCTGCTTTAGATTTATTGGAAACAAAATATGATGCTGAAATAATTATTAACGAAGATAATTTCACATTGACTAGTCTTCGTGGAGCAGACTTACTTATCTTACCCGCTCCTTACTATCTCGCTGAGGATCCATATTCACCTTTAGAAAAATTAGCTTTAACTGAATATATCCAAGATAGTGGTTCAGTTTTATTCATGGCCAACCCATTTCTTTTCGAAGATAGTATGCGTAATTTCACATCTCAAACTAATTATCTCAATTCGATGATGGATGGCACATACGGTGAGTTAAGCTTTCAACCTCGAAATACTCTGATGTTGAACGATTTCTCATATAGATACGATGATCAACGTTTCATTTATTTAGACAATAGTAGTTTTGATACAGACCATTCAATCATCACTGGTAACCCTAAAATTGATGAAGCAATTGATGAATTATTAACTATTACAACGAGTATCAGTGCAACTGGTTCCAGCGAAAGAGTGTTAACCGTTCCTGAAACGTCGTACTATATGGAATACACTGACGAGAACACTAGTTCAATTCCTGTTGGCGCAGTTAGTAATCATACAATTCTAAATGCTAATGAAAAATACGGTGGCAGAGCAATTTCAATCTGTTCTGGAATAATGTTTAGTGATCTAGAAATACCTGGAGCAAATATGACTTGGTATGAAGCATATGATAATGCTCAACTCTGGGAGAATATCATTTCCTGGGTCTTTTTCCAATTGCCAGTTGATTCTCCAACAAACCCCGTTCCAGACTTCTGGATTTTTACCCTTAGTATATTAGGTGGATTTTTAGTTCTCATTGTATTCGGATTGATATTATTTACAGCTGGTAAAGAAACTAAACGAGTTGAAGTTTCAGAAGCATTACAGAAAATGCGTGAGAAAGACACTCGTCAAAAACGCGAAGACAAAGAGATCGACGAAGCTTTCTATGCTGAAGATGACGTAGAAGACGAAGTAATTGAAGAAGAAGAAGAACCTGTTGAAGAGGTTAAAAAAGTAGATATGAAAAGCATATCAGATGAAGTTAAGAAGAAACCTCCAAAAACCCGTTCAAGAAGTGATCGAAGAAGACAGGACTAATTCATTTTTCTCCTTCTTTTTTTTATTTTCATCGAAAAATATTTGGTATTTGAAGATAATTTAGAAAGATGAATACTATGCCATTAAAATTTTCTTTTCCACACAATATCAGTGGGATAATTATTGCAGGCGGTACAAGTACTCGGTTTCAGAAAGAAAATGAACCTTGGCAAGATAAGGCTCTCCTTACAATATCTGAAAATATGAATCTTTTACAAAGAACTGTTACAGTTCTCTCTGAAATTTGTGATGAAATTATCGTTGTTGTTAATAATTCAATTCAAGTTTTGCTTTATTCATCTACAATATCTAAGATGGATGGTGCAGTAAAATCAAAAGTGAAAATCTTAAAAGATAATCCATCCTATTTATGTTCAGGTCCTACTTTAGGTATATTGACTGGCATTCAAGCAGTAAAGAATAATTTTGTGTTGTTGACTCCTGTTGATATGCCTTTGTTATCATCAAATATTCTTCAAGAGCTAATTAGTAATTTAATGGATTCTTCAATGATAGTACCCTATTGGCCTTCAACTGGTAAAATTGAACCATTAACCGCTGCAATTAATGTACGGAGTCTTTTGGAAAGTGGACTTTTACTTTCACTAATAAAGCGAAGTAGAGCAGATGATATTCATCGTCTAGTTCCAAAAATAACCTTTCTACCAATAGCCTCCAAGTATAAAAAAATAGCAGAAGAAATATTTACAAATCTGAATGAGCCAGAGTTATTACCTAATCTTAATGCAATAGATCTTGACTTCTTTATTCCAAATCAATCATTTTCTGTAGAGAATAAATTTCAAAGAAAAGAATTAAACGAATTGTTTGTATTTCTACAAGAAAAATTGTTTATGCAGTTATCCCAAAAAGATTTGGAAAAAATATTTGATTTAGCAACTAACCTATTTAAGAAAGAGAATTATTTCATTGTAGGTTTAGTTCTATACAATTTAAATGATCTAACATCTAAGGATGATAAGAACAAAACAGATATTCAATCTCTCTGTTTTCAAGCATTTACCATGGAAGCTGAGAAGTGGAATAGAAATAAAGTAGGATTCCTCGAATTGCACTCTTATACTGATGCTTTAGATGTTCAAAATTCATCATCTAAACAGCAAACTAATCAAGCATTGAAATCCAAAATTTCATCACTAAAGGGAAAGATGCATTTGAAGAAGAAAAACCATAAGAAATACGATATGGATGAGTTAATCAGCAATCGCTCATCGAAATTACTTGTAAAAATAAAACGAATTATCCAAAAATCGGAAAGTGATTTTAACAAAGAAAATTCTTCTTCTTATGAAACTAATTTCTTATGGGATCATTCATATCGTGTCGGAAAAATTGCTTATACTCTTGCACTTAGAGAGGGAGTAAATCCTCTCATTCCTACAATTGCTGCTTTATTCCACGATGCAGGAAAATTTGTTTTAGGACAGTATCATATTGATAATATCCCTGAAGAGACTCATTCGGCAAATATTGCTGAGCGTATTTTGAAAGAGGAAAGTTTCTCTACTAAGGAGATACAACTGATCCTCTCTGCTATTTCTGCACTTTATAATGATCAAATGGATTGTAATATTCATTGTCAAATTGTACATGATGCTGATCGTTTGGAAAAATTAGGTCTATTAGGAATAGCAAATTTTTTCAGTAAAGCTACTCTGCGAGGTAAAAATCTTTCAGATACTCTCAGCAGTAGTTTAAGTAGGGAATTGACTTATGCAAATGCATCTCCAAAAACGATGCTAACAAAATCCGGTCGTTTATTTGCTATAGAAAAAAGTAAAAAAACCATTCTTTATTTTGATGGTTTGCTTGAAGAGTTAGAGCTATTTGGTCTTGGGAAATTTCATTCGAAGAAAACATTGCTTGATACAGGTGAAGAGATTATCTTAGTTGTTCCTGAGAATTGCTCACAATGCAAAGGTGAATATCAGATTACTATCACTACAGAAAAAGGCATTAAATGTGAGAAACTTACTGCTCATTTCTCATGTAATAGGTGCGAAGAACAATATGATATATCGTTTTGTTTACCAATAATAAATTGAATACAAATGAATGCCAGTAAATCCTATTTTCCAAAGAATTGATCTAGAGTTTGATCATTGGGACCTTTCATTATCTTGAAATTTTTCTTTTTCTGAGAAAAAGATGGGTCAAGTAGTCTTCTTCTTTTATTTGAAATGGTGATTTTATGTTTGTTTATTTGTAAAATTGCGCAAGCATTTTTTTCATTGCATCCAATGGCACCATAATATGTTTTTGTAGCAATATCTAATCTTAGGCACCTTTCAGGGTCTATACAGCTGCAAACTTCGATGTAATTAGACTCTTGAGAGTTAGCATATCGTCTTATTGAAGTATCTAAATTAGCCATAATCAAATGCGCTCAATTATATTCAAACATTAATTCTTTTAAAAGATTTGTAATATTAGCTAAAACTAGCTAGTATAGTTATCAAATTGATTCTTATTTTGTTAGTATTTTATTTAGAAATTGTCCTGTAAGCGAATCTGCATTCTTCACTATTGATTCAGGAGTACCTTGTGCAACAACCATTCCTCCCTTATCTCCTCCTTCAGGTCCAAGATCAATAATCCAATCTGCACATTTTATCACTTCAAGATTATGCTCAATAACAATAACTGAATTTCCTGTGTCTACTAATTTGTTCAAAATATTAAGAAGCTTATGAACATCATATGCAGCTAAACCAACTGTGGGCTCATCTAGTAAGTAAAGTGTTTTCCCTGTCTGAGGTTTACATAATTCAGCTGCTAGTTTTACTCTTTGAGCTTCACCACCTGATAAGGTTGTAGCAGATTGTCCTAATTGTATATATCCCATCCCTACGTCTTGCATCACTCGGAGAATTCTAGCTATCTTAGGTTGATTAACAAAAAATACCAGTGCTTCATCTATAGTCATATGCAAAACATCTGCAATTGTTTTATCTTTGAATTTTACTTTTAGTGTTTCCCTGTTAAACCTTTTACCTTTACACTCTTCACAAATTATCTCAACATCACTTAGAAACAACATCTCGACACGTTTAACACCTCTTCCTCTACAAACTGAACACCGCCCTTTTGAACTATTATATGAAAACCTGGAAAGGGTATATCCTCTCATTTTTGCTTCGGGCATTCGTGCAAAGAGTTGCCTAATGGGTTCAAATACTCCGGTATATGTTGCTGGATTTGATCTTGGAGTTCGTCCTATTGCATCTTGATTGATAAGAACTACTTTGTCAAGATGCTCTAAGCCATCAAAAGAAGTGTAATTGTTTGCTATTTGCTTTGATCTGTGATAAGCCCTACTTAGGATTTTATGAAGTGTTTCTATTACTAAGGAGCTTTTACCAGAACCGCTCACTCCTGTTATTCCTGTAAAAACTCCTAAAGGAAATTTAACAGTGATGTCTTTCAGATTATTTTGTTTTGCTCCGGTAAGCGTTAAGTATTTTTTACCTTTTCTTCTTTTTTCTGGGATAGGTATGCAATTTTTTCCACTAATGTACTTTCCTGTTAGAGATTTTTTATTTGCAATAATTTGGTCAAGTGTACCTTCTGCAACTATTTCTCCTCCCAATTGACCTGCACCAGGTCCTAAATCAATGATATGGTCTGCACTTCTTATTGTGTCTTCATCATGTTCTATTACAACTACAGTGTTACCAAGTTCTTTCAGTTCTCTCAAAGTGTTAATTAATCGTTCATTGTCTCGAGGATGCAAACCTATACTTGGTTCATCTAAAACATATAATACTCCCACTAATTTGTTTCCAATCTGAGTTGCCAAGCGAATTCTTTGAGCTTCCCCTCCAGAGAGTGTTCGTGATTCTCTATTTAGGGTTAGATACTCTAACCCAACATCTTGCAAAAACTTTAGTCGATTTAGTATTTCTTCTATTAAGCCTTGAGCTATTATTTGATCTGCTCCGCCAAAAGATAGATTTTCAAAGAATGTATAAGTTTCACCCAGAGACAATTCTGATATTTGTTTAATATTTATACCAGCTATTCTTACAGCTAGAGTAGTTGGTTTTAACCTTGCTCCGTTGCATTCCGAACAAACTTGGATATTGGCAAATCTGTCCATCCAATTTATCCACCACATAGAAGTTGTATTAGATAACCACCGTTCATAAATTGGTATCAAACCACTATATTCACTTTCACGTTCAAATGTATAGGAATAACTCCTTCTACTAACATCTCTAACAAGTTTGATTTTTCGATCAGCACCATAGAGTAAAACATTATATTGTTCTTTTGTAAGGTCTTTTACGGGAGTATCAATGGTAAAACCATATTCTTTTCCTACACTTGTAATGAGTGATAATATCCAACTATTTTCGTCTTTATTCTCTGTTATTGGACCGAACGCGCCTCCTCTTACTGATTTATTCGAGTCCTTGACAAATAATTTCGGATCTATGGACTTGATTGATCCCAATCCTGCACATTTTTCACAAGCTCCTACGTGAGAATTAAATGAGAAAATCTTCGGTGAAAGTTTTGTTGGCAATTTTACCTCACAATCAAAACATTCTCTTTTTGTACTGAATGTTAATACAGTTCCATTAACTGCTATTTTGACTACTCCATCACTTTTAATTAGAGCAGTTTCAATTGAATCAAATAATTGTCCTTTATCCTCGGTACTCACATTTAATCTATCAACGATAAGATCAATGGTATATGCGATGTTTTTATCGATAACAATATGTTTGCTTTCTTTATTCTTATTAGTAAATTTCACATCTTCAAGTAACGTTTCTTCTCCATTAATCATTACCCTTGTAAAGCCTTCTCGAATAAGTTCTTTGATTAATGGTTTGTAGTTTCCTTTTGAGTTCTTAACTAGTGGAGTGATGATTTTGATTTTTGCTCCTTCTCCTAATTCAAGGGTTTTGTGAACCATTTCTTGTAAAGGAGTTGGAGAAATATCTTTCCCACATTGAGGACAATATGTTATACCAACGGTAGCAAAAAGTATACGAAGATAGTCGTTAATTTCAGTCATCGTTCCCACAGTAGAACGAGGGTTTCTTCCTGCAGATTTCTGATCAATAGATATCGCTGGTGATAATCCCGTTATTTTTCCTACATCTGCACTATCCATTCTTCCTAAGAATTGTCTTGCATATGTGGATAACGACTCGACAAACCTTCTTTGACCTTCTGCGAATATTGTATCAAGTGCTAGTGAAGATTTCCCTGAGCCACTCACTCCTGTTATTACTGTTAGAGCGTTTTTTGGTATGTGGACATCAATGTTTTTCAGATTGTTCTTTGTTGCTCCGAAAACTGACAGATGGGTTTTTTGTTTAGGTTTGCTGCTCCTTCTAGCTTTTGTACTTTCTACTAAGTTGCCTTCTTTAGAAGACGGTTTTACTAATAAGCTAGTATCTAATGCTTTCTTAAGAGCTTGACCAGTATACGATTCCTTATTCTTAGCTATACTCTCAGGTGTTCCCTGAGCAACTATTTCTCCACCAAATTCTCCTCCTTCTGGTCCTAAATCTATTACCCAATCCGAACTTTTGATCATATCAAGATTATGTTCCACTACCACTATTGTATTTCCTGCATCGACTAATCGATTTAATACAATTAGTAAATTGTTAATATCAAAGGAATGTAACCCAACAGTAGGTTCTTCTAATAGATACAACGTTCTTCCTGTTGCTTTTTTACTTAATTCTTTTGAAATCTTGATTCTTTGAGCTTCTCCTCCACTTAAAGTAGTTGAAGATTGTCCAAGTTTAATATACCCTAATCCTACATCTTGAAGTGTTTGAAGAATGACAACAACCTTTGGATGATTTTTGAAAAAGAGAAGTGCTTGATTAACAGTCATATCAAGTATTTCGAAGATATTCTTCTCTCTATATTTTATTTCTAATGTTTCTCCACTAAATCTTTTGCCTCGACAAACTTCACATTCAACTTCAACATTAGGTAAGAATTGCATTTCTACTCTATTATAACCTAGTCCTCTGCAAGCTTCACATCTTCCCTGTTTTGTATTAAAGGAAAACCGCCCTTTTTTGAATCCACGCGCTTTAGCCATTGGCAAAGATGCAAAGAAATCTCTGATATGATCAAGAAGTTTTGTATATGTTGCCGGAACTGAGCGAGGAGTGTACCCTATAGGTTTTTGTGTAATAGAAATAACTTTGTCTAGATGTTCAAATCCCGTTATTGTCTTATGTTTTCCCGGTTTAGTTTTTGCTCTATTCAATTCACGAGCTAATGTTGTCCAAAGTACATTGGAAACTAAAGAACTCTTTCCAGAACCACTCACTCCCGTGACGCAAATAAAGATCCCTAATGGGAATTCAACATCAATGTCTTTGAGGTTATTTTCTGCAGCTCCAACCACTTTGAGGACTGCACCGTTTCCTTTTCGTCTTTTCTTCGGAACCTTAATTTTTTGTTCTCCAATCAAATATTGACCTGTTATTGATTTATCCACTTTACCAACTATCTCAGCAGGCCCTTCAGCAATGACTTCTCCTCCAAACTCCCCAGCTTTTGGACCAATGTCAATTAACCAATCTGCTGCAAGCATTGTATCAATGTCATGTTCTGATACTAAGACAGTATTACCTTTATCACGCAATGTTTGCAATGTATTAATGAGTTTCAAATTATCTCTATTATGTAATCCGATACTCGGCTCATCTAGAATATATATAACATCCTCCAAACCTGAACCAATCTGTGTTCCAAGCCTAATTCTTTGACTTTCTCCCCCTGACAAAGAATTTGCTCTTCGGCTGAGTGTTAGGTAAGGTAATCCAACATTATCTAGAAATGTTAACCGCATTCTAATTTCTTTTAATAATCCTTCAGCAATCTGTTTTTCAACTTCAAATAACTTAATCGAATTAAAAAATTCGATACATTGTGAAATCGCCATACTCGAGAGTTCGTTTATACTTTTTCCTTTAAATATGACTGATCTGCTTTCTTTTCGAAGTCCCGAACCTTCGCAATCAGGGCAATTTGTTGGTCGAGTAAATTCTTGGATCATATCACGAATGTATTGCGATGAAGTTTTCTCAAAACGCTTTTTCATCTGGGAGAGCAACCCCTGATATTTAATTTTTGCAGTTCCTCTACCCATTCCCTTAGTTTCATTTCCCCAGTGGAAATCATATTCTACAAGAATCGGCTTCTTGGGGCCGTAGAAGAAATCATTCCATTGCTGTTCTGTTAAATCTTTCAATGGTGTATTAATTGTAAAACCTAGTTTCTCTACAACAGCTTTGATTCTATTGATACTTAAATTTGACACTCTAAATCGTTGTGTATCTTGATTATAATCAGCTAATGCTCCTTCAATTAATGATAAATTGCTATCTACAATTAACAATTTAGGATCGTATTCAATAGTTGTTCCAAGTCCTTTGCAAGTCGAACAAGCTCCATGAATTGTGTTGAACGAAAAATTCCTGGGTTCTAGTTTCGGAAAACTTAGGTTACATTTTGGGCATGCAAGGTGCACTGAAAATAGTTTCTCATATTTTGTTTCTTTTTCCAATTCTATTTTCTGTTCCTTCTTTTTTGTTTGAGACATTTTTCTCATAGCATTTGTTGCATCAGAAGTTGTTATGGTAACTAATCCATCAGCCATATTTGTTGCATGTTCTATAGATTCTGCTAATCGATCTTCTTCCTCTTTACTGACAGTAAATCTATCAATGACTGCTTCTATTGTGTGTCTATAATATCTCGAGAGGGTCATTTCTTCAGAAGTTAACTCATCTAGCCTCTTAATTTCGTAATCGATTCGTGCTCGAGAGTAACCTGCTTCTAATAACCCCTTTAGTTCTTTACGATATTCTCCTTTTCGATCCCGAATAATAGGTGCAAGAATCATTATTTCTTTATCAGCATAAGTAACTAGTATTTGATCTACAATATTTGTTATTGTTTGAGCTTTAATTTCAATTTCACAATTAGGACAATGCGGAATACCAACTCGGGCATATAATACTCTGAGGAAATCATAAATCTCTGTTACAGTACCCACCGTACTCCTTGGATTATAGCTGGTTGTTTTTTGGCTAATTGATACTGTAGGAGAAAGGCCTTCTATAGATTCAACATCCGGTTTTGTCATCTGTGACATAAATTGCCTTGCATAAGCTGAAAGGGACTCAATATACCTTCTTTGCCCCTCTGCAAAAATTGTATCAAAAGCTAAAGATGATTTTCCTGATCCGGAAACCCCTGTAAGTACAACAAATTTATCTCTTGGAATTTCTATATCAATATTTTTGAGATTATGTTGTTTGGCGCCTTTGATTATTATATGTTCTCGAATCTCCTCTGAAGTCAAAACTATGTTATCCTCGACAAAGCTGGTAATTTTTTAAAGAGTGAGGTTACCCACCTCGGCTATTTTCATGACATACAAAATTATAAACCAATTTTTGTCATGAGTAGGTAACTGTGGATATCAATCCTAATTAAAGTCTTGTCTTTAATTTCTGCTATAGGATTCATATACAGAAATAGTTACTATTTATACGATTAATAGCTGATTCTAGAGAGGGTGCCGAAAGTATTCCTTCTGCTGCCAAAGTAAGCAGAAGAAATAAGAAAGAAGAATAGTAATTTGGTTTGAGAACAATGGAATTAAACACTATCTATTATGAAGATTGTATATCTAATATAAGTAAGAGAGTACCTGAGAATTCTATTGACTTAATTATCGCTGATCCCCCCTTTGGAATAAAATTCGATGGAAAAGGGGCCCAATATAACAGAAAAAGTGAGTTTGTTGTTTCAGGATATACTGAAATAACCCAAGCAAATTATCTTGAATTCTCTCGTTCTTGGTTGAAGGCAATCTATCCTGTTTTGAAAGAAACTGGAAGTGCTTATATTATTTCAGGTTGGACCAACTTGAAGGACATGCTAATTGCTATTGATGAAGCAGGTTTTATAACTCAAAATCATATAATCTGGAAATATCAATTTGGAGTATTTACTAAAAGGAAATATGTCACAAGTCATTATCACATTTTATTTCTTGTTAAAAATAAAAAGAAATATTATTTTAACAAAGTTGATCACTACCCCGAGGATGTTTGGGAAATAAAGAGAGAATATCTCCCTGGCAAAAAGAAGAATTCAACAAAATTACCTGATCAGCTTGTTGAAAAATTAATACAATATTCTAGTAAACCAGGAGATGTTGTGCTGGATCCTTTTATGGGGAATGGAACAACTGCTGTCGCTAGCATTAAATTACAACGAAATTATCTTGGATTTGAAATAAACCCGCATGCCCAAGAAATCATTGATTCCAATATTGCAAATGCAAAAACTTTGAAAATGGATTAATTGTGAGTTCGCCCTTGACTCTTTCTACATCATTGATAGGAGTATCCTTTCTCTGTAAAGTTTAAGGTATGAGCGAACCCGAGTATATCTTAGCTCTTATCTTAAAGGATTTTATCACAGAAATGACCGTTTATTTCGGAAAAACTTAAAATTGGTTATTTGTAGAATAACCGTGAGATAGTCAAATAGATGTATCTATGTTTCAGTATTCGCTAATTGGATATTAGGTTATTTATTCTATCTTAGCCAACTATATGAGTCGATTACAGCTATGGTTTATACCAGTTTACTATTTCCAAATGAACCTTTATTCTACAGCATATTACTAATTGTCGTAACTGCATTAGCGGTAGGCATTTTTGTAATACTGTTCTTTATTACTGCTGGTTATGGACGTCACCAGAAGAAAAATTGGGGACCTAAAATTAACACTCATCTAGGTTGGTTCATAATGGAAGTTCCAACAATATTAGTAATGGGATTGTGTTTTATTTTTAGTGATAAATGGCATGTCAATGGAACCATTAAGTGGACCTATTTTGTAATTTTATTTATTTGGTTTTTACATTATGGTCACCGAGTTTTTATTTACCCATTTCAAATACGCAATGGTAAGACAATGCCTATTTCTGTTGTCTCAATGGGCTTTATATTTAATCTTTCAAATGTTTACATACAAGGAAGATGGCTCTTTACTCTTTCAGATTCAATTTATGCTGAACAATTGCTCTTTCCAATATCAAATGTTACTTATTCAACTGCTTGGTTGTATTCCCCTCAATTTATTATTGGCGTTGTGATATTTCTAGTCGGATATTATATCAATAAACGATCTGATATCACCCTCCGAGGATTGCGTAAAGCGTCGAATGGTAGAGCTTATCAAATTCCCTATGGCGGACTCTATAATCGTGTTTCTTGTCCAAATTATCTTGGTGAAATAATGGAGTGGATTGGTTGGGCGGTTCTAATTTGGTCTTTATCAGGGTTAACTTTTGTTATTTGGACGACAGCAAATCTATTGCCTCGAGCAATATCTCATCATAAGTGGTATAAAGAAACATTTGAGGATTATCCTGAAAATCGAAAGGCACTCATTCCCTTCATTCTTTAATTCTCTTTTTTTTTCTTTCCTTCTATTTTTTACAATTACTTTTATATGAGATAAAGTAAAATAGGTCATATATCCTCTTTCAATAAAGAGTTCTTTTGGATGGAAAAAAATCATGCCTAAAGTAACATACGAACCAATTTCTGCTAAAGATGCCCTTAAAGAAATTAAGGATCTCTGCAGTATTATGGTTGATCTTGCATATGGTGCAGTTCTTTTTGAAGATAAAGGCCTTGCAGACCAAGTAGATGAAATTCGAGATCTTGTTATCAATTATAACTATTTGTTAACAATGTCTTTACAAGTTGCTGTCAGAGATGGAAAAGATGCTCAAGCAACACTTCCTCTAGTTGTTATAGGACAAGCCAGTATAGATATCGCTAATTCCGCGGCAGATATTGCTCATGTTTTAGTAAAAGGGTTTGGAATTCATCCCACTATAAAAGAGCTTGCGCAGAAATTTGCCCGAGATTTATGTAAAGGTAAAATTTCAGAAGAGTCTATTCTCAATGGTTATTCGTTGAAATTCATTATTGAAAAAATGAATTACTCAATAGCGATTTTTGCTGTCAGACGTGGTGGAAAATGGCTCATTCTCCCTGATGAAAGTATGGAACTAGAGTCTGGTGATACTATTATTGCAAGTGGCTCAAGTTCTGGCATTAGTTTATTGAAATTATTAGTTGGTGGTACAGCAGAAGAAATTAGTCCACCTGATGAAGATGAAGCTGATTTAGCTGTTGAATCTTTACAAGATAATATTGTTGATTATATGATTGCACTCAAAGATACGAGTGAAATAATGGTTGATCTCGCTTATGGTGCCGTTCTCTACAATAATAAAGAATTAGCCCAGCTCGTAACCAATATGGAAAAGCGTGTTGATACTATACGAAATAAAGCAGAAGTAGCAATTTTGCGACTTGCGAAGGAACCAAAAGAAGACATATCCTCTCTGCAAGGGTTATATCGCATTGTGGAAGCTTTTGAAGATATTTCTGATGCTGCAAATCAAATTGCTAAGATTGTTCTAGCAGAATTACCTTCCCATCCAATTATTCAATTGGTGATAGGTGAATCATCTGAGAATCTTTTTGAGAAACGAGTTGAAGAACTATCTCTTATTGTTGGCAAAACTGTTCCTGCTGGCAATTATTTGGATGACTTCGGAATTCGTGTACTAGCTGTTAAGCGTGTTGGTGGTTACTACTTCAAACCAAGAAGACGAACTAAGATTCGTGCTGGTGATACCATTATTTTCACTGGTTTGAAAGACGCTTGTTCAGCATTTCAAAAACGCGAGGAAGAAGCCGTCGTAGAAAAAGTTGCCGAGCTAGAAGCAACGAAAAAAGCTGCCGAAGCAGTAAGTGATGAAGTAGTAGAAAAAGTTACAGAAGAGGTTTCTAATGAAGTAGCAAAAGAGGTTTCAAAGAAAGCTGCAAAAGAAGTCGCTGAAAAGGCAACTGTAAAAGCTACTGGTAAACTTTCAAAGAAAGCTGTTGAAGAAGTAGTAGAGGAAGTAGCAGATAAGGTTACCAATGATCTTGCAGATAAAATAATCTCTGAAGTTGTTTCTGAAGCTGTTGAATCTATTAAAGCAGAACGGCCTGATCTCTCCAAGAAAGAAACCACAAAAGTTCTTCAAGAAGCAACGGAAGCCGCAACAAAGAAATCCGTTGAAGCTGCTCGTCAAAAAGTTACTAAAGCAGCAAAGGAAGCTGCTGATGAAAAAGTGGAAGAACAATCTGTAGAAGTACGAAAGAAAGCCACAAAAGCTGTTGAGAAAAAGGTTAGAGAAGAGGTTGCTTCCGTTGTTAAGGACGCAATTAAAGGTGAATCAGAACGAGCAGCTAAAAAAGCAGTAAACACTGCAATAGCAGAAACTGTAATTATTGAAGAACCTGAGAAGATGGTAAAAGAAGCTGCGGAAGAAGCAGCAAAAGAGGTTGCAGAGAAAGCTGCTCAGAAAGCTGTTGAACGAAGCGGAAAACGAGTTGCAACAAAGGTTGCTGAAGAAACCGCTGCTGAGGTCGTAGAAAAAGAGATCAAAAAAGTTGCTATGAAAGCTGCTAAAGAAGCAGCTGAAGAGGTAGCTGAGGAGGTGCTTGCAAAAGAAGTGAAGAAAGCCGCACAAAAAGCTGCAGAGGAAGCAGCAGAAAAAGTAACGAAAACTGAATAGACTTGCAGTCGAATTTCAAACGTTGGCGACTAATTTACTACAACTGTTAGGTGAGTGATTTACTTGCCCAATGGTACAGTTCAACCGCTTTGGTGAAATAAATGTCGAAGACAAATATAGCTAAAAAAACTGCGATTAATTTGTTTATTGGTATGTTCCTCCAAGCTATGATAGCTCTCGCATTTAATTCAGGTGGAATTGTTTCTGGTACTATAGCCTCATTTTTAATGGACACTGAAAAGATTAAATGGATTATATTAATTTATGGTCCTTTACTCGCTGCCAGAGGTGATATTGCAGTACTAGCCGGGAAACTGGGTACAGGTTTGAATTTGGGTAGCGTTAAACCAACTTTTAGAAAAAACACTCCCGTTTATCGAAGTTTAGTAGCCTCTACTTTGACTATAGCCATGTTAGATGCTTTCTTAGTAGGAATTGTTACTTACATTATGAATCTTCTAATTTTTCCAGCGGGTGTCAGAGTTTTAAATCCAACATTGTTTCTAGTTATTCCAATCTTAGTTATGTCTGTCACTGCACTGATTTCCACTCAAATCACCAGTGCGGTTTCATTTTTTGTGTATAAGAAGGGATTAAATCCAGATGTTTATGTTGTGCCAGTAATGTCTACAACAAATAATATTCTCATTACAATGATTTATGCTGGTGTTTTGGCAATACTGAAACCTTGGGGGGCACTAACAACAGTCGAAGGAGTTGGAGATGTTTTTGCTGTAGCATCAAATAGTGAGTTATTGGGGACGTATATAGCAATAATTCCTGCTTTAATGGCAATTGCAGGTATTATTTTTGTGATTATAAAAAATCTCAAAGATCGTGAGTACAAAAAAATGATGAAAGAAGCTATGTTCGCCGTAGTTGCCAGTGTAGTTATAGGTACTATTACTGGTGTTACTTTATCAAAAGGTGAAGTTGCTTTGGAATTATATCCACAACTGCTTGTAGCTTTTCCTGCTTTAATTAATACCGTGGTTGATCAAAGTGCTATCTTTGTTAATATGCTAATTACTGACTTTTCAGCTGGTTATGTAGAACCCGAACTAAAATCAGCTAAGAAGCCGAATGTTTGGGCAATTTATTTAGGCATTGGTGCCGGAGGGTTAGTTGTAACGTTATTCTTAGGTATAATTGGCACATTAATTAAGCTAAGTACAGTAAGAGCCGTATCTGCAGAATTAGGCATTGCGGTTATTTGGTTGATACTTTTAGTAATGGTTGTAACGTTAATTGCTAATATACTTGCTTTCATTATAGTCGGATCGTTAATGTTTGTACTGTCAATATTTGCTTTTCGAAAAGAAATCGACCCAGATAATTTTGCAATCCCATTATCAGCATGTTTAGCTGATTTAGCAACAGCAGGATTCATAATAATCTTCGCCTTTGTTATGCTGCCTGGCGTAGGTGGACATGAAACTGTTACAGAAGCTGTACGAACTTTAGTTTCAGCAACGGTTCTTATTTAATTTAGAATTTTTTCCCCCTCAAAGTTAAAATTGACATTTCCTATTTTGAAACATTAAAATAGTCTAAAAACATAGAATTACTTGTAGTATTTTGCTTTAACAATAGGTGCTTTTTCTTAGTGAATAGCACTTAGATATTTGCTAAATAATCGAAAAATTAAAAGAGACCATGTTATATTTGGCGAATCATAGGAGATAGTTTTCCTTTTCTATAGGAATTCCACCTCTTTACCCTTATTTGCCCCTACTTGTTACTGGAGAGTAAATTAAATTGCGCTTAAAAAAGATCAAAGAATGGTTCAAGAAACCTACAACAATCAGAATTATTATGTTGATTGTGTTTCAATCATTCCTAGCTCTCCTGTTTGATGTTTTCGGTTTAGGCGCAGGAAGCATTGGCACATTTACCTTCATGAATTTTGATAGTGACTTTGCTATTCAGAATAATTTAGCTTATGCTAGCGCTTTTATCATTTTGTTTTATCCTCCCTTGTTATCTTCAGATGGTGGTATTGGTGTGCTGGTTAGTAATCTAGGCACTGGTTTACATTTAGGTTCAATAAAACCTCAACTGTTTAAAAATACGCAATACTACTATACCTTAATTGCCTCTGTGTTAACATTAGGTACTTTTAATGGTTTGTGGATTGGTTTAATTTCCTACATTACAAATCTAATTGCATTAGGCCCTGCAAGAATTCTCAATCCTGTTCCTTTTCTCGTTATTCCTATACTAACTCTAACTCTAGCATCTTTGATTTCCTCTCAAGTTTCGAGTTTTTTGGCTTTTTTCATGTACAAAAAGAAAATGAATCCTGATATGTGGGTCTATCCAACGATGTCAACAGTCAACAACATTCTAAGTACCTTATTTTATGCTTTAATAATAATGATAATAAAACCTGGTAATTGGTTTTTAGAAACAGGTGAATGGACAACAATTACTGCGCCAACATATTTCTTGCTTATTCCATTTGCGTTATACCTAGGTTTCATGGGTTTTATCTTTGGTCGAAATATTAAGAAAAAGACATATCGTAAAATCCTCAAACAAGCAATACCAATTCAATCTGTAACATTGACCATTAATTCACTAACTGGTGGTATTTTAAGTAGAGCTGATGTTGCGCTAACTAACCTTAGAGGTTTATTCCTAATTTATCCTGCTTTAATTGATACTTTGGGTGATGAATGCACAATTGTTGCTAATACTACCTCTACTAACCTTGCAATAGGTACTCTTAAACCAAACCTAAAATCAATAAAAGACAAAGATCTTTGGACGAATTTAATCGGAGTTGGTATATCTGGTTTATTTCTTCACATCATTTATGGTATATTCGGGTCAATAATTGTCGGTGATTTTTCTAATATGGGATTAGTTCTTGGAATTGCACTCTTAATCAACCTTTTCGGGTATGTAATAATACAAGGCCTGGTTTTTCTTTTGATAATATTTAGTTACAAGAAAGGCTTAGATCCTGATAATATTGCTGTGCCGATTATAGCTGCTTTATCGAATTTATTAAGCTCATCTTTGATACTTTTCTTTACATTCATATTTCTGGTTTAATTTTGCCTATTAGCAAATTGTTTTAGTTAACAAAAGAGATTAAAACCAAAGTAATTACAAAATATATTAATAATTAAATTAATCAGAAAGTCAAAGGAGTAAAAAAGTTTGAACCAAAAGATTACCCCGGATAGTCTAAAATTTAAAATAGTCATAGATGCCAATGGAGTCAAAGCAGGCATCATTAAAAGTGTTATCAGGGAGAAATATGAAAGACTTTCAGCAGATTTCATTGAAATAGAGATCGATAAAAAAGTTCCTTGGGGTTTTAAAGATGTAGTTAAAATACATACGCGAGATGCATCTTTACAAGCTGATGGTACTATCAAAGTGAAATTTACAAAAGAACAACTTAAAACTATGTCAAAGGAACAAGAGCTTCAGAAACATCCACCAACAATTTAATCCCTTTGGATGTTTTACTTTACTTTGACATTCTACTTTCTGTTTTTAATTACAGAATTATTGTGCTATAGTTCCCTTATCCACTTTAATTTAATAAAAAAAATTAATCAAATCAAAATTTGTATGCCAAATCGAGCAATTTTTTTAGTAAATGTTCCAGTATAGACTTCAAGAAGGATTTAGTCATTGATAAACATAAAAAAAATCATAGACGGATGGGCAATATTAGGACGACCCGGCTTTGCTGGTCGAAAAAAAGCTTTACGAAGGGCCGAATTAGAAAATAAATTTGGAAAAGACAATTGGAAAATTGCTCATTTAGTTGACGGAAAGTTACTGTCTCGAGATGAAGCACTAGTTTATTTTGAAGAGAGCTATTATCAATTTTTTATAAAAAACCCTGAATTATTAGATTGGTTAATACTTACTGCTCAAGATATATATGATACCAATCCTTCAAATATTGATTCAAAATTTGATTACTCTATACAAGAAACAGATACTGTTCATCTCAACGATATTGCTATTCGTCGTGTAATAAAAAAACTAGGCAAGGAATTTCAAGGATCAAAATTACTTCAAATACATGGTGAAGATAGTGAAGGTTTTGTATTAACAACTGGTCAAATACCATTCCATAAATTGGATTTAATTTATTCCCCGCAAATTAAGGGTTGGTGGGGTAAAAATTCCATCGAAGCATTTTGGCAAAGTAATAAAGTCCTGGTTGTCAAACTTGATAGATTAAAGCGTTTATCAAAAAAAATGATTGGAGTAGTTTTACGAAAGGACATTCATATGGGTAAGGGCAAATTTGCAACACAAGCAGCACATGCAATTGTATCCTTGCTACCACAACGTGGCCAAACATGGGATTTTGAACAGAATCCTATTGAAGTTTGGACTGTTAAAGGAGAAGAGAATCTACTAGGCATATATTCAACAGTGTCTAAGATGAAATTTGATTGTTCAATTATTAGAGATGCTGGTAAAACCCAATTAATTCCAGGAACTCGAACTGCTGTTGGGATTGGTCCCATAAATGAGGCTGAATTCGACAGTATACTGAGTAGGTATGGAGCTTTGCCTGCTGAAAGCAAATCAAGACTCTATCTTTCCTTCAAGTCTTTGATTTTAAGAGAATAACAAAACAATCGCTCAAATATATTGTTTGTATTGTACTAGAGTTTTAATATTGAGTGCTGTTTTTGCTTAAATGAACACAAATCTTTTGAATAAACCAATTTAAGATGAGTGTTGTTTAGCAAATAGAAGGTTGTCAAGTAAATTTCGGTGTTAGAAAAATGGCAAAAATCAAGATGGACGATTTTATTCGGATAAATTATACTTTGAAGGTCAAAGAAACAAAGCAAATTATTGAAACTTCAGATGAAGATCTTGCAAAGAAAGAAAACCTCTATGATGAGAAGAATAGTTACGGTCCTAGATTAATGATTGTTGGTAATGAAGAAATGTTTCTCAAACGTGTAAATGATGCCGTTATTGGAAAAGAAGCCGGAGATAAATTTAAAGTAGATATTCCCCCCGAGGAAACATTTGGTTTTAAAGACACCTCAAAAGTAAAACTACTAGGTAGAAAAGAACTAGTTGCAAAGAATATTTTTCCTGAAATTGGTCGACAAATTCAATGGGGCAATCAGAATGGTATTATTATCTCAGTTCTTGGTGGTAGAGTAAGAGTTGATTTCAACCATCCTTTAGTTGGCCAAACTATTGTATATTCTGTTGAAATTATTGAGAGAATAACTACTGTCAAGAAAAAACTTGAAGCACTTGTTGTCTTTAGGATGACTGGAATTGATATCAGTACTTTTGCAATCAAAGATGAAAAAGATAAAATTACCATAACTATGCCAGAAGAAATTATCACTAAAGATCTATATATTCAATTTAGAAAAATACGTCTTGCAAGTGATATCAACAAAATTTTTCCTAGTAGAACTGAAGTTATTTTCATTGAGAGCTGTAAATTTGATGCTCCTGCATCAAAATAGTCTTCAAAATACAATTGATTCCCATTTCAGGATATCAATTGCTTTATTTTCCTTTTCGAAGAAACCACCCTAGATCAATGATATTTCTTAGTGCAATACTTCTTGTATCCTTATGATTTATGATATCATCCAAAATTTGTTCTAGTTTTCCAACACCTAAAAATTCGTTCTTTGTGTTTACAACAATTACTTTATCTCCTATGTTCACCTTTTTTGTTATTTGTGAAATAGATGTTGATATTATATCTCTCTTGAAAAGAAAGAGCTGTTCAGCTTCATCTACTAATACTGCTTTTATTTCAGTTTGGTTGCAGAGAATACCCGCACCGCCTAAACTTAATAAAAGACCTGATTTCTTGTACTCTCCAAATCCCAATCCAACACTATAGGGTGAAATCATTTCATCATTAATTACTAGCTCATATGTTGTAGGATTAACTATGAATAGTTCTCTCCAATTACCTTCCCCAACCATAAATCTGTTCTCAAGATATAATCGCTGTTTGTTATCTTCTGAGATCCAATAAGATAGTTCCTTATCTAATTGCTCTTCCTCTATTTGATTTAATTTTCTAAAAATAATTGCCATTTTATCCTTCTCCTAAATATCTAAGTTTGCATGCGAAAAACCCTTCAGTTTTATGTAAGTGTGGATACAACCTAATTGCTTTCAGTAAATCTTTGCTGTATGTTTTATTTTGCACTGAAATTAAGCCAGAACTAAAATTACCTAGTTCTGTCTTCTCAATAACCAAATTATATTGTTTCAGCATTTCATCAATAATTTCTTCATTTTCTTCAGGTGCTGTAGAACAAGTTGAATAAACAATAACACCATCCTTTTTTAGAACCTTTAGAGCTGCTTCGAACAATTGTTTTTGTAAATCTGCCATACGAGCAATATCTTCTTCATTTCTTGCAGTTCTTCTAGATTTATCAATTGCCATTAAACCTTCACCACTACATGGTGCGTCTAAAAGAATTTTATCTACTTTTAGATTTAGGTTACCTATATCTCGAGCGTCCATTCGTTTACAAATAACATTTTTTATTCCACATCTTCCAAGGTTTGAACGGAGAGATTTTATTCGTTCTCTGGAGATGTCAAGGCAAAAAAGTGTGCCCGTATTATTCATTAATTGGGCTATGTGTGTTGCCTTTCCTCCTGGTGCAGCTGCCATATCGATAACAGTTTCATCTGGTTTTGGATCAAGTAATAATACAGGTAACCAAGATGCTTTTGATTGAATGAAATAATATCCTGAAAGATATTCTGTTGTACCTCCCAAAGAAAAGGGTTCGTTTGTAACAACATATCCATTAGCATACCATTCACTAGGTATGAGTTTGAAACCTTTACTCGTTAGTTTTTCATTTAATTCTGTAGCAGAAATCTTCAATGTATTTACTCTTATTGTTGAAGGAGGTTTCAGTTCATATGCTTCTAACATTTTTTCCGTTTCAGTTAAACCAAAAGATGCGATAAACCTTTCAATGGTACTTTTTAAATAACCAAATTTCTTAGCTAATTTTTCTGCTTCAATTGAAACCAATTAATTCACCTTTGTTATTACCTACTTTCCCTAAAGGTTAGGGAAGGGTTTTTATCTTTTTGGTAGCTCAATCATAAACTGGAGTGAATTTATTGACTTCAGAGAAATCAAATGATCAATTCGAATACTTGAAAAGAAAACTGGACAAATTCTTAGAAGAAAGAAATTGGAAAGAATATCATACGCCCAAAAATATTGCTATGTCCATATCCATTGAAGCTGCGGAATTAATGGAAATTTTCCAATGGATCAATCCTTCTGCTCTAGAAGTTACAACAAGTAAGAAACTAATGACTGAAATTGAAGACGAAATTGCAGATATAATTATTTATACCGTAAGTCTAGCACGCACACTTGATATTGATATATTTGAAGTTGTAACAGAAAAAATGATCAAAAACAACCTTCGATTTCCTCCTGTCAAAGAAAGTTGAGTTTTTGTATATGATTTTGATGATATATTAGTTTAAAAAGAAAAAAGAGCATTTTCACTCAATAACCATAGAAAATAATTTAATATGCCCAGACAGTAATTATTAATAACAAAGAAGGAAATGTTTTCGATAGGAACAAGACCTCAGTTATGTCTTTATCAAAGGTCTTATAAGAAAGCATAGGATAACATCTAAATGAAAGTTTTTACTTTCGCAGATACCGAAAAATATTTTCGGTACTAAAATGGGTAATTAGAAAAATAGATAATACTCAATGAATTAATGTTTAAGGGGCAAATGTAATTGGCAATTGCAGATTTCTTTAATATAATTACAACAATAAGTCTTTTTTGGAACACAGTAATATTTATTTCGCTAGCATGGTTGCTAGTTGTGATTGTAATAATAATAATTTTCATACTAACTTCGAGAAAGAAGAAAGGCGTTGATGTCTCTGCTTTAGCTGCTCTGGCATCATCTGAACCGATGAGTGAAGAAACTGCACCAAATGCAGATCCAAAAGAAGTTATGGCTATTTTACAAATAGAACGCGTTGCAGCAAGCACTGCTTTGTCTGCTGTTAAAGACGCACGAAAATCTAAAAGAATTAGTTCTAGTATTCGTGATTCATTAGCAAATAGGTATAAGGCTCGGATTGCAAAAATTGATACTGATTTGAAACGCAGATCTGGCGCTCAAGAATATAAATCTTTAGCAGATAGTTTAGAACAATCAAGAGATCGAGTAAGAGGCGAAATTGCTCCAAGTACTGGACAAAGTTCAATACCACCTCCTCCCTCAAGTACTCCCGGCATTCCTTCAACTGCCCCCCGCGTACCTGGTGTCCCTGCCCCCCCAACTACTGGTCCTCCAAGTATTCCATCAATAGGTCCTCCTAGAGCTCCCTCATTGGGCACTCCCCCATCAAAACCATCTTCACCAATTCCTACTCCCCCAAGAATTCCACCTGTATCCGCAACCGCTAGACCAACAACTGTTGTTCCTCCTAGCGTAGCGCCTCCAATAGTTTCAACACCTCCATTACCACCAAAATTACCTTCCTCTTCCCCAATAGCTCCTCCCACTACATCAAATATGGCTCCTCCCCCTGTTCCTACGTCCACACCTGCCGCACCTACAACAGCTCCTGTCGCACCAACTGGTGATGGCGATGGCCAAAGTATAAGTGGTCTGAGAATGGAAATGCTGAGAGAATTAGCACGATTGAAGAAATTCATGAGTGAAGAAACTCGAGAGTAACTAGTAAAATAGAGGGACTAATCCCTCCAAATTATTTTTCAGAAATTGTGATAGTTATCTTAATATCACAAGATATACCATTAAATACTATCTACTGATTAGTTAGTACTAACTATTGGATTTGGAATGATGTCTGCAATAAAAGGAATAATCTCAAAATCTGAAACTAAAGTTTCTATTGCATTAATCGGTTTAACTAATTCAGGTAAGACATCATTAGTAAAAAGAATAATTCAATCACAAGAATTTTTGCACGGTTCGATTTCTGCTGTTTCCGAACTGGAGTATCATACTGTTGATAATTTAACACTAACTACTTGGGATTTGAAAGATCATATACCTCAATATAAGTCATTATGGAAACGCTCAATATTGGGTGCTGATGCATTATTTTTTTTAGTGGATTCAACTGATCCATCAGTTTTTGAAAAAATCAGGCAACTTATAATAGATGTAGTCGAATTTAACTCTCCAATTAAAATGCTGGTTCTAGCATCAAAATCAGATCATAAATCTTCAGTTCCAGTAAACGAACTACTAGAACAACTCGATTTGATAAAATTGGATCGAAATAAATGTGAATGTGATCTTTTCAAATTTTCTTCTCAAACTGGAGAAGGATTATATGCAATTGGAGAATGGTTGAATAAATCTCTTTTCAAACAAAAAGAACGAATAATAGATTATATTGAACTTAGAGCTTCACTAATTCTAGACGAAGAAACTGATCGAACCTTCGAAGCATTATTTGTTGACAACCCAAATATTTTGCTTTTAACTGCTTTTAGGGAATTAAGACGAAAAGCACGTGTTTTTTCTCGAACAATGCGTATTTATGGTACTGGTGAAGAAGTTATTGAAATTGCAAATTACAAAGTAGTTTTTGTAAAAGAAAAATCTCATGTTATTGCATTCTTAATGGGTAATACTGACCCCATTCAAAGAGCTATTGAAATTGCAAGAAATGTATTATATAATGCTAATTCAATGAATGATGAACATCTTAACTTGAGAAAACTGGTTGGAGACCTTTATCCTTTAGACCTTCCGCGATAATTTGTATTCTTTTTGATTTCTCATTTTTTTCTTGTTTTTTGATATATAATTTACTTACATCGATTACATTCTTTACATACATTACATAGATAACATATTTCCATAGATTACATTCATAACATAAGTTACATTCATTACATTCTTGACATAGATTACATTCTATTCAATCTTTAATTTGAATTAAAAAACAATTTTACTCAAATTTCTCTCTCTTCTAAATTTTGAACATGTCTATATAAGTAATTAATACATTCGAAGTGATTCTAATTTGAATAATAAACAATTGAGTAATATCAAACTCAATAGAATAATTTTTTAAGCATAAGAAAATTACACTTCTCACAAATTGTAAATGTTGCGTTTGCACATGACACTTAGAAAAATAATATCATTTATACCTCCCGAATATAAAGAGCAGGAGAAATGGCACTTAAAGATCATAACAGATCGATGTAAAGGATGCTTATTTTGTATAAACTTTTGTCCAACGGAGTTACTAGAAAGTTCTCCGGAAATTAATTCTAAAGGGTATCATCCTCCAAAAATCAAGGATGATATGGATATGGACGATTGCGCAAAATGTGGTTTCTGTGAATTGATTTGCCCCGAATTCTCAATATTCCTTGAGAAAGAAGAAGATACAACAGGTGCAAAAAAATAATCTAAAATTCGGAATCAATTGAATAAAATGAACAAGGCGAATTTGAATGAGTAAAAAAGCATCAATACATGACGTCTTAACCGGAGAGCACTACATAAGTGGTAATGAAGCTATTGCAGAAGGTTGCCTAGCAGCTGGTTGCAGATTTTTTGGTGGATACCCAATCACCCCTTCGAGTGAAATCGCTGAGAGAATGTCTCGTCGTTTACCGCAGGTGGGTGGAGTTTTCATCCAAATGGAAGACGAAATTGCTTCAATTGCTACTATTTTAGGCGCTTCTTGGGCTGGCAGGAAATCCATGACCGCAACGTCTGGTCCCGGTATTTCTTTAATGATGGAGAACATAGGCCTTGGAGCCATGACTGAAACTCCCTTTGTTATTATTAATGTTCAAAGGGCAGGACCTTCAACAGGTCTCCCAACACTTGTAGGACAAGGAGATGTTATGCAAGCACGCTGGGGCTCTCATGGCGATTATGAATTAATAGCCCTTTCACCCAATTCTGTGCAGGAAGCATTCGATTTATCGATTGAAGCCTTTAATCTTGCAGAGAAATATAGAACACCAGTTATTATGCTAACTGATGAATCAATATGTCATATGGTTGAAAAACTAATTATCCCCACCAAGTCCAAAATAAAAATTGAAAACAGAAAGAAACCAACAGGTTCAAAGAAAAATCATTTGACTTTTAAACCTGATGCAGATATGATTCCTCCGATGGCTGCCGCCGGAGAAGGTTACAATGTTTTTGTTACAGGATTAACTCACGATACAAAAGGATATCCAGTAATAACACCAGAAGCCCAAGAAATATTAGTAAAACGTTTGTGTGACAAAATATTACTGAATGAAGAAAAAATCCGATTAACAGAAGAATACATGACAAAAGATGCAAAAGTACTTGTTATCTCATATGGAATAACTGCTAGATCTGCAAAAGGCGCAGTAAACCTTGCCCGAAAGAAAGGAATTAAAGCTGGCCTACTTCGCTTAATTACAATTTGGCCTTTTCCAACGAAGCTTATTGAAGAACTAGCGAAAAAAGTTGATGCTATTGTTGTAGCAGAGATTAACAATGGACAAATAGTCAAAGAGGTTAGAGAAGCAACCCGAAAGAGTGTTCCTGTTGTGCTATCCTCAAAGCTAGGTGGGACTGTTCACACCCCAAAAGAAATACTAGCGAAAATCGAGGAGGTAAAGAAGAAATGACCATCTCAGAAGAAAAAGTTGATGATACTATACTAGAAGCAAAAAGACATCCAATGGATTACTTATTACGTTGGGACCGACTCCCACACGTATGGTGTAGTGGTTGTGGTTTAGGTAGTGTGCTTTCATGTTTCATCCATGCAATTGCCGAATCCGGAATAGATACAAAGAAAATTGTGGTTGTATCTGGAATCGGATGCACTGGAAGAGCATCTGGTTACTTAGATCTAGATGTATTCCATACAACACACGGTAGAGCAATACCATTTGCTATCGGATTAAAATTAGCAAATCCTGAGCTAAAAGTAATTGTATTTTCAGGTGATGGCGATTTATTCGCTATTGGTGGAAATCATATAATCCATGCGGCAAGAAGAAATGCTGACATTACAGTAATCTGTTCAAATAATTTCATTTATGGAATGACAGGTGGTCAATTAGCACCAACAACTCCAATGGGAGCTTGGACTTCAACTTCTCCTTATGGAAATGTTGAACCAAACTTTAATCTCTGCCATTTGGTAGCTTCTGCTGGAGCGATTTATGTTGCAAGATGGACTTCTCTAAATGCAAGACGATTGCAAGCCTCAATGGTCGAAGCAATCAAAAAGAAAGGCTTCTCGTTCATTGAAGTAATTCCTCCGTGTCCAACTACTTTCGGTAGAAGAAATGACTATGAGGAAGGAATTAAGATGTTGGAATTCTTTAGAGAAAATACGATTATCCGACATGGCATTGACCCTGGTGACGCAGAACTTAATTTGGGTAATAAAATCGTTGTCGGTAAATTTGTCGATAAAGAAGATAAGCCAACATTGAGTGATCATATAGCGCGAATCCAACTATTCGCTAAACGAAGGTGAAATAATGACTAGAACTGAAATTCGTTTGTGTGGATTTGGCGGTCAAGGTATAGCACTTATGGGTAAAATACTTGGAGCTGCTGTATCTATCTTTGAAAAGAGAAAATCTGTAACAACTCAGTCATATGGCCCCGAAAGCAGAGGGGGTGCCAGTGCTTGTAATCTTGTTATATCTGAAGAAGAAGTAGACTTTCCTTACGTATTAGCACCAGATGCTTTCATTTGTATGAGTAAGGAAGCGTATACTACACATATTGATTCTCTCAAAGAGGGTGGATGGTTTTTCTATGAAGAAAATCTCGTACCCGTCGATGATAGGATGAAGAAAGCTGGACATATTTATAGTATTCCTGCAACAGCAATAGCTGAAAAAGAACTTGGCAAAAAGATAGTTGCGAATATTGTTATGCTAGGGTTCTTTGCAGAACTCAATGACTATATAGATCAAAAAGCGATTTTAAAATCTGTAATTGAATTCGTACCAGCTCGATTCAGGGAATTGAACGAAAAAGCGTTCAAAACTGGGAAGAACTATGCAAAAAAGGTGAAAAAGCAGGAGGCTAAGAAATAACTTGTCTCAGAAAAAGAAAACTAGAGAACCAGAAGAAGCAAAACGTTTAGGTGTTTTCGTGTGTCATTGTGGTAAGAATATAGCTGCTACAGTAGACGTTGAAAACATTGCTAAAGAAGCCACTAATCTTCATGGAGTAGTTCATGCGGCTGAAAGCCATTATTTGTGCTCGGAACCAGGTCAAAAAGCACTTCAAGATGATATTAAGTATCATCGATTAGATGGAATAATTTGTGCATGTTGCTCACCAACGTTGCATGAAGAAACTTTCAGAAAAGCTGCCGCAGATGTTGGTATCAATAAATATGAAGTTGAAATAGCTAACATTCGAGAAAAGTGCAGCTGGGTTCATTCAGATAAAGAAAAAGCAACTGTAAAAGCAATGAAAATCATTGAAACTAAAGTTGAAAAAGCTTTGTTGAATGAAGCACTGACACCAATTTCTGTGGACGTAAATCGTAATGCAATGGTGGTTGGTGCAGGAATAACTGGAATTCAAGCTGCTCTAGATTTAGCAAACTCAGGTTATCATGTGTATTTAGTTGAGCAATCACCAACAATTGGTGGACACATGGCTCAATTAACTTCAACATTCCCAACACTAGATTGTTCTCAATGTATCCTATCACCTAAAATGTCTGAAATAGCTCATCATGATAATGTTGAGCTAATAACAAACGCTAAACTAACTAGTGTTACGGGTTTCGTAGGGAACTTTAAAGCTCAAATAACTAAGAAACCGAAATTTGTTATTGAAGAGCTTTGCAACTTGTGTGATGATTGTGTCGAAGTCTGCCCAGTAATAGTTCCAAATGAATTTGAAGGTGGACTTGGTCCAAGAAAAGCAATCTACTTACCTTTTCCACAAGCAGTTCCAAGTGCTTATATACTTGATATTGAGAATTGTTTGGGTATTCACCCCTTAGTATGTTCAAAGTGTCGGGATGCTTGCGAACAAAAAGCAATCAATTATGATATGAAAGAAGAAATCGTAGAATTGAATGTTGGTGCAATAGTAATTGCAACAGGATATGATCTCTACGATATATCAAAGATTTCAGAATATGATTTTGGTCCAGAAGTTGATGTCATAGATGGTTTGCAATTCGAACGTTTGTTAAATAGTGCAGGACCAACTGGTGGTGCTGTTTTAAGACCATCTGACCATAAGAAACCAGAAACTGTTGTTTTTGTTCAATGCGTAGGTAGTAGAGACCCAGAACATCATATGGCTTATTGTAGTAAAATCTGTTGTACATATACTGGTAAACACGCTTTACTCTTAAAAGATCAAGAGCCAGAAACAGAAGTGTATGTCTTTTATATCGATATTCGAGCAGCTGGTCGAGGATACGAAGAATTCATCGATAGAGCACAAGAAATGGGTGTAATTTACATTAGAGGAAAACCATCAAAAATCTTCAGAGAAGGAGATAAAACGATAATTTGGGCTGCTAATACACTTACAGGCGAAAGATTAGAAGTAGAAGCTGATTTAGTTGTTTTAGCTCCTGCTATGATTCCTTCATTTGACACTAAAATACTTTCAGGAGTAACAAAGTGTAACCTTGATGAATATGGATTTTTCAAGGAAGCACATGTAAAATTGAAACCAGTCGAAAGTTTAGTTCAAGGATTATTTGTTGCCGGTACTGCACTCTCACCAAAGGATATTCCTGAATGTGTTGCTCAAGGTAGCGCTGCTGCTTCAAAAGCAATGGCTCTATTATCAAAACCCCAACTTTATCATGACCCCATAGTGGCTATTGTAAACGAAAAAGCATGTAGTGGTTGCAAAGTATGCCAAAGCCTTTGTCCCTATGGTGCAATATCTTTTGACTCTGTAAAGAACATTTCAGTTGTGAAAGAAATTCTTTGCCAAGGTTGTGGCACGTGTGCAAGCGCATGCCCAAGTTTAGCATTGACTTTGAAGAATCAAACTGATAAGCAAATCGAGAATATGATTCGAATTGCCTTAAAAACGGAGGCTAAATAAGAAATAGGTGCGTGAGTACAATGTCTGAATTGTTAAACCCCGAACCCAAAGTAATTGCATTTCTCTGCAAATGGTGTAGTAGTAATGCAGCAGATCTAGCTGGTGTTTCTCGAATGAAATACCCCGCAAATGTCATCACTATTGTAACCCCTTGTTCAGGACGAGTTGACCCTACCTATATCTTTGATGCTTTAGCAGGTGGAGCTGATGGTGTAATTGTTGCAGGTTGCCATCCAGGCGAATGCCATTACGTCACTGGAAACTACAAAACGTTAAAGAGAATGGTTTTGGTCAAAGAACTAGCTGCTCAAATGGGCATAGAAGATGAGCGAATACATCTCGAGTGGATTTCTTCTTCGGAAGCTAAGAAGTTCGTAAAGACAATGACTGAGTTTATTGAAAAACTCAAACATCTCCCCCCAAATCCCTTAAGAAATAATAGGGTAGCTCTGGAGGCCAAACATTAAAATGAAGAAGATAAAATTAGCTGTTGCAGCCGGTTCATTTTGTGGCGGTTGTGATATGTCTATCATTAATCTTAATGAGATGCTAATTCCAATCGAAGAAGTCATTGAACTTGTATTTTGGCAAGTTGCTGCTGATTTCAAATTCGAAGATGTAGAGGCTCTCCAAGATAAAGAAATTGACATTTGCTTATATCATGGACCTATCCGAACCTCAGAGCATGCTGAAATTGCTCATTTGTTCAGAAAAAAGAGTAAAGTAATGATAGCTTATGGGTCTTGTTCTTGTTTTGGTGGAATACCACAACTAGCAAATCCATATGATGCACAAACTATTTTAGATTCAGTATATACCAATGGCTACAACATTGATGAATCTGGTCCAAATCAAAATTATATGCGACCTAAATCTGAATATAAAAAAGGACGGGCAATGACTTTACCAAAATTATTAGACTCTTGTTTGCCACTTACATCTGAAGTAGATGTAAATTATTTTGTTCCTGGTTGTCCTCCTGTTCCAACACAATGGGAAATGCTTGTTGATATTATTACCAATTTCATCAAGAAGGGAGAATTACCACCAAAAGGAACAGTAGTTGCTGGTGAAACTGCCCTTTGCGAAGAATGTGGTCGCGAAAAACCTGAAGAAATCGTCATAAACAGATTTAGACGACCATTTGAGATTGATCCAGATCCAGAAAAATGTTTGCTTTCTCAAGGGATTATTTGTATGGGCCCTGCCACGCGTGCAGGCTGTGGTGGACAATGTACTTTAGGAGCAAATATGCCATGCAGAGGATGCTTTGGTCCCGCTCCAGGTGTGAAAGATCCAGGATTAAAAATGCTTTCTGCAATTGCTTCAATAGGTGGAGCAAAAATCGAAGCGGAACTAGGTCCTGAAGGTTTGAAGAAATTGATGGAAACAATTCCTGATCCATTTGGTACATTTTATCGGTTTTTCACACCTGAGTACATAATAAAAACGAAAAAGAAAGTTGCTGAAGAGGAGAGCTCTAAAAAGTAAATAGAGGGAACTATCATGACAAAAAAGACAATTTATATTAATCCCGTCTCTCGATTAGAAGGAGAAGCAAAAATATCAATATTTCTTGATGACAAAGGAAATGCTGTAGATGCATATTTCCAAGTTCAAGAATTGAGGGGATTTGAAAAGTTCTGTGAAGGAAGACCCGCAGAAGAAATGCCCCGAATCGTGAGTAGGATATGTGGTGTATGCCCCTGGCCTCATCATATAGCCAGTGCAAAAGCACTTGATTTAATCTTTCATGTTGAACCTAAGAAAACAGGTGAAGATTTACGAAGGATGGGTGCAACAGCTCATGTATGGTATTCTCATTCAGCTCACTTCTTTGCTCTCGCTGGACCTGATTTTGTAATGGGGATAGATGCCCCTCCTGCAGAAAGGAATCTTCTTGGAATGCTTCGTGCTGATAAAGACTTAACTGTTGAGGTTCTAAAACAGAGAAATAATTCTCATAGAATCCAACAAATTCTTGGTGGAAAATCCACTCACCCAGTTACTGCTATTCCTGGTGGAGTATCTAAAGGTCTTAAAATAGAAGAACGAGATGAAATTCTTAAGCGTGCAAAAGAAATGGTCAAATTCTGCCAATGGAGTTTAGACTGGTTTGAAGATCTGATTAAAGAGAAAAAACTCCTGAAGTTAATCACCGGTGATATCTACAAAAACGAATTTAATTACTTGGCTTCTGTGGATGAGAATGGACTCATTGATTATTACAGTAGCGAAGCAGTAATAATTAATCCAGAGGGAAAGGAAATAGATCGTTTCCCAGCCGATAAATATTATGAACATATCACTGAACATTGCGAACCATGGTGCACCGCAAAACAAACCTTCATTCAAAAAATTGGTTGGAAAGGTTTTGAATCAGGTTCTGAAAGTGGTGTATACAGTGTTGGTCCACTTGCACGATTGAACATTGGAAAATATTCTACCCCTCTTGCTCAAAAAGCACAAAAGAGACTTTTTGAAGTGGTACCAAAACCATGTCACTTACAACTAGTTTCTAATTGGGCACGATTAGTCGAGATGCTTAATGCAGCAGAAATTATTGTAGATTTATGCAAAAAACCTCACATAACCAATAATGAATACCGCGTTATTCCTAAAGAAATGGGTGGAAGAGGTATTGGTATGGTAGAAGCACCAAGAGGCACACTTATTCACGATTACACTGCAGACGAAAACGGCATGATTACGAAAGTCAACCTAATTGTTGCAACAACGCACAATATTGCTCCAATCAATATTAGCGTTAGAGAAGCAGCAAAGCATGTTATCAAAAATGGCAATTACACAGATCAAGCAGTCTTGAATATGGTTGAAGTTGCATTTAGATCCTATGATCCATGTTTAGCGTGTTCAACACATACTCCAACTGGTAGTATGCCCCTTGAAGTAAAGATATACGATAAGGACAAAAATCTCAAGGACGTGCTTAAAAACCAATGAATGAAATTTCTTCTCTGAATTATCAAAACACTGGAAAAGCCAAAACACTAGTAATTGGTATTGGCAACCCTATTCTATCAGATGATGGTGTAGGGATACACATTGTTAGACTACTCGAGAAGAAATATTCCAACACTCCTGAACTTGAGTTTGAAGAAGTATCCATTGGTGGCTTAAGTCTAGTAGAACGATTTATTGGATATTCAAATGTCATTATGATTGATGGATTAGCATTACAAGGTGGAACACCTGGTGATGTATACAAGTTTTCAATCGATGATTTTAGAACAACTATCCATACTTATTGTGCTCACGACTGCAATTTAGCTACTGCTTATGATCTTCTCAAAACAGAACTAGGAGAGGATAAATTACCTCAAGTTGTTACAATTATTGGCATCGAAGTCGAAAATATCAGCGACTTCAGTGAATCACTTTCTGAAACAGTTCAGAAAGCAGTTCCAGAAGCAATTGCAATAATTGAACAAGAACTTGAAAAAATCTTGAATTAGAAATACGTTATGATTAATTAATTGAGATAATAATGGAGTGAAAATAATTGTCAATGGTAAAACTAACCAAAACTGAGAAACGCATTGCATTTCGTCAGAAGGTCCTCGATCTCGCCGGTGCTAATATTATGCGGTGTTATCAATGTGGTGAGTGTTCGGGCGGTTGTCCTGAATCAGCTGTAATGGACCTCCTACCTAATCAAGTAATTCATAAGATTCAACTTGGCGATGAATCCGTTTTGGATACTAACACCTTCTGGATCTGTTCTTCTTGCTTAATATGTAGTGCAAGATGTCCAAAAGGCATAGATATTGCTAAAGTGATGGAATCTTTACGAGAAATCTCACTGAGAGCAAAGAAAAGCTATGTCACACTTGAAGCTCTTACAAAAGAGGAGCTAGAAGAATTACCCCAAATAGCTCTTATTAGCAGCTTTAAGAAACAAACATCATAACCGGAGCGTAAACAAAGATGACAGAAAAAATAGCCTACTACCCAGGTTGTACAGCAAAATCATACGCAAAATACATGGATTTAACTGCTCGAGAAGTTATGAAGAAATTCGACATAGAATTAGTTGAATTAACACGATGGACTTGTTGTGGCACTTTCTTTGGATTGGCTGAAGACAATCTTACAAGTCAATTAGCTCCAATGAGAAATATGATTCGTACTCGTGAAGATGGTTTTACAGATCTTACAACCACTTGTTCTATGTGCTATAATACTCTAAAGCGAGCAAATATCCTCATTCAGAATGATGAGGAAAAGGCTTCTCGTTTAAACGCTTTCATGTATGAAGAAGAAGATTATGAAGGTGATGTAAGAGTGTGGCATTTACTTGAACTTTTGCTAGAAAAAGTTGATATTGCTGGCATAGCAAAGAAAATTGTTAATCCACTTAAAGGGTTGAAAGTTGCTCCTTACTATGGCTGCACTTTACTTCGACCTAAAGAAGTAACAATTGACAAGAATCCTGAAAAACCAACTATTCTCTCTGATTTGATTTTTGCACTCGGAGCAGAAGCAGTTGAGACTCCTTATATGACTGAATGTTGCGGTTCTTATCTAACTGTAAAAGATAAGCATCTAGTAGCTGATAGAACAAATAGAATAATCGGTTCTGCAGCACGAAGAGAAGCAGATCTATTAGTGGTCTCTTGCCCATTATGTCAATTTAACTTAGATCGACGCCAAAAGGAAGCTCGAGAATTGAATTCAGCACTACCTGAAATTCCAGTAGTATACTTTACTCAATTAATGGCTTTAGCTTTAGGAGTAGATGTGAAAGAATTGGGTTTTCATGAACATTATGTTGACCCCACTCCCGTATTAAGGAAACGGAAGTTATTGGGAACTCCAATGAAAGTTCCCGTAAAAGTAAAGAAATGAGGTGGATAAAACGACCACTGAAGTGACTTATGAGAAAGTAAAAATAATTGTTGCTAATACAGAATTTGAGGTTCCATCTAATCTAACGATAATGAAAGCTTTCGAATATCTCGGATGGAGATTGGATCGTGGCGTTGGTTGTCGTGGAGGTTTCTGTGGAGCCTGTAGTACAATATATCGTTTGAAAGGAGATCACAAACTCTACACAGGCTTAGCTTGTGCAACGAAAGTTGAAGACGGTATGATTGTTGCTCAAATACCAATTAGTCCCGCGAACAAAAAACTCTACGATATAGAGTCTTTAAAAGCAGTACCAAATACAATGCTTGAGTTTTATCCTGAAATTGCCAGATGTATCTCTTGCAATACGTGCACAAAAGCTTGTCCTATGGACATTGAAGTAATGGATTATGTGCAAGCAGCACTAAGAGGAGATATTGCTCTAGCAGCAACTTTGAGTTTTGACTGCATAATGTGTGGACTTTGTGCCACTAGATGTCCAGCTGAAATCACTCAATTTAATGTTGGTGTTTTAGCTAGAAGACTTTACGGTCGCTATATTCAACCAGAATATAAACAAATGACCAAAAGAGTCAAGGAAATTGAAAAAGGCAAATATGATGCTGAATTAGAAAAGCTCATGAAGACCGATAAAAAAGGTCTCGCAAAGCTCTATGCTGAGCGAGTACGGGAAAAAGCCTAAGAGGAACTGAGGTGTAAAGAACATGGTAAACGATCCTTATCCAGACTATATGCGAGAATCAATCAAAATAGTTGAAAAAACTCGTGAAAAACGATTAAAAGTAACAATGGACCACTGTTCACCAGATGAAATTGATGATGTGTTGAATAATTACCATCCTGATTTCATTAAGGCACAGAAAGCAAGTCTGCGTTTTGGTGTTTCAAAAGGTGAAGTAGTTCCTCTTGAAGTTGCAAAGATAATTGAAACAAAATCAGTACTAGACCCCAAGAAAGTTGATCTCAACAAAATTGATTTCGTTGTTGATCTTTTGATCATTGGTGGTGGTGGTGCTGGAGCAAATGCTGCACTCTGGGCAATAAAAAACGGTGTGAAAGCTGAAAACATTCTGATTGCTACAAAATTAAGAATGGGTGATTCAAACACTACTATGGCTCAAGGTGGAATACAAGCAGCTGTAAGAGAAGTAGATAGTCCAGCAATTCACTATCTAGATGCTATTGGTGGTGGACATTATGAAAATGATCCTCCATTAACTAGAAGATTAGTACGTGATGCTCCATTATTACTTCAATGGTACGAAAAACTTGGTATGATGTTTGATAAGTTCGACGATGGAACCATGGATGCTATTCATGGTGGAGGAACTTCCAGAAAGAGAATGCATTTCGCCAAAGACTTCACTGGTGCAGAAATCATGAAGACTTTGAGAGATGAAGTTTTCAATAAAGAAATTCCTATCATTGAATTCTCTCCAGCAGTAGAGCTCATTAAAGATGACAAAGGACAAGTTGCTGGTGCTGTTTTACTAAATCTTGATAGTAAGGAATACATCACCGTAAAAGCTAAAGCAACTGTTGTAACCACAGGTGGCTTTGGTCGATTACATATTCAAGGCTTCCCAACATCAAACCATTATGGCGCAACATTTGATGGCTGCGTAATGGGTTATCGTGCTGGTGCGCCCTTGAAGTTAATGAAATCCGTTCAATACCATCCAACTGGAGCTGCATTCCCAGAACAAATTGTCGGTTTATTAGTAACTGAGAAAGTGCGAGGAAAAGGTGCTCAAGTGCTAAATAAAAATGGTGAACAATTCTGTTTCCCACTCGAGACACGAGATGTTGAAGCAAGCTTGATCATTAGAGAATGTGGTGGAAGAAATAATGGACTAGTAACTCCCTCAGGGCAACCTGGTTTATGGTTAGATTCCCCATTGATTGATCAAATTCATGGAGAAGGCACTATTGCAAAGAATTTCGCTGCTATGGTTAGACAATTCGAACGCTTTGGCGTAAACATGATTGAAGATCCAATCTTGATTTATCCAACACTTCATTATCAAAACGGTGGTTTAGCAATTGATGAAAACACTGCAACCGCAGTGAAAAACCTCTATGCTGCTGGTGAAGTTTGTGGTGGTACACATGGAAGTAATCGTCTAATGGGTAACAGTTTGCTAGAAATTAGTGTATTCGGAAGAGCAGCAGGTATCACTACAGCTAAGAGTATACCAAAAGTTTCTCTAGGCAAATTGACTCTTGACCATATTACAAAATACAATGCCCTTTGTGATGAACACAAAGTAAAGAATCCTCCCTCTCCAATTCTCTTCCCAGATTATTCCAGACAAGAACATAAGGACAGGATTATCCCAACTAATTTCTTAGTATAAGATTAGTATTAAGAGAATTATTCTCTTCTTACTTTTTCTTTCTTATTTTTCTCACTCATATATAATCTTTATATTTCACATTAGGTATCAGATATTTGCTTTTGTTTAGCACAAGTTGTTTTTGGACGTTCTGAAATGAAATTTGATACAATCATTGTAGGTGCTGGAGTCATAGGTGCAAGTACCGCTTATTACTTACAGAAATATTCTCCAAAACAAAAAATACTTCTCATCGATAAGTTTTCAAAAATTGCTGCAGGAAATACTTCAAGAAGTGCAGCACTTTATCGAAATCTGTTTTCATCCAAGTCAAGCTTAGTGCTTTCTACCAGTTCAATAGGTTTTTATGAAACAATTGCTAGCGAGATTGGTCTTAAAAATCTGGGCTATCTTTGGATGTTCTCACAAAATGATTGGAAAAAATCTCAGAAAGGATTACAAAAGCTAAATGATCAATCAGATACATTCGATATACTTTCTCCAAATGAATTTTCTAAAAACCTTCAATTAAATTTTAATTCATCAGATGATTTTCCTGAAATTCATCAAGCAATTTATGGACACAGATGTGGTTCATTATCTGCAATTAATTTGGCAAAATACTATTCAAAGCAATTTGAAGCATTAGGTGGAAGAATAGCTTTGGAAAAAAGCATTCAGAAATTGTCACTATCTGAAGAAGAACGACACTTTCCATCATGGTCCGATGTAAAACTTCTTTCAATAACTGATCAAAACGGTGATGTGTTTGCAGCTACTAATTTCCTTTTTGCAACTGGCGCATGGACAAATGATCTATTAGCTCCAGTAGGTATAGCTTCCCAAATTTATCCTCAAAAACGTCAAATGTATACTCTAAAATTAGATCCAATACAAATTGTTTCAAATCCAAAAGAAAGCACACCAATCTTCATACTTCCTATAGGAGGAGTATATGTCAAACCTGTTTTACAAAATGGAATTATAATGGTAGGTTGTGCAAATGAATTAGGAAATCCCTATCAAATGAAAAACTTTCCACCAGACGCTGATCAAGAATATTTCGAATTTGCCATTAAACCTGTTTTGCAACATTACTTTCCTAAATTAAAAGAACTCAAAATTTTTTCAAAATGGGCTGGTTATTACGCTTATTATTGACCTGATAAGAATCCAGTTATAGAGAAGGTATCCAATATTCAATGGGTCAGTGGTACATCAGGGTCAGGAATAATGAAAGCAGATGCAATAGGTCGGATTTCCGCAGCTAAAGCATTAGGTCTTGAAAAAGTAGAATTATTTGATGGAACAAAATTCCAAGTAAATAATTTATCTCTTAAGAAAAGAGTAGTTGATGCAGAAGAGCTAATAATTTAGTCTTTAAGAAATTCATAATATCTCCGGATGAACATATCCCAATTATCTATACGTCCTAGAAGTTCTCCATGTTGCATAGTTATTTTTTCTCTAATAAGCTCACGATTTTCTATGTCTTCAATAGTTTTGAGTAGCTCCTTTGCTCTATCAAGACTATTCAAACTATCATCAAATAAAGCTAATTGCTGTTTACATCTAGAGATATCAATTAGGTTTTCTAGAAGAACATCCTTATCACCTAATTCCTTACTAAGTATTAATGTTCCAAGGCGAAGATTTCAGAGAGTGAGAAATTTACCGAGGGAGGTGCCCAGGAAGGATATGGGTTCTATCTTCCATCTATATCCTTCACCTCTCACTCTATTTTGGATAATTTCTTGTAAAAAAACTATTAGAATTCATTGAAAAATTATTTAGACATTAATTCCTTCTCGAAAGGTTATTAAAAATAGTTCTTATTATCATTACTATATAGTAATTGATCATTAAAATTATCTTAAAACAAACATTGGGCGTGGAAATATGAATAAAGCAATCTATTACAAATATCTGTTTATTGTTGCAGGATTTTGGAATATTAGCACAGTTCTAGTTTTCGGAATTTTTGCTCCTTTAATTTCTGGTTTCTTACCATTCTTTGGTTTGTTCCAACACACTAGGGAAATCTATTTTTGGCTGTATGCTTTCTTGATTTTAGCTGGTATGTCTGGCATCAAATATTTTCTAGTAGGATTAGATATAACAAAAAATCATTTAGTTGTATCCACTGGTCTGATGGCCAAATTTGGCTTTTTTATACTAATATTGGGTTCCTTTATTTTGGGGATAATTGCATGGCCACTATTTCTTATGGGTGTAATCAATTTGATTTTCTGTGGACTTTTTATTGAATTTTATGTCAATTATAAAAAGCTATTACCTAGCGATATAGGTAATGCATATAGCTATAGGAAAAATAGCTGATTATTTTTCCTAATTATACTTTTTTTTCAAATACTACAAATAACAACATTCTTTTACTTGATAGAACATTATTCCTTTATATTTAGCAAAAAATCAACCTCTAAAGCTCCTGTAATTTAAGCGAAATAACTTACCGTTGGTGAATTGCTTGTCTATTTATGATGACATGCTGAGTGAAGAAAAATACTTGAAAAAATATAAGCTCCATAGAAATCCTTTCGATAAAATATCCGCGGAATCGATGACTGCAGAAGAAATTGTTAAGATGCATGTAATTACTGCTGCAGATAAGAAGATAGCTTCTAATTTATCTACAATACTTAATGGTGGTTCTGCTACTGTTGCTCTAATAGGTGAATATGGATCTGGAAAATCTATACGAGCAAGTTCTATTATTGAGACATTAAAACGAAAAAAAGCATTAATTTTTTATACAAAATTACCTGGTGGAACTCCGGGTATTGTAACCTATGCACTTTTTGAAAGTGTTTGTATTCCACTAATGGATAACGAAGATGTTCCAGAAGAATTGCGAGAATATGCTGAACAACTATGGGAACATTATCGTGGAATTGCTTCTCTACCCGATGTGAAATTCAAACCTTTTCAAGCAGGAAAAGATTTAGCTAAGCTCTTCAAAAAAATTAGTGCTAATGATTTACTCTCAGGGCTGATTATAGATGAATTCGAAGAAATAATTGAAGCCAGTATACAACGCGAGATTAGAAAAACATTCGAAATTTTGCGTGAATATTTGAGCCATGCTGTTGGTATTCCGGGACATATTACAGTGATTTGTTCCACACCAAATGCTTGGGCTTCCTTGAAGGAGATTCATCCTGCTGTAGCTACTCGAGTTCATGTTGAAATTGAGTTCAAACCTGTTTCAGATAAAATCGCAATAGCTATTATTCAAAAAAGATTAGCTGCATTTCGTCCCGAAGAACCTGATAATCTTTCACCTTTTGATGAATCCATTATTTCGAAAGTAAACAAGGAGTATGCTACTGGGAATCCGCGAATGTTGTTACTAGTTTTAAGATCTATATTAGATGTTACAGCTCAAAATAACCTCAAAAAAGTAGACCTTCCTTCTGTTGAGGGTGGAGTGGAATTTGCTCGAGAGAAACTGAAGGATGCTCAAAGTGAACGTATTAAGCAAATTCTAACACCTAAAATGAGAGATATTTTGGAATGCATTATTAGTGAAAAAGGAGGAGGACCTGTTGTAGGAACTTCTCTCTCTGATGAACTTGGTATGGATCAAGGAAATCTCTCACGGTATCTCAACCAAATGGCTGCACTAAATTTCCTGAATAAACATCGAGACGGTAGAATTGTATCCTTTGAGATAAAACCAGAGCTCAAATTGATTTTTGCCGAAGAATTAGGATTAGTTGAAGATGCAAGAGATTCAAAAGAAGAATAATATGAGTAAATATTCTACTCATATACTTATTTCTTTTTCAGTTTTAACCGGATTATTTCAACAACTAAGGGAAAAGCTAGCTTTGGTAAGAAGAAATTAAGCTTACTCTTTGAGCCTGTCATAATCTTACCCCACACAGTCATGAATTTGTCACCTTTTCTGTTACTCGCTGAAGCAAATGCATCAAGAAAGATTGGATATCTGGTACAAACCTTAACCATTCTTTGTGACCATTTGAAATCTCTGCCAAAGGATTTCATCCATTTTCTTTGATAACCCTTTAATAATCTCTTAGAATAATTTCCTTTTTTGTTTGCTTTTGTTATTGTATTTGCTGCATATTCAGCTGCATCCATAGCATATTGAATTCCTTCTCCAGTAAGAGGATCGATTTGTCCCGCAGCATCTCCCACAATTAATAGATTATTATCATAACTTTGTGGAATGCCACCAAATCGAATTGGTGCTGCTTTCATTTTTTCGATTTTGGCATTGGGACCAATAGCTTTACTGATGAAGGGGTCATCCTTTATCAGCGAATGATGCATTTTTACTAAATCTCCCTTATCACACTCTCCTCCTGGGATAATGTAACAACAATAAACTAAATCACCATCCGCTTCTTTAAATAAGGCACAATAGCCTGGTACAAGCTTTGATGGATAATAACATACACCATCTTGCTCAAAGGTATGTGTGCCAGCTTCGATATAGACACTACTACAAGTAGCCTCTGGAGGACCATCTACATATCCAAGAGACCTCGCAAGCTTTGATGCTGCACCATCAGCTATAACAAGCATACGAACTTTGAATGATTTCTTAATATTTTCAGTTTTTACTAACCAACACTTTTCAGACACAGAAAAATTCACATTTGAAACACTGATATTTTCAAATAATTTAGCACCTGCATTGGTCGCAGCTCTAACAATTTTTTCATCCATAATTTCTCTTTTGATAGCGATTACAAGATGTTGACCTTTGACTTCATTAGAAGAATCGCCATAGTATTCTATACCACTTGGACTTACAATACCGCCCAGTGCTGCCCAATTACCTTTTTTCTCTTTGAGTATCTCTTGCAACACACCCATCCGCTTCAAATGATCTTGAGCGCGTACAGTTATTGCATCTCCACAAACCTTTTTTCTTGGAAATTTCTTCTTCTCAAAAAGTGCGACCTCTATACCAAATTTCGCTAAATAATACGCACAAGACGCTCCTGCTGGTCCTGCACCTACAATACCCACTTCATAAATATGATTGTCATTTATAGTTGTCATACAATTCCTTACCTATTATTTGAAATAGCTGTAATTTGATTTAATGTAAATTAAATCAGAATAAGATTAGAATACTAAAATAATACCTTTTCGCAAAAAGAATTCGTTATTGAAGCCTTTTCTTTGTTAGCTAAGTGTTTTTCTCTTATTTAAAGAAATTCTTCTTCAAATATACAAGTCAAAAATTGATTGTTATTTTCTTTGCATCTTTATCAATCCTAACACATTTTTCTTCAATAATTTCTCCTTTTCCGTTATCTACTGCAACAGATTTCACAGGTCTTGAAGTCATAATTTCAATAAATGGAATAGTCAGTTTGCAATTCAAACTGATTGATAGTTTGTTTTCTTCCAATAAAGCAGATATTTCTAACTCACCAAAATGAGTTTTTAATTTGTTAGTTGATATTCCTTGTTGTAAGAATGTTTCTGGATACCCAGACAGCAATCTTAGAGACCCATTTTTCGTCTCATATGCAAACATATTTCGTAAAAGGAAAATCCAATCTGCACTTGCCCATCCATGTGGTGAATCTCCCATACCTCCTTCCATTGTTTGAGGGCTAATCCCTTCCGCCCACCCCATAGGGCATGTTTGATATTTTACTAACCAATCAATTAATTCTTTCACCTTTTCACCATTATTTTGAGCAACAAACACTTGCGCTAAATGCATAGTTAAATATGTACCAAAACAATTCCAAGCAACTTCATGGAAAAACCCACCATTATGAGTGAATTCTTGATAGATTATATCAGCAGTTTTGGATACCATCTCGTTATTTCCATCCAAAACTTTAGTTGGATGCCAAGCACACAGGTTTGCAATCATTGCACTATCGCATTCTCTATAGGGTCCAACAGGTAAATATTGGAATTTTTCATACAACTTCTCAAGACTTGTGAGTAGATCCTTTTCATATTCTTTGTACTCTTTTTCCAATATGCTTAATGATGGAGCTTTAAGCGCTTTTGCGCAATAAACAGCTTCTCTTAATCCTGCAACACCCCAGAAATTGTCCCAATAGAAATAATCACAAGGTCCCAAATGCTCCGCACTAAAACCAGGAGGTAATAATCCCTTAACTAAATGTTCTTTTCCTTTGATTGCTTCTTTCTTCTCAAGCTTTCTAGTTTTTATTAGCCATAAAGCTGCTCTCTCGATTGAATAGTATATTTTTTCTAACCAGAATGTACTTTTTGTAAATTTAATATGTTCTGCGAAAGCCCAAATTCCTTCCCCATTTGAATCAAATTCCCCTTCATGGCTATAATAAAAACCATCTTTTCTTTGTCTTATGATAAATTGATTTAGAGCCTCTCTAGCATATTGATGATAACCAGTTTTATCTAAAGCATTGATAAGAAAGGCTGCATCTCTGCACCAAAATCGATGATATTTTGTAGGACCAGGAGTTATAGTACCAGGATCCGTTAAGAGGAGGAGATTTGACAAGCTGGCTAAATATAATCGATCAATTTCTTTATTACCTGTTTTCAAAATCAACCCTTGAGATAATTTTTCTTCCCATTGGAACTTTATTTTGTCTAAAACTGGCGCTGCTTCTAATGGTTCATTTGACATTCTAATGAAAGCTTTCATTTTTTGAAGACTTTCTGGAAAAATGAAAGTCATATTAGCGAAACCTACGGAACAAGTAATTGTAACTTCTTCTGAATCAAGTCTCTTTCCTAATGAAAGAAGCTTTGTTGCAGAATCACCATTGTTATGATAATTAGCTGAAGCAATTTTCTCCGGTTTTTCTATTAACCTAAAAGCTAATTCTTTGTTAATGAATACTGCTTGGTCTTTTTCCCTATAAGTGATTGAGTGAATTAATGAAACTCCTTCTTGATTAAATGGTCTTACAGATAGTACTAAGTTGCTTTTAGATGTGGTTTTATTCTCAAAAGAAAGAACACCTACCTCTCCTTTTCCGGATTTGCCACCGTACACTATTTGCTCAAAAGACTGTTTTTTGATTTTCCACTTATTTATCCCAATGGGCAAATAACCATTCAACAATTCTTGAGTTGAAGAACCATTTTGAGTGATATAATATGCTTTATCTTCAATAATTGCTCCCGAGAGTAGTCCATAACCATCAATTATTGGAACAACTAGTCCTTTACTTGTGATAATTCCTTCTGAATGACAATCAATACCTCCAAATGCTATCCAATCGCGATAATTTGAATTGATAAACCATGAGCTATGCCCTAGTGAAACACACCCTTTACTTTTTGGTGAAAGCATCATCTCTACCCATGATGGAACGACATATCTTTTTCTAATCCCTCTAAAGAATTGAGCGTTCAATTTCCCGCGTGAAAAAATCAAAGCTTCAATTTCAACTATTTCTTTTGGTACCTCAATCTCCCCTTTTCCTAAACTTGTAATTGCATCAATCATTTCGGGTATTATTGGTACAGACATTTCTTTTCTTATGTTTGATTTTCCACTCTTTTTTTCTTTCTTAGAATTGGATGGCATTCAGAATCACCAATTTTTCTCTGTTCTAGTATTAGTTTACTCCTACAAATTAATTTTCAGCTTTGCAGTAGCTTTTAAGAGTTAACTAAGTGCAAGTAATATTAAATTAATTGTGAAGGGAAACAATTTATGGCTAATATTAAACGAATCTTTCGAGTTCCTGTTAATATCTTTATTGTTTTGTTAATTTGCAATCTCTTAACTGTTATTTTTACAACAGCTACGCCAAATGTTAGCCTCAACCACATGACCAATACAATTAATCCTCAGGACCCATATTTAACTCCACAAGATAATGCGTATAGTGCAGATTTACATTGGGTAAAAACAAACATCACAATAGATAGTAATGGATTAGGTACAGTATCAATGATTCTTAACTGTACACCCACAGAAGATCATGTTGGTATTTTTATAAGGACTATTGAAGAAGCAAATGTAATCAATTTAGAGAAGACATATGCATTTACAGAAGGGGAAATTCTGGGGCTTAATATTACCGCTGCAAGTAGATTTGATGTCTCATATTATCTTTATTTAAAAAATGTCTCAAAAGTTCAAGCAGGAAAACCCATTCTCTACTATTTTTCCTATAGTGCAGACTTCTTTAAGAAAAGTCAAATTTTCCATTATGGAGTTGAAACAAATCTGGTTGGAATAAATCTTGTTCGCCCTGATTGGGATGATGGTTTGGAGTTTGAATCTTTGAGAATTCAATTGCCCGTTGCTGTTTCAAGTTCAAACATCTCATCAACTTTTTTGGAAGAGATAGGATTCAGAGTCGAACAATTAATGATAGATAACTATAATCTTTCATACGTAGGGCAAATAGATGCCGATAACCAACACTGGTTGACGTTTATTTCTTCAAAAGAAAATCTTCCAGCAAAAGGAGCCTTTGAAGCTACTTTCTATCTTTCAATAGAGTATTTCTCTCTTCCAAAAGTTTTGAATTGGTTCGTAATTACATTTTCATTACTATTCTCTTTGATAGCTATAGCATTATTTGTTGTTGTTATCTCTGTGAAAAATAAATCTCGAGAGGAGAATATTGCATTCCAGGCAGAACTTTACGATGTCTTGAAACAAGAAAATGAATGATGGATTTTTAAATTAGTATTGTTTACTTTTTCTCAAATCTAATCGTTCCTATTACTAGCTATCTCTAAGAGTTGATATTATCTATGAGCAAAATAAATAAAACAATACTTGTTACAGGTGCAGCAAGCGGTATTGGTTTAGCAATTACTAATTTTTTAGTTGAAAAAGGGGATCATGTTATTGCTACTGATATTAATAAAAAAGCTCTTGACTCATTAACTAACATTAATTCCATAAGCACTTTTCATTTAGATGTAACAGATACCAAAAGTATCTCTGATGCTTTTGAAAAGATTAGTGAGAAATTTCCCACAATTGATGGAATTGTTAATAATTCGGGTATATTTGTAGGTGGTCCTTTAGTAGAGATTAGTACTGAAGACTTAGAGCGAATCCTTGCTGTCAATGTTATAGGTGTTTTTAATATAACCAAGGCATTCTTTCCTCTGTTGTATCCAACTAAAGGGCGAATCGTAAACATTGGCTCGGAAGCTGGTAGGTTTTCCTTCCCATTAAATGGACCCTATTCAATGTCAAAATATGCTTTAGAAGCATTTTCTGATTCACTTAGAAGGGAACTTATGTTTCTTGATATGCCAGTTGTTCATTTACAAATAGGCGCAGTTAAGACACCACTCCTTCATCGTGCATATGTTTGCTATGCTGAAGAAAACGATGTCGATAATTCACTTTTTAAGAAGCAATTAGAACAAGTAATAAAAGTATGCAAAAAAGAAATTGACAAAGGTGCAGAACCAAAAGCCATTGCTAAAATTGTGTACAAAGCTCTCCACAAAAGAAAGCCTAAATCTCGCTATAAAATTAAGAATGATAAAATGCGAAGATTATTGGAATTTCTCCCAACATCTGTAGTAGATGCAGCAATGAAAAAAGCACTCAAATGATTTTCCACTACGAGAAATGCTTGTTTAATTTCTGCAATGCTTACAAAAAACTTTAATTACTTCTTCCATCGAAAGGATTCACTAGTACAGAGCATTTGTACTAGCAAACAATATTTCAGGTGGTTAATTTTGCGCATTTTAACCGTGCATTCAGATTTCATTGAATTTGAACCAAAAAAGAAGGCTCTTAAAGCAGCCGAAGAAATTGAGAAGAAACTCAAGAGAGTAGAAGAATGTTTAGTAGTCTTCTCCTCAGTGGAGAAAGGAGACGAAGACCATTTCGAAAATGTAGCTGAAAAAGCAGTCATTGAAGTTGAATCAATAACTGAACAGCTTGGAACAAAGAATGTTGTACTCTATCCATGGGTGCATATTTCAAATACTCCCTCGAGACCAGATGTTGCCTTACGTGTATTGAAAATTATGGAAGCTTCTCTAAAAGAAAAAGGTTTTACTATAACTCGTGCTCCTTTCGGTTGGTACAAGGCATTTAACATAAAATGTAAAGGACATCCACTCTCTGAGTTATCACGTTCAATTATTGCAGATGATGTCATTGTAAAGGAAGCAGATGGCACTTTAATGGAAAGTGAAGCATTAAAAGCTGAGGAAGAATCCAAGCATGAATTCTTCATAATGGATCCTGATGGCACGTTAACACCTGTAAAAAATTACAAATTTGGCACTAACAAAAAATTAGAAAAATTCGCTAAATATGAAACTGAAAAACTTCGTTCTTCTGAGGTTCCTCCTCCACATGCACTATTAATGAGAAAATTAGCTTTAGTGGATTACGAACCTGGAAGTGATGCAGGTAATTTTCGCTGGTATCCAAAAGGTTGGATGGTAAAATATCTCATAGAGGAATTTGTGAAGAATAAAACAATTGAATATGGTGGTATGCCCATTGAAAGTCCAATTATGTACAGCTATACTCATCCAGCAATTGAGAAATATATGCACAGATTTCCTGCAAGGCAATATATGCTAAAATCAGGCACTGACAATTACTTCCTTCGTTTTGCTGCATGCTTTGGGCAATTTCTAATGAGCGCAGATTCAATAATTTCCTATAATAACCTTCCAGTTAAATTATTTGAAATGAGTCATTATTCCTTTAGAAGAGAACAAAGAGGAGAATTGGCTGCTTTGCGCAGATTACGAACCTTCACTATGCCCGATATGCACACTATTACTAAAGATGTCAAATCTGCTCAAAAATACTTTAGAGAGCAATTTGATCTCTCAATGGAGACACTAGATGCTTTCGAGTTAGATTATGAATCAGCGTTTCGTTCACAGAAAGATTTCTTTGAGAAAAATAAGAAATGGTTCCAAGAAATGGTAAAAGCTCGAAATAGACCTGCTTTAATCGAAACCTACGATAAAATGTATGCTTATTTCATTTGCAAGTTTGAGTTCAATTTCGTAGATAATCAAAACAAAGCCTCAGCTTTAAGTACTGTGCAAATAGATATTGAAAATGCGGAACGTTTTGATATAAGTTACATTGACAAGAACAACGAACAACAGAGACCAATTATCTTACATACCAGTATATCCGGAGCCATTGAAAGAATAGTTTACGCTATCCTTGAAAAAGCCTATACTGAACAAATTCAAGGAAAAGCTCCTATGTTTCCAGTTTGGTTATCGCCAACTCAGGTACGATTATTACCTGTAAATGAAGATTTCATTTCCCACTGTAAGAAATTAGCTAAAAAATTCCAAAAAGATAACATTAGAGTTGATATCGATGACCGTTCAGAACGTGTAGGTAAAAAGATTCGTGCTGCAGAGAAAGAATGGATACCCTACATTATAGTAGTCGGTGAAAAAGAGCTAGAATCAAAAAATTACAACGTTCGTGTACGAGAAGAAGAACGAAAAGAAATACCAATGACAGAGAAAAAATTAATCAAACGAATAAAACAAGAGGTTAAAGGTTTACCTTATGTTCCCTTGACCTTACCAATGCTAATGTCATTGAGAGCAATCTTTTCACAAGTAAATTAAAAATAAACAGATATCCAGTAAATAAACAAAATGGATATGCTGTTTTTAATCTTTTTTTAGAGAAAATGAATAAATAGTACTTTTATTTCACTAAAGGAATAGAATAATAACCGCTCGAGAGGAATTCAATGTTGCTATCCAATGGAATTTTAATTGCTTTTGAAGGAATAGATGGTACAGGAAAAACATCAATAATTTCGGCACTCTTAAAACGTTTAACAGACGATGGATTTAGTGTTGTCACTTTCAAAGAACCAACCAATGAAACTGAAGCAGGAAAAAAAATACGTAATAGTTACTTTGATGGGCGTGCGTCGTTAGAAGAAGAATTACAATGGTTCATTGATGATAGAGAATGGAATGTGAAAGAAAGGATTCTGCCTTCTTTAGCGGAGAAAAAAATCGTTTTGATGGATCGCTATTTCTTTTCAACTGCTTGTTATCAAGGTGTACGGATGAATGATGATTGGAGTGGCATTTTGAAAACAAATAGACTAAAGTTCCCGGAACCCGATCTTACAATAATAATTGATGTTGACCCCAGGATATCACAACAACGGATAGTTAAAGATAGGCAGAAAAGCAACACCTTTGAAGAGTTGGATTATCAAAGAAGTGTCCGGAGACTGTTTTTAGAAATAATAAAAAAAGATCCTATTGGAATTTTTCTGCTAATAGATGGGGAAGTCCCACTAATAGAAATAATTGATAGCCTCTATCTAAGAATAAAACAATTCATTAAAGAAAAAGAAATAGAAAAGTAATCAATGATACTTTTCCACGAAATTAATCTTTGAGCGCTTTATTTATTTGTGCAGGTGAAAATATTTCAAATTTAGCTCTTGGAAGTATTTTCCCGATTCTTGGAATCAAACCCTTAGCATTAGTATTAAATTTGCATGTAAGAACATTTTCCATCCACCCTACAGTTTCGATTTCTATAATATCGTGAGAGTGGTTAGTATCTCTGAGAACATCCTGTACTGTCTCTTTTGATGTCCCAAGAATAAACAATTTTTCGAGACCATCTTCTACCCAGCGTTGAAAAGTTTCTGTTTGCTTCTCTGATAAGCGACCTTCAATTTTCTTAGTGCCGATACTTACTTTATCTAAAACGACTTCAAGAGGGAAATTATCTATTAGTCCAAAAAGATCTATTAGCTTTCTAACAGGGATTTTTTTATCATCCACTAACTGCTTTCTTAAAATGAAAAGTGGTATTAACACATCGATTTGATAAGGATTTTTAATGCCTATATCTACAAAAATACCAAAACCTACTTTGCCACTTGAACAAATATAACCTTTTATAATGTCGCCTTCTTTCAATTCACCAAATTTCTTGCTTTCGCCAAAAAGAGAAGCAATAAAATTACTAGCAGCAATTTCATCCTCTCCTTCTAAGGCAATGGTAACAAAACCATCATCATCAAGAATGGTTGATGTGATTGCTACGTTTAAATCTTTGATTTGCTCTTCTATCTCTCTTTGAATATGACTAAAAACTCTTTTTTTGCTTGAATAAATTTTAGTCATTAGTTTCAATTTTTTCATTTATTATACCTCGAATATTAAATAATAATTGTCAAAATTCACCGTTGTTAAAGCTTAAAAGAAAAAAGGAAGAATAGTTATTTTTTTACCACTATTCTGTTCCAAGATAACTATTGCTATCCGCGATTGCGGCTACTTTACCTGTAGCAATGATTTGCCCTAAATCATCTTTTGCATCATTGTCTAGATTTTCAACATCTACACCTGATTTTTCAAGAGATTTCTGTAACTCATCAACCTTTTTACTTAGTTTTTCTACTATATCTTTGTTGTCAAATGCTTTCAATTCGTTACTACATTCAGGACATTTGAAATTATTTTCCATAGCTTCATCGAAAATATATCTTGGGCAGTAATCTTGATCACATTTAAAGAAATGGAAACCCTTTTCATAATCTAATCGTGCTTTGAGTTTTCTGTAAACAGTCTTTTTGCGATTAATTACTAATTCTTCAACTCGATTGGGCTTAAGGCGCCAAAAATAGATGAACCATCCAGTGCTTTTATCTCTAATTCGTCTGAATTCTGCTAAACGAGCATCGTATAATCTATAGAGGATTTTACGTACTGCATTCAGCTTCATCTCTGCTCCAGCAGCGATTGCTTCATCAGTTGTCTCTTCTATTGGGTTAAGTAACCCAGCAACTTTTATAGCATCATCTCCACCAATCTCTCTAACAACTGATTCAAGAAGATTATAATCGGACTCTTGTGTAGGCATTCTCTAAATCATTTCCTTCTATAGCAAGTACGGCTATATGATGCGCGGGAATTTACCAAAAGGGAAATTTAAGATATAATAAATCTTTGTGCACATTCTTTATTCTTATGTATATATATTGGTCTTTATAGTATTTTATTTTTTCTTTCCTTTCAACTATTTTTGAACCTTTTATCGAAATTTAGTGACCTCTTTAGAGTAAAGAGGCAACTAACAAGGGTAAAGCAATGATAGCATCGGATATAATATTAGCTGTTTTAGCTTTTTCATCAACTTTTCCCCAAGAAACACCTTCGCTTATAGAAGCACCACTAACACCGCCATGCTCAGGGCGATCCATAGTAATTTGGACAGCATAATCTAATGCTTTACCAGCAACTTGAGCTGCAAGTGCTAGAAAATGTTTAGGTACACCTCCACCAACAATGAGTGCACCGACTTTCATATCATCACTATCATTTTTCCACGTGAAATCGAGTAGATCACCTTGGTCAAGTGAAGGATTAACTTTTAGTTTATGAAGCTGAGAGAACATCCAAATCTGGAATCCTAAAATACTGTCAGGTAAGGATGGACAATAAACAGGAATACCTCGTTCTGCAGCTAACTTCGGGATGCATTTAACAGTCATTTTTTTGCCAAGTTCATCAATAAATCTAGAGGAAGACATTGTCTCTTGAGGGAGCTCAGGAAATAATGCTTGAAGACCATCTTCCAATACTCGATAACCTTTCGTAGGAACAACAACATTGTAGATTCGATTAAGCTCTTCTTTCTGTAATTCATAGTCAGGAACTTGTAAAGGAGCATGGAAATGAGCTTCGCCAAAAGCTTCGATTAGATCATGAGTGAGCATTGCTCCTGTAACAATTAAACCATCGACTAAATTATTCTCGATCAAAGCATAAATGACTTTTTTAAGACCACCCGGGATAAGTGCCCCAGCGAGAGTTGCAAATTTAATACATTTTTTATCATCAATCATAGCTTGCATAACATGATGAGCATTAGCGAGTTCTTTACCATTGAAACCTGTTTTTTGATATTCACTAAATAAATCAGATACGGTCATATCTTTCCATATTTCAGCATGCTTGACTTTTTTCAATTTCTTAGCTTTTTTGGGCAAATTACATTTCATCTCCAAGTTAAAAACAGAAAAGTATGCGTATAATAAGATTATTGTTATGAAAACTAAAAATACCTCATTACCAACCAAAAATGGAAAGAGAGCTGGAGTTCCTGACAAAACTCCAACCTTATCCATTAATATTCGACTTTTCTCGGAGACAAAAGCTTACCATCGTGTGTGTGATGAGTAAACTTTGTAAGTACTACTAACCTGCTTATTATTTGTCTCGCTTCATTGAAGTATGGAAGGAAATAGGTTTCATTTCTTTCTTCATTTGAAGCCGAATTTTTATTTGTTCAATCACTTTCTTCACCACTATAATTAACTAAACAGAATTACTATTTAAAGCGAATTCACTAATTGAAGTCTCAAAACGAGGTCACAATAGGTGACTATTTTATTGTTTACATTTTTTCAGAAGAAATTCTTCGATTGTGAAAAAAGTTTTGAGATATGCAATATTTGCCATTATCTTTAAAAATAAGATATGAAGAACAATAACTAACGTAAACACCCAAGCACAGGTAGTCTAGCGGCCGGGCGAGGGATTGCAAACGGATGCAAATGCATTGCACCGGCAGTTATCCCTTTTACGTGAGACATGTGTAGCATCTGCTCCTCATGCACGAATTCAAATCTCGCCCTGTGCTCCACTTTTTCTTAATGAATTTAAAGAAAGAAAAAAAGAAAGAAGAAGTAAAGTGTCAAAACTTTACATGTCATCTAAATCAAGTACAAAAATTGCAATTATCTCAAATATGAGCAGAATTTTTTGCCACAAAGGAACAGTAAATGCTGGACCTGCTAACCCAATCGTATTATCCAATATATACAAAATTCCTAGTAATATCATCAATGAAAAGACAATAACAACAATGAGCATATCCAAGTAAAAATCAAACGCTTTCTTTTCAAATTTCATATTATGTTTCCGAGAAAACCGCAGTAACTGTTGAACAAAGTTCACCAAGGCAAAACTGAATACAAAAACGAATGCCCCAATAACATGAAAGAGCGATAATGTTGGATGATCGCCAGGAACTCCTATTAATGCTGCTCCAGCAGAAACAAGTATGTAAAGGGAACCTTTCAGTTTGTTAAATCGAAGAACGGGTCGAATGAAATAGAAAATAGCTATTGCTAAATTCAAGAATGCCAATAGGCTAAAACCCGTGGTCATTATTATCCTAGAAGTTGTGTTAATATTATCTAGATCAAAACTTCTGATATTGCCTAATGCGCTTATAAACTCATAAATGAATTCGTAACTTTCAGCATAGAAAATCCAAGCAAGTCCGAGTGTTAAAATTAATACTGGAACTGTTAACCAAATGATTAATCGAACAATTTTCTGTGATTTTATTATTTTGCTTTCAATTAAAGCAGTGCGAGCTTCTTTTGCATCAATCATAAACATCCCGGATTATTAATAGAGTCTTATCTTATTTAACCATTAACATTTGTGACAATGAAGATATAAGTCAGATAAAAAGGAAATATTTAGAAAGAGAAAGAACAAAAACTATCTTGGTGTAGATTTTTGTCTTTCGAAGAACGTTTACAAGAGTTGGCTTCAGAAATCCTTAGTGAATTCACTACTCGTGGATTGACCCTTGCTATTGCAGAGAGCTGTACTGGAGGTTTAGCAACCTCGCTTCTTACTGATTTAGATGATTGCTCAGAAATCTTACCCTTTAGCATAATTGCTTATTCTACAGATGCAAAAGAAGAATTTCTAGGACTTCCTTCGTACATTATTCCCGATTTTGGTTCAATATCAATAGAATGCGCCAAGTTAATGGCGGAAGGTTTACTTAGTTATGACGTTGATATTGGTCTTTCTACTACTGGAGTGGTTGGTGAATCTATTGAAGATAAATTGAAAGGCACTGCTTTTATTGCAGTAGCTATTGCAGGCCAAAAAACCTACGCAAAGGAATTAACGTTAGATCCTAAACAAACACGCATTCAATTAAAACAAGAGATAGTGAAAATACTCTTTGAAGCAACTTTACAAGCTGTTAATTTGACGTATTAATAACTAAAAAAATAGGAATAAATATTTCTACTTTTTTTATTGTAGAAATACTTCTATTTTAAGCGTTTTACCATCTGGTAGCTCTTTAGTTCCTTCTTCTGCCAATTTTTCACGCATATAAACTGGAGCAATAGCCTCGAGAATGTCTTTGTTGTGATGTGTTCTACTAGGAATTATGATTGCTCCCATTGTTCCATCTTGGAAACGACATTTGTAACACATAACATCGCCAAAATATCTGCCTTTCTTTTCAAACCCATGAATAATGTAGGGTTCAGATTGTCTTATTTGAGCGATTTTTTTCAAATCATCAACATTGAGTATTCGCAAATTAATTGTTCCAGGATAAGGAACAAATCCCAATGTTTCCTCGAATTGTTTTTTATATTCCTCTTGGGTAATATACCATGCTCCTTCTCCTAAACCATTTTCAATTACACCATAAATTGTTGTTGAGCGTTTCTGTGAGTAAAGAGCCTTTGTGATCATAATACTGAGGTTTTCTAACAGCTCTTTTCCTAATTTAGTGATATGTACTGCTTGTCCTCTTGAGGTCCGTGAACGTTCAATGAGATGATTTTTCTCTAACTCAACAAGATATCTTGCAGCAGTTTGCTGAGACACTCCTAAATATTTACCTAATTCACTGCTAGTGATATCAATTGGATTACTCAATGCTCCATAAATTCCTAATTTTAGGACAACTGCTAATTGTTTGCTATCAAAATCAACACTACTACCAAAAAAGAAGCTTTTCTTCTCTTGTGAGATTTTTGCCATTTACTATCCTACCTTCATTCCTGCTTTAGGTTAATGATACTATTACTCAAATTTGAGTATGTGAAGTTTAAATTCTTTTCTTAAAAAGATATTTGTGCATACTCAATTTTTTATTTCACTACCCATTGTTGAGAACTCATTTCCCTTATACACTAACCTACAAATAGAAAAAAAGTAGATAATGGGCCCTCTTAAGAGGTTCCCATGTTTATCCTGATTCAGGATTATTTTAGCTCTCGAGAGATTGAGAGTGCTTGTCGACCTAGAGTTTCACCAATAACGACATTCTTGAATCCATCTGAAGTGGAGAGAATACCAACCCAATCCTTTTCTGTTTCATCTTTGAAAGCAATGAGCATTTCTTCTCCTCCATCTCTATCAAAAGCGATGTATTCAGCATAACCTTGCATATCTTGATTCCCAATCTTTCTTATTTTCGCTCTACCAAGTGCATCAGATGCTTTGATTTCATCTATGATATTCTTGTTGCTGACTTCATCAATTTTTGATATGATGGTCAGTTTAGCTTGTGCTTTGATCTTTCCTAAAGTCTTTGTTGGAATATCTGTGGGATCAGGTATAACCATTGTTACATTGGATTTTATTCTCTTAGTGAGCATATCATCCAATCTATCAAAAATTGCCTCTTTACTGTAAAGAATTGCTGTCTCTATTTTTGGTCTTGGATAGGTTGCAACTGTAGTTTGGAACGCTTCATTTTGACTCTTGAATTCCATCAATAATTGAGAAATCTTCAATGAATCTTTTGAGAATCTCTTATAATAATCATTGAATCCACCTTTTACAGCTTCTATCTCTTTTCTAACTGATGATTCAACTACATCTGTTATTGTTGTAATTGCTTTCAAGGTAGTTTCTTCATTGTTCCTGATACTGGTCGTTGCTGTAGTATTTACTTCACTTATTACCGTGGTGGTTGTGCTTCCAATAGTTTCAACACTGGTAGTGCTATCTCTAGCAACTTTTTGCTTCGTTTTCTTGGTATCATTCATGAATGACTCCTTGGTCTCAGCGAGCTTTTCTTTAGTGCCAGCAACAGTAGTATTTGCCATAGATGCAATGTCTGCTGTCATCTGTGTTGTTGCAGTAGCTGCGGTATCAGAGTTGCTTGTTGTTAGAGTGGTTAATTTCTCTGTAACATTATTCTTTGTTACATTGAATTGAGTTTTTGAAGCATCTACAGAGCTATCAATGGTTGTATGCATTCCTGTAACTGTTTCATCAACTTTGACATTGATATCTGCTGAATAATTAGATTTCAATAAAACAACGCTTGAATTTAAGGTATCTATTGTAGAACTTGTTGCTTCCAAAGTTTTTGCATTTTGTTTTTCAACCTTTGCAATCATTAGTGCAGTGCCATCTTCGACTGCTTTATTATCGATATCCACATTGGCAGCGATTTCTTCATTGTGTTTTGTTACTAATTCAGCAACTGAGGCATTAGCATTTTCTATTAATGCAGCAATTTCTTGACTTGTGTTAGCATTCAAATCGTCAATTTGTTTTTTATATTTTTCAGAAATCTTCGTCAATTGTTTATTGAATTTTCCCTCAAAATCATTCATATCAGAAGCAAAATGCTCTTTCACTTGACCAAAATTGGCATCAAGACCTTCTTTGAATTGGTTATTCAAATCAATTCTATTTTTCTTGGCTTCTTCTGCTGTTTCCTTTAAGAAAGTTCCTTGCTCATTTGTTTCTGTAGTTATTGCTTCATTTAGAATTGTAACATTGCCTTCTGTTTCATTTACAAAAGTTGTCAAACCGGATAAGACATGATCTCTAGTAGCTTCTAATTTTTCTTTAGAGTCATTTTTCAATGTATTGCCAAGCTTTCCAACCTCATTGGTGATGGTCTTTGATGCTGTTGCAATAGCATTTGTTCCCTCTGTAAGGAATTCATCATTTCTTCCTTTTATAGTTGAGTTCAATTCTTCCAGAGCGGTTTGGGAATTTGACTTTACATTAGTTGAAAAAGTATCTAGATTTTCATTTACATTCCCTTCAAAAGCTTCAACTGTTTCAGTTTGTTTGGTCAAGAACTTGTTTGTTGCTGAATTGATTGCTTTCTTAGTTGAAGCAACTGTTTGTGTAACAACTTCTGTTGCTTCAAGTGTTTTACTTTCAACAGCGGTTTTGCTTTCTTTGCTATTGAGAGAAACAATATCACTATTTTTCTTCTTCTCAGAATGAACAAATTCTTCAGTATCTTTCATAACTTGATCAAAATGCCTGATTTGATTTGCAACATACTCTTTCAATTCAGTTACAAGCTGATCAATCTTTTGTGCATCTTTTCCTGCTTCTTCAGCTATTTCTCTAAAAGGATAAAGACCAATTGTTTTATCTACCAACCCTTCAATATTATAGGCATAATTCTTTCCATATAATACTTCAAGAGTGGTTCTTACTTTTGAGATGGGTTTAACTTGGGAATACTTAGAAATCTCCCCTACAGATAGGGGGCCCAAAGCAAGTAATGCGAGATACACCTTTTGTTCTATTTCACTTAAACCAATTCTTTCAAGAAATGGTGTGGTAGCTGGTGTTGACATAATATATATCCCTTCATTTTTTTATTACAAAATAGTTTCTTACTTTCTTTCTTTTACAATAAATCAAAGGTTGTAAATTTCTGTTTGTCTAACAAAAATTAACAAGTAAAACAGAAAAGGAGATTGTATAAATAAGTTGCTCTTCTTACAAATTAAAGGTAAGACGAAAACATCATAAAAAGTAAAATTTACTTCTTTTCCATAAAAATTTCAAAATTAAATAAGAAGAAAGGAATTAAAGCGTTCCTTCTTCGATTGCTTTGATATCTAGGAATGATTCAAGAATACCTTCATAGATTTTCCCATCAAGAATTGTCAATGGTCTTTTTGCTTCGTTAGCAATCATATCTTCATGTGTTACAACAACAAGAGTAACACCTTCTTCATCATTAATCTTCATTAAATAATCAATAATTTCCCGAGAGGTATTACTATCTAATTGACCTGTGGGTTCATCTAAAAGGATTAATTCAGGTTTATTGGCCAATGCTCGAGCAATTGCTACTCTTTGTCTTTGCCCACCACTTAACTCCATTGGAAAATGATCACCTCTGTCTGGTAATCCAATGACTTCAAGAAGTTCATGTACTCTCTCTTCTCTTTCATATGTTGGAGTACCATTTATAATCATTGGAAGTGCGATATTTTCTGATGTTGTTAAAATTTCAAGCAAATTAAATGCTTGGAAAACAAAACCAATTTTAGTTCTACGAATCTCACGAATATCTTTACTTGGCATTTGAGTCAAGTTTATTCCATTGAAGAAAATTTCACCTGATGTAGGATTGTCAATTGTTCCAATTAAATTGAGAAAAGTTGTTTTTCCACTTCCTGAAGGACCAACTATCGTTGCATATTCTCCTCTCTCAAGAGCAAAATCAATACCATTAATAGCTTTAATTGTTGCTTCACCAAAAGGGTATTCTTTTGTCAGTCCTTTAGTCTGAATAATAAAGTCATTTTTTTCAGTCAACGAAGTTCACTACCAGCTATTTTATCAGAGGTTATTAGAATAAAAAGCATTTCTAATAATCTAATTAAAATTAATAGTGAAAGAAGGAAAAAACGAGATAGAATTCGTTCTTTTCTTAGTCACTTTTCAATTAACTTTCTATCTAAACAAATCCTCTTCTCTTTTTATAGATATTTTTACCTATAAAATATCCAGAAACTGCAAGTATTACTATTGAACCACCTATTATAGGCGCTAAGGTCCAAAGAGGGAAAGGTTTACTATTTGGGTCATTTGGATCACTACCACGTTTAATTTCCACATCATCAGTTATTCCATCCCCATCCGTATCATCATTAATCGGATTTGTTCCGTAAATATCGATTTCATCAACATTTGAAATCCCATCGCCATCGGAATCCAAATCTGCATCCTGAACAAGTGGATCTGTTAAATACCGTTTCACTTCATCCCCATCTAATAAACCATCTCCATCCGTATCCGGAATATCTGGATTCGTGCTATGAGTGTACTCTTCGATATTAGTAAAATCATCTTCATCTAGATCCTCATAAGTATCTGGTACAAAAGGATCCGGATTTTCATATTGTACTTCAAACCCATCTGGTAAGAAATCTTCATCTGTATCTGAATTGATTGGGTTTGTTCCCGAAATTAATACCTCATATCCATCTTCTAATCCGTCTTCATCTGTGTCTTTGATTGTTGGATCGGTAAAATAAATATCTGCTTCATCTACATTTGTTAACAAATCACCATCTGTATCAAAATCTGCGTCATTCACTGTTGGGTCCAGACGATATTTGTAAACTTCATCTCCGTCAAGCAATCCATCGTTGTCTGTATCCTTCACTTGGGGATTGCTTCCAACAATTTCTTCCTCTAAATCACTTAGGCCATCTTGATCTGCATCTGAGGTTATACCTATTCGTTCATTACCTCCTCGGTAGCTTGGCCAAGGTAAGAGTCCAAATGAACCTAGCTTATAGCAATAAACATCTGAAAAATCTCGTTTAATCCCTGTCCCGTGGGTAGCAATTATGATTTCAATTAATCCATCTTGATCAATATCACCTATTACTGGTGCGGAATCAATTCCTTTTATGCTTAGTTCTTCTTTATGCAATTCAGTTCCATTATTGGAAAGAATTAATATTTTCCCAGATGGGGTCACTTCGATAATTTCGGGAATGAAATCTCCATCTATATCGCAAATAATTGCATCTTCGTAAATAACTTCACTTTGAGTGTTATTCCAATAGATGTTCTTGTTGTTTCTCGCGTCGGTAAAAGCAAAGAGAGTGACATTTGTTGGTTGAATTATGAAGTCATTAATTCCATCCATATTCAAATCACCAATTGTTGCACTATTTAATATTGCATTTTTAGCCTCCCAGGGCCATTCATCAAATTGTGAACCGTTTTGATGATAAATATATAAATTCCTATCCCATGACCCAATAATTATTTCATTCTTACTATCATTATTCAAATCTGTAACTGCTGGAGAAGCTCTAATATGATATGTTGTGTTTTGTGGCCATCCTGGTAGTGGGATTCCATTACCATCAATGACGTGCACAGCATTATCGTAAGAACCAAAAACAATTTCCAATGCAGAATCTCCATCAAGATTAGCTAAAGCTGGTGTGCCAATGATTTGATCTGTTGCTCCTGTATATGGGAACCCATCTACTTCTGATCCATTAAGCTCAAAAGCATGAACATTATTATCCCAAGTTCCTACTACTATTTCTATCTCTCCGTCACCATCGATATCCCCTGCAGAGAGTGAAGAAGTGATTTTACTGCTTAATACAATATCCCAATTTGGAACTGCTGTTGTATTTAAAAACCAAGCTTGTAAAGATCCGGGATTGTATGTTGCACAAATAATTTCTTTTACTCCATCATCATTGAGATCTAAAGCAATTGGATAAGGTGAGACACCTAAATCTGATGTTAATTGCTCATCAGTTCCAACAATACCTTGTGTTCCCCAACCTTCTAGAAAATTCCCTTCGTGATCTAAAATATAGATGATGCTATTTGTAGTTAAGATAATAATTTCCATATCTCCATCTCCATCTAAATCTGATAAAGTTGGAGAAGATATTGCTGAACCGATTAAATTTTCCTGCATCCAAAGGGCATTTCTAAAGTAGGATTCTATTTCAGCAACAGAGTTAATAGCAAAGACTGGTTCACTGATAGATTCTCGTTTCTGTTCAATTTGAGGATTTAGCTGTTTTGAATTTAATATGTCAGAGTCAAGTAACTGTGCCATACTAATATTTACACAAATCGTTAATACAATAAAAACAAATCCTATTTTGGAAAAATCTTTTTTGTTAGTCATAAAAGTGAACCACAAATATCCTTTTCTTTCTTTCAAATTTAATATTTGCTAAAAAATCGTTAAAATTCATCCATTTTTGTTTTCTATTTTATATTTAAAAAAACTAATTCTTTAAAATGATATTAGTATAAATGCTTAAAACTGATTTCTCCGAATCTTAGCTGAGGCAGTATATCTGATGAGCTTAATATCTAGGGCATTTGAGAAACTTAATCTATTTCTCAGAATGATTTTCGTTAATAAAAAATATACTCTAGTAGCTTTTATTGGCTTAGGAATAAGCCTTTCCCTTATATCTACAAGTTTAATTTTTCTTTATAGTTATCAATTCAATGCTTTCAATAAATATGTAGTTGATCATCCCGAAGAGCAAATAACAATAACCCCAAATAATATGATTAATTCTTTTGGACAAGAGGATACTTTGATTCCTGATTTAAACTCACTTGTGGATAATTCAATAAGTGATTCCGGATTACAAGGGCGAGTATCGTATAGAGGATGGTATAATCGTCGTGCGGTAGTTCTTCCTTATGAAGATCGAAATCATAATAATAGTACTGAACTTTTGCCACTTTCAATGGTTGGTGTTCCAGTAGAGTTTTTTGATATTTTGCAACCATATCTTATTGAAGGTGGAAGAATGCCTTCGAGTTCAAATGAAATTATCGTCCTTATTCGACCAGAGCGTTTAACCTCAACAAATGTCAGTATCGGTGAACAAAACCTATTTGTTGTTTATGATTTTACTAATATTTGGGCTGCAGTATCACAAGGAATCCCTGATGGTGGAGCAGCAATGAATGTTACTGGTATTGTCAATGTCTACGATTTACAGAACAGTTTAAACAATACTTCAGATGACACAACTAAAATTAGCAATCTATTATCAGTTATTGATAATGACGAAATGATATTAACGTTTCATAAAAATGTTATGTATTTCACATCTGGTTTAACAGGTATGCCTTCCTTGGTTGCTCCAGATAAACAAACTTATGTGGGGTCAATTCTTTTCAATTTGAACGAAGTAAATGCTTTTAGAATTGATGAAGATATATCGAAATTAATCGCTTTTTCAGAACAATTACGTTCTTCTCTTGAAACTACAGATTTAACAAATGATGTACATATCGATTTAGATTTAATAGTCATCCTTCAAAGTTTTGCATCTGAATTTGAAATTTTTAAGATTTTTACCCTTTTATTTATGGTACCTATTATAAGTATGGCTTTATCTTTAGCAGCATACTCAACTAACCTTGTCAAAAAACGTAGAAAACGCCAACTTGCTTTGTTAGGTCAAAGAGGATCTTCCCAATTTGAGATTCTTTTTATGTTGTTTAGTGAGACCTTGCTTTTTACAATAATAGCAATAATAATATCATTCATTATTGCCTATCCTTATTCATTTCTAATTTTAAAGAGTGATGCTTTTCTAAGTTTTCAAGGTGAAACAATAACACCGCAACTATATGCTTTCATTATTGAAATTATTATTGTAGCAGGTTTTGGTGGGTCGTTGCTAGTGAATTTCAGTAACATTTGGAATTTAAGTAAAATAAGCTCTCAGGAAGCTTTCAGCGAAAGGAAAGCAAAAAAACCCTTCTGGGAACGATTTTATATTGATATATTTTTCCTAATTGTAGGCACAACTGCTTGGATTATCACATTTATCCAACTTCGTAATGTAGCAGTTTCTTCTGCTTTTGCTCAAGTCTTAGGTGCACCAGCACCAATCCTAGTAATTTTTGGAGTAGTTTTATTCATTTCCCGATTATATCCGATAATAACTAATTGGTTATCGAAAATTTCTTGGAAATTTAATAAATTGGAAATGATTAGTATTTCATTAAGGAGTTTAAGTAGAAGAAGAAGCGCGTCGATGAGGTCTTTGGTTCTAATTTTACTTACGTTTACTATGGCAATAGTTTCCATTGTTATACCTGATACATATCAAAGTTTTGATTATGAAAATGCTGCTTATGATATTGGATCTGATATTGTGATTTCAGGGGTATCTATGAATGATCCTGATTTCAGAGCAAATATCGAAGCAATAGAGGGCGTTGAAGACACAACATACGTGGCTCGATTAACTTATTCACCTCTATCACGAGGAAGTATAACGTATTTTTATTCAATATTAGGTATAAATACCTCGGAATTTGCTGATGTTGGCTTCTTTGAAGATGAATATTTGGATAATAATTTAGAGGAAACACTAACGATTTTAGAACAACCACCAGTATTGGGGTCCTCTGCAAATGTTTTAGTTCAAAAAGATCAAGTTAAAGCATTTGATTTAACTGAAGGAACAAATTTCAATATAATATACTCTTATTGGTATGGTGGTTCAAAAGCTGAACACAATTATACCGTTACTACTACTGGTTTCTATAATTTTTGGCCAACTTTGTACAAGAATGTTCCAGAACAAGGCTCAACTAATTTCAGAATTGGTATAGTTACCAATATAGCAACAATCTATTCACTTACTTTGGATTCTACCGATGTCTATGCTCAGCTGTTTATTGATGTAAGTGATGATTATATCGTTGAAACAGTTGCAACTGAAATTCGCGAGAAAGTTTTTGGACGAAGAATTGAAGATGTAGATGAAAGAGTAACTATTTCGACAGGTAGTCTCAGAGCAGCAGTAATATATGGATCTCTAAATTCTAATTTTATTGCATCTGTTTTTATTCTTATCTTTGCTATGTCGCTAATGATGGTAATACATAGTTTGGAGCGAGCGAATGAAGTAGGAATTATGAAAGCTATTGGTATCTCTCCAGGGCAACTCTTTTCTTATTTCTTTGTAGAATCACTCTCTGTCATTACTGTTGGAGCAACTGTTGGAATATTCTTGGGGATGATTGCATCATATATGTTTATGTCAATTATAGCAATCAATAGTTTTGTCCCACCTTGGGAAATGGTATTTTCACCTTTGAAGCTGCTCGGAACAATATTTGTTATGTTATTCGTTTCCCTGATTAGCTCAGCAATTCCTGGAGTTCTCTTCTCAAGAACGAAAGAAGCAAAAATTATGAGAGAACTTTGAAGTAATAAAATAACTTGTTAAAAAGTTCTGCAAAAGAGAAAGGGAAATTTAATCCTATTTCTCTTCGGTAATTATTTCCGGTTCTTCGGGTGTAACCATTGCCATTATTAAATAAACTATGATTACCGCTCCCCCAGATGCCGCAAAAGCAATAATCCAGAGAAGTCTGACAACATCAACTTCCATATCAAGATGTTTTGCTAAACCTGCTGATAATCCCGTTACCATTCTATTAGTTCGAGAGCGAAAAAGTACTTTCTTTGTTTTGGGTTCTGTTGAATCAAATTTAGGTTCTGAAGTTTGACCTTTCTTAGTTTTTTTCTCTCTAGCACTTGAAAGATCATCACCGCAACTTGCACAATATTGGGCTAATTCTTCGTTTGCTGCTTCGCAATTAGGACAGAATATAGGCATTCACTATTTTCTCCTTGAATATAAGACTAAGATTTGTTTAAGTGTTCATATTATAAAACCTTTTCAAACTAAAAAATGGATGTTGTGATTTATACTACTTCTAGTAACAAACTAGACTTTTTCCTAGCTATTATTTCAAAGAGAAGGACGGGGGTAAAGAATCCCCGCCCGTTTCCAATTTTCTTCTCGGGAAAAGAGAAAACTATTCAGCAAATCTTTGCTGAAGAAATTTATACACTAAGTGTCCATCTCTCTCTAGTCAGTAAACAATATTCTTCATCATTATTAAATTTCTTGACTAAAAATGGCGAAAAACCTTACAAAGAAACAAAAATTTTATAATTAAAACCAGAAATTAAGAAACAGCAGAAATAGTAACCAATTTGAATTCTATTCAAAAGATTCTTAAAGGTAAGAAAAAACTGCAAATAAATGAATTTGAGATAAACCTAGGTGTAATATAATGGCTGACGATAAACCCCATTTGAACTTAGTGGTCATTGGTCATGTTGATCATGGCAAGAGTACAATGACTGGACATGCTCTCTATAAAGCAGGGGCAGTCGACGAAAGGTTGATCCAGAAGTATGCAGAAGAATCAGAGGCAATCGGAAAGCCCTCATGGAAATACGCGTGGGTCTTACAAAAGCTCCAAGAAGAACGCGAAAGAGGTTTAACTATCGATGTTTCTTTCTTTAAGTTTGAGACTAAAAGTAGCGTTTTTACAATTATTGATGCCCCTGGTCACAGGGACTTTGTAAAGAACATGATTACTGGTGCCTCTCAAGCCAATGCTGCAATTCTCGTCGTTTCTGTTGAAAAGAACGATCTTGAGTCTGGTCTTGCTGAAGAGCGAGTTGAGAAGACACCAAAGGGTGATAGAAGAATCCCTGGTGGTCAAACAATTGAGCATTTAACACTTGCAATTACTCTTGGTATTACCCAAATAGTTGTTGCAGTAAATAAAATGGATCTAGTAAAGTTTGAAGAAAAAGCTTACCTTGGTGTTGTTGAAAGAATAACAGCATTACTTAACGGCTTTGTTAAAAGCGGTCTTGTTTCAAAAGAACGTGTTGAATCTATCAAATTCGTTCCAACAAGTGGAATGACTGGCGATGGTTTAGTTGGCAAAAGCGATAAAATGCCTTGGTATAAAGGTTTAGCTTTAATGGATGCGATTAATGAATTTAAAGCTCCAGAAAAACCAACTGGCAAACCACTTAGAATGCCTGTTCAAGATGTATATGCAATCAAAGGTGTAGGTACTGTCCCAGTAGGGAAAATTGAATCTGGTATCTTAAAACCAGGCGATGAAGTTGTTTTCCCAATTTCAAACCAAAAAGCTAAAGTTCAATCCATTGAAATGCATCACGAACAACTTACACAAGCAGTTCCTGGTGATAATGTTGGCTTTAACATAAAAGGTATTGCTCGAAATGAAATCATCAAAGGCGATGTCATTGGTCATCCCAAAGATGCTCCAAAGATCGTTGAAACCTTTGTAGCCCGTACCTTCGTATTGAAGAACCTCTCCAAACCTGGAGCTTCACAACCAACTGGTATGGCTAAAGGGTATGCACCAATCATCCATCTTGGTCAAGCTGCACAAGCATGCCAAATTGTTGATTGGAAGGTTTTGAAGAAATCACCACAACGTAAATCCCTAGTAGCCACAGGTGAATATGATCCAAAAATATACCTCTTACAAGGTGACTTTGCTGAGATTACATTCCAACCATTTGCACCATTCATTTGCGAAAAATTCGCAGACTTCCCCGCATTGGGACGTTTTGCCGCACGTGATATGGGACAAACAGTCGCTGTAGGAATTGTTACAGACGTAAAAGCAAAAAAAGCAATAAAAGCTAAAAAAGAATAATAAAAAGAATAGAAATCTAAATTCTATTCTCTTTTTTCTTATTTTTATTTTCTCTTTCATTCATCTGGAAAAGATTTTTTAATTCAAATTAACTGATGAGTAATTGAAAACATACATATAACTAGATACCAATATATTGTTATCTAACTATATCTTTGTAAAGTTGTGATTTCTTGCCTGGAAAAAGTGAGAGTACTAATCGTAGTAGTGAAAATTCAGTTTCTAAAATAGGTCATGAATTAATATCAGGTTTAACGCAATTATTGGTTCTTTTAATTCTTAAAAAAGGCCCGCAACATGGGTATGAGCTTGTAAGTATGCTTGAACCCATTTATGGACGAAGACTTTCACCTGGCACAATTTATCCATTACTTCAAAGGATGAAAACAAAAGAGTATATTCAAAGTAAAACCACGATAGTATCTGGTCGAAAAAGGAAAACCTATGTTGTAACTCGCTTAGGTCGAATTGCGATGGATAATGCTCAGGACAGCTTGAATTGTATCATCGTTAATAAAGCTCCTAATCTAGATGATGATTCTCCCGGAATAGAGTTGCTGAAAAGTCTAGCTCAATTTAGAATTTTATTAATACTTAAGTTATCTCCTCTACATGGATACGAACTTGTTGAAAAATTAGATAATTTTTTTGGACAGAAAATTGCACTTGGCACAATATATCCTTCACTTCATCGCTTAGTTGAGAAGGGGTATATCGTGGGTAAATCACAGTGGGAAGGCGATCGAGAACGCAAAGTCTATGAATTGACTGAAACTGGCAAAAATGCAACTAAAATTGCTCTTGTTGAAGTTACACGAATCGCTGAAGATACAATGTTCAACTAATATTCTATGTTCTTTTATTCTTAGCATCCTAAATAGATAATTCTTCGTTAATGAAAAATGCTTTAAATCAAGATAATTAAAAGAAGTAGTATCAATGCAGAACACTGAATGTTTATTGCAATTATTATGGTGTAAATAATGCGTGAAAATCACTTTATTTGGTTCATTACAAGCAGCGTATTAGGTATACTTTTTATCATTTGGGCTTCAATTGCACCCAGTTTTACTCTTATCCCTGGTGATATTTGGATGATAATTCCAGGCATAATATTGGTCGTTATCGGTTTACTAGGTATCTTTGATAGTATAGTTTCTGATAGAGTGCTTTTGAAATATATTTCCACAATGGAAAATGAGCGAATTAGTTTGACCAAACTTTCAATAGATCTAAATATTGAAATTTCTGATTTGCGCGAACTTATACTAACTCTACGTGGTCAAGGTAAACTAAAAGTTTTTTTTGATGAAGAAACAGGTGAAGTAGCTTCTTCAACATTGTATCAAGGAATGACTTGTTCTTTATGTGGCCAACCCCTTTCCGCTGAACAATTTTGTATTATTTGTGGTACTGAAAAACTTATAGAGTGAATCAATATTGATATCAAACTGAAAATACTGAGTTGGAAAAAATGGGTAAAAAATTCAAAGGAATCGGTTGTCCCTGCATTACCCCTTTCAATCAAGACGAAAGTTTAGATCTTATTGGATTAAGAGAGTTAATTGACTTTTTAATTAATTCTGAAATTAATGCCATAATACCTACTGGCAGTAGTGGAGAACACTATTCTTTAAGTGATGAAGAATATCATCAAGTAATTGATACAATACTTGATCAAGTAAATGGAGCTGTGCCGGTTTATATTGGTCTTCCCTCAGAATCAAAAGCGAGGTTACTGGAAATTGCTAAATATGCTACAGATGCGGGTGCAGATGGTTTTGTAGTTTACCCTCCAAAAATACCTACACTTTCAGCTCTTGAATTAATCAATCATTATGAATCAATAAGTAAGAACATAACTAATTTCACATTATTCGTGAATAATCCAGATAGATGTGGCATAGATTTATCTGTTGAATCTATTAGGAAAATCTCTAAATTTGCTCATACCATTGGAATGATTGAGCTTAGTAGTGATTTCAAGAAAATCTCACAAATAAGCTCAGAAGTAAGTGATGATTTTCGAGTATTTACTGGAAGAGGTTTACTGCTTCCTCAAGCTCTAAAAGAAGGTGGAATAGAAGGAGCAATCATTCCAAGTGCAAACGTCGTTCCAAATTTACTCGTTGAATTGTATGAAGCTTTCAATGTTGAAATGAAAGAACGTTTTGAAGAAATTCAAACTAAACTTCTCCCTCTTGAAATTGGTTTAAAACTTGGATCATTTCCTGCTGCAATAAAAGCCAGTTTGAACCTTCTTGGAGTTAATGTTGGTAATCCACGTAAACCCATTTTCCCACTATCTGGCAGTGATTTAGAAAAATTACGCAATATTTTAGTTACCTCTGGTTGTCTGAGACCTCCGGCTAAAGATGAAGAAGATCTCCCAAAAAATAAGAAGAAAAGTGCTTCCACCAATAAAAAGAAGAATGGTAAGTAAATATAATTTAAAACAGAATATTGTAATGAGTGTTCTATTATGTCATTCGAACTTGTTTATTCAATTATAGTTCCCACAGTTACTCTTGCTGCTTTACTTTATGCAGGAATTGAAGATATTCTCCACAGAGAGGTTCGAAGAGAGATAGTATGGGTCCTTATGGTTATCATAGGATTAGTAATGGATACTTTGTATGTTATTAATGCCGAGGATCAAAATAATGCTCTGCTTCTCATCCTAATTACTGTTGTTTTAGGATTTTTAATAGGCTTTATTTTATTTTATCTTGGTGTATGGGGTGGAGCAGATACCAAAGCACTTTGGGCACTCTCGATACTTACTCCTGTTAATCCTCTTACTACTAATTTAGTAAACATCAACTTACCTGATTTATTGATAATAAACATTATTGACTCAATGGTATTCTCATTGTTACTGAATGCTGGTCTTATAGCTATTTTCTATCCACTAATTCTTATGGTAGTAAATGCTATTTCTGCATCAAAGGAATCGCTCTTTAATGAAGTAAGGGGTACTGCATCCCAAAAAATCAGATGCTTCTTCTTCGGATATAAGAAACCTGTAAGCAAAATTAATGAGAAAAAATTACATTTTGATTTTCTAGAAGAATTCACCGATAAGGAGTTCTCGGGCAATTTTGAAGGTAACTTTGAAGGTCGATTAGATGGGAAATTCCTTGGAATTTTCGATGGTGAATTAATAGGTGAATTTACAGGAAAAGTAATTGGAGTAATTCAATTGGCTGATACTGAAAATTTCGAGAAATTAACTCTTGAGAATGCTATTACAAAAGCTGAACGTCTTACAAAAGCATTAGAGCTCAGAAAAGATGATGATGACGATGAAACGGTTACTGCTCTCTTAATGAAATATCGTGGAACTTTTGAAGAAACCGAAGAGGTAGCTTTGGAACCCAATGAATATCTAATCAATATTGATGGTAGATATACTCATCCAATTAAAGGATGTTTTATTGGTACACTTGAAGGAATTTTCGAAGGTCAATTATCTGGAAAAATGATTGGTAAATTAGCTGGCGATTTTGAAGGTCAGTCATCAAAAGGAAAAATGAATGGTAACACTACAAAGAACTCTCAAGATTGGCAACTCAAAATAAGAATGGGCTTAGATGAAGATGATGTTATGGAGCAAAGACAATTGCGAACTCTCTGGCAGCTAAGAAAACAACACAAGAAATCAGTTTGGGTTACACCTGGAATACCTTTTGTTTCTCTAATGTTCTTAGGGTATATTCAGTATTTGTTGTATGGCAACATTGCCCTATTATTATTTAATTTATAATCAATTTGAATGAAAAAAGCTATTTTATTTATAATAACGAGCGAAGAATTTTTTATTAAGAAAAAAAAGTAAAGCAAGGTAATGTCAAATGGATGATTATGTTATCGTTGGTGCTGGTCCTTCAGGAATTTTCTGTGCTCTAGAACTTCTTAAACAAGGGATAAAAAAAATCACCCTTATTGATCGAGGTAAGGAAGTATACAAAAGGAAATGCCCTCGTCGAGAGCGAAATATTGAATGTGTAGCTTGTACTATTTGTAACATTACAAGTGGTTTTGGTGGAGCTGGTGCTTGGTCAGATGGTAAGATTACAAAAGATATCTCTGGCACTGTTGGTGGATGGATGAGTGATTTTCTTACTCTCGAAGAACTAGAAGAATACACTGAATATGTTGATGAAGTTATTCTTTCTTATAGCAATGGTGGGGATCGGTATTTTTCTCCTGACCCTGAATTTGTTGATCAAAAGAAAAGTATCTGCAGAGCAGAAAATATGAAATTGACCACATACCCCATTCGACATTTGGGAACTGATAATGCTTCTGCGATAATGGATAATATTTACCTATTTTTGAAAGATAAAATTAACATCATTCTAAAAACCTCTGTTGATAAAATTCTTATTGAAAACGGCAAAACAATAGGCGTTTCAACAACAAAAGGTGACATTTACAAAGCTAAAAATGTAGTTATGGCTGTTGGTCGTGGCGGTACTAATTGGCTTAAAGCAGAATGTGATAGATTAGGAATCAAATACTCTAACAATGCTGTTGATATTGGTGTTCGCATTGAAACCTTGAATGAATATTGTGCTGAATACACAGATAATTTATATGAATTTAAAATCGAATACTCAACGAAAACCTATGAGGATTCTGTTAGAACCTTCTGTGTTTGTCCAGGAGGATATGTTACAACTGAACGATATGAAGAAACAACATGTGTGAATGGTGAAAGTAGAACTGATGTTAAGAGCCCCAATACAAATTTTGCTATACTTGTTACTTGTAATTTCACCGAACCATTCAATCAACCCATCCAATATGCAAAACATGTTGCATATCTTTCAAACATGCTCTCAGGCGGAAACTCCGTTTTAGTGCAACGATTTGAAGATTTGAAGAATGGTCGACGTTCAACACCCGAAAGATTAGCTCGTTCAGTGATTAAACCAACACTAGAAAGCGCAATAGCAGGAGACATTACTTTTGCGATGCCAAGTAGAGTGATGAGTGACTTGCGAGATTTCCTAACTCATTTGAATGTTATAATGCCAGGAATTGATGGACCAAATACACTGCTTTACGCTCCTGAGATAAAGCTTTATAGTATTCGAATTGATCTCACCAAAGACCTTGAATCTAAGGATATCAAAAATCTATACTTCTGTGGAGATGGTGCTGGAATTACTCGAGGTGTTATGCAAAGTGCTATTTCGGGAATTGTTGTGGCTAAAGCCAACAAAAAATAGTTAGTGCTGAACTTTGTTTAGTTGCTAGTATTTTCTTTTCTTTTTACTAGCATTTACTTCTTTTCTTAATGTATTTAATCTCCTTTCTAGTTCTCTTCTATTCTCTCGGAGATTTTTTAATGTACCAATTAAAATTCCCTCGAGAGTAAATATTTCAGCATTATCAAAATCAATTGCATCTCTCATTAATACTATTGTTTTAAAATAATCACTATCTACAGAATATCCTTCAATATATCTGTTGAATGGGGGAATGATAATATGAATTCTATCCGGTTTTCCTTCTTTGGCATTCAACCACTTTGCTTTTACCCAAACTTTTTGAGTTATCTTGGATCCAATCTCATCACGAAAAGTATATGCTGGGTGAGCATGTGCAGAAATAGTTATGTCTGCTGTCCATGCATCTAAGGCTGGTGAAGCATGTCCATGCCAAAGACCAATCGATTTATTTGTTTCTTTTTGGGTTAATAGCAATCCTTCAGGTTGAATAAGAGTTATTTCTTCCGGAATGATTTCTTCAATTTTCCCATCATGATTTCCTTTAATTATTATGACATTAGTCTTTTTCATTAATTGTTTAAGAAACTTCCAAATCCTTCCAGCAATTGGATGTGGTGTTCCATAAATATCGTCTTTAAAATCCCCAAGAAATATTAGCGTGTCTGGTTGTTTTTCATCAAGCAATCGAATGATATCATCTTCTGGTCGTTTTGATTCAGGAAGGATGATTCCTTTTGTGTTTCTTCCATAAACGTATCCAATGTGTAAATCAGAAACAATTAATGTTTTATTATATTCCTTTTCATTAAACATTATTGCGGGCGTATCTGGAATAATTATCGAATTGGATTGTGCTTTCTTCTCGTTGATGGAATGGGTCATTCTTTCGGAGATGCCTCCTTACTAGTTATTCTAGTAATTATTGTGATTCTTAAAAGATTGCAACAAGTTTCACAAATAATAGGTCAATCAGTAATTCTAAACTCTCACGTGTTATACCTGTTACAGTGAAAAATTCAGCTAATTTTTTTCCATCAAATTCCTTTCCAATTATACACTCTACCCATTCTCCGTATGTATCTTTGAAATTAGCAATTTGATCTTCAATTTCTTCATTTTTAAATTCAGATATGGTATATGCTTCCATTGCAACTAGGTATTGTGAGAAAGGCATGTAATAGTGAATATCAACATCTTCAAGTAGTAATCTATCCAAAAACTCCAAACTGGATACTACCCTATTCTCAATATTTGATATATCTATTACAACATCTAGTATTCTTGAAAAAATATCTAGCCCTATCTGTAAGTTCTCCGGAATATCTTTTTGAACTACAACATCAATTTTCATTTTTTCTGTAGAAATGCTCATTTCTTTATGTGAAGTATTTCTTTCTAATTCAAGGGAGGTTTCTTTGTTTCCAATAGAAATGGTATAATTTGATTGCTTTGAAGAAATGACTACTTTTTGAAATACATTAAATTTGTTACTAATTAGCATACGTGGTGTTTCTTGCTTCAGAATAATTTCATTTTGAATTCTGCTCATTGGTTTTCTTTCTTGAGGTGATAGAGTTTCACTATTGCTGAATTCACTTGGAATTATGAAATTAGCAATTGAAGTTAATAATCCATTTAGCATCTTAAAGTATGGTTTATTATTACTTATTTTTTTACTTGTAGAAATAATTAAATCTAAGATTTTCTCTGCTTCAATCAAATCTATAGTTGGTTGAGCTATTAATCCTAATCCAAACTGTCTTTTCTTTCTAGGAAAATTTGGGTCATCCAAAGAAATAGCTTTTGCAAATGCTGTTTGCTTTCCAATTTTTCGAACAGAGAACTCATTTGCTCTTAATATCCACATAAGTAAATTTTCATCATTTGTTTCATTTGGAATTTGAAAATTCTTTGGATTTTTATTTCGAATAACTGGTCCTTTAAGTGAATCAAATTCAACAAGAATTATGCCCAACTTTGTACTTGTAATCATTACCTACACCCAGGTCTAATTAATTGGATTTTTTTATTTGATTTTCTTCATTAAGTCTTATAGCTATTATAAGCATCCTTCAAATGACTTAACCCTGTGCGATTTATGATTCTCGTCATCCCAATTTGCGTTTTTGGAAATCCAATTAAAAGTGCTAAATAATCATCTTTTGTGCAATTAATTCTGGATACTATACTATAATTTGACTCATCTTCATCCTCAAGGACAATAATTTTTATCCCTCCAACTTCTAAATCTGCTTGAAAGTCTTCAATAGCAGAGAAAATTTTTGCTACATAAGCAGCAAAAACAGTGGAATTTTCAATACCTGTAAATGATTCTCCAATGAGTAACCCATTGGGGTCAGTAACAAGAACGATTTTAGCATTCGTTTGCTTTCGAACCCATTCAGCCAATTTATCAAAATCGAATCTATTTATACCAACATGTTTAGCAATAACTTTTACAAATGGTTCATGAATTGTCTCAGGACTAAAGAGTGTTGTTTCAAATATTTTGAATTGATAAATAATATTTGGAAAAAGATGATTTAAAGGATCGAGAATTTGCTTTTTGAGAGATAACCCATTTTCAGCTTCGTCTAGATCTTGTTTATGAGCAAGAAGAATAAATTTTTTACATTCAGGAGAAAGCAGCATTAGATCTTCAATTGATCTTTGTAACTCTTCTCTAGCTTCATTTACTCTTTCAATTTCAGATGAATCAACAACAAAAATGAACGTACTAACATTTTCAAAATACTCATTTTTCATTGTACCATGAAATTCTTTCAACCGTAAATCTTCTTGTCCTGGTGGAATGAAAAAGATATACTTCTTTTTTAAGAATTTTTTTTCTGATATCTCAAGATCTTTACTCGGTGTTCTTCTCTGCGCAGCTTCAATTGGGATATATTTCAATATATCTTGAATTGAGCTTTTCCCGGCATTATCTAATCCAGCAATTAGAACTTTTTCTATTTCCATCTCCAATTCTTGTTCTGTATGCATAAGGGATTCATCTCATTTGTTTTAGCTTTTTCTTTAACCATTAGATCACAAATAATTGATTTCTGCTAATGCTAAAGAATTCTATAACTTAATTCAAATTAGAGCATTAAAAAACCACGAATTTATTTTTTCACATAATAGAAAAATTTTTGAAGGAGTTTGTATAAATAAATATTGTATAATTAAAAATCATGTCCAGAAGTCATCATATTGAGGGGAATCGAAAAATAGGAACATCATCTTAGAATCTGCTAACTAAAAAAACACTTTTTGCAAAAAATGAATTACAGTCAGATTATTTTATGTTAAAGACCGTGGTGCATTATTATTATTAATAGCAAATTAACAAATAAGAGAAAAAAAATTTACAAAATGGCGTTTCTTGCATAAGATTTAAAAGATAAAAGTTTCCGCATTGATTTCATTGCTCTTCCAGCTAAAAAGTAGCACACTTCATGATTATATTTTTGGCATGAAAAGATAGTCCTAGAAGACCGTATCAGCGAGGATAAACTGAATGTCTGAGACCGAAAAAATAACAATTGAGGACAGATGGATTCTTATTGAATCAATGGTTAAGGAACTTGGCCTTGTACGACAGCATCTTGATAGTTATAATGAATTTATTCAAAATGGGATGCAAAATGTTGTAAAAGAAATTGGTAGTATTAAGCCTGAAATTCCTAATTATTATGTAAAGATCAATAAAATCGATATGGATCCTCCCAATATTAGAGAAGCTGATGGATCATTAAATAACATTTTTCCAAGTGAAGCTAGAATAAGAAATCTAACATACACAGCACCATTATATCTCGATATGACTCCAATTCGAGTTGATGAAGCTGGTAACGAGATTCCAAGAGAAACTTCCAGAGTATTTGTTGGTCGTATGCCAATTATGCTCAAATCCAAAGTCTGCCCTCTTAGTCGAATGACGAAAGAGGAATTAATAAAAGCCGGTGAAGATCCCAATGATCCTGGTGGATATTTTATTATTAATGGTAGCGAAAGGGTTCTTGTAACTCAAGAAGATTTAGCTCCAAATCGTATTTTGATTGAGAAGAAAACAGGCAGCGTAACAAGTATGGCTAAAGTATTCAGCACAGCTCAAGGAGTACGTGCACCTGTTACTATGGAACGCTCTCGTGATGGTAGTTTAAACGTAAGTTTTCCCTCAGTTCCTCGAAAAATTCCTTTTGTAGTATTAATGAAAGCTTTAGGTTTATCTTCTGATAAACTAATTGTAGAAGCTGTTTCAGATAAAACCGATGTTCGAAAAGAATTAATTCCTTCATTAGATGAAGCTTCTGAGATCACTGATGAGGAAAGAGCTCTTGACTTTATTGGCAAACGAGTTGCAGTCGGTCAAACAATGGATTATAGAATTAAAAGAGCTCGTGAAATATTAAATCGATACCTTCTCAGACATATCGGTACGAAAGAAGAACATCGAATCGGTAAAGCATTCTTTCTGGGCCAAATGGCGCAACGTTTACTTGAACTTGAATTAGATAAACGCGAGGTAGACGATAAAGATCATTATTCAAATAAGAGGCTTAAACTCTCTGGAGAGTCACTTATCTCTCTATTCAGAGTAGCTTTTATGAGCTTATGTCGAGATATTAAATATCAACTCGAAAGAACAGCTGTTCGTGGAAGGACTCCAAACATTAGAACAGCAGTGAGAGCTGATGTTATTACCGAAAGATTAAGACATGCTTTAGCTACAGGCAATTGGGTCGGTGGAAAAGCCGGAGTTAGTCAATTGCTTAATAGAACTAATTATCTCTCAACTTTGAGCCATCTGAGAAGAGTAGTAAGCCCATTAAGCCGAAACCAACCTCATTTTGAAGCAAGAGATTTGCATCCAACTCATTTTGGCAAAATATGTCCAAGTGAAACACCAGAAGGACCAAATTGTGGTTTAGTAAAGAATCTTGCATTAGATGCTTACATCAGTGTTGGTACTATTGAAAAAAATATTGAAGATTTCCTTTATACTCTCGGCCTAAATCGATTACAAAACCTACAATCAACAGATTCAACAAAGGTATTTCTCAATGGTCGTTTACTAGGTTCACATCCAGATCCTAAAGGATTTGTAAATGATGTCCGAAAAGCGCGTAGAAAAAATCTAATCAGTTCTGAAGTTAATATCAACTTCTATGATGATATTCAAGAAATTCAAGTTAACAGTGATCATGGTAGAGTAAGAAGACCAATTATTGTTGTTGACAAAGGAAAGATCAAACTCGATAAAAAACATGTCGAAAAGATTATTTCAGGTGCTTGGAGCTGGCATGATTTAATTCAAAGAGGAATCATAGAATATATCGATGCTGAAGAAGAAGAAAGCGCTTATATTGCAATGCAAATAGAGGATTTAGAAAAAGATACTGGTCATACACATTTAGAGATTGCACCAAGTTCAATCTTAGGCATTTGTGCTTCACTTATTCCTTTTGCAGAGCATAATCAATCTCCAAGAAATACTTACGAATCTGCAATGGCTAAACAAGCATTAGGTATGTATGCAGCAAACTATCGATTGAGAGTTGATACTCGCTCACACATTCTCTTTTATCCGCAGAAACCACTTGTTAAAACTCATGGAATGGACATTATCAATTTTGATAAACGTCCTGCAGGACAAAACATGGTAATAGCTTTACTCAGCTATGAAGGCTACAACATGGAAGATGCTATTATCTTCAATAAACAATCAATTGAACGTGGATTAGCTAGATCAGCATTCTTCAGACGATATGAAGCAGAAGAACGACGATATCCAGCTGGTCAAGAAGATAAATTTGAACGTATGAGTAAAGAGGTTAGAGGTTTTAGACCACCTGAAGCGTATGTTCATTTAAGCTCTGATGGTATTGTTGAACCAGAAAGTCAAGTTGCTGGAGATCAAGTAATTATTGGTAGAACTTCTCCACCAAGATTTCTTGAAGAATACAGTGAATTTGAAGTACGTGCTCCAATTAGACATGAAACCAGTATTAGTATGCGTCATAGCGAAGAAGGGTTTGTTGATACTGTTATCTTAACTGAAACAAGCGATGGTAATCGTTTGGTTAAAGTTAAGATGAGAGATATGCGAATTCCTGAAGTGGGTGATAAGTTTGCGTCACGACATGGACAAAAAGCTGTAATTGGTTTAATCGCACCACCTGAAGACTTACCATTTACTTCTGAAGGTATTATTCCCGATATCATTGTAAATTGCCATGCTATACCTTCAAGAATGACCATTGGTCAAATTCTTGAGACTATGGCTGCTGTGTATGGAACAAAAGTTGGCACAGTGATTGATGCAACACCATTTGAAGGAATTACTTCTGACTACTTAGTTCAAGAAATGAAAAAATTAGGCTTGAACTACTATGGAAAACAAGCAATGTATAATGGTATAACTGGTAGAAAATATGATGTTGATATTTTTATGGGCATTGCTTACTATCAAAAACTTCACCATTTAGTAAAAGATAAAACTCATGCTCGTGCAAGAGGACCAGTCCAAATTCTTACAAGGCAACCAACAGAAGGTCGTGCAAGAGAAGGTGGTTTGCGATTTGGTGAAATGGAACGTGATTGTTTAGTAGGACATGGAGCAGCTTTGCTTCTGAAAGAGCGTTTACTCGAAGAATCAGATAAAACAAATATCAATGTTTGTGGCAACTGTGGTGTAATCGCAACTTACGATAGAAACCGAGACAAATACCTTTGTCCAATATGCAAAGGTGAGTCTGAAGTATCAAATGTAGTAATGAGCTATGCATTCAAATTGCTTTTACAAGAATTAACAGCTCTTGGTATGGCTCCAAAATTAATATTGAAGGATATGGCTTAGGAGGAAAAAAAGAATGGCATTTAAATTACCAAAAGCTATTGACGCTTTACAGTTTGGTCTTCTCTCTCCTGATGATATGAGAAAAATGAGTGTTGTCCGTGTAATTACAGCAGACACTTACGATGAAGATGGAACAGCAATTCCCTCAGGCTTAATGGATGGTAGGCTCGGAACGATTGATCCCGGCCAAAGATGTAAAACTTGCGGAAACCGTGTAGGTGAATGTGAGGGTCATTTTGGTCATATTGAGCTTGCTCGACCAATTATGCATGTTGGGTTTAACAAAAAAATCTACAAAATGCTTAGAGCTATTTGTAGAGAATGTAGTCGTATTTTGCTCACCGATGAAGAAATTTACAAATTTAGGCAAGATATTTCTAAATTTGAAAAAAGATGGAAAAAGAAAAGCGCTTCAATGATCAATGAAATTCTTAAAAAAGCTGCAAAAACAGAAGAATGTCCTCATTGCCAAGCACTTCAATCTAAAATTAGATTAGAAAAACCAACGACTTATTATGAAGAAGTTAAAACTAGTAAAAAGAGCAAAGTAGTAGAGCGAAAGAAATTATCTCCTTCTGATGTTCGTGATCGGCTTGAAAGAATATCTAATGAAGATTGCATTTTGCTAGGTATTGATTCATATTACGCAAGACCTGAATGGGTAGTACTAACAGTTCTCCCAGTTCCTCCAGTAGCTATGAGACCAAGTATCACACTTGAATCAAGTATCAGATCAGAGGACGACTTAACCCATAAATTAGTCGATATTATTCGAATTAATCAAAGACTTCGAGAAAATATTGAAGCTGGTGCTCCTCAATTAATTGTAGAAGACCTTTGGGAATTATTACAATACCATGTTACTACTTATTTCAATAATGAAGTCTCAGGTATTCCTCCTGCAAGACACCGCTCCGGAAGAGCACTAAGAACATTGACTCAAAGATTGAAAGGTAAGGAAGGTAGGTTTAGAAGTAATCTCGTTGGAAAACGTGTAGATTTCTCCTCAAGAACTGTTATTTCTCCTGATCCAAATTTGAGCATCAATGAAGTAGGTGTTCCTGAAGAAATTGCTATGCAATTAACTATTCCAGAAAGGGTAACTGAATGGAATATTGAGGAATTGAAAGAACTTGTTATGCGAGGACCAGTAAATCATCCTGGTGCTAATTACATCATTAGACAAGAAGGTTTGAGAATTGATTTGCGTTTTGTAAAGGAAAAGCGAAATGTAGCAGATTCTCTAGAACCTGGGTTCATCGTTGAAAGACATCTAAAAGATGGAGATATTGTTCTCTTCAACAGACAACCATCTCTGCACAGAATGTCAATAATGGCACACAAAGTAAAAGTTATGCTCTATAGAACATTTAGACTTAATTTATGTGTATGCCCGCCTTACAACGCAGATTTCGATGGAGATGAAATGAACCTTCACGTCCCACAAAACGAAGAAGCACAAGCAGAAGCTCGAACGTTAATGCTTGCACAAGAACAAATTTCTTCACCAAGATATGGTGGACCATTGATTGGTGCAAACTGGGATTATATTTCTGCATCTTATCTCTTAACTAAGAAGGGAACCTTCTTTACAAAGAAAGAAACAATGCAATTCATTATCTCTTCGGGTTATAACAAAGATTTACCAAAGCCTGAAATCAAAGAACCAGAAGAACTGTGGAGTGGTAAACAAATATTCAGTTTGTTCATTCCTAAAGATACTCATTATACTAATAGAGCAAAAATCTGCCACAAATGCCCTGAATGTCTTGAAGAGAATTGCAAATACGATGCTTATGTCACTGTAAGACATAGTATCCTAAAAACAGGTGTAATTGACAAGAAAGCAATTGGATCGCAACAAGAAGGAAGTTTACTTGGTAGAATTTTAATCGATCAAGGAACAGATGTTGCCAGAGAATTCTTAGATGGTATTACAAAGCTTTTCATCAGAGTATTATCCTATAAAGGATTTACAGTTGGTTTCTGGAATATTGACATTCCTAAAGAAGCGAAGGCTCGAATAGATGAAATTCTAGATGATGCTGAAAGAGAAACTCGTGAAACAATTGATGCTTATAGACAAGGCATTCTAGAAAGATTGTCTGGTCATACTCAAGAAGAAACTCTCGAAATGAAAATAATGGAAATCCTCTCCAAATCTCGTGAAACTGCTTCAGATGTAGCGGGTGAATATCTTGGTATGGAGAACGAAGCTGTCATAATGGCAAAAACAGGTGCTAGAGGAAGTATGCTAAACCTTGGACAAATGGCTGCCTGTTTAGGGCAACAATCCGTTCGTGGTGCTCGTATCAAAAGAGGGTTCAAAGGAAGAACCTTACCTCACTTCAAACATGGAGCACTTGATGCCCCATCTCGAGGGTTTGTAAGGAATAGCTTTAGAAGAGGATTAACTCCAATTGAATTCTTCATGCACGCTTGTGGTGGTCGTGAAGGATTAGTAGATACAGCAGTTCGTACATCTACCTCTGGATATATGCAGAGACGGTTGATACACGCTTTATTGGATATTAAAGCTGAATATGATGGTACTGTTAGAGGTGCTCAAAGCGAAATCATCCAACTCAAATATGGCGATGATGGTATTGACCCTGCAAAGACAGAACATGGACAATCAGTCAATATTGATGCAATAATTGACAGAGTGTTGAAAACTGAGGTAGAACAATCTTAGGAAGGTACTAATAATGTCAAAAGCTTCAACTAGCACTCCAAAGAAAGATTTTGTTACCCCTGATACGATACAAAAAGCCGTCACTAAAATGAATGCTGATGGTTTGCTTCCTCATAATTTAACTGAGGAATTAGTTGAGAAACTAAATGAAAGGGAAATAACAAAGAAGCAACTAACTGTTATTTTAAACAATGTCAAATCGACTTTTAGAAATGCATTAATTGAACCCGGTGAAGCCGTAGGTGTTATTGCCGCTCAATCAATTGGCGAACCAGGAACACAGATGACTCTTAAAACATTTCACTTTGCAGGTGTAGCAGAATTCACGGTAACCCAAGGTTTACCACGTCTTATCGAAATCGTTGACGCAAGAAGAAACCCAAGTACACCAATGACAGAGGTATATTTGGATGAAGAGCATAAAACCGATGTTGATAAAGCAAAAGAGGTTGCACGAAGAATAGAACTAACCAGAGTTGAAAATGTAGCTTCAAATGTTAGCATTGATCTCTCTGAGATGACCATCATAATTGAAATAGAATTAGATCTACTTCACGATAAAGGATTAGATATCGATAACATAGCTGAAACTATTAGTAAGGGTAGAAAAGTTGACGTAAATGTAGAAGGAAATCTAATTCATGTTAACCCTAAAATGGAATCACTAAAAGATTTGCAAAAAGTTCTAACTAAAATACGACTGATGCCTGTGAAAGGGTTGACGAATATCAAACGTACACAAATCAACAAGGACCCAGAAAAAGGCGAATACGTTATTTACACCGAAGGAACTGATTTCGTTAAAACATTGAGGATTCCTGGAGTGGATCAAACAAGAATTTACACAAACCACACATACGAGATTTCTGAAACATTGGGCATAGAAGCTGCAAGAAACGCTATCATTAAAGAATCAATTGCTGTTTTGAAGTTGCAAGGTTTAGACGTAGATTTGAGGCACATAACATTAGTAGCAGATTTAATGACTGTTACCGGTGGTGTAAAACAAATTGGTAGACATGGTATAAGTGGTGAAAAGGCAAGTGTATTAGCCAGAGCTTCATTTGAAATTACAGTAAAACACTTGTTAGAAGCTTGTTTAACTGGAGAAAGTGATCCATTAAAAGGAATAACTGAAAACGTTATCGTAGGTCAGATGATTCCGTTAGGTACTGGTGCTATTGATCTTATGATGAATCCACTGAAGAAAAGAGACAAGCTTTCCAAGAAAGCTGCTAGTAAAACTAAGTAAGTAATAAACAACAAATCAACATTAGGGAATGATTTAAATTCCCTATGTTAAAACAACAAAAAGTTACTTTGAGATAACTAACAAATGTTGGAGTAAAGTAAAATGTCATACGATTTAAATAGAGAAATACAAATTATCGCTAGAACTGGTAAAAGAGATTATGGTATAAAGCGAACAATCAAAGCTACAAAGCTTGGTCGAGCAAAATTGGTTATCCTTGCAAAAAATTGCATGGCTACACAGAGAACCCATGTAGAATACTACTGTTCTTTAGCTTCTATTCCAATTGTTGAATACAACGGAAACGGATATGAACTTGGCGCACTTTGTGGCAGGGAACATGTTGTTTCAGCAATTTCAGTATATGACACTGGTGACAGTAAAATATTGAAAGCGTTGAAGAAATAACACTAGGAATTTAGAAAAAATATAGGTCGTGTAGTGAACTGTCTTCTGGCATAAAGATTACCATTGATGAAATGAAAACTATGGATATCTTCTCGAGTATAACACGAATCAGTCCAAAAGATTGTATAATAGACAAAAAACTCGATCGAATAATTTTTCTGGTGAAACGCGGATATGTTGGTAATGCAATTGGTCGCAATGGAATACACATCAAGAAACTCAAGAATGTCTTTGGAAAAGATATAGAGATTGTTGAGGATGACGATCAACCCGAGAGGTTCATACAGAATGCTCTGGTTCCTGCTTCAATTGAAAAGGTTGCTGTTGTTAGAAGAAAGGATAAACCAACATTAGCTTTTGTTACTGTAAAACGTGATCAAAGAGGTTTAGCTATTGGTAAAGAAGGTCGCAATATTGAGCGTGCTAAAGTATTAGCTAAACGACATTTTGATATAGAAAACATTATCTTAAGCGATTAATGTTTTCTTCAAATTCCTTTTTCAATCTAATTTTTTTACTTAGTAAAGAACACCGAATACTTTCGGTTAACTCCATTGTTGGTTCTTTAATATCACTATCTGTATAGTTCTATACATAAGAAGAACACATAACTTTTGGATTGATACCTCGGCAATATCATCTCCTCGGCAAGAGATAAAAAATTAGGTGGTCTTCTTGTGTGCACCTCGCACATACTTTGCTACCATGAAAAGGGGCTTTTTCCCACGCCCCTTCATTCATTTTAATTGTAGCTTTATATTGAAGGTTTAACGTAGTAGGTTGAGGATGTCATTCAGTGAGCAAAGTAGATCGAAAAATTGTGCCCAGAGGTTACCAAAAACTAATTTTAGATTTAATAAAATTTCATTTAGATAAGGACAAAAGTGTGATATTAGAATTAGATTGTGGTATGGGAAAAAGAGTCATCACTTACGAATTATTGACTTCGCTGTTTCCTGAAAAGAAGATTTTGTTAATTGTCCTTTCATCTTCGTCACTTGTTGAAACTAAGGACTTTCTCATTAATGAGTATGGAGGAGTTGAAGGATTCAATTGGATAGGTCCTGGTATTGGTAATTCATATGCTCAAAAGATGCTGAAAGACTCTCGAGTAATACTCTGTACTCCACAAAAATTGGCAAATATTTTACAGAAAGCACCTGCATCAATTGCTGAAAGTTTTGATTTAGTAATCATTAATGAAGTAGATAAGTTAATCCGAAGAGTTGGTTCCAAAAGAGTTCTAGTATATCCTTGGACAACTATTTTTGAGAAATTAAAAAAATCACTCGTTATTGGAATGAGTGGAACTCTTCGTGATTCACATTATGTTCTTGATCAAGATCAAATTGAAATGCGCCAAGAGTTAGATACTCTCATGGAGTACATACCAAATACTGAATTGATTTACATGGATTATCTAGCTGGAACTGATGTTGGTGATTTTACTAAAGAAACCAGTGTAGAAGCCGTTCCGGTATTCGATCCTTCATTAGCAGAAATATCTAGTATTATAGGTGGACAATTGAGAGAAGCATATAAAGAAATTCAATTGGAACTCGAGAGAGAAAATCCTTCATATTTGAAACAAGTTCAAAAAATAGGTCCACAGGCTTTATTACAAGCCCCTGTTTCAGAAGAAGTAAGAGGGAAAGCTCAATCATTAACTTTGATTAGAAAATATCTATTTGCAATGGTTCCACAACAATTGAAAAAATTCCTTTGGAAATTACCTAATGTAGAAGTTAGTAATTTATCCGTGATTCCTCAGAAAATACTAAAAGTAGTTGAAATTGCTCAATCTACCAAAAAAACAGTTGTCATATGTTCTTATATTACTACGGCAAAAACAGTTGTAAATTTTCTAACAAAAGCAAAGATAAAATCATTTCTGCTTACAGGTCAAATTTTTGATAAAAATGCTGTTTTACAAGCATTTAGAAATTATGATGGTCAAGCAGCTCTGATAATGTCCCCAGTTGGGGAACGCGATATTGATCTACCCGAAGCAGAAAAATTGATTATTTTTGATTGTGTTAGAACAACAAAAACAGTGTACCAACAACTGAAAAGAATTCGTGGTGGGCATGGAATCTTTCTCTATTACGAAGATACATATGAAGCTAAGAAAGTTAATTCAGTGATAAACACAATACTTGAAAGGTATCCTTGGAGCACAAAATTAATTGATGTTTAAGTAATCAGAATGTGAAAATAAAAAGAAAAATTAAAATGAGTGATTTACTCATTTTTGCTTGGCAATTGATTAGGAATATCTTTCATTAATTCCAATTGCAATTGTAAAAGTTTAGCCCATGATTTTGCGTTTTGAATTGCACCAACATCCACAAATCCTTCAATTTGTTCAAAGATTTGATTAATGATTTCAAAGATTTTTAAAATTACTAAATTGATAGAATCTTCTGGTACAGCAATCAGCTTTTCCTTGGTTTTTTGTATGTTCTCCTTTATTGCTTTAAGTTCAACACGTAATTGATCTGTTTCTTTAGGGCTTACTGTAGTAAATGCTATTGGACTTATAGAAATTGTTTGGCGCATATCTTTAGAATCTGAAAAGGCTAATCGAGCAGAAAGATTCAATTTTTGAGTTTCTTCTAAAACATCTTGAGATTTAACAATACAACGCCATGTTAAAGCTGTCGCCGAATTTGGTGGAATTTCTTTGACTTTCAATTTGCTAAATTCTCTTACAATTGTTACTTCTTTCTTTGGAACCATTTCCAATTCAACATTATAAGCAGTATCTTCACCAGTATTAGTGATTAAAACTTCAATATCAAAACCATTGTCGATGGTTACTTCTCCTTCCAATTTTAATTCATAATTTAATACTGGATATTTTTGTGATGCATTGATGAAACTTTCTACGCCAAGAACAGTTCGTTCAACATAGGCTGTAAATTCTGACAATCCACTATTAGTTAATGCAGGAATGAGACTGGTATAAATCAACGTTTTTACATTGTTCATTAGTCTAATGTCTTGCTGATTTTTTGCTATCATTAATTGAATTGGTAAGTCCACTATTGCATTTGCTGTTGAATCATGCCTCAAAGCATCAATACGTGTTCGAACTTGATCAATAACCTGTTGTGCTTGTTCATCTTGAGATACTAGTATGAATAATATCGATGAAGTAGCATAACACACTCCAGCACCAACGGGTTGCTTCCAAACAATATATTCATCGCCTGCAATAACCAAATCTTGTGCAGCAAGAGAAATAGCCTGAGCGGCTTCATTTTCAATGCCTAATTTAGTAAAAATATCTGCTGCATGCACTAAAGCTTTTGCTGAATTTTTATGTGTTTTACCATCACGCAATGTTTGAGACCATTCTAGAAAGAGCTTTGCAGCATCCATCCATGCTTCTTTAGCTTTTTCTTGATCGCCTGTTCCCTCATAGTGCATGGCCACTTGTTCAGCCTTCGCTACTGCACTCGTATAATCTTTCTCGTTAACAGCTTCTCGTAATTCTTCGCGTAGCATTCTTTCATTCTCGCCGGACAATATTGATGCCTCCTCAAACGAAAATATGAATTAACCATCACTATTCGTATTAATGATGAAAATTGTTCGCTTCTAGTAATAAATGAGAATATCCCTTTTTATCCTTTGTCAATAGGGTAAAACAAAAGAAATAATAAAAAAAGGGAAAAAGATGGTTGGAGGATTTGTATAAACTATTTATCGAAGATACGATGCTATTTCATTAGCAATTTCTTCACGTAATCTTGCAACATCGCGAATCTCTAGTTCTTCAGCTTGCTTAATTGTTTCTTTTAATTGAACAACTCCACCAATAGTTGCTATTGAATCAAAAGATAATTGAAATTCCACATCTAAGCCCTTAATAATAACATTGACTTTGGTTGGTGGAAAAGTAATTTTTACATTTCGTATTACACCGATTTTGCGAGCCGAAGAATCAATGACTTCCTTGCCAATTAATTGACCTGGAATGCTTAATTCATATAGCTCTGCCATTATGCTAGCTGCTTCAGCTGTTTTATCATTCTTTTTAGGCATTTTTGATTCTCCATACGCAATAATTGATACTCGTTCATATTATTATGCTTTCTCAATAAAGAGAATTTTAGAACTAGTTAATAAAGTATTTTGTTATTGAGATGTCACTATTTAAAGAAAAAAGAGGGGAGTAAATGAAAGCTAGGATTGAAATTCTTGAGCTTTCATTTGTGAAAAGACTTTCTGATTTGTTAAATCAAAGAAGAGTTGGAATAATTTAGGATTTGTGGTGATAAAAGCAATATTTTTCTCAGGATGTATTCTTGGTGCAAAAAGAATTTCTTCGTTGTCTTTAATTGCAATCCAATAATCCATTCCTTTGTAATTCATCGTGTTGACATTTCCTCGTTTAACCAAAGAGGTCAGTAAACTTACATCTTCTTCTTTAATTTTGGAAACAAGCTGATAATTAGTTACCTGTGGTTGCTTCTCAATTTCATAAAGGAAATCGGTGAGTATTTCAGGGGTGATAATAGTGATTTCTTCTTTCGCACGTAAGAGCATATCTTTCATTGCACGAACTATACATTCATTGCCATAAATTAGACTGATTTCGAGATCTGCTAGAGGCATAACTTTCTCAGACATATTGACAATGCCATCAAAGGTTTTTCCAGAATCATCAAGAAGGAAAATAGTATTTCCGAGAGTATTATCTAATTTGTTTCCTGCTTCTTGCATTATTGTTGTCGTTGCATTAATTTTATCTGAATTTTCATTGATAATATTCTTAATAAGATTTTGAATGATATCTTCGGTGTCTATCCTTGAAAGTGATATTATATCTTTGATTTCTAGTTTACTTAGGTCAACTTTTTCCTCAATTTTTGCAAGCCTATCTGTAATCGAAGCACGAGCAACTTCATCTTGTTTATGTGCTTCTTTAGTGATGTTTTCCTTAAATTGAGAAATATCTTGAGCAATATCACCTTTCATTTTTTCAAGTTCTTTGAAGGGATCAGTTATTTTTTGGTCAATAAATCTAGCTGATTCATCTCTGCTCTCTTCAAGATGAGTGGTTACTAATTCCAAAACATCCGGTACTGTAGATTCAACTGTATGATTTACATATCGAACGAATTTTGTTACTTCTTCTGAGTGCTCTTCGAGGAGTGTTCCAAGTGTAGTTTTAACTTCACTTTGAAGAAAATCAAATTGCCTAAATAATGGGCCAAGTGAATTATTTATCATTTGAGAAGTATGACTACTAATATCACCCTCCATATCACGTGCAAGAATAACTACGTTCTTGATTAAATCGCTGATAATTTGAGCAGCGTTTTCCCTTGCAGTGACATCTTTCTCGTCAAGATTTGCACTATAGCTAGATGTTATTGTGAAATTTTGTTTTACTATATTGTCACGAAGTTCGGCAAGAGAATCTTCAATATCTCTTTTTAATTTCTCAAGCCTTTCTGCAACAAGAATTTTATGGTGAATTGTTGATTTCTCTAATTTATCTCTTATCTCTCTAGAATCTATAACTAGAGAGTCAGCATATTTGGAAATTGCCCCAACAAAATTATCCTTACTTGTCTCTAAATCTCCCTCAAAAGCAGGTAATGTTTTTTCAATACTGTCAGAGGGCCATGTGCTAAGGGCTACGCCCAAATGGTTCAGTTGCTGAAAATTGTTATCAACCATTTGATTCAAACTGTGCTCTAATTTATCGTATTTCTTTGCTAACTCATCAGTTCTGGTGTTTTTTTCCAGCTCGCAAAAATCCGCTAATTGCGGAACAACAGTTTTGATTTTTGTATTAAACTCATTTACTTGAGTATGAAAATTATCCTTAATGCTTAACAGTCCTAGTTTAACTTCAGAACTTAGCTGTGCATAATCTTTCAAGAAGGGTTCCATAGCAATGTAGCGGGGGACTTTACCGGGGAGTTTCTTGATATAGCTAATCTCCTCTAATTGCTTAATTTGAATATAAATCTCAGGAAGTTCCATTTTAATAGCTAAGTTTATTTCTCCAATAGTAGCATTACCAAGACCCAATACTGTGGAATAAACCAAAATCTCAGATTCACTTAAACCGCGAGCCCGTAAGTAATCAGAACTAACTTCTTTCATTGACATTTTTTTATCCTCAATAGGATGTGGGATAAGTATATCAAAATCATTTCGGTAGGGACAAGTGAATATAAAGCATAAAAGGGTAGTTTTTTACAGAAAAAAATAAGATGAAAAGGAAGCCGAGAAAAGCCGACTTCCATTTATATTTGAGGGGAGATATCTATCAGTTTAATGCTTTTTGCCGTTTGCACGGAAATAGATAAGCACTGCTACACCTGTAACTGCGATAAGTCCTACACCAATATAGATGAAGTTACGCCAGTTAGGATTAAGGTCACTAAGTGATTGTATGGCAAAAGTTAAACTATCGGAATAGGAACCCCAACTATTTGTGGATGCCCTATCTGATCCGTCACCTATGTCATTTATGGAAAGATCCGCTGTTATATCGCTAGATTTACTTGTAGCATAAAGCCCATTCAACATCGCAGTTTGTGTTTCATTAGTTGGAGCAGATGAATCATCATTTATTCCATTGCGTGTTGTCATATCGTAAGCACTGTTGTAACGAATCTCTGCGGATGGAATGAAGATTTCACCACTTGTTTTGACTTCTAGTGTTACTTCAATAACCATTGTCTCATTTACATCAAGTGGAACACCGATTGCTCCAACGGGAGTAGTTAAGTCACCTGCTATAATGCCCATAGTCATACCGAAATATGGAGGGTTAACCCAAGCTTTATCGTAAGAGACTGCAACTCCTTCAACGGTAACGCTATCAGTATCTGCTACGAAACCTAAGCTAGATGGAATTCTCTGTAAATAGATTATATTTGTTGGTTCATCTCCAACATTGGTAATCGTTGTTCTAAGAGTTAATTCATCTCCAATTGTAGTATCATTTGTTAAACCGAGAAGTTCAGTTGTAACTTCAACTTCTGGTGTTGGATAAGTTGGTTGTGTTGTACCTTCTTTGCTTGGAGGTGGTAAAACTAATCCAAAATCCATGGAACTAATAACAGCATTGTGTCTGGTAGTATTGAATATTGGATTGGCATAAACCAACGCCTCAATAAAATTGACTTGTGCTTCTGACAGACCTTCAGTTAGATACCAAGGTAAAGGTGTGGGAACATCTCTTGGGTCAGTGCCGGGTTCATCGCTTGTATATCCGAAGACAGCGAACACTGGATGTAAACCAATGTTAGTTGTAGCTGTTTCAGTGTATTCTACTGTAACAGTTTCACCTGGTTTAATTAATGGTATAGTTCCTTCTGATCCAAGAATCTCGTGAATATAACCTAATTCTAAATCATCTGTAATAAATGCATGATAGAATTGATAATCCACATCTGTTGCATTTGCATTGCCGATGTTTTCAAGCTCTAAAGTGAAGGTTACGTTCTCACCAAATGTATAAACATCTTTGTCTAAACTAACTTTCCCAACCAAAACTGCTTCGTCATCATATATTTGTATTACTAAGCCATTTGTCAATCCCATGTATTCTGTGCCATCAGCTTCAGTATAGACATAAGCTGACCCAACAACTTCTTGTGGGAACCAATTAGTCCAAGTAACTTGATCTTCAGGAATATGTAATGAAGAACCATGCATTCTCAACATGAGAGTGAAATATTCTTCCCAGTTTGGAGAATCTTGTATGAAAATAGTGGCGTTTGTTATTGTTCCTGTAGTTGAATTATAGATATTAACAGTACCTGTTGGTAAATCTCTAACAGCAAAACTCTTGGTTACATTCTCTCCAGGAGCTAATTCGTCTATTGTTGTTGTTAAAGTGAATGCGTCTTCAATATCTGTGAGATTTGTTTTCTCGAAATCTCCAACATCTAGATGCAAGTATGTTTGTTCAGTATAGGCTAAACTTATGAGATAGTCTAAATTCTCACCTGGATAATATCCACCAACTCCTAACCAAGAGGCAGATGTGTCATTATAGAACCATCCTTCAATTGAACAGATATCTGAACCAATAAGCAATGCTTCTGAAATATATCCATCTGTAGTGTTGCAATAAATAATTTTGTTTTCATCAAAGGTTAAATCAGGGTTTTCAACGAGAAGTGAAAAACCATCCAATTCATCATAAGCAAACTCTCCATAAGAGAGAGTTACATTGTATGCCGTTTCAGCGCCAACGTTCTCCCAGGTGAATATATATTCAATATCTTGTCCACCATTAAATGGTAAACTTGCATTTAGAGATAATTCACCAATAACTTGGGGATAAGAACGCATGTCACTTAAATTAAGATCATAGGAGACAAAAATATCATCATATGTTTCATCTCGTTGCCAAATAGGAAGATCAACTTTTACAACCCATTCAAATTTACCTTTGAGATGAGGATACATATTATCCGTATCAGGGTCAACTACTAAAACATCAACGACATATGGTAAATCCAATTTGACTATACTTGCAAGTGCATTTGCTGCCCCACTAACTTCAGTTAAATCAGGCATAATATTGAGCAAGCTTACATCAATAACTGTACCATCTTTCTCTAATCCATCAGGATCAATCCAAGCACACTCAAGTACTGGAATAAGACCTAAAGCAGGTTGCATTAGTAAATATCTACCTTTCACTAATGAAACACCCATGGCTTTAACAGGTGCATTGTTTAGCACACTTGAAGTAATTCCTTCGCCAAATCCATCGTCAGACACATAACTGGTAAAGTCATCTGTGAATGAATCAAATACACTTTCATCAGCTATTCTTCCTTGATATACGAGAATAGATATTTCGAGTCCTGCTTCCCATTGACCAAATACTAGGCTTAATGAGAAATTATAAGCTGTTTCGATCATTGCTGCAATAGCATTCCCTTGAGTGAGGGATTCGCCGGTTGTTAATCCTCTAAAGACTAACATCAGTGATGTTCCGTCCGAAACATCCCAGAATCTTCTTTGAGAATGCATTCGCCAGGCTGCTTGATTTGCAACGATCAAATTCAAAGCTTCTAAATTACTATATGTTGTAACATCAAAAGGCAATTCAACAGTTCCACCAATGAATCCTACATTAACTCCTATAGCAGTATCCTTTAGCGGATAGATATCAATTCCTTCTATGTATTGGCTTCCTGTATATTCCGCATCAGCAATTTGTACTTTACTTTCGTCTACTGTTGTAGCTTTAAGTTGTGCTGTCGAAATAGTCATAGCCATAAATAGAAGGGTGATGATCATTACTATTGATCCTTTAACTATCCTATTTTTTGTCATTTTTAGCTTTCATCTCTTTTATTTCATAACCTTCATCGCGTCGTTCGGGAAATCTCACGATTAAGTCCATTTAATTAGATAAACATCTTACTATTTAAACGTTTATTTAAAGAAAACTTGAACTTGGAGTTCAAAAAAAGTTGAACTAAGAAAAACCAGTAATTTTTAATGAAAACGAAATCTTTAGATAAAATTAAAATGGTTAGCAAATAAAAATGCTTTAGTTTGATGTCTGTGATTAAAAATGATGGATAAAACCCAGAAAATATTGGAAAAGTTCACTTTTAAGAAGGGCGATTTCGCAGATATCAGAATTGAGAAAGGAAAAGGAATTTCAATTGCTATACAAAACGGTAGACCTGAGCAAATTAGTTATGATCATGATATTGGTGTAGGTGTTCGAGCATTAATTGATGGCGGTTGGGGTTTTGTTTCAATTGTTGGAACCGAGCTAGATGAAATTGAAAAAGCATTGATTAAAGCAATAAAAATTGCAAAAGCAACAGCAATAAAGTCAAAAGAAAAAGGCATGATTACTGAGGATCATGTAGTAGAGGGTTCATATAAAGTAAAGTACAAAAACGATCCTAGAGACGTTCCATTAGAACAAAAGTATGAAATCGTAGAGGAATTCGAAAGAACAGCGAGAACCTACTCAGATAAAATTGTCAAAACAAATGCTTCAATAAAGAATTGGTTTCAGAAAGAAATTATTGTTAATTCTCTTGGTACGAAAGTTTACACAGAATATAGTAATTTGAACATCTTATGTATGGCTACAGCGCGTGAAGGGGATACCATGCAAAATGTTTACTTCTTAAAAGGAACCACTTCGGGTTGGGAAGAAATTGAGAGACTTGACATTACGCAAAAAGGTGTTGAATTAGCTGAACGTGCTCTATTGTTACTTAATGCTGAAAAACCACCAAGTGGAAAAAGAGATATTGTTATGGATCCTTCACTTGTAGGGGTATATGTTCACGAATCATTTGGGCATTCTGAAGAAGCAGATAGTATTCTCGCTGATGATTCTATTCTCAAGGGAAAAATGGGCGAGCAATTAGGATCAGAGCTCATTAATATCTATGATGATCCTACTATTCCTGGTTTACGTGGAAGTTACTGTTATGATTCTGAGGGAACGAAGACCATTAAAAGGCAATTAGTAAAAGGGGGAAAACAAATCGGTTATCTTCATTCAATGGAAACTGCAGCAAAAATGGGTGTTGAACCAAATGGTGCTGCTCGAGCAATGAACTATAATCATCGTCCTATAGTAAGAATGGGAAATACATACATCGATGCTGGTGACCATTCTTTGGAAGAATTACTTGAAACAATTAAAAACGGCGTATATCTTGAGAATTCGTACGGTGGTTATGTTGACACTGCTAAGGGAGAATTCTATTTCTCTGCTCAAGGAGGGCATCTTATTGAAAATGGTGAACTTGGTGCACCGATACAAAATGTAAGTATGAGTGGTCTTTGTCTCGAGGTATTAGAACGAACTGTTGCTCTTGGAAAGAATCTCGAATTTGCTTTTCCAGGTAGTTGCGGTAAGGCTTCTCAATCGGTCCCTGTTCACGCTGGAGGTCCGCATTTAGCTGTTAAGCAAATTGTTGTAGGGGGACTCAAGTGAATGAATGATTTTTTCATTAAAGGTATAAAACATGGCATCAAGAAGGGTGCCGACCAAGTTGAGATTTTCGTCCTCGAAGGAGCTTCAGATATCACTCAATTAGAGAAGAACGCAATCTTTGCTTCAGAAAGCAAAACTATTACTGGTTTTGGTGTAAGAGCTTACACAAAAAAAGGCTTGGGAATTGCTACAACATCTCTGCTTGATAAAGATTCAATAAAAGATTCTGTAAACAAAGCAGTGAAATTAAGTAAATTATCCCCTCCTGATGATTTGTTCTCATCGTTACCTGGTCCATTCACAAAGTATCCAAAGGTGAAAGGATTAGAGGATAAAACCATTAGTGAATTGCCCGCAGAAAATTTAACTGAAATGGCCATTGAAGCTATTGATTCAGCAATAGAAAAAGATGAAGTAGTTGTTAGTGGTAATTTCAAAAGGTTATGCGTTACTGAAACTATTTTCAATAGTTTAGGTGTAGAGGTATCTCAAACTTTTAGTTCCTTAACAGGAGTCATTTTTGCTAAAGCTGAAGTAAATGGTGATATTGCAACATCTTGGGATTTTCAAAAAGTTCGAGCAAAAGCTGATTTCAAACCAAATAAAATTGGAAAGGTAGCTGCAAAAAATGCTATTTCTTTACTAGGTTCTAAGAAAATTTCGAGTGATGAATTACCAGTAATTCTTGATCATAGAAGCACTATGGATACATTTTCCTCAATTGTTGCTGCTGGTTTAGATGCTTATGAAGTAATTCTAGGTACTGCTTTTTTCAAAGATCGTTTAGGGGAAGAAATTACTTCTGAAGAGATAACGATTAAGGATAATCCACTCCATGAAGGCGGAGTTGGCTCTGCAGTTTTTGATGATGAAGGGGTACCTCATAAGGAATTGACACTAATTGATAAAGGAGTTGCCAAAGCTTATTTCTCAAATTCCTATTGCGCAAATGTTTTAGGAATTGAGAACACAGCAAATGCACTAAAAAGCAATTTAGGGAGTAAACCTCACCCAGATTTAACTCAAGTGCAAATTGAAGCTGGCACTTGGACTATTGAGGAAATGATTTCAGAAACTAAAAAGGGAATATACCTCAAAGATAGCGCGCTAGGACCATCTGAAGGTTCACCGAATATTTCCGTTTTAATTGATCAAGGATTTTTAATCGAAAATGGTGAAATTTCTTATCCTCTGAAAGAAACTATGGTTGGTACGACAATATTTGAATTGCTCAAAAGCGTAGAGGGTGTTTCAAAGAGTTTGATAAATGAATCCGGCTCAATTTCACCTGCAGTAAAAATTAGTAAAGCATCCATTGCTGGTGGAAAATAATTTTCTTTAGGAAAGTTTTTGTTATCAGCAGATTACTTTTTCATAGTAATAATTTAAGATCAATAAAGTCGATGAAAGTAGGTAAGATATATGGCTGATGATAGTGCATTTAGAATTCTAGGTCCAATTATGACTGGTCCATCTAGTTCACACACCGCAGGTGCTGTAAGAATTGGTAGAACAGCGAGGTTACTCTATGGTAAAGAACCAAAGAAAGTAACGGTCTTTTTTCATGGTTCCTTTGCTGAAACTTGGAAAGGACATGGTAGTGACAAAGCAGTAATTGGTGGATTGTTGGGTTTCAAAACTTTTGATGAACGAATTAAAATAGCTGATGAACTTGCCAAAAAAGCAGAAATAGATATTCAATTCAAACGGATAAGATTAGGCGCAAATTACCATCCTAATAGTATCAAAATTGTTATTGAAGATCCAGAACAACCTACTGAAATAATTGCTGAATCTGTGGGTGGTGGAGATATAGTAATTAGGGAAATATTGGGTTTTGCAACTGAAATAACTGGTAATGAGGTTACGCTAATTTTACGACATAAAGATTTTATTGGGACATTATCAAAAATAACGGGATTGATTTCTGAATATAATCTTAATATTGTATCACTTTGTAGTAAAGATATTCCTCGAGAAGATATTGCAATGACTACTATTGAAATCGAAGAACAAGCACCTGCTGAATTAGAAGCGAAATTAGCTAAAATCAAAGGCATGGATTTAGTGCGCATACTTCCAAAATTAACTGAAGGAGAAGAAATGTTTTGACCCTTACAAGCGTGGAACCTTTTATACTGCAAGCTGAGGCTGAAGGAAAATCATTAGGCGAAATTATGATTGAACATGAAATGGAGATTCAAGAAGTAAGCAGAGAGGAAATTATGTCTGCTATGGGCAAAATCTGGAAAGTAATGGTAAGTTCAATTAAAAATGGCATTAAAATTGAGCAAAGATCTCCAAGTGGTATGAGTGGCGGAGATGCTGTAATACTGCTAAAAAACCGTAAAAGTAAATCCATAACAGGTTCTACAATTATTAAGGTGGTATCTCGAGCAATTGGCGTCGGTGAATTTAATTCTTCAATGGGCACTATAGTTGCTTCTCCAACTGCTGGATCCTCTGGTGTTGTCCCTGCTGTTGTTTATACTGTAGCTGAGAAACTAAAAGCATCTGAAGAGACAATTATCAAAGGATTATTTGCTTCTTCGTTGATCGGACTTGTTTGTGATGCTGTTGCTTCCACTAGTGGTTCTGAACACGGTTGCCAAGCTGAAATTGGTGTTTCCGCTGCAATGGCTGCTGCTGCTGCTGTTGAAATAGCAGGTGGTACTTGTAAACAAGCTGTGAATGCCGCAGCATTAATGCTAAAAAATTCCTTGGGATTAGCTTGTGATCCTATTGCTGGTTTAGTGGAAGTACCTTGTATTAAGAGAAATGGTATTATGGCTGCAAGTGCTCTTGTGGCTGCTGATATGTCCTTAGCCGGCATCGAAAGTGTGGTCCCATTTGATGATGTTGAAATAGCTATGGATGAAATTGGTCGTATGATGCCTTGTGAGATCAAAGAAACATCTGAGGGCGGATTAGCTAATACTAAAACTGGTCGAGGGTACAAGAATTGGTTGAGAAGTAGTGGTGCTAACCAATTACAAGATGCTAGCGATGATTAGTCTAGCATTACTATTTTTCTATTAGTATAACATCGAAAAGGCTATTTACAGTTTAAAGCATTCACTATTCAATTTTTGCATTAAATCGCTTAGTTCGTAGTATTTTCGTCTGTGGATTTTGTTCATCAATGTTGCAAAATAATCTTGGACTTTACTGTCACCATATTCGATTTTCTTTAAGAATTGGCTGATTTCGTGCAAAATTTGAATGAATTCTTGAGAAACACCTCGAGTTTCTCGAGTGAATTTATCAATTTCCTTGCGAAGATTAACGATATTTATTTTTTCTTCTGTACTTGAACAATTATTCATTATGTCTAACAATTCTTTCATTGCTTTCTTTTCCGACATAATTTTGAGGTTAAACCCTTTCACACCGGAATGAATAAGTTCAATGGTTTTCATATTATCATAATCTTTAATAGTAAAAATTTCGAAATATTTGATAGTCTGCTCTTTTAGTGAGGAATTTACTTTTATTGTTTTAATTATTTCAGTTGCTTTTTCTTTAATAAATAGTAGATTTTTCTCTTGATTTTCAGGTTCTAAATTAATAATCATTAGAGCAATATATTTCAAAATGCAGTCATTAATTCTATTTTGCCAAAAAAGGATGTCATTTGAAGAACCTGATTCCTTTTGTTCAATTTCAATGAGTCTCAATCCAATTTCAAGCAATGCTTCACTACTGCTATAAACTAAATCAATATCTTTTATTTTAACCGCCTGCGAAATACCAACCCTTAATAAATTCCATAAAATCCTAATGAATGCTTTGTCCTGATTTAACTTATCTACAACAATCTCAGGTGCTATTTTGCTCTTTAGTTCGGGTATATTCTCAGAAACTTGAAAAACAGCTTTTACAACGAAATCTTGAGGTGTTTTTCCTGCAAGTTGCACACCTCTAATGAAACCAATTGCTTGTTGTAATGGAAGATTTTCTTCAATATCTGCTTTAGCAAGATAATCAAATTCGAAGTGTTGTAGCGCTTTTTTTAGTTCTTTGGTAGCTAAATGTTCAAAAATTAATTGAATTGCTTGATTTACAGCTTCAGTGAGTGTTTCAGTGGCGCCTTTAGTAAATATTTGTGCTTTAGGAATTATTTTTGCTGATCTTTTTTTCAGCAATCTTCCTGAAACATTTATTTCAGTAACATGTGAGGGGTCAAAAGCGATTGAATCGGAATTTTGTAGTTCAAATCTCGCAAATCTATCTGAATAAATTTTTTTAATTACTCCAATTTCTGCTCCTCTTTCGTTAAGAATAATTGTGCCGCTATCGATTTTCTCTTGACTCATTGTAATTCCTCACAATTTAAAGTATAGATTAGTACTGGTTTGAAAAAGGACCTGAATATTATTATTGCTTTTTGGTCCTTCTTTCCTTTAAACTAAAATCGGTCTCTATAGATAACTAAAGAATCTTTCCTTAAATTCTATTGTATCATTCTACATATCATTTTTCACTCTTTTATAGGAATTCCAATGTCAATGTTTACATTTTCCTCATGTTGGACTTTTAACCTCTTTAATTCCGTGATTTTTGTAATTGAGGAATCTTTTGCTTTGTTAAGAATACGAATGTATTTTTTTTGATCTTCAGATAATTCCGCTGTTGACAAAAGCTCTAATGCAAGTGCTATTGATTGTATGTCATTTGCAAAATCATGGCGGATATGTTTAATAGTATCTTGAAGTTCATCAACTCTTTTTTGAAAGTTTGTTTGAAGAATCAAATTTCCAATTGAGGTACTCATTAAAATACTAACATTTTCAAAAAATATTATTTCATCATGGCTAAAATTCTGTTTTTTACGATAGCCAATTGTTACTAATCCAAGAATGCGTCTTTTGAAGATTAGTGGAGTAATTGCAACAGATTGGAACCCAGTTAGTTCAGGAATTAATTTATGGTACTCTGTTCTTTTGATCCAATCTTGATAAATATACAATTTCTGTACTGAAAGGTTCTCGATAATAATATTATAATCCAGTGTTTTTTTCTGTTCAATCTCTTTTTGAATATTGATCCCATAATTTGCCCTTAATTGTAGTTTTAAATCTACATTAAAGAGATGAACAACAACTGCATCATAAAATAGATGTTTTTGAATTACTTTTACTGTTTCCTCGGTGAGCTTTTGAGTAGTCTTACAGGTTTGTACTTTTTTAGCCAATTCATTCAAACATTGAGTGAGTTGTTTTGTGTCATATTGATTCAATTTGGCATCTCCGAAATTACTGACTACCTATTTTTTGAATTTTCTTTCAAATATACATACTATATGAACATAATCACTGTAATATTAAGAATTTTCTTGTAGATGATAATTTTTAGCTCGAAGTGCATTGTATTTTTCAATTTCTTTTGGTCTAACGAAAAAGAACATCAGTATTACACTAATTATATAGAAACCCATTGCTGTGTATCCACAGTATGTGTAATTTCCAGTAAGGTCATATATTATTTTACCAAGGATGGCTGCTGCAGCAGCTTGACTAATTTGCCCAAAAGTATTGTTTATTGCTAATGCTGTTCCTTTTGATAATGGAGAAACTTCAGTAATAAATGCATTATAGCTTCCCATTGAAATAGCACCTACAAAACTGAGTATAATTATATTTACAATAGCCAAAGCAGCTGTGAAAGAAATCAATGGAAATATTCCAATCCAAATGGCAGTTAAACTGGTACCAATAATAATAATTGCTTTTTTACCAACTTTGTCAGCAAGCCAGCTGAAGAAGCTATTACTTACAAGAGCTGCTATTCCAGCTCCCATAAAGATTATTCCAATTGTTGTCGTTTCAAATTGGAATTTTGCATTTAACCATGTTGATAACAATATAATCATTGCAAAAAGACCACCTCTTTGAAAAAGAGTGATGAAAAATGTTCCAACTGCATATTTATTTGAGAGGACTTGTTTCATTCTACTGAAATAAGAAAGTTCTATTATGTTTTCAGGGTGTTTATCTTTCGTTAACAAAGTTTCATTCGGGTCATTATTACTTTCTTTAGGTTTAAACAAGCTAGTAATTTTCTTTCCTTTAATCCTTGGAATAGCAAATAATATCATCAAAAAGACAAGAAAACTAAAGATGCTCATTGTTCTTACACCCCATCGCCAATCAAGTAGATCAGCAACGTAGGCATTAATCGGTACTGCAATTATACTTCCAATATAAAAAGAAGACATGATTAAACCTATTGCAGTCGTTCTTTTAGATTTAGGGAAATAATCACCTGCATAAGCAATATTAGCCGGACCAAAACAAGCTGCACCAATTCCAGCAACTGCTTGAGTTATAGCCATCATCCAGAATTCCGTGGCAAATGTTGAAAACATAACAGCTGTAGCAAAAATGAACATCCCGGTAAACATCATTAATTTATAACCGAACCTTTCAACAACAGGACCAATGAGAAGTGATACAAAAGCTGCTGAGAGATTGTAGATTGTAAACATGATTGCAATAGTTCCTTCAGTTACTGAAAATGCAGAACTCAAATTTGGAACAAAAACTTGCAATATCGTAACAGTTGAGCGCATAGTAAACATAACGAAAAAGAGTACAGCAAGAACTAGATACACTTTCAAAAAGCTCTTCCATGATTTACCATTTTGTTGTTGGTTTTCATCTAATTGAATGCTTTCCTTGCTTGTCATAGCTTCTTCCTCACTAAACGAATTAAACATAATATTATTCGGGTGGAAATGGATGAAGAAAATATTGAACTTCAATTATGATTCCATTTGGATCCTTTGCAAAGAAATTGTAAATGTTAAACTTTGCATTTTCTTTTGGTGGTGCTTTTGTATCAATTTTATTTACTAGTAGGTGTTTGTACCATTCATCAACTTCCTCTTTTGAAGAACAAACAAAAGTTAAGCAAATGGAATTCTTGTCTTTATCAAGAAAATCATGCGAACAAAAACCAATAAAAGCGTTCTTAGATATAGCGAAAATCCGACAAAGACCTTGGTCAACAACTAGTTTGCATTTCATAATTGAGGTATAGAATTTCGTTGTAGCTTCCAAATTATCTGTTTCAAGAAAAGTAATAAGGGAATTAAATGGCTTCATTTTTCTTATACCTCATTGATTTGCTTTTTTCTCTTAAACCGTTTTCTCCTTTGTAATGAAGAGACTTTTGAATGGTGCCCATTTAATGTATGGATTTGCTAGTATCGCTAGGAAGATGAGTAGTGTAAATCGTACTACTATAAAGATGTAAAAAAGCAAATCCTCTTTCCAGACGAAAGTATTCAATCCTACAAAAACTATTACAACAATAGCTAAAACTATTATTGAAATCGACCAAATAACTTCTCTCTTCTTACCTGGTTCAAGTCTGATCCATTGAACTATAGCAAAGATTGCTGTGCCTCCAAAAATAAATGGACAAAAAGCAAAAGACATAATATGTGTTTGATCAAAATTTGTTTGAGCAAGTAGAATTAAAGATGCTAATATGAATTGTAACATAATATTATTCTCCAGTTCTTGGAGAGATAAAGATTTTGAGCGTTATTTAATTTTCGGCAAACAAACTAAATAAATGAATGGTGTTTTGTATGAATAATATGACAGATGAGCATCTCCAAATTACTGATATATCTCGAACAAAAGCTGAAGCAAAATTAAGCTATACAAAAATGGCTAATTGGTATGATATATTTGGTATTTTTGAACGAAGATATAGATTAGAAGGGATTAAACTTCTGAATGCTCATCAAGATGAAACGATTTTAGAAATAGGTTTTGGAACTGGGAACTCTTTAAGAAAATTGGCAAGTGCTGTTGGATACAATGGTCTTGTTCTAGGTGTCGATATATCCGAAGGAATGTGTAAAAAAGCCAATCAAAAAATGAGAAAAGCAAATCTTAAAGATGTAACTTCATTACAATGTGCAGATGCCACATTTTTACCATACAAAGATAATATTATAGATCGAATCTTTCTCAGTTTTACTCTTGAATTGTTTTCTATAAAGGATATCTATTTAGTATTAAAAGAATGCAAACGAGTACTCACCCCAAAAGGGAAATTGATTATTGTAACTCTTTCAAGAAGAAAATTAAATTTAATGGTTAGAACATACGAGTGGTTCCATAAAAGATTTTCAAAAATCATTGATTGTAGACCAATTCTAGCAGCTGAAATATTATTTGAATCTGGATATCAAATCCTCTCAACAAAACATATGACAATGTGGGGATTACCCGTTGATATATTTTTATCAGAAGTATAGTATTATTATTTCAGAAAATGATACTTGTAATAAATAGAAAGCAGAGTGGGTTCAGTGAAAATCAATTATATTGAACAACAATGTAAAAGTGTATTACACAAAATAAGCAAATCAAATTTGCCCTTTAAATGGGGCGTAAATCCTTTTCGTGGTTGTTTACATTCTTGTATCTATTGTTTTGCTAGATATACTCATAGCTATCTCGACTTAGATCCATCTAAAGACTTTGAAACGACAATAATTGTAAAAATGAATTCACCACAAATACTTCGAAAGGAGCTATCAAAACCAAAATGGAAAAAGGAATTTGTTATTTTAGGTTCTGTTTGTGATCCGTATCAACCTGCAGAGAAAAAATACCAGTTAACTAGAGAAATACTAAAGGTATTTAGACAATATCGCAGCCCTCTGACAATTGCAACAAAATCAGACTTAATTACTCGAGATATTGATATTCTAAGTGAAATGTCTCAAGAAATGTTTGTGAATATAGTGATGTCTGTTTCTTCTATCTCACCAAAAGCTGCCAAAAAATTAGAACCAAGAGCACCCTCTACAGTAAGAAGATTACAAGCGATAAGCAAACTTCGAGATGCTGGATTAAAAGTAGGAATTTTATTGATGCCAGTAGTTCCTTTCATTAATGATTCAGATGGAGAAATTGAATCACTTTTTGAAGCGATTGCAAATGCAGGGGCAAATTTTGTTATTCCTGGAATTCTTTATCTTCAAGGTGCATCTAAAAATCGATTCTTTGATTTCATTAAAGAAGAGTTTCCAGAATTAGAATCTAAATATAAACAATTTTACTCAACAAGGTCCCCACCAAAATATTACCGCACTAAAAAACAACTGCTCTTTAGAACACTGATTAAAAAATACCAACTTGACGATTACAATACTTTGAAACCCGAGAATCAGAGTGAACAACTAACAATTGAACATTGGTTGAAAAAGGAAGGAAAAGGAGACAAGTAGTTTAATCTTCAACGAAGACTAAAACTTACTAACGTCCTTATCTCTAATTTCAACACTTCTGTGAGCTTCCATTTTTTGGAGATGAATCATTTCTTCATATTCTTCAATTGAATATTCTTCTTTTACACTCTTGTAATCTTTGCCAATAATGTATTTGTAGACTCTCTGGAAATCATATTCAATGTTATATTCCTTCGTGAAATAATCACCTATTGTCTTCAAATCCTTCTGCATCACCTGAAGGTTTTTCTTCAAATTATCTGGAAAACGCATTTCACGTAAACTCATATCTATTGCTTGCGGAAAATCGATGAATATTGGTAATCCATTATGAAATAAGATGTTGTATTCAGACAGATCTCCGTGAATGAGTTTTACTTTATTATACCTAATCCACATTTGCTCAATAATTTCATCAAATGCTTCTTCAGGATCCTCAAGAATTACATTTCGTAATTGTGGTGCTGGTCTCCAATCTGCGCCAATGAAACTCATAATTATTGTATTGTTTATTTGTTTTGCAGGTGTTGGTACCCTTAATCCTAATTGAAATGCCCGTGATAATCGATAGTATTCCCTTGCTGCAAATGATGCAGCTCTTAATTGGGGGTTACCTTTAGCTCGGTTATGACTTGTTAATTGATGTCGAAATGCTTTAACTATTAGAGGCGCTCCATTCAAATGAGCAATATAAATGGTAGCTTCCTTTCCAGCATTAACTTCTGAAACTAAATCAGTAATGAATCCTGTCTTCTTTAATTCGTCGCGCAATAGTTTGTAGGTAAACTCCTGAGTATGCATCGGCATAAATCCAGGGTCAAACGTCTTTTTGTCAAAACGTGTGATGCTTTCCTTTGGGTCTCTTTCAGCTATTCGAGTAAGTCTTTCTATACCATCTATCTTTTGTATGATTGTTACCCGTTCAGCTTTTTCTAAATCATCAACACATAGCTGTTCATATAGTGCAGTTGATTCATTTTCATCATTTGTTGATTCGAGCTCGTTTTCTTTTTCCAATTTTACTTTAGTCAATTTTGGTTCCTCTTTTTCTTGGTGAAGTGTGTTTTTTGTTTTGTATGATTTTTTGAAAAAGGATGCACAAATTACAGCTCCTTCTTATATTTACTAAGAATCAGCTGAAAAAACTTGAATCCTTTATCTAAGAGAAAATTCGAAATTGCCTTTGTTGCAATAAAACATCGCTTTATCTGAAAAAATGGAATCTAAATTATAATTTATCTAGAAGATTTCAGTTGAGATGCTTTGTGTTTCAAAAACAATAATCGAATATCTAACAACAACCATGGTAAACATAAAAGCACCTCCAATCAAGTAGTTAAATCTTGAAGTGTTTCCTTAAAAAATTTATTGGACAATCAAAAAAAAAAATAACGACAAAGAAGAAATTATTTTCTTCTTTTTTTCTTCGATATTTCTAAAAATAGAGATAATATAATTGGGATAATAATTACTCCTCCTAATTCAATGTTTAATCCAGTAGTTGTGCTATTTGATGTTGATTCCTGATAATAGATGATATAATCCAGTAGGTCTAGTGCTTGCAAACCTAATGTTGCAGAGGAATTATAATCCATTTGTTGATAATAGGAAGGAATTGCTTCTAGCAAACTATCAACTTGGTCAAATGTTTCGTTTATTACTTCTGGTATTTCTAAACCTTCATACAGTGCTAGTGCTTGCTCACGATTCATTAGAGCAGTCAAATAATGCCCATCTGAATGGGCCCTTCCTATGGCATCTTTGTAAAAGGTGCTGAAACTTTGTTCGTAAGCAAAATAGCTCATAACATCTGCAACAAAAGCCGAACCCCAACCATATGTACTACTGTGAGGGTGTGGCAATCCAAGCGAATGACCTAATTCATGGATCATAACCGAAGACATTCCTCGTCTAGGCTCTGTTTCTACACCATCTTCAAACAAACTGTTTTGAGTACCAAGTAAAATTTCCCAACCCATACCTCCTAAGCCAGCAAAAGAAATTCCATTCCATCTGAAATGAACATCATTAGTTAAAAAGAAGTAGCATGGAAGCACTTCGTCTGCAAGTGATAAATTGAAATGAGCACCGAGATTGTTTTGCAAATAAGAGAATAATCCATTCGTAACTTCTATGTACTTGTTACCTGAGGGATCAATATTGATATCATTTTGAATATAATCAAATAAAAGGGGATAATCTGTTAATTCTACCCATTCTATCTCTATAAGCCAATTAATCCAGGGGAAATCATTCTCGAGTTGATCTAAAATTCTATTTTGAGAAATACACCAAATAAGATCTTCTTCTGCATATCCATTCATTGTGAGATTATTAAACACTTTAACTTGCAAAGAAATGGACCTTCCGAGAGGAGGGTTACTAACAGGTCCTGAGAACACATTGCCTAAGTAAGTATTAATCCAATCAACAAGATATTCAGTTAATTTTTCCTTTCCCTCAAGAGTTTCCATATCAAATGTTTGTGTAAGATTATCTAAATCAGGATAATCGTAATATGACTTGTATCCTAAACCTAAACTTTGCCAAGCAGTTGTAATATAATCGAAAAACCAGGATCTAGCTGAAAGATCCAAATAGCAAAATCGGTAATTCCCACCCCAACCCATTGCGGACCGTTTGTTAAGATCTCCATATCCAGAATACCACCAAGATATAGATTCATTTGAATCTGCACTAATTCCTTCCACATCATACCAATGTTCCAAACTGTGGTCTAAAGTATCTAACTGAGAGTAATTCAAAATAAACAAAGTATATCCCGGATCATTAACTGGCTCAGCATAGAGATTATTATAAATATAATCCTCTACTAATTCAGCATCAATTGACATTCCATCTGCAGGTAAGAAAATATCTGATCTTTCACCAGAAACCAAATCCTCCTCCAACAACGTAGTATTAACTTTATTACCAGTACCTGTTCCGTTATTTCCTATGGAAATAAGATAACTTTCCAAATCATTTGCTTCACTTTCTTCTGCATAACTAAATTCAAAATTGAAATGAAAATTGGAATGCGGAGTATAACTAAAGAATGAGAAATCATCTTTAAGCTCAGCCTCAATAGCTGTTTCATTGATCAATTCTTCATTATAGCCTATAAATTCAATTTTCAATTTAAGATTCTCATCTTTTGTCCAGGCATTTATTCTTCCGAAATCATTCGGATCATTTTGAATTGCTTGTCCAATATAATTTGAATTGTTAAAATTGCTGATTGCAATAACTAAAATAACTACTATCGTTGCAAGAAATGTTTTAATACTTTTTTTACTTTTCATTGATTACCCACACCAATTTTAATTGACACTTATAGTTAATATCTCTACAAGAATATTTTACCTTTTGCAATATATAGGTAATTAATTCATATTTCTCTTTGCATTTCCTTGAAAAAAATATGATACAGTAAGAATCTTTAATTGTAAGTAATCCTTGGTTTTTAATTCCAGAATAAAAAAAGGATATTATTTGGAGATTATAATATATGAAGCAAGATATATCTAAAATACTTGGTGATATTGATTATTTGCAATTGCAGTTTACAAATATCGCTGGACAATTGAAAGTTGTAGAAGTGCCAAAGAAGTTCGCTGAAAAATATCTTAAAGAAGGATTAGGCATCGATGGTTCATCTGTCGGATTCTTGTCTACTGAGAGTAGCGATATGCGTGTAATTCCTGATGTTTCAACTTTGCACTTAATACCCTGGGATAATCGTATTGCTCGAGTTATTTGTGATATTTACGATACAAATGGACAACCACTCCGAAGTGATCCAAGAAGTATTTTAAAACGAGCAATTAATATGGCAAAACTTGAATTTGGTTTTGAAATGCAAGCTCGTCCTGAATTGGAATGGTATATGATGGACCAAGATGGCGAGCCAGTCGATATAGGCGGATATATGGATGCTCCTCCTTTAGATTCTGAAATCGAATTGCGAAGATTAATGACCGATTTTATGATTGGGTTTGGAATATATCCAAAAATGCTTCATCATGAAGTTGGTCCTGGTCAAATGGAAATTGAATTTCCAATGATTGATCCTCTAACCGCAGGCGATATGATTCAAACTGTTAAACAAATTGTTAAGATGGTTTCTTGGAATGCTGGATTAGTGGCTAGTTTTATGCCTAAACCATATACCACTGAAGCTGGAAATGGTTTACATGTTCATCATATGCTTTTCAAAGGAGAAGAGAATTACTTCAATGCTGAGGGAGGTAAACCTTCAGATACGCTCAAATATTTTGTTGGTGGCCTGCTGAAACATGCACCTGGTTTGACAGCAATTTTTAATCCTACAGTTAATTCATATAAAAGATTAGTTCCTAATCATGAAGCTCCAGTGTATATAGCTTGGGGTCTTGCAAATAGAACAGCTCTTGTTAGAGTTCCTGGTTATGAAAAATCTGCTCGAATTGAATACAGAGGTGCGGATACTTCAGCCAATATCTATCTTGTGATTGCTCTATTACTTGCCGCTGGATTAGACGGTATACGAAATAAAATTAAACCCATCGAAGGCACACAAGTAAACATAGATAAGCTGACTGATGAAAAACGAGCCGAGATGGGAATAACGAAAACACCAAGCACTTTGAAAGAAGCGTTAGTAGCACTAAATGCTGATAAATACCTTTGTGATTTCTTAGGTCCTCAATTTATTGAAATCTTCAATAAAACAAAGAATATGGAATGGGAAGAATACGAAAAGAATGTTAAAAACCCAAAAACCGAAGAAGTTACTGAGTGGGAATTCAATCAAATGTTTGAAAGAGTATAAACTGACTTTAGAGTTATTTACTAAAGCTAAATCAGAACAATATTCTTTATAAGGTGATTACATTCACCTTACTCTTTATTTTTCAATTAAACTAAGAAATTGGGTTGTAGATTTCAATAGATCGATAATAACAAAAAATATGAACTCTAATTATACTGTTATTCCAATACTGAAAATTATATGCTTGTGAGACAAATGCAAACAACTATGCTATATATGAAGGATAATTATCTCAAAACTTTTTCAGCAAAAGTTATTGCCGTAGGTGAAGGTTTTGTTGTTCTAGATCAAACAGCATTCTATCCACTTGGTGGTGGTCAAGAAAGTGATTCAGGAACTCTAACATATAATGAAAATGTTTTAACCGTTAAGAGTGTTAGAAGAGATCAAGGTCAAGTGAAGCATTTTCTAGCTGAAACAGAAAGTTTACCTAAAGTTGGGGATATGGTTGAATGTTCTATTGATTGGGAAAAAAGATTAATTCATATGCGATACCATTCTGCTATTCATGTATTAAGTAAGTATATGCACATAGAGTACAATGCTGATGTCCTTGGAAATAATATTTCAACAAGAAGTGGTCGTGCTGATTTCGATTTAGAAAAGGCTTTGACTGAAGAACAATTAAAAGACATTGAAGTTGGAGTAAACAAAATAATTACTCAAAATCTTCCTGTTGCAATTAATTTTATGCCCAGAGAAGAAGCAATTACATTTCTCAAAGAGCATGGTTATCAAACAGATTATATTGATATGATTCCATCATCAGTAAAGATTTTCCGTATAATTTCAGTTGGTGAATATGATTTTGCATCTTGTGCTGGTACTCATGTAGCAAATACTTCTGAAATAGGTACGGTTAGAATTACAAAACGGAGAAGCATAGGTAAAGGAAAAGAGCGAATCACTTTAGCATTGGACTAAAATCAATACTTCTACCGCTCTTTTTATGAAAATCTTTTTCTAAAAGTGGGGAATACTATTTAATCTAGTATGAATAATTAATTTATTCTCTAATTTAACTTGAATCCAACGGTACGATTCAGGAGAAAGAGGTCAAATGTCCAAATCACTTCAAGTCATCGACGAACAACCCATTATTAATTTAGCAAAACGTCTAATTAAAAGTGAAAGCCCGAGTGGTAATGAAAAGAAACTAGCAACTTTAATGGCTATTGAAATGAAGAAAGCTGGTTTTAACAAGGTTCAATATGATGAGCATACAAATGATATTGTTGGTGTTATGTTAGGTCTTGGGAAAGGCAAATCCCTTGTTTTAGCTGGTTACATTGATACTGTGCCACCTGGTTCAATGCCTGAACCCTTTCTTGCAAAAGAAATGGATGGTTCGAAATTAGGTTCAAAGGGAAAAGTGATTTATGGTCGCGGAGCTTGTGATATGAAAGCTGGATTAGCGGCTATGATTAGCACAGGAGCAGCATTGAAGAGATCAAGAGCTCGATTGAAAGGAGATTTTGCTATTGTTGGATTAGCTAATTCTAAAACAGGCAATTCTTCGGGTTTAAAGAAGCTAATGCAAAAATTTGAACTTAATCCTGATTACCTTGTATCTTGTGCTCCAACAAATTTGGATATAAACATTGCTCATCCCGGTCAAGCCACTTATAGCATAATAACAAAAGGAAGAATGTCTAATATTGGCTATCCATCAAAGGGCGATAATGCCATTCTCAAAATGAATAAGGTTATTGATTGTTTAATAAATGACTCAGTTTTACCTGAAGATAAACGCTTTGGGAAAGCGAATATGGTTCTGAGTTCTATTTCCTCACTTCCATTAGGAGAGTCTCACTCAGTACCTTGTATGTGTCAATCCTTATTGGTTAGACAAATATTCAAAGGAGAAACTCCTGAGAAGATTGAAAAGGATTTTATGAACATCTTGAAGAAAAATAATTACAAAGAAGATGAAATTAGAATTAAATTGATAAGATACTTTAAGGCATTAGAAACCGCAACAGATGCAGAAATTATCTCTATACTTCAAGATGCTAAAAACCTAGCAACAGGCAAATCAGCTAAAATTGGACAATGGACAAGTGGTGTCAACATCTCGGAAATTTTTGATATTGATAAACCAATAGTGGGTTTTGGTCCTGGAGACGAGAAATTTGCTCATTCACCTTATGACCATGTACCAATTGATCAAGTTGTTAAAGCTACCAAAGTTTATTCAGTTTTGGCAGAAAAAATCTGTGTGCAGATGAAAGCCAAAAGTTAGACGTAGGTATTGATTTTCATCAATACCCATTAATTTATTTTTAGTAGATACAAGGAAATCGAAGAAATACCATGATAGAAATTCACAAAGTAAGTTTTCAATATCTAAGTTCTACTTCAAACATTCTTGAGAATGTCTCTCTGAAGATAGAGAAAGGTGAATTTGTAGGTATTATTGGTCCTACTGGTTGTGGGAAAAGCACTCTTTGTTATATGTTGAATGGTTTAATACCTCACTCAATTAAAGGTTATTTTTCAGGTGTTGTGTCGGTTTCAGGGAAAAAAATAATTGACGAATCTGTAGAAGTAATGAGTGCTATAGTTGGTTATATGCTTCAAGAACCGACGTTTCAAATAGCTACTCCAAATGTCACTTCTGAAATTGCTTTTGGAATGGAAAATCTTGGTATTTCAAGAGAAGAAATAATAAAACGATTAGATGGAATATTAGAAACTTTAGGAATTAATTACCTTAGAAACAGAGCTACTGCAGATTTAAGTGAGGGAGAAAAACAACGAGTTATTTTAGCTTCAATTTTAGCTATGGATCCTCAAATCTTGGTGTTGGATGAATGTTCTAGTATGCTAGATTTACCAAGTAAGTTAGAATTAGCAACTACGTTAAAGCAACTCAATAAGATCGAGCAAAAAACGATTGTAATGATTGAACATGATTTGGATTATTTACTAGAGCTAGCGGATCGAATAATTCTCATTAATAATGGTCAAATTATTGCAGATGGTCCTGCAGCAATGATTCTAACTGATATTGATTTACTTAGAGAGAACAATTTAGTTCCACCAACCGTTGTGAGTCTCTTTCAAGAAATTCAGAAAGAATCTAAGATTGCAGTAGAAATCCCTGATTCGCACTCACAAGCAACTAAAATATTGAGGAGACTGTTGAAATGACTTGTATTGAATTGACTGATATTGGTTTTAGCTATATTGCCGGTAGGAAAGGAATTTTCTCTAATCTCTCCCTAAAATTTAACCCCTCCGAACAAGTTGCTATTATTGGTCGAAATGGTTCTGGTAAAACAACATTAGCTAAACTTATTATTGGAATGTTAAAACCGAGCACAGGCCATATAAATTTTGATGGTAAATTAATAGAGAAGAAATCAATTGCAGAAATTGCTGAAAAGGTAGGTTACGTTTTTCAGAATCCAAATATTATGCTTTTTACGAATTCTGTAGAAAATGAACTTTTATTAAGTTTACAGAGATTTAATTTTACAAAAAACGTAAAGGAAGAGAAAATAAATTCAATGTTAGATTTCTTTGATATAGCGAAATATCGAAAAATACATCCAAGATTATTAAGTCGGGGAGAAAAACAAAAATTAGCTTTAGCGACGGTATTGATTCAAGATCCTGATGCTATAATTCTTGATGAACCATTTTCAGGTATTGATATGGCACAAAAAATCATCATTCGAGAATTTATTGGAAAATTAAAGGATCAAAAGAAATTAGTTATTATTATTACACATGATCTCGATTCAGTTCTTGAAGAAAGTAATAGAGTCATTGCATTATCATCTGGTAAAATTGTTTTTGATGGAAAGAAAACAGATTTCTTCAAAGAATCAAAAAATCTTCATAAAGCGGGATTGACAGAAACTTATATGCTTAAAATGCTTTATTCTTTGCAACAAGATGGGTTACCTGAGACGATTTTACAGAGAAAAGAGGTAATTGGTTTTTTTAGTAAAAGAATCAATGATACTTAGCAACCAATTCTTCAGCATCAATTGCGTTCTCCTCTATTAAATCAACAAGTTCCTTTATGTTTGTTAATCCATTGATTGCATTTATTCCTTTGAATTCCTTAATTTCTGCAGAAATAATTCCTGATATAGCAAAAACCGAATCTTGCAATCTTTCTTCCAAATCAGCAATATTTTTTGAGCAAAGGATTTTGGGAACTAATTTCTCCTCTGAAAACCCTTCTAGCGCAAGAAAGTCACCGTTAAAATGTGGGAGAAGCTCAATTGCATTTAGAGACTTCTTGTAAATAATAGCTGTTTCATTATCACCCCTTACTGCTGTAATAGATGCTCCAGCTCCCCGATGTCTCCATGAATCCTTTCCTTCAGTATCAATGGTGAAATTTGCTATATGAACGTGTTTTACACTATTAACATTATAACCTCTATTAACTAATTCTTTGATGATTTCAATTAAGGTGGTGGTTTTTCCTGAATTAGTGTAACCAATAATAGTAAAGATTTTCATAACGCATCAGTAATATAATGTCTACTTAAAATTTTAGCTTATTATTCGCTAATTGAGAAAATAATTCAATATTAATAAAATTTTGTCGAGAAATTTTATAAACAGCAAGAACTAATTTATTTGTATAATCACAACAGAATTGTGCCTATCTTTGATAATTCACTCGAGGTGAGTTATTATGACCTATGATGAAAGACAAATTCAACAGTTATTAAGAAATCTGAAAGATAGGGATGGTTGGATTCGTTCAAGTGCAGCATCCCGATTAGGAGAACTCCACGCAAAGGAAGCTGTAAATGAACTAACGAAGCTTTTGAAATTAGATAGAGATTCACTAGTTCGTTCATCTGCTGCATCTGCACTTGGTGATTTGGGTGACGAAGCAAAGGAAGCAGTAGCAGTCTTAATTGAAACGATGAAAACTGATCAAATTGTTGGTGTGCGATTAGAAGCAGCAGTAGCGTTGGGTAACATTGGTAATAATGAAGCAATACCAGAATTAACTCGACTCGCTTTAGAAGACGAGGATATCCGAATTCGATCTTGGGCTGCAGATGCTATTCGTAAGATTCAACAGTAATTTGGTTTAAACAAACATCCCCCTTAACTAGCAAAAAACAGTAATCGATTCTTCTCATATCTTACAAGATTGTCTAATTAATGTAAGGATACTAATCTATTATTTTGTATAAAGGAAAAAATCCTTTTAAAGAATAAAAAGTAGTTTGAAATTATACGGAAAAAAATTATCATTTGAGTTGAATTGTTATGATTGATCTTTCAAAGACCTTTATCAAAGATGCTAAGAAATTGACTGATGGTGCAAAAGTTGCAATTGGTGGATGGGCGGAACACCTTGTACATAAAGGGAAAATCTGTTTTCTAACTGTCCGAGATTCTACAGGGCACATACAAGTTACTGGCATTAAAACAAAATTACCTGAAGAACTTTGGGAAAAATTACTAGCTTTAAAAAATGAAACTATTATTAGAATTGAAGGTCTGGTAAAGAAAAATGATAGAGCACCTGGTGGTTTAGAAGTTATTCCAGAAAAGTTAGATGTCCTCAATCCTGTGTTTGGACCAATACCTATTGATGTCACTGGCAGAACACCAATGGATGATGGTACGGTTTACGCTCAAAGAGAATTAACTATACGCATGCCACTCAATAAAGCCCCTTTTGAAGTAAAAGGCTTTATCGCTCATGCAACAAGAGAATTTTTCATTAAACGAGGCTTTACAGAAATTTTCACTCCTCTAATAGTTGCTACAGCAACAGAGGGTGGTGCATCACTCTTTCCAATACAATACTTTGAGGAAGATGCTTTTTTAGCTCAAAGCGGCCAATTTTACAAACAAGCTGCAATTACTGCTCATGAAAAAGTGTTCGGACTAATCCCTTCGTTTAGAATGGAAAAATCGAGAACACGAAAACATGTTTCGGAATTCTGGCAAATAGAAGTCGAAGCTGCTTTTCACGATCATATTAGTATTATGCAAGTGTTAGATGATATGATGGTATATGTTGTAAACCAAACAATCAAAACAGCAAAAGAACCACTAGCTGCGTTAGGTGTGAAACCTAAGAAATTAAAGGGTGGATTCCCAAGAATTAGCTTTAAGGATGCAAAAGAGCTATGTACCAGTTTTGAGCTTGAAGATCCTGTTGATATGAATGATGATTTTACTTCTCCAGAAGAAAAAGCATTATCAAATCATTTCAAGACACCATTCTTTATAACAGAATGGCCAACCCATACTCGAGGTATTTATTATCGAGTAAATGATGATGATCCAAATATTTCTAATAGTTTCGATTTAGTGGCTCCCGGAGGATTTGCTGAACTTTGCACTGGTGGTCAACGTGTCCATGAATATGATAAAATGGTCGCTGTGATTCAGAAGCAAGGATTTAGTGTAGATTCATATAAATGGTATCTCAATTTATTCAAATATGGAATTCCTCCTCATGCCGGTTATGGTTTAGGAATTGAGCGGCTAACTTGGTGGTTATGTGGAAGCAATAACATAAAACAAGCAATTATGTTCCCAAGAAATGTTGATATCCTCAGACCTTAGAGAAAAAAAGTCCGTACATTTGTGTTTCATTAGCACACTTGTCTTCAAGTCTTTTTTTTCCATATAATTCATTTGATAATCATTGACTTTCACCAAAACCTTTTGGAGAGAAAAAAGGGGAAAATTATTGAAGAAGCGTATCTTCAATACCCTTTGCCGAATGAGCAATTAGTTTGAGAGAGATGATTAGTTCTTGTGCAGTATCGCTGATCCTTTTAAGACATGCAAGTAACTTCTCTCGGTTGCCTTCATGCAGAGCGATATAGTTAGGGGAGTTGATTTTATAACCAAAGTGATCAAGGACAACATAAGCGACTGCTTCCAGCTCGTTAATCTTTCTCCGTTCAGCGGTTCGCAATTCTTTGGGATGCATTAGTTCGTGAGCAAACTCATGAGCCAATGTAGAAGCTTGTCCGAGGGGAGTCATTCCTTCTTTCAGCTCTATTATCCCTAAACCGCTTATCCCCTGTGCAGTGAGATCTTTAGTCACTACCGTAGTGTTGAGTTGGTCGGCGTATTCCATAAAATAAGCTATTAATTCTTGTCCATCATCGCCTTTATTGATCCATACAGGTTCTTCCGGAAGTGGTTCACCATCGGTCTGTTTAATGTCAAAGACATAGACCGTTCGGAAATAGATTCCTTTTTCGGTGACTTCCTCGCCTGTTTGGTAATCGAGACGTTTCTTCTCGTACGGGCGTGGTGCTAAGATAGCAATACCTTTCTCACCTTTTCTTACGAATCGGTTGAGCTTTTTCCACTTGTTGATTCTGACAACTTTTTGAGGGGT
>JAUWKS010000053.1 GCA_030614005.1 Candidatus Heimdallarchaeota archaeon | reverse complement strand
TAAAGCTTACGATATAATTGTCGAGGAAGAACATGCCTTTATTATTGAACAAAAAAGTATCTTGGTCTATAATATCGAAGATAAATCAACACCTATCTTGATTGCAAATTATACCAATGAAATAATGAATTTAAGATCAATCAAGAAAAGCGACTCAAACATATTCGTTTGTGGCAAGAATCTATTTATCTTTAAATTTGTGAATAATGAGCTGATATTCATATCAAAAACTGAACTAATTATAGGACCATATAACAATACTATGGAAAAATGTACTCTTGATATAAATGGGAATGTTGCTTTAATAACTTCAGGGCGAGGGTTTGTTTTGATGAATTTAACAAATTTAGCTTCTCCAACTGAAATTTCTGAAGAGTATCTCGGAGGATCTTTTCATAAATATATTTCAGGAGGGTCTTTTTATGACAATTATGTCCTAATAACCGATTTTGAAATTTGGGAAAATCCAAGTAGAATTCTTATCTATAATATCTCAAATGATTTTCAACCAGAATACATTACATCGTTTCAAGGTACACATTTATCTTTAAGAGATGAATTTGCTTATGTATTTCTTGAAGATTTTCTTTTCCGATATGATTTATCAAATTTGCCAAACCCTTGGGTGGATAACTTCGTTGGAGGTTTATATGGGGAAGAAATAGATTTAGATCTATATCATGAATATGCTATAGTATTATTTCATGATTATCAGTGGACTATTGGCTTTTACAACATTAATTGTTATCCATTTCAGCAAGTTCATGATTTTAAAGTGGATGAACGATACAATAAATTGTACATTGGAAATGATTTCGGATATTTTCTAAGTGATAATGGAATTGATATCTTTCAGCTTAATTATAGAACTGAAACATCACTGCTTTCTTGCTATTCATCATTTTTGATACTTTTCATTATTTTTCCAATATTGTCATTGCCAAACGAACTGCACAAAAGAAAAAAAATAGAAAGATTTAGCAAGAGTTTATAAAATTTTATTTTGCTTAAACCTTCTAATTCTATTAAACATACTCCAATTAGTAAGAAAGACAGCTAAGCTAAAGGCAGCTAAGCTAAGAAAACTAAGAAATGTTATTGCTAATATGTCAAAATTGTTCCTTTGATTAAAGTAACCGACCTGATTGAATAAGAAAGACGGCGGGAAGACATACAGAAAACACCAAAAGAAAATACGAAAAAAACACTAAAAAGACAGTGGGCAAGTCAACAAGGCAAAAAGGAGAGAAGAAAAATGAAGACACGGAAACAAAAGAAAGAAAAAAAAGAGTGAACAAGTCGACAAGAGAAAAGGATCAAACAAGCCAACTTGGACAGAAATTGCCAATATAACTCAAGCAAATAGTTTTAGGACCAGTATAGACACCAAGAATTGCTCCCGCAGTACTATGATGAACACTTACACCATTGCCATTAGCTTCGACCATTGCTTTATACACTTCACTGGTAATTTTTTCTTGGTTGAGTTGATAGAGGAAAATATCGTTAGTTTCATTCTGTTCCAAAATTCTGAGGCAGAAACTTTTCAATTGTTCTGTTAAGCTCTTCTCTCCTTTGAAAGAACCAATAGGATGAATTATTCCATCTTTCATATGAACTACTGGAATAACATTGAGAGCAGAGGCCATTAATTTCTTTGCTCGACCTATCCTTCCTCCTTTGTAAAGGAAATTCAGATCATTCATAATCATAATAGTTCTTACTCGTGGATTGATAGCTTCAAGTCTTCCAAGGATTTCTTCTTTTGTATTTCCTTGTTTAGCCATTTTAGCTGCTTCAAGTGCTTGGATTCCTGTACCAATCATAGTGTGCTGTGAATCAAAAATTGTGATATCTTTTCCTTGATAATAATTATCAATCAATGTTTGAACTGCTTGAACAGTTCCTGAAAGACCTGAGGATATGAGAACAACAATAACTGAGTCTGCTTTCTCAAGTGCTTCATCAAATGCTTTAGAAAATTCACTTAGTTTAGGAAGAGAAGTTCTAGGTAGAGAACCTTTTGAGCTCTTTAATAGTCGAGCAGTAAAATCTTCTACACTTATATCGCATTTGTCTTTATGCCAGATATTAAATTCTTCATCGCCAAAAAACATTCTCATTGGCACTGTAATAATATCATATTCCTTTATCATTTCTTCAGAGAGGTCATTAACCCCATCTGTTATTATAGCTGTTTTTGACATTGCTGTAATAGCTCCTTATAGATATAATAGATGGAAATTGTATCGAGAAATAATCTAATATCTCGATTACAAATGAAATAATAGTTATTTACTTGATAAAGCTTTTTTATCATATTCAACAAATGAGTAATCGAAATTTAATTATTGACAGAGCAATATAAAACTATCAAATTTCTGTTGTTGATGTAAAAAAAGTGAGGAAGAAGCTAAAACTGCTTCTTACTAAAAATGAATATTTCTACTAAAATAATTATTATTGTTAGTGGTATTCCTACTGCAGCTGAAAAGAGCATTAGATTGATATTTTCAAAGTAGACTCCAGGCAGCATTACGATAAGTGAAAGTTGTTGACCCAGATAAAGGGATAAGATTGCCGCCAAACCAACAGATTTCACTAAAATGCCTATGAGTATTCCAATTGCACTTGCAATAGACATTGCTGCGATGGACATAACAAGGGAGTCTAAAGTAGCCATGAAAATCTGTTCTGTTGGCAAACCAATAGTAAATCTGTCAATTAATAGACCAATTGCTAAACTCAATATGGTTGCAATACATAGATTGAGAATTACAGCAAAATATTTTGCAAGCAATATGTTATGGCGCTTGACGGGTCGAATTAGATATAAATCGTACACTTTAGCATTGGATTCATTTACTATTGAAGTACTAAGGAGAACTGCTGCGAGCGCTCCACCCATTGCAGAAATCAGCATTCCAGTTAGAACAGAAATAGGCAGTCCTTCCGTATCTGGTTGAATGAAATGCATTAAGATAGCCAATAATGGCATACCTATCCATAACGCAAGCATGATTTTTGATTTAACAAACCCTCTAAGTTCATCCCAGAATAATATCGCGAAACTCATTGTGTAGTACCTCCTGCCATATATTTCAAGTAGACTTGTTCTAGAGATGGTTTAAGATAATTGAAATTTTGAATTGCAATTTTATTTTCACTCAAAAATGCCATTAATAGAATAGTTGCATTTTGGATATCAGTATCAGTAGAATAGGTCACCACCAATCGATCATGTCTATTAGAAGTAAGCTCTACTCGTTCAACATTTGGAAGGGCTTGAATCTTTGTAATAGATGCAGAAAGATTATGACCAACAAGCTCAATAGCGTCTCCTTCTGTGAGTTCATTTTGGAGCTCAAGAGGACTACCTATGCGCTGGATAACTCCCTCTTTGATTATACCAATTGTTGTAGCAATATCTGCTACATCACCTAATATATGAGACGAAAAGAGAATTGTTTTTTCGCTTGCAGCTAATTTTCTAATAATGTTCTTCATTTGAAACCTACTAGTAGGATCCAAACCACTCATAGGTTCATCAAGAATTAGCACCTGCGGATCATGAAGAAGCGCTTGAGCAAGTTTCAGTTTCTGCTGCATACCACCAGATAAATATTTTATTTTACGATGACGAACATCCGTCAAACCAACCATTTCCAAAATTTCCAGAATACGTTGCGTTAAATCCGATTTCTTCATACCAGATAATAAACCGAACGTTATCAATGCATGATTGACTGTTCGCCATTCTTGAAAGCCGACATCTTGTGGGAGATACCCAATAAGATTACTAAAATCAGGATGACTCTTGAGTGATTCACCAGCAATCAACACATCTCCTGTATAATCTCGAATGAGACCAACCAAAATCTTCAATGTTGTCGTTTTACCAGCACCATTATGACCAATGTACCCAAAAATGTCTCCTTTATTAATTACAAAGGATACATCAATTAGAGCTTCTACTTCCTTGTACTTTTTGGAAACATTAGTGAATTCGATTATTTGTTTCTGTTTTTCATTAGTCATTGAAGTTTAATCCTCTTTGTTGTTTCTATCAAATAATCATAAATTACTTAGCAAATTATAGATTCTAGAAAAATTTGTTGTAAAAATATAAGAATTTGATGATGTGATAATTATATTATTTCATCCAATCATTAAGATCTTTACCAATTTTCTCGAATTTTTCTTGTTCACTGTCAATAAATGGGCCTTCCGCGGATTTGACACGACCAGATATCCATTCAGAATAAACATTAGTTATTGCTAAATCATTGAGTTTTTTGTGAAATCTTTCACCCCAAATCTTAGCTATCTTTTTATCCAAAACATGAGTTAGAAAAGTAGCCCCGTATTTTATTGTTTTCTCTTCGTTTTTAAGTTCATTTTTCAACTTTCGCAACCATTTCTTAGATGCTCCACTAATCATGAATTTTCTTGCAGCTGTTCCAACAATAATTGCATCAGGAGCATCACTCACTACTTTTTCTGGAGAAATATTTTTGATATGATCAATGTTGACTTCTCCTTTCTTCTCTAATGCTGAACCTAATGTTTTAGCTAATTTCTCACCATTACCAAAATGTGAATCATGTACTATCCAAATTTTCATTTGTTTCACCTTTAAATTCGTTTACTAATTTATCTCTTTACAGCTATAAATAAACATTGACCTTCAAATGGGGGAATTTTCAACGGGTTTGAGAAATAAAAAAGAGGAAAGATAGAGGCTAATTTGTTTTATAACCACTCACTTTCAAAATCGCCGATATAGCTGTGGGAAATACTGTTAGGACCAGAATACGCGCCTAGTATTGCACAGGCTTCGTAATAATGAATGGTTGTGCTTTCCTTTTTGTGCTCCATTAGTGCCTTGTATATTGCTTTTGTAGCGTTCGAATTGTTAATGTGTGTCAGAAAAATATCATCCGTTTCATTGACTTCACAAACTTTCTTGGCAAAAGCAGTCATACGATCGATTAAATTCTGCTCACTGTTGAACAGAGTAAGAGGATGCAATATACCATCTTTTTCTTGAACAGCAGGAATAACATCGGGGTTCTTTTCGCGAACTTTTTCAATGGGTCCTAAGCGCCCTTGTTTCTCAAGAAAGTCCAAATCACGCATAGCAAGAATATATCTCGTCTTAGGTTTTAGATCTTCTAAGCGAGCAATTATTTCTTCTTTTGATTTACCTTCATGAGCCATTTTGGCGGCTTCTATGGCTTGATTACCAATTCCAGACATTGTATGAAGGGTGTCAAAAATAGTTATGTCTTTATCTTTGTAAAGATTCTTAACAACACCATTAGCTGTTTGTACTGCTCCAGACATACCGGAAGTGATTACGAAAGCAATAACACTATCTGTTTTTTTGAAGGCTTCATCAAACGCCTCAGCAAAATCGGCAGGAGAAGGAACAGAAGTACGGGGGAAGGTATCTTTTGTGACAGTTTTTAACTTCTCACAAAATTCAGCAGTACTAAGCTCGAATTCATTATTGTTTTTGATATAGAACGTTTCCTTACCAAAAAAGATTCTATATGGAACAGTTACAATATCATATTTTTCAATTGTGTCTTTTGTCAATTCAGAAAGACCATCAGCAACGATTGTTACTTTTCTCATAGTTTACACCTAAATAGATTCAATAGTTGGGAATTTTTCCTTATAACTGTTGTATTTAACTCAATTTAGTCAATAAGTTTTATCCCTCAGACCAAAAATAGGTATGATATCTATTTCTTGAAGAAAAAAACATACATTCAATGTTTGTTGAATCAGCTATTTTATACTATTATGAGAGAAACTTTTGATTGATTTTGGTAGAACTAATGTTGCAAATATCCGGAGGAATTTCATCAGAATAAATTATCGCAGACCAATTAGTTAGCTTTGTTTTTTCTGCTTGAAATTGGTTGAGGAAGTTTGCATCTGGAGTTGAGTACAGCCGTATTAAACTCCCTTCAGTTTCCAAGAATAAAGCTATTCTTTCTATTTTATCAATAAAAGTTTCAGGTTTGTATTTCATAATTAATAGTTTGCATTGGGCATTTAAAGAAATAATAAAATCGAATCTTTGTTTTTTCACTGTTCTCCCGAATATTCTGAATTGATTTTTGTTTAAATCTATTTCAATTATTGTGAATGTTGTTAGGAATATATTTGTATACCATACTGATATCACTGTTGGAACCATTAGAATTGGTAGTAAAATAGGAACTCCCCACTTTATTTGAAGATCAGCATTTTCTATAAGAGTTAATGAAGGCATCCACATTTTACTGATTACTATGATATACAGGACAGTACACATTATTGTTCCAATATAGGATATTATAGGAGATATCCCAAGAATCAATTCTTCATCTTTTCGTAATTTAGGTTTGAATGTGTAAACCAAAGCACAAGGGAAGCAATTTATCCAAAATATGGAAATAATGATCATTAATGTTCCTGTAAGAGTAAAAATATCATACCAATGCTCTTTTGATGGAGAAGTAAATAAGAATCCAAAAATTATACAAGCGATAGTCACTAGATTCAATGGGATTAAAATTAATATAAGAGCTTTCCATTTTCTCGTTGAAAAAGACCACAATCGAGGATTTTTTGAGGACTCAAAAAAGAATCGGTTGCTACTTAGTATTCGTGACATATTTCATTTACTTCCAGATATTTTTTTCCTCGTTTTACTACTAATTGGAAAATCAAAAGTGATATGTTATTTTACTATTTAAAATCGTTCTATGCAGAATTATGATTAGATACCTATAATTATATTTTCTTTAGTAGAAAATGGATTCACTAAAAAAACTAACAGTAACAGATTATTTTGTGATAAAAGTTATTGTGAATGAATTGTAATTTTAAAAAACACCCCTACTTAAAAAAGAAAAAATTATTGGTAATATTACGAAAGTCGAGAAAAAAAATAGCAGAGACATACCATGTATAGAATTATAAGATTTCAGCTTTCTTCTTGAGGTTCTTTTTGTTCCGTTGTTTGTTCTTCTTTCGCTTTTTCTTTTGCTTCCTCAGTTTCTTTTATTATTGCTAATTCTTTGGTTATCTTCTCTGCAATATTGCTGAAGTTGTCAGTGTGTTTGAAGTTTATCTTTTGCACTTGACTAAAATCATTGACATGTGCTACAGGTACTTCTTCCCACTCATATTTCTTTGTTGATGGAAATGCTTCTGTTTTCTTACATTTAGCTAAGCGTACTTTGGCAACCTTACTTGAATCTTCCAGCCGCATTATTGCGTAACCCCATCGGCCACCTATTGAGTAGAATTGTAACGACAGATAGTCACTTTTGTATTTATTATCATCACTCATGATTAGTCTTCCATTTGTTCTGTTCTTAATATGTTAATCCAAATTTAAAAACTTGCAGTTTAATAGAAAATGGTTTAAAGACGAATAACCTTACTAATAACGGGGTTTTGAGATGTTTAATAGAAAAACAAATGTAAAGAGAGGGTTGCATCTTAATTTTTCACTTATCATTATTTTTGTTCTATCAATGATGCTTTCTAATTTCTATGATTCTACTGATATAGGTCTTGCTTTAGATACTACTCAAAATATTGAGCCGCGAGACAATAATTTAATATCTACTTCGCTTCCTCCATCAGTCAATTATTCTCTCATTTCTAATTGGAGTGAAAACCATTTTTCCAATGTTTGGGATGTCGAAGTGATAGATGATGTTGCTTTTATCGCTGATGAAGAAGCTTTCATACTCTATAATATCAGTAATCCTGCTCACCCTAGTCTAATATCCAGAATACGTTATCCAGAAGATCGCTATAATAAAAAAATTGAAGTAGATGGCAATCTTGCTTTTCTTGGTACAAGTATTTATCGGTCCTCGGACAAAATCAATGCTATAGATATTTATAATATTTCAGACCCTTATAACCCACTGAAACTAGCGTTATTTTTGAATTATTATATTGTAGATTTCTATATTCAAGACAATTTTCTTTATGTAACAACTCTAAATGATGGATTGATGATTATTGATTTAAGTGATCCAACAGATTTAGAAATAGTTGGTACTTGGGGGAGCACAGATAGTTATTCTCATCTTTTAGTTTCAGGAGATTATCTCATCCTATCTGATATTGACAGCGGTTTGATTATTTTAGATATTTCCGATAAAGTATCACCAATAGAAATTTTCAACGGGTTTTTTATAGATAAAATTTGTAGTTTGTTTCTGGAAGGCAATTATCTCTATTTGCTAAATGATGAGTTTCTTGCAATTGTCACACTTTATTCAATTACTCAACCAAATTTAGTTAGCCTCTACAATATTGATGCAAATATACACACATATTTCAATGCGAAAGAATTGGTTGTAAAAGAACGCATGGTTTATGTTTTAAGCACTTCTGGAATTATTTATATCATTGATGCCTTTAATGTTGGTAACCCAATAAGCATAAATGCGTTAAGAGTATCTTTGGTCAACATTCAAGCCATCTTTTTACAAAACAGTAAAATGTTCGTTGCAGCTCATAGAGCAGGATTACTAATCTATGATATTACGAATCCTTCTGCTGAAATACTCCTCTCAGAGAATAATCCCCCTTCTACAAATAGAATTGATATACAAGAGCAGTTAGCTATTGTTTGTGATGCCTATAGAGGTTTCAAGCTTTTCAATATCTCTCAACCAGAAAATCCAATTCTCATTTCAAGGTATTCAACGGGGAGTTTGTTACTAGCTGCTGTGTTAAAAGATAACTTAACCTTTGTGACTGACGGCTCAAAGCTTTTCATTTTGAATATCACCAATCTTGAAAGTCCATCACTCTTAGGTTCAATAGCAATTAGTAGAACTTCGTATCTTGCTATACAAGGAAATTTTGCTTATACAGGTGGAGGAGACGATTTTAGCATAATTGATATCTCAACTCCAACAAATCCGTTTATCGTAGATACAATATCTCTTAATCTTTGGATTTCTGAAATTGATATACAGGATAATCTTGCAGTAGTCACTAACAGTCGATCAGGTTTCTATCTACTAAACATTTCAGATAAGAATAATATTCAATTGATTGCTCATATAACTGATTTTGGAGAAAATTGCTATGATGTTAACATTATTGGTGACTTGCTATTTATTGCTGCAGAATATGATGGCTTGTCTATCATTAACATTAGTGATGTAGTAAATCCAGTTTTTATTGTCACTATCAATTCTTCGGATTATGATAAAATTCTTCGAGTACACGTTATTGAAGATTTAGTTTACTGTATTACTGATGATTTACCTTTAGTGATCTATAATATAAGCGATTTAGAGAACGTTTCTGTTCATGGTCAACTTTACCCTACATCGAACACTGATTGGGGAAGTATGTATTCAAATAATGATTTTGATTTGGTTATAGTAAATGAAACCATTTACGTCGCCAGTGATCAAGGGTTGAGTCTTTTTGGGTCAGACACAGATAATGATCAACTTGCAGATTTTTTGGAAGAGGAGATTTATTCAACGGACCATCTAAATGTTGATTCCGATGGTGATTCAATGTTTGATGGTTTTGAAGTTCAATATAATTTTAATCCAAACAATAATTCGGATAGCAGTTTAGATTCCGATGGCGATGGTCTCTCAAATCTCGATGAATTTTTGAATTGCACCAATCCCTTACAACAAGATACAGATTTAGATGGATTAATAGATTTTGATGAAATTATCTACAAAACTGATCCGTTAAATATAGATACAGATCATGATCGATTATATGATAGCTTTGAGATTTTTCATCTTCTCTCAAATCCTTTAGATGATGATTCAGACAATGATACGCTTCTAGATTGGGCCGAATTCTACATTTATAAAACAGATTTGAATTGCAATGATACAGATAACGATCTAATAACTGATGGTTATGAAGTAATGAATTACTTGGATCCTTTAGATAATACAGATTCTAATGGTGATCTTGATTTGGATGGTTTGACTAATTTCGAAGAATTCCTTCTGGGAACAAGAGCATGTAATAGTGATACAGACGGAGATGGTTATAGCGATTTTGAGGAGGTTCAAGAAGGAACTGACCCATTGGATAGAAATGATTATCCATCTTATACTAAAACACCTATCCTGTATCCTACAAGCAGCTCATCAATTGTTCCATTTGGTCTGTTTATCTTGCCACTGTTCTTGTTAACATTTTTATCAATTATAAAGAAAAGGAGAGGCAAACAATGAGAAGAACCAGTAAAATACACCTCACAATTGTAGTGATGATTTTGTCCTCATGTTGCTTGTTAAACATCTCTAGCATAACTCTAGCTAAGGAATTAGATTCTACGGGATTGGAATCTGAGTTTATCGATGATGCAAACCCTATGGCTTTCAATAGAATAAATTGTAAGAAATTAGGACAATATGATAAGAACTATGGGAATTCATATGATATTTTTATTGAAAAAAGAGGTCTTAAAAGATATGGTTATGTTGCAGATGGGATTGCTGGTTTGTTAATTCTTGATTTAACAAAAATCCATCAACCAAAATTTCTTGGCAGTTTTTCAAATGTGAGTAATGCTAATAGTGTCTGTGTAAAGGATGGAAAAGCATACGTAACTCAATGGTATGGAAAATTGACCATTCTTGATGTCTCAAATCCTTCCCTACCCAAGAAACTTGGTGAATTCAAAGATATTGATAACCCTTGGAAAGTAGGTTTTTTTAGAAATCATCTTGTTATTGCTGATGGTTATGAAGGATTATTAATAATAGATATTTCAGATTCTAGAAATCCTCAACTTATTAATAGTTACAAAGTTGATGAGTGGGGTATTTATGATTTCCATTTTCAAGAAGATACTGCATTTGTTGTCGGTCGTCGATTTGAGATTCTTAATTTAAGTCAATTGGATAACATCACACCAATTAGTGTTTTTGAAACATTCACTTATTCGCTTAGTTTCGGATTACATATTTTCGAAAATACTGCAATAATCTTTCGTGCAGGTGATGTTCTTCAAATAGTTGATATTAGTAATTTAGCTCAACCACAGAATCTCTTGGTATATTACGATAGTAGTGAATATTTCGTTGATGGCTACGTTATTGATGATTGCTTATACATTTTAACACGATATAATGGATTACTACTAATCAACTATACTGATCCCGCTAATATCTCTAAAATAGGTGAATTTTACCTACCAGGATATTGTAACAGAGCTTGCTTTTCAGACGAATACTTCTTTTTGGTAGATAGTAACTTTGGAATAAAAATCATTGAAATTGGTCCGACACCTTCTGATCTTCAATTCATTGGGTATTTTTCTGATGGAGGAACAACATCAGATGTTTTCATCGAAAAATCGATTGCTTATATTGCAAATGGCAAAAATGGGTTACTAATTCTGGATGTTAAAAATCCTTATAATCCAAAATTACTCAGTAATAGTTTTTCAGACAGGACATACTACCAAAACATTGTTGTTCAGAATAATCGTGCTTATCTGGTGAACAAACATTCTCTATCATTGGATGTTTTTGATGTTTCAAATCCTACCAACCCGATTAAACTCACACATGATGTAAATGATCGGTATGCTAGTTCAGCGCACACAAATTTGGTTATAGAAGACAACAGAGCATATTTATTAACTGCGTATTCAAGTATGTGGGGTACAAGTTTCTCACGATTGGAAATCTACAATATTACCGATGTGAATAATATAACATCTTTAGGGAAACATGATTTTAATGATGAATATGCACGCGCTTTTGTAGTGCAAAATGAGATTATTTTCGTAGGTTTAAATTTTGGAATGCATATATTCGATGCCAGCAACGCATCATCTTTACAAGAATTATCTGTTTGTGCTTTGGAATATTCCAGCTCCTTCGGAGATATAGAAATTTATGATAACCTTGCATACTGTGCAATTAGAAATTTCGGTTTAAGAATTATTGATGTTAGTGAATTATCATCTCCTTTTGAGATTGGGTTTTATCAAACAGATGATAGAGATAGTTACTATTATAGGGGTGGAAAAAGCATATGTTTTGATAATGGTTTTATTTACATGACAGATTACGATGAAGGTCTTTTAATTTTTAAAGTTTCTACACCCACTAGTCCACTGCTGCAAGGAGAATATTATGAAATTACTAACATACAAGCAATTGAGAATGAAAACTATGGAAATAATTTACAAAATGTCGCAGTTTATGATAACATTGTGTATCTAGCTTCAGATACAGATGGTCTTATCTTAATTCACTTTAATGATGCTCCATTTAGTCAAGGGATGATTCGACGTAATACAATCCTCTCTGTTTCAATTTTAGTACCAATTACTTTAGCAGTTATTCCAATTATCGTTTTAGGAGTTCGAAAACGAAGATTAAGAAATTGAAAAAATATAGATTAAAAGAATATCCATTAACTCATGTCTATCACAAGAGATAGTAAATTGTCTATAACATAATCTGGTTTTTCATTTACAAACGTCTCTTGTCCGTGTGGTCCTGTTAATACCGCTATTGACACACAACCTGCTCTTTTTCCTGCTTCTATATCTGATGGGCTATCACCAACATAGACGCATTCCGAAGGCAACACTTGAAGCTGTTTAGCTGTTTCTATAAGAATATCTGGTGCGGGTTTATGGTTTTTAACTTCATACCCTGATACTATAACCTCAAATAATCCAAGAAGATTATAGTGTTCTAGAATTTCTACAATGAACTTTTTGAATTTAGTTGAAGCAACCCCCATTTTGAAACCTTTTGCTTTAATACCTTCAAGTATTTCTTTTGTTTTAGGAAATAGTGGTGTGATTTCCGTATGATTCTTTGAGTATCTTTCGCGTATTTCTTTTAGATAAACGATTATATCCTCTTCTGTTAAATCTGGGATTAAAATCTTAAAAACAACTTCTAATGGTTTACCAAACAGCTCAGTGATCAATTCTCGATCAAAAGTGTGTCCTTTTGTTTGCAAAAAATCATGAATAGTAGTTATTATCCCTTCTTGTGAATTAACTAATGTTCCATCTAAATCAAAGAGAAAAGCTTTGAGCTGCGGTCGTAGAGTTAATATGTCTTCCAAAGTAACTTTTTCGTTTACCATGTTCTTTTCCCGCGCTTTTTTTCTTTCTTATTCTAATTGCATCTGATAAATTCGATTAAACTAAACAATTCATTATAGTTTGTTTTTGTAATTAAAGTGTTTTGAGCAAATTATGTTGTTTTTATCAATGTAATCCGTTCTTAATAATCTTTAAAAGTTCGTTCATGAGATATTTATTATCAGTCTGATGGAATGGTTTCCATGGCAAAGTGTTACATTCATTCAAAGAAAGCATCAACGCGTAATTGTTCCGAATGTTCTAAAGCAATTTGTCATGAGTGTACATTTCAAGAAGTTATTTCCTCTCGAGTAACCAGACATTCTAGTTATGATCGTGTAGTTGAACTTGATTACAATTTCTATTGCCCTAACTGTTTCATCACTTATAGTGAGTCTACTGGGTACGATAAAGGCTCTCGAGGTGTTTTCTTCCGATTCAAGAATTCACCCAGTTTAATTGGTCTGATAATTCTTTGGACGTTCTTTATTGGAGGATTGGTTATCAACATTTTCTTTCCGATTGGGTATATCCTTTGGGTTGGTACAATTATCGCTATGATAGCTCTCAAAGTTACTGCAAATAGAAATTATAATAAATATCTTCGAGCAATTCGACTTTCCGGTAAACTTGTTGACGTTGTTCCTGTTGCTGCTGCTAAAACTAAAAGAAAAGATAAGAACCTCTGTCCAAATTGTGGTGTTAACAATCCTTACGGTAGCAAATACTGTAATGAATGTGGGAGTATTTTGTAATAAATAGTTACTGTGTGATAAAAATGAAAACTAAGACAATAACAGCAAGAATTGCAATAATCAGTTTTCTACTGCTCAACTTTCTTCTACTTACAACAGCACTATCCACCAGTGGCAAAACTGTTTCAGATTCAATTGTTCTTACACCTCTTGGGGAACATGCAGTCAGCTTTAAATTACACGATGGGGACACTTTGACCATTACCGTTGTTATGACGTATGGTGAAATTGAACTGTACATCCTTGACTCTGAAAATTATCCAATCATGAATTATTATGAAAGACATTACTCAGATATAATTTCATCATTTAATACTGAATTTAGTGCCCTGTGGACAGATACTTTTTATGTTTTGTTTTACAACGCGGATACTGTTAATTCAGCTTCTCTCGCCTTTACTCTTGAAAGTGACCAAGATTTTAACATTAACTTGATTATAAATCTCAGTCTTGGAGCAAGTTTACTTGGGGCTATTGTTGTTGTTAATTTCACCGGAAAAAAGATAAAATAGTTTTTGAATAAAATCTCATCTTTACTTTTTATTCTCTATCCAATTCACATATTCATGCAATAGAACGGTGTTAATATTACTCTGAACGTTTTCATTATCTAAGAGTTCCTTGTAATGTTCCTCAATCTTTAGAAGAATATCCATTTCATTTAGATTAGAAGTCACATTGCTCGAAAGTTCAAAGGGGGTCCATTTTTCAAGATCTATTAATGTCATTGTTTCGAGTAATTTTTGTAAATCAGTTGTGAGCAATTCTCGAAAATATAATTCATAAATGATAGCTTTGGCAAGTTCTTCAAAATATTTGATTGTCGTTTCAATTTCAACATTTGAATTATTTTTACTTAGAAAATTCGTGAAATAATATTTACTTAAAAACAATAGAATATCAGCAATTTTGTTGCAAACATCGAAATTTATTCTCTTGGGTATTGGAATAGGAACAACATAGGGTGTATCTAAATGCCTGGCTGTCTCAGTTGTTTCGCTAAAAACTAACTTAGATAGATAGAATGAAACTAGTTTATGATTTAATATTAATTGCATTGACTTTAAGTTACTCGAGTGTATGTCCTTCAATATGATATTACTCATGTTGCTATCTGAAATAATTCTACCAAAGACATCAACATAAGCAACTAACTGTGTTCCCCTTAAAGCTTTGAATATTATCTTTGGTCTCAATAATTTCTCTACTTCACCACTTCTTTTCTCCGGAAGGTGAATATACTTGATGTTTTTCAGATAATGCCTTTGTATTGATGGACCACCTCGTACGTAGAGGTGCTTTCCTTTTTGCAATTGTTTCTCTTCTGTCTGATTGAAGTATATACCTCTGAATGATTTCCCCTTAAAGAATTGGCCAAACGATTCTGAACTATATTTTATCGTTTCAAGTATTTCTCCTTCTAAAGCTGTGATATGCTTGTATATGAGTATCTTATGTAACTGCATTAACCGTTGTGTATTATACCCAATAAATTGAGGGATTTTTGACCTGATAGAGCTTTTTATGTTGTTAGCTATATCAATTTGCACTCTGTTACTTTCAATAACATTCTTGTCAACACTTTTTCTTGCAACTATAACTAATGCTTCATAGTCTACCCCCTCAAATGCTAAACCAATATCGAACAGATTTTTCACAATGCTTTTTCCTAGAAGAAATTCGCGTATATCACACCATTTAGAAGTGAACGCTATCTGTTTTGGAACAACAAAACCCATGAATCCATTTTCCTTAAGTAATCGGTATGAACGTTCTAAGAAATATTCCGCAGTATTTTTGCTAGATGTGCAACTATATTCCTCAGAGATAATTTGATGTTCTTTTTCTGAAATTTTAGCACCATATGGGGGGTTACCAATTATTATATCAAAACCCCTAGTTGATAGAATTTCCTTGAAATTTGTGTTCCAATGAAATGGTTTTAGTTTTTCAATCTCTTTGTCCGAAAATTGTTTTTTACTTGATTTTTTTTCTATATCGATAAGCTCACCTTTAATTCCCCCAATGAGACTATTACCCTCAAGAATATGCTTAATATCTGGCAGTGGAGTGATTTCACTTGATTGAGTATAACTTGCAATTATCCAGATCTGTAACCTCAATCTCGTAATTTCGATTGCACCTTTTAGCAAATCTACACCATAGAGAGTTTGCTCAATAATTCTTTTTTTTAGGTCCACACTTTCAAATGATTTTCCCATTTTTTTCATTAGAGTACATTTTAGTTTATACAATTCTTCTGCAACTTTAATGAGAAATGCACCCGAACCACATGCAGGATCTAGAATAGTTAGAGCATCAATAATTTCATAGGCTAGTTCATAATCATTTTTTCCATCTTCAAGAAAATCGATAAGAGTCTTGTAGCGATTTCCTAATCTTTCAAAAAGCAAAGGATAGAATGTATATTTAATGATGTATTGTGTGATTTCATCTCGAGTATAAAATACCCCTCTTTTTTTCCGGGAAGAAACCGGTTTGGAAGTTTTCATTTTTTGATCTTCCCATTCAACGGTACTTCTTTCGTAAATATAACCAAATATCTCTGGTGTAAGAGAATTAGGGTTAACCTCATCCTCAGCAACCCATTCAAACGTATTTAGAAAAGAGAATATTTCCTGCCAATCGTTAATTTCCAAATCAATTTGTATATGTATTTCTTCTTCAGTTTTTAACAGCAATTTATTTTGTAAAAAAGGAATTTTTATTGTATATTCACCAATTTGATAAAACTTCTCCTTTCCTGGGGTTTGTAAAAAATCAAAAATCAGGTAGAGATTTTTAACAAAATTCCCATCTGATAGCAAAACTTCAAAGAATTCTTCAGCGGTAATTTTTTGATCATTTTTCCATCGAATTATATGCTTATTAGTTATAAAATATAACAAAAAAATTCTATTGAAAATCCTTTGAGCAACAAGGAACTTCTTAGTGTCTTCAAGATTATTTTTGATAGAGCTTGCTAGAGTTGTTCGTAATACAGTAAACTGTTTATAGAAACGAGATGCAACATTCTGTTTCGAATACTCACTATCTAAAGTTATTGTCCATCTCCTCCAAGAGTTTACTGTTTAAACTTCCATTTAGGAAATAGTGATACTTAAGCTTTTGCTGAAAAATAGATAATAAATGGTTATGATTCTATGTTGGGCATTTGCTGACTAAAGTCCTTCTTTTATACCATTGTTATTACTTAGATCTCCTTCCCACAATTTTTGCATTTCAGTGCTTCTTTCCAGTAATTCATCTAGTTTTCCCTGATCAATTATCTGTCCCTTTTTCATAACAATGATATTATCAGCTCTCCGTAATGCTAACGGTCTGTGAGAAACAACCAAACAAGTAATTTCCCTTCCTTTAGCAAACAATTGTTCCCACAATTTCTGTTCGGTTTCAACATCTAATGCACTCGATAAATCATCGAAGACATACAATTCTGAATCCCTAACAAACATTCTTGCTGTAGCTAATCTTTGCTTTTGCCCACCTGAAAGTCGAACACCCTTTGGCCCAACAAGTGTGTCTAGCTTATCATCAAAAGCCTCTACTTCTTTATCAATTATTGCTAGCTGTGTTGCTTCTGCAATATTCACATCTTCTTCTCTTAGATTCATCAAAATATTATTTCTCAGGGATTCGCTAAAGAGGAAAGGTACTTGTGGTGTGTATGCGGATCTTGGCGGAATCATAAATTCGGAAGGTTCATCAACTAATTTTCCATTCCAATACACTTTTCCAGTATCTGTTGGCAGTAAACCAAGAATCGTCCGTAACAGTGTTGTTTTCCCTGCCCCAATCCTTCCTGTTATAACAGTAAATGATCCTCTCTTGATATCTAGTGTTGCATTTTCTATTCCTTTGTTTGTTCCAGGATAAAGATAGGTAAGATTTTCAGCAGACAGAACAGAGAGAATATCTCCTTCTTTACGCTCTACTGTGCGATAAGGTGGAAAATCCTCCTGGACATATATTGGTTCATCTGCAACTAAAGCATCAGCAGTAACAGTCTCATCTCTATTCTGAATTAATCTGAGTGTTCTATTATAGGACACCTTAGCTTGTTGAACCACAGGTATCATGTCACCTAGCAACCAGACGAATTCACCTAACCACCAAATCTGCGATTGGAAGAAAAATAAGTTTCCAACGGTAAAATCCCCTAAATTCATTGCTGGGCCTATGAGAAGTAAAATAACACCCATTCCCATTGATATTGAAAATAGGAATATACTGTTAATAACTGCACTAAATACTTCTTCATTTACTACTGCTTGCTTTCTTATTTCTGTTTTTGAATCAAAATGGCGGAGAACATTGGCCTCTACAGTAGCAACTTTGAATGTTTGAATTGAACCAAATATTTTACCAAGGGCTCCAGTAACCTCTCCTGCTGCTTTTCTTCGCACTTTTCTTAGTGAGGACATTTTCTTTCGTCCAAGCAATCCAATTACAAGAATTAAAGCGAAAGGAATGAAAACCAAACTTGTTGCTTCCCAGCTAATAGTAAATAAGTAGACCATTAATCCAATAGAGTAAAGACCAATGCCTATTCTTACTGCAAGTGTATAGGAGAGTCGAACGATATTCATTACATCTCCACGAAAGCGTGAAATTGCTTCTCCAGTAGTATCTGGTAATGCTTGGGCACCCGGTTTCTTTAACAATCCAAGCATCATATTTTTTCTAACAAGAACCTCACAAGAAATCCAGTACAACCAATTAACAATATCGAATATTGCTCCGAAGATAAATGTTCCAAGATAAGTAAAGGGAGCAATAATGAACAAAGTAGTAATATCAAGCGATAATAATGTTTCATTTCCAGTTAAAGTGTCAATGATTTCTTGTATGCCCAAACTGATGGCAAACCTTCCACCTAACCATGTTACAGTAAAGAAGAGAGTTAGTAAAACTAAACCAATCCTAAATTTCATTAATTTACCAGCAAGTCGCCCTACCTTCACTGTAATACCCCCTCAATTCCTTTCTGTAATAACTGCGAGAAATGAGAGTTTGGATCTTTCAGCAGGGTTTCTCTTGAGTCATATTCGATTATGTGTCCATCTTTTAGTAAAAGAATATCGTCAACATCATGTAATGTTGACAATCTATGAGCAATGATTATTGCACTTCTTCCCTCAAGCAATTTACTTATTGCAGTATCAACCTTACGTTCTGTTGCAGGGTCTAAACGTGAAGATGCCTCATCGAGGATAACAATTTTCGGATCTTTCAAAAATGCTCGAGATAATGCAAGGAGTTGTTCTTCACCAGCTGATAACCCCAGTTCATCTGAAAATATCTCAGTATCCAAGCCATTTGGTAATTTATTTATCCATTCCTCTAATCCTAAATCCTCAAATACAGAATGAATAACTTCTTCGGGAATTTCATCACTAAAGAATGTTATATTATCTTTCACAGAAGCTTTGAATAGTTCCACTTCTTGAGTCACATAAGCGATATTTTGTCTCAATTCTTTCAAAGGAAACTCTTGTGAATTTATTCCATTTATGGTAATTGCTCCATCGGTTGGATCATATAATCGGAAAATCAATCTAGCTAGGGTAGTTTTCCCACTACCTGTGTGGCCTATTAAACCTATTTTTTTCCCTGGCTGTAAATTAAAGGATATATTTTGAAGCACCAGATCTTCTTTATTGTAACTAAAATTAAGATCTTTGAATTTGAGCGCAATGGATTCTGTTGGAAAAGATTCTGTTCCAGTATCACTAATTTCGGTTTCAATAGCAAAGAATTCATTTATTCGATCAATATTAGCGATAGTATTTTGTAATGCTTCAAGTTGTGCTAGAATTAATCTCAATGGTCTGAGAATATTTGATGCATATGTAAGTAACAAAAATACCGTTCCAGGTGTTAATCTTAAGGGGACATAAAGATAATAGCAGGCAATAAGAATTGACAATGTTAATACAGCGTTCATTATAATACTTGCTAAGTAATAAATTCTCGAAACAATCATAGCTTTATTTTTATTTTTAAAATCGATTCTTGATATATCATGAAATTTTTTCATAACATATTCATCGCCACCATTTGCCCTAACATCTTCCAATGAATTAAGACTTTCCTCGATATTTCCGTACAGTGCTGTAGTAGATTCTCGTACTTTTCTCCACAAAGGTGAGACTATTTTTCGGATGAAATATAATCCAATTAGAGAGACAATGGTAAATCCTGTGAATATTAGTCCATAAATCCACCCCTCAACAAAAGTTGCGATTATTATTCCTATGAGAACCAAAAAACTGCCTATGAAATAAATCGTAAAGGTGCTAAAGAACTGCGATAATGCTGAAGCATCGCCATCTATTCGTTCGATCATTTCCCCTGGTTTGTATTTATTATGAAAGGTCATATCCAAATGCATACAATGACTAGTAAGGTCAGAGCGAAGATCATTTGTGGATGCCCAACCGAGATTTTGACTGAAATATCTAGTGACAACCATCAAAGATCTTTGCAGAAAACTCAGACCAACATACATTAGACCGGCGAATAAAGCTATTCGTTTATCAAATCCTTCAATTACCGAGTCAATATAGTAACTCACTATTTGAGGATTAATAATTACAATGCTATTTCCTATCATCAAAAAAATAGTTAAGAGTATCACCTGAGGTATATATGGTTTCAAATACTTTCCGAGTAAGGAAACTATTACTTTTGGTGATGATGACATGAACAATCCTCAAAATGAAACATAAAAAAGGCGATATTTATGCTTAACAGAAAATAAATCAGTTACTATATTATCTTTTTCTATGACTCTAATTGAATGAAACGAGAGAGATGGAAAAGAGAAAATTATTATGCGATATTTTTTTAATGGTCGAAATTAGACTATTCTAAAGGTAAAGATAAGATGCACTATTTTGGTTGAAATATCATGGTCGAAGAACTCTACGAAAGCATACGTTTAATCAGTTATGGTCTCTTTCTCCTCTGTTCTAAAAAAGGGGACAAGTACAACGGTTTGATAGTGAATACTATATTTCAAATAACATCTGAGCCACAAATGATTGCAGTAAGTATTTCGAAAGAAAATTACACTCATGATTTCATTGTGAAAAGTAGGGTCTTTACTGCCTCGGTTCTCTGTAAAGAGACTCCTATGAAATTTATTGGCCGTTTTGGTTTTCGATCTGGCAAGGATTTTGATAAATTCAAAGAACCATTGAATATTGAAAATTTCTTAACTGGGGCTCCTATTGTTCATGATCATTCTTTGGGTTATCTTGAAGGCGTAGTAAAAGATTCAGTTGATTGCGGAACCCATACTCTCTTTATAGCTAAAGTTGTTGGTGGAAAAATTACTCGAGACGGAGAACCACTGACCTATGCCTATTATCATAAAGTAAAACACGGAAAAGCACCCAAAAATGCTCCGACGTTTTTTGAGGAATTGACTAAAAAAACGGAATAAAGATAATGGTCCAATAATCAGAAAGCTATTATTGGAATCATTAGCTACTAAGTAATATTACAAATGCCTTAAGGCGAATTCAATTTCGTCATAAAGAACAGTTGCATCAATAACTGATAGAATTGATTTCATTTTCTTTTGCAGCTCTTCAGTAGTCATTTCTTGAGGAACAGGTTTCTTATCATTAAGCCATTCCACTTTTCGACGATATGCCGTATCATTGAAGATTTTCATTTCATCATATGTTGTCGGACCAGTAATCCGCCCAATAAAGAACCCACCTACAGTTGGTATGAGAACAAAATGATTTAGTTCTATCCCTCGAATAAATCGCCAAAGATCACCTGCAACTTGTCCAGAACGGCGCTTATTCTCTTCCCGAGGAAAATACGTTTTGTGAATAATTTCTCGAAAATCATCTCGAGATAATTTCTCATCTAATAACCCCTCTGCTTTGGACCAACCAATCATAATTTCATCCCCAGCTAACAGTTTCTCTTCGGAGCCAGGGTTCTTAACTATAAAAGCGCGTCTTGCACTTGCAGTGTAAATAATGGTTTCATCTTCATTTGAAATTGTTAATCCCTCAAATTGTCAAATTATGTTCTCTAACATTTCCCTCCTTTTAATTTTTTGTGAATAATTAGCTAAAATAAAATAACTATTTAATTCAAAGTCCCATTTCGATAGTCTTTTCTGGCAAAATCGCAGAATTACTATATTAGAGTATACAGCACTGCTCTTGAGGAAGGCTCATACACAATGGTGGTTACATATACCGCCGGAAGCTCTTTCTTGGAATTCCTTAACAAACTTGGTTAGGTTTGCCTGTCTGGGCTTGGTTATCAATTGGTGTAGGTGGCTTAATCATAATAATTGTGGGAGCAACCTTTATCTCACGTGCTGTAAAAAAGAAGAAAACAGGAACGACAAGATAAAATAGTAAGAGACGTTCAATTAGCGTCTCAAAATCTCTTTTTTT
>JAUWKS010000088.1 GCA_030614005.1 Candidatus Heimdallarchaeota archaeon | reverse complement strand
TAATTCATAATTACCACTTCCGCTGTAATCTCGGACCATAATATACCAGCGACCTGCGCCAGGAGTATTGTGAGTAACTTCTTCACCACCATAGGTGTATCCTCTCCAATCGTACGTACTGGTGGTTGGTTCAGTATTTAATCTGCCATAGAGATCGAAATCAGAACTTCCGCAAGTTAATATTGATTCCATTTTTTCTGCGTTTGCTGCGACGTCAATGTACCACATTTCCGTTTGACCAACACTACTTAAAGTGCCGGTGACTGCAATACCGGAAGTTAATTCATTATCTCCAGGACCACTATTGTCGACGGTTACACTGACTGAATCGTCTGCATAATTGCCTGCAGCATCATAAGCACGGCAAGTGATGGTATGAGTGCTTCCATCGGTATAGCTAGTGGTATCCCACGTCCAAGAGTAAGGTGAAGACGAATCATCTGTCCAAGTTCCACCATTTATATTACAGGAAACTTTGGTTACACCTATATTATCAGAAGCAGTAGCAGAAATAGTTACTGTTCCGCTAACAGTTGCACCGTTTGCGGGAGCAGTTACACTTACGGTAGGATTAGTTGTGTCAGGAACAGTATCAGTTATTGTTACAGTAATTGTATAGCTTCCTGTTCCACGATAAGCATAACATCCCACTTTCCATGTGCCAGAGGTTGCGGGGGGGTCAATAGTAATAGTTTCCGGATTTGCAGAATAACCAGAATAGGAGTCATTTGGTATATCACTCTTTAGAGAATGATCTGCATCGGTCCACCCACCAGTTCTTCGATTGGTATTATCCCATAAACTCAAGTCAAAATCATATGAGCTGCTGAATGATAACTCAACTTCGATTTTTGTTGCAGTTGATGCAACTGTAAATGAGTGTTGAGTGCTGTCAGAACCTTGGTTAACTGAACCTGTAAATTCTAATGGTGTTCGAGTTAATATTGGTACTGCTTTTTCCTCAATTGCAACATTAGCATTAATAGATGTAGCAGTGATTGCTAATCCCATTACAAATATCGCAATAAAAAATAAACTTTTCATGAATTTGGTTGATTTCAAATTTAATCACCTGTTTCAGGAATCTGAATGGAGAAAAATCTCCAATGAGAGGATATTCGGATTCTATTTAAAGTTTGTGTAAAAATATACGACACTAATACCTCAATGATATACTTACAGTTATAAAAAAAAGCACTAAATACCTCATTGAGGACAAGTTAATTTGAATAAAACAAAATTAATCGAACAGATTGATGTTGAAAGATTATATCAACATATACTCAATATTGAGGGAGTTAGACACCCAATTGATAATCCTGATTTGTTGGATGCAGTAGCAGATTATCTGATATATGAATTTGAAGCGTATGGGTTAAAAGTTACTGAGCATATATTTGAGATAGAAGGTTTTGATCAGAAATTTAGAAATATCGAGGGGTTAGTGGATAAAGGATCAGACAAGGAGATACTTGTGACGGCTCATTATGATACAGTTAGTGTTTCGCCAGGAGCAAACGATAATGGTTCAGGCATTGCTGGCATGTTGGAAATCGCTCGAGTGTTAGCAAACGCAGACATCGAAACAAATGTTCGTTTCATAGGTTTTACTTTAGAAGAGGGCCATCCTCAACAGGAGAGGAAAATACGAGAGTTAATGGAAGAATCTGGTCTAGTAGATGATGAGCTTCGTTTTTCAACTTATCATTCAATAAAACTACTTGAAATATTAGATGTTTTAAGAGAAGAATATTTAGTTCAAGGAAAAACGGTAAAAGAATCATGGCAATTAGCTATAGGGAACATCGCCAAACAGCTAACAGAGAAAGAGAGGCAGTATATTGATTCTTTACAAAAACTCTATGAGAATGTGACAAGAACAAATTGGGTTGGAGAATCAATATGCATTGGAAGTTCTATGTGGTTGAAAAAGAATAAACACAATAAGCAGAATATTTTGGGTGTATTTAATTTAGAAGAGATTGGTTATTCTTCTGAAAAGAAGCATTCTCAACAATATCCTGCAGGGATAGATCCGGAAAGATATCCGGCATACAAAGTAGATATAGAAAACAGGGTGGGCAACTTCATAGGTGTTTTTGCTGACAAGCATTCCAAATCAATTGCTCAGGCTTTTTGTGCACAATGTAAAACAAAAGCTATCGACTTGCCTTTTCATAGTTTGGAAGTTCCGTTAAATTATGAGGAAATATCTCAACAAATAATTGATCTATTGCGATCTGACCATTCTCCTTTCTGGAAAGAAAACATTCCTGCAATTTCAATTACAGATACTTTCGAATTCCGCTATCCATATTATCATACAAGTGCGGATATTAGCGATTATTTAGATTTTGAATTTATGACTAAAGTCGTTCAAGCAACTCTTGCAACTATCATCGATCTTGCCTAAATGACAAGAAATTATTAAAAAGAAAAAACCCATCTTTGACTATTTAAAATTGATATTAATTTCAAATTTATTATCAATCAAAATAATTTTTTTTTCAAGTCTCAAATAGATTTGAAATTATTCAGTAATCTTCAAATCATCTATTTTTGGTGGACTGTTGTCATTCTCATTGGAATAACGGATTAAAGCATTCCAGATAATATTCTCGATAATCCTTCCAGATACTTTTACTTTTTCGCCTACAAATTTGCCAAACTTTTCAGTGTACAACTCTTTTGGAAGTGTTTCCCATTTATTAATAGCTAAAAGTTGATATTCTGAGCCATCAGCAGCAGTTAATAAATAGCGGTTCAATTTTTTGGAAACAATACCTGTTATATCAGAGTTACTCAATTTTATCACTCAATGTTATTTACAAATTTAATTTAACGTTCGCGTATCAGTTCAATCTACTTTTATTTTCTTATTCTTTTTACGGTAAAGAATCAGAGTAAATATATAGCATTGCTCTTACAAAAGTTCTCCAAGCTAGATATTTCTTTAGGTTGAGGTATCATTACAAATGATACTTGTTGTTCCATATAAAATCCACAGTGGATCAAAAATACCTTTTGCAGATGCGCTGAAAAATTGATACGGGCAGGCGTCTTCTCCATTCACTTTTATCATGAAATGAATATGCGTGCCATCTCCATGATAAAGTAGCTGACCAAGAACTTCACCTTGATCTACTTTTTGGCCAACTTTGATATTAAGAGCATTCCTTTGTAGATCAGCAAATGATTCATTTAATGCCCATGACTCAAAAGCAATTTCTAACAAATAACCTATGTTGGTTCTCATTCGAACACTTGTTTGCCACCTGTCTGGGTCTGTAGCATAGAGCCAAGTTTTGATGCCTATAACACGTAAATCACAAGGGGCTATAATATTTACAGAATCATTACAACCAAAATCAATACCATTGTGAAAAAATCCTAGTCCAATATTTCCATATCCCGCCATAATATGTATTACATCTGTGTTTTCAACTGGAAAGTCTAAAACGGGTGGTTCGGAGGACCATGTAGCGGGCCAAAAATTCCACAAAGCAAAACCACCTATTCCGCTGCCTACTAAAGTTATGGCAATAAGTACTAGCAAGATAATTCGTGTTTTGCGTTTCATATTAATTGATATGAAATTTATCTTAATAAGGATGTTTGTTATGAAAACATATTATCCCTTTTAGATATTTTATTTCTAAAAAACTCAGCTCAATTTAGAAATTTTTCCGGTAAATTCTTTAGTTATATTTTCTGGATGCCAGGGAATATTTTCAAGATTTTCCTTGGAAGCCTCAATAATCAAATGTAGCATAGCAAAAGTGTTTGAATTTAGAAATCGTGATAAATCTTCTTTTATTTGATCTTTTGATGCTTCTTTAGAATTTTTATATTCAGCATTTAGTGAATCGATAAATTTCGAATAATTTAATGCTGGAGATACTGTTTGCTGTCCTCCCGTAGTGAAATAGCTCTTATTATCAAGTATCAATATTTTAAGATTTTTTGGTTTGTAAAAAGATGCTGTTACAGATGAACCCATCCCCATTAAGAAATTACCATCTCCAGTAACTACAATCACTCTATTATTAGGATTTGCTAAAGCCAGTCCAAGACCTACTGCAACTGGTAAACCCATAGAACCTCGAAGATAAACTTGAGGTTGAGGTAAATGGTGATAGACTTCTCTGCTAATATTGCCGTTTGAACTAATAATGATATCTTTCTCTGAAATATAATCTTTCATTGCTGTTATTACTTCAAATCCTTTCATTCACTTAACACTCCATCTTTTACTAGTAATGCTACAGGAGAAGAGCTATTCTTCATCTCTTTCAAAGCAAGATTCATTTCGGATTCCCAACCACTTTCAGATAGAATCCAATATGGGACATTGAAAGCTTTTAGAACAGCTTCATTTACTTCACCCATAATATCGTGCTCTGGAAAAGATCGGTCTGATTCTAAACCACGATAGCTAATCAGTAGTACCATTGGCAATTTGTACAATTGAGCAAGAGATGTTAATGCATCACCAACATTTCCTAATCCGCTATTCTGCATGTAAACAATTGCTTGTTTTCCTGAAAAAACTACTCCAGAAGCTATTCCCATCGCTTCATCCTCTCGAGTAGCTAAAATATGCTGAAGTTGTAATTCTGACTTGTGTTCTGCGAGAAAAATTAACATTTTCTTAAAATACGTACAAGGTACTCCACAGATAAATTGAAAATTCTTCTCTAAAAACGAGATAAATGCTGCTGAATCGATCATTTTATTTTTTCCTCTAATTTTTCATTCAGAAACTACTTGTAAGATATCCAATAATTAGAGTATTTTATTATTTTGTTTCTCATCAAATTCAATTAGAATAACAAAGAAAGGTTCCAAATATAACAATAATTTGCTTCAATAATACAGAAAATAAACAAATAAGAATAAATTTGTTTGAAGTGGATTTAATAACATTCAACCTGAGGAGTAACAATAAAAGATGAATTCTGCAAAAGATAAAACTGATGAGGAATGGAAGAAATCATTATCAAAAGTAGAATATTCAGTGTTAAGAGAAAAGGGTACAGAAAGACCATTTACAGGTGAATATTGGGATCATAAAGAAAAAGGCATCTATAAGTGTGCAGGCTGTGGTACAGAACTCTTTTCATCCGAAACAAAATTTGCTTCTGGATGTGGTTGGCCAAGCTACTATGATGCAATAGACAAGAGTAAGATAATTGAGAAAATAGATATTACACATGGTATGCGAACGGTTGAAGTTCTCTGTAAAAACTGTGGTGGACATTTAGGACATATCTTTAATGATGGTCCAAAGGATAAAACTGGGTTACGCTACTGTATTAATTCAGTATCTTTAGCATTCGAAAAAACAGATTAGCAGTCAAAGACTGCTTGAAAATTAAAAAGTTTTTTGGAATTATTCTGGTTCTTTTTACATTAGATTATTTGCCTTTAGGATATCTAATGATCAAATAATAAGCTAACATTAGTATTGGATCATAGAGAGGATTAATCATTACTATTGATTCATCAAATATTAGACGTAACTTTATATCATACATGAGTAGTAACCCGCCTCTATTATTAGAAACTAATCTGTATTGACCGCCAAGAATTTTTGAATTTATTCCTCGATAGATTAATCTCTCATTACCATCATATATTTCATAGATATTTTTCCAGATGCCAAGTAGGAGGAGAGGACTGTTCTTATCTGTTTTTCGAATGATTCTTCCGCGTAAATTGTTATCATTATCAAAAATGTCATATTTTCTTTCTTGAATTTCAAAGAGGCCTATATGAGCATCAACATAGGCTATCTGATTATTTTGAGCATCTAAAAAAGTAAAATCACGATCAGCAATAGCTGGAACCATTTTAATACTACCTAAGGATTTATTCTCAAGATCAAATATTCCAAATCGTCCACTCTTCATTTTGAGTTTTCGAACTTTTAATGGTCTATTTGACGTAAAAGGAGTACTTTGCCATGGGCTTATTACATCACTCTGGAGACGCTGAAATTCAGTCAGCAATTGTGATTCAATATCATATCGTATTTGTGATGTTTCTGATCCTTTCTTAGATGTTGCAATAGTAGATTGAAACATCGAACATTTAGGACAATAGTAATCACTCATTTCATCCATAAAGTCAACTTTACTTCCACAGAATTTGCAAAAATTAATCTTACTCTTTTTAGTCAATCTATTCTCCAAGTAATTATGTATTGACTGCTCTTCCTTTTAAAGGTTACAAAATAGAAATTTTAAATGAAGTTGAAATAACATTTGATAATCGTTTTAATAAAATTGGCAACAAACATATTTTCGATGTAATGGTAATTGAATTTGATAAGCGAAAAAATATTATTTCTATTAAGGCAATTGAAATAAAATCATCAGTAGGCCGACCATCAACATCAATAATTCGAGATACAATTTACGAGTGCTTACACTTTGAGAGAAAATTTGAAAATAACATAACCTCTCTAGTTATTGCTTACAAGAATTTTAACTCTAATAGAATTTATAACTTTGCTAAACAGAATGGTGTTATTTTAATTGATAAGAGTGCATACACCGAAATTAAGAATGATAAATTAAATCTTAAAACCTATGTGGAGTTATTTGAATCCAACATAAAAAGTAATCAATATCCTCAGAACTTGCGATTTTATGGATTTGAAAACAATGAAAATGCAGGAAGCAATTTTGAAAAAGAAATTAAGAAATTGTTGGTAAATGATGGCTATAGTGTTGTATCAAATGCTGTTTTTTATCTAAATAAACAAAAAATAGAGATTGATTTAATCGCAAGAAAAGATGATGAGAATATAATTGTTAGTTGTAGAGATGCAAAAGATATCTCTGATAAAGTTAGCTTGAAGAAAATCATCAATAAAAGAGCAAATAAAATAGAACATAGGAGGATTTTGCTTGAAGCTAATTCTGCAAGATTATATGTTAAAACTAATTTTAAACTAAAAGAAGATCTAAACCAATTATATGAAAATAATTCGTGGGTTGATAATGTAAATATTTACATAGTATAGGTTTGTTCTTTTTCAAGAAAAGAAATTAATGGTGTCGAAGGGGTGATTTGAATTCGGGCAATCAGGAGTACATCCTAGATTGTCACCCGGCAACAGGATCTTCAGTCCTGCGCTCTCTTACCCAGACATCGTATGATGCCTTCCGGGCTAAGCTACTTCGACAACCCTTGCTTATTAGAGTATATTACGACACCATTGTTGTTTTTCAATTATTTTTTCCTTATAAAATCTTTCTATACCTTAGAATTCGGATGACGAAGAAATTTGTTAGCTACGGGTTATTATTTTCATTATTTTTTCTTTAAGAATCTTTCAACTATTTGGAAAAGCTTTTATTCTTCTTTTTTTCTTTTTAAATGACGAAATCTTAATAACACTCAGTCAGTAAGATTTTAAGTATGGGGTAGCTCATAATAACTTAAGCATATCCTAAATAGGAAGATGATTACATCTATGTCAACATTCAATTCACATCCGATTAACCGACTTCGAAAAGCATACGGCAATATGATTTGTATTCGATTAAAAGATGGCCGCGAATTTAGAGGCTTATTAGACGCTCAAGATCAACATATGAACATGGTTTTGACAAGTGCCGTTGAATACTACAAAGGAGACAAGGTTGCCGCATTCGGTAAAATATTCATTCGAGGTAATAATATTCTCTGGATTCAAATTGATATTCCTGCAGAATAATATTTTAACTCATTTTCCATTCTGGAATTATTAATTGCTCAAAAAATTTCTTCTCCATTTTTTGTTCCTCTAGCGGTTAGAAGATAATGAAGATGTAGCAGTTATTTTTTTTACTCTTTATCTATCTCTTTTTTCTCAATTGTTTTTATTGGGTGCCTAGGAGATGCTTGATTCTTTTTGCTTCGCTTTTTTTGGTATATTTGTCTTAATTCTTCTCTCCGTTCACTTTGATATTCAGCAATGAGCACTCCTAATTTCTTCTCTGTTTTCTCACTTTGTAATCTTTGCCTTTGCTCTTCCCAATCTGCAATCGCTTGCTCTAATTCTTCATAGAAGGTTACTGCAATATCATCTATTTGCCTAATTGATATCTCAAAGAGTACTGGTACATTTGCTTGAATGAACGCTTCCATTGCTTTGTTCGAGATAATATTTTGCGAACAAACAACTGCTCTCACTTCTCTCTCAATGAGCATTTCAGCTGTTTTTTGTCCTCCTCCTGAGGGGTTGAGTAATAATACAACATCGAATGGTTCTACATTTACCCTTTCAATTGTTTTTTCAATTCCTTCTCGAGAGAATTCATAAATTACTTTCATAGGAACAACAACGCGATTGGAATTCATTACAATCATTCGTTTGAGATCAGATATTATTCCTTTCACTTTTCCAAGCTCTCTATCCAAAGATTTTACTTGTCTTCTCAAGAGTCGTAATTCATCATCACGTGTTTTGATTGCTCTCTCACGTTTCAATTCTTGACTTTTTTGATTCGTTAATTTACTTAATTTTCTGTTGAGTTCTTTACTCTCATATCTTGCTTTAGCCAAACCATCAAATAATCCTTCATTCATATCTTCGAGATTTTCAATTTGTGTTGTTTGCCTGATGATAAGTTCATTCAAAGCAGCTATTTTTTCTGTTAATGTTACCTCATTTTCTGTTAATTTTATTTCTTCTTCTACTTTTATTTCGGGTCGTTTCACTTTTTGAGTGCGTTTTTTTACCTCTTCAATGGCATCATGGATAATCATTTGCTCTTTAATGACGATTTGTTTTACCATATTTCGTAATGGCATCTCTTCTGGGCTTGAAAGCGCTCTGTTGATTCGATCAAATACTTCACTGAATTTTTGATATGCTTTGATTGCAGCACTGAGAGCATCTCTTTTATGAGAGCCTTTGATTCTAGTTCCTATATTGCTTGAAAAATCATCTACAATTTGACTTTTTTCATCAGCACTAAGCAGCCTTTCAGGAAAATAGAGTCCTGTATTAAGCATCTTTGAAATTTTAACAACGAAATTTGGAGGGGGTGTTACATCAGCAGCGATTAACGTTGGATCTCCATATGTTGTTATCAATCGAATAATATCTCCCCTCGCTGCGCTTCGCATCGAATCAACTAGTAATATATTACCCGCGAAATTTAGTATTGCAATACCGGTATTTGGACCTGGATCAACACCAACAATTAAACCACGATTTGATTTTCTTTTTATTCCTAAGGAACCACTATTTCTTCCTCCTGTTGCTGGATAAAATTCCAAACGCTTTTTTCTAATTGGTGTAACACTTACTCTCGAGAGCTCTCCTTTGTATGGTTTTACTACTTTCCTTAGTGCTGCTAATGATGTATAGACTCTAAATACTGCGTTGTCATAACCATATTCTGTCTTTCGCACTTCCAAATCAAAATCTATGGTATGATCCAGTAGCTGTTTTTCTATCTCTCGAGAAAGAGTCAATATCTCTCCTCGCATCTTTCGTGCATATCTTTGTTGTGACCAACCACCCGGGCCTATGGATCTTGCTCGAGATATTTTTATTTCAGATTCCTCTTCAAAAGGCATTAATATGTAGCCCACTTTTTTCTCTGCTAACTGACAAATTATTTCCGCTGTTTGCACAGGATTTGCATGCTGAGAAGGATATGGGATTCCATGTCTTCTAGCTAACCTATTTAATGATTCAAAACCATCTGGCGGTGCACCCGTCACTTGAAGTATCTTTGTCTCGAGAGGAAGAAGACTGCAAAATTGGATTATTCTTGCAGAATTTGCTTCAATTTCAAAGATGTTATCTACACCCAAAAATATTGGTTCATGAACTTTACATAATTTTACAAGATTTTTCGTGGAAAGTGAATTATGACTTTCAATTATTTGCTCATTTTCCATAACAACGGCTGCAAATTTATTTGCACGATTAGATGGGCGTTTTTGAGAAGATGCACCTGCTAAAATATCAATACCAATCACTTTAGGCAAATGTATTAGCACTCCACAATAATCAATAATTAGTTGTCCAGTAAAAGGAAAAATTTTTCGTTAATACTCAAAGAAAAATCTTACTAAACTTTATTCTTTTGATAGTTCTTCTAATAAATTGTCAACGATACTGTTCATTGTTTGAATAAATTTAACATTTTTTGACTCATCAGGTATTAGTTTACCATGCAATAGATTTAAAGCAATTCCGCAATCACACAAAATAATACCAATGGTTTTCACATCGAGTTTTTTCTTAAAGTGCTTCTCCCAATCCGTAATAAACTTCTTGGGCGTACCCTGTACTACTTGATTGAATATCATGAAATCTTTTCTCTTTAACGCTCCAAGCAAAGAATAGATTTCTTTGAATAGAAAAGTTGTTCCAGAAATACCATATTGATTTGGTCTCAAAACCATTATTGTTGCATCAGCAATAATAATTGCATTGATAGAAGCTAAACTCATGGATGGAGAAGTATCCATTATAAGATATTCATATCCAAGTTTTTCGTATTCTTTCTTTGTTTCCAATAATTTTTTCAGTACTGCTGCATGAAAGACTTTATCCATACTTAGAAGCCCTTGACCAAATTTTGGTTTTGGATCGGCAAAAATAATATCCAATTTTGGATCCATACCTGAATTTATTGGTAACTCTTTAGATTTGGGGGCATTTCCTGTGCTATTTTGTTTTACAAATAAGTCATGAAAACGGAATTTTGGTTTTACATCTGGAAAAATGCTATCAAAGGTTGGAGCATTTAGATCTGCATCTATTACTAGAGTTTTAAAACCCCTGCGAGCTAAATTTATTGCTGTATTTAATGCTAAAGTTGTTTTACCAGTGCCGCCTTTATATGAATGAAATACTATAACCTTCATCTTTGTTCTTTTCTCCAAATGCTTCTATTTTGCTTTATACAATATTTCTTTACTATCATCTTCATGAGGAATAACAATAACTAATCCTTTAGTTATTAGTTTATCAAGAACAACCACTTGTTTACGTTTGCCACGTTTTGTGATTGCACAAATATCTTTTAATGTTGCTCCTTGTTTTTCGGCATTAGTCATTATATCCATTATTACTCTAGCCGTTTGATTTTCATCTTTTGGAAGCGAGAGTAGTATTGTAATGTCAAACAAACTTTGTGGTTCTGTTAAAGGTTGTTCTTTTCTTCTCTCTGAATCAACTAGAGATTGAATGAATGTATTGTATTTCTTTGTTAAAGTATTGATGAATTCCTCAGTTAAATCAACTATTGAGATAATAACTTGTAATTGTTCTGCAAGAAAATGTTCTGTTTCTGAATAGAATCTGCGAACAATTTCTAATTCTTCAGCAGTTGTAATTAGGCAGATAATTCCCATTCTATTAACCCTCATTCGAAGGTCTTCCTCAGTTCCTAATCCTTTCATATTGTGATCAAAAGCAATAGCATATTTTTCTGTAGTAGGAATTTGTAAAATACCTCTAATTTGTCCTGGCCCTTGTTCTTCACGCTCAAAACCTGTCAGAAAAGCAGTAAAGCCTTTAACGGCTAAATACATTTGAGCAACATCATCTAAATCTGAATTGTTAATATGAGTTAGTGGACCTATTTCACTCATCATTATAACTGAGATACCTATATTAGAGGACTGATTTTCTTCTGTCATTGTTTGTATTTCCGATTTTTAATCAAAACAGCATTTTAATCACCCAAAATCATTTATTTAGTCTTTCTATATAGGGTGATTCATTATCTCTTAGAACAACTATTGTTTCTCTTGTATGAATTTTATTTATACTACTAAATGATTATTGATGGATGACAAATTAGTTATGGATTAAAATAAATTGAAACTATTAGAAAACCTTCTAAAACCTTAAGGAAAGGAATAAATCACTTTAACAGAAAAAATAAAATAGGTGCTGTTTAGCATACAACCATATAGACG
>JAUWKS010000014.1 GCA_030614005.1 Candidatus Heimdallarchaeota archaeon | reverse complement strand
TCCAGGTTGTTTTCTACTTAACACCGCAGAGAGAACAGCGGCAGTTTTCCCGCTACCCGTTTCTGCATCAATAAGCAATGTCTTGTTAGATTCGTTTTGAATTGCTGATATAATTGAAAATTGTTCTTTTCGATACACGGGATATGGGAATATCTCATTCATTCTTTGCCAAAATATGGAATCCAGTGATGTTTTTTTTCCAGAGCCTAAATTCAAGCTACTATCAATCCCTAACAAATAGATCTTCTATAGATGCTAGTACTGATTTTCTTTTAAAAGAGCTAAATGCTATTTCCATCATAGCTAGTAAACATGAATTTTACAAGATCAATGAAGTTTGATATGTTCTGCTTATTTTAATTAAGAAAAATATTGATCAAGGGAAGTTTGTGCTTTCTTTTCCTTCTTCTTTGGTTCTTCTTTCACTTGCTCTGCTTTCTCTTTTTCTTTCTTTGCTTTTGCTTCTGCTTTCTTTTTTGCTTTAGCAGCTTTTCTTGCTTCATCTTTTCTCTGTTTTTCTTCTTCTTTCCGTCTCTTTTCCTCTTCTAATTTTTGTTCTTTCTTAATTTCATAGTCCTTTAGAATTGCTGACCAATCATCACCTGGCCGATCGAAACTTGAATGTTGTAAATCACTCATAGAGGTTTGAATTTTTATTCGTTCTGTTTCATAAGCATTAACAACTTGTCTTATTTTCCTGAGTGATTCAGGTTTTTCGAGCAAAGACTTCACTTGATTGTCATCTAATTCCAGCCAATCAACCATTTTTGCTGCCTCGCCAACATTACTATTCAAGACTTGTTGAACTAGATATAGTGAATCCGTTCTTGCTGACCTTTGAGATACATGTATTTTTTCTGCTAGATTTGCAGATATAGATTTTGTAATTGCTCGAGTAAACATTGTTTGAGCATACATGGCTATTTTCTGCGGGAAAACATGTTGAGCAGATTTTTTGGGTTTATCAATAGCTACCGCAACTCCACCTGACACTAAATCAAAGAAATATTTCAATAAACCCCAGCTTTGTCTACGCATAATCCTTCCTAAATACAGGTCTGCGTCTGCAAGTGTAGTATACACTTCAGCTAATTTTTCTTCACTGGTATGTAAATAGGCATTCTCAAAAACCCAGAGAAGCAATTCATCGTACTTTATTTTTAGCCCATCTATTGCTTTCTTTCCTTTCAAATAATCATTTGCATTAAACAATTCTGTTAGCGCAGATTGCAAATTTTTTGTTTGATCTCTGTAAGGTTTAAGTAACTCGATATCTGTTGCTTTTCCGCTTTTCAATTGAAGGGCCATTCCTTGAAAATCATTGATTGCACTTCGCATATCTCCTCCTGCATTATTTGCTAAGAATTGAAGGTTATCTTCTGGAATAGTTATTTTTTCTTCTCGAGCGATTTTCTTTAAAATTTTGAAAATGTACTCAGGATGAACAGGTCGATAAGCAATAACTTTGGCAATCTTTCTTAACGCTTTCAATTTTGGGGAATAAGCTTCATTTGCGGTACAAATAATTGGTACTGCTGCTTCACGTATTACATCAACTAAAGATTTTACTCCACCACGATCTTCTCTACCAGCGATTCCATCAACCTCATCAATAAGTAGAATTCTTTTACCTTTTGCACCATTTACAATTGTGCCTTCCCTTGCTGAACTCCCCGCTAACCTCATTATTGCAGCTTTATTTCTCGAATCACTTGCATTCATTTCAACTAATTCATATTGCCTTTCATTCGCGAGCGCGATAACACTACTTGTTTTTCCTGTTCCCGCCGGTCCATGTAAAATTGCTACTTTCTTTTTTGCAGTTGGGGACCATGAATCAAACCAATCTCTGAGTTCCACTACAGCATCTTCATTACCTACAACTTGTCCTAGATTTTTTGGGCGAAACGATTCTGTCCATAGAATTTGACTATCAGCCACTTGTAATATCCTCACACGAATGAATGATTAAATGGGGTAAATTGGTAACTTTTTCTCTAATTCATTGTCGTATTTCAAGAATAAAAGCTTCACTATCACCCTTACCAAAAATAAAAATAGAAAAAATGAGTTGAGCTAGAAAAGTGATTTTATATTCTTCTAGCTGTTTCGATCTGCAAACCATCTTCTTCAAGATTAATTGGATATAATCGTGTATCATATATTGCTTTTCGCATTTTTCTTACTCGAAACGTTCTCTGAAGTTGATCTTGTCTTTCTCGCAAATAGAAGTCAATTACTCCATCAGCTAAGTGACTAAATAATGTCTCAGTCTTCAAATCATGCATTCCTTTTATCATTAAAATCATGTGTACTCCGCCTACTTTACGAACAACATTATTAATGAAATTTTCAACTAAATCTCTTACTTGATCTTCGTCATAATCAAGTAGTAAATGCGAGAGAGTATCTATAATAGTAAATGATTGAGTAGATTTGCCTACCAAATCGACAAATTTGGTTCTTAAAAGATTTAACAGTCCTTTATCCCATGAAATTACCGGGGAAGAGTCCTCATTCCCTGTTGCGTATTTTGCACTATATGCATCAATATAAACCCAAGAGCCAATTGATTTGTACGTGTCAATATCCCAACCAAAAGTTAGCATCTCTAATTCTACTTCCGAGGGAGGTTTATCAACAGAAACATAATAGACTTTCTTGCCTTTTTTAGCTTGCTCATAAAGCATCTGCAATGCAAAAACATCATAACCTGAACCAGGTTCACCTAATAACAAAATTAGTGACCCATCAGGAACTCCTCCACCGATACTGACATCAAATCCAGGAATACCAGTGTCAAGAAGCTTTATTTTCCTCAATTCATCTAGTGGTGAACTTGTAGGTATACGTTGAAAATCCATTTTTGTTTTCCTCTTAACATTGTTTTGTTTTTCTATAATAAACTTGCACTCAGTAATATGTAAAGTTTTGTTATTGTGCAAAGACGATTTTTTCTTGAAAAAAAACAAAGAAACGGCGAAGCTATTTAGTTTCCACTTCTTTTGCTCGATCTAACATATGAGTCAGCAAATAGAATGGTCCATAGAAGACATATAAACATGTTAATGCAGCGAGTAGCCCGGCAGGGTAGATAATAATATTCAATGGAACTATTGCCATTGTAACAATTGTTACTGCAGTTAATCCTAAAAGGAAAATTTCCAAAAAGTTTTTTCGCAATTTTGTTGTAGGGTATTTGAAATTCACTATCATCATTGACCCAGTAAAAATCATTAGTAGAAGACCTACTATTGGCACTGCTATTGATGTAGAAGAAACCACTTCTTCAATATAAAGTTTGATGATAAAATAACTGGCTGCAATACATCCAGCACCTGGTGAGGGAATTCCTTTAAACCACTTTTTGCTTGGAGCTTTAGTAAAACGAACAAGTCTAAATATTGTACAAAAACCGAAATACACTCCTACGACAATAGATGATATTGCTAGGGCAAAATGAGCAGTGCTTTCTGATCCAATAAGTGGCAAACTCAATGATAGCATTACTGCAGGTGCTAAACCGAACGAAACCGTATCTGCTACAGAATCTACAACCACACCAAAAAAACCTGGTTCTTTCTTTGCTAATCTTGCAGGTATCCCATCTGAAAAATCGAAAATAATTGCTAATAAAATTAATTTTGAAGCCCAGAGAATATATACAGGATTTCTCGGGTCTATTACCACCAAAATTATAGCCGTTACACCACTTGCGAAATTAAGTGTTGTAATGAGATTTGCTAAGAAAGCAAAAAACATCTTCACAGGTTTTGGAAATTCGGGAATTCTTAGTTTGCTATCTTGAACCTCTTCACTGATTTCAGTTTCATCTGATTTCTTAGAGTTTTCAAAAATAACCATACAATATCACTTTCTTCGAGCGATAATAGTTTCTCCAGCTCTAACAGTATCGCCTACTTTTACTGAAGGTTCATAGCCGCAACTTTTTGGCAATATAACATTTGCTGCAGAACCAAAACGAATGATGCCAATTTTATCATTTCGCTTTACAGTCTCACCAACATCGACATAGCTTACACATCTCCAGGCAAAAATGCCTGAAATTTGAGTTACTCTGAAAGAGAACCCTTCATTTGTTTCGAGATCGAAATGCAGTCGTGCATTTTGAGTGGCAAAATTTCCTTTAAACCACACCGGCCAATGAGCACCTTTTTCTCTTGTTATGGCGATAATTTTACAATCAATTGGTGCACGATTTACATGAACATTAAATACTGATAATTCAATTTGAATTCGTGTTGCTCCATCGTCTTCTTCAATTATTTCACGTACTTTTCCTTCAGCGGGAGAAACAATTATTCTTTCCTCTTCTGGAGAGATTCTCTTTGGATCTCGGAAAAAATACATTAGAAAACCAGTCAAGATTACGAAAAACGCAAATGGTAGCAATACGTACAAGGATTTTGGAATAAAGAACATGGGAATAATCGCAAGTGTTGCTGAAATTAATAGAAGAGCTTCTGATCTTTTTGCAAACATTGATCTTTATCATCCTTTGAGTATTATCTTCTTTTGAAGAGATATTATACAATTTAAATGTTGTTTTTCGGTTTTAATTATTAACATAATTGCAGTTTTAGTTTCCACTTTGTTCATTTAATCTATTTGTTCATTTCGTTTAATACCAGCAATGCTTCATCGATATGTTTCTTGGGATTGAATTGCGAAGAGAAAATATGTCGAATGATTCCTTCCTTGTCAATAATATAGGTGACTCTTCCGGGAATAATACCTAAAGTTGTGCCAACCTTATAGAGCTTTCGCACTTTGTTTTTTACATCACTCAATAAAACAAATGGAAGTTTATATGTTGCTGCAAAATCAGTATGTGATTCTGAGCTATCACCACTAATACCGATTACTTCTGCACCGGCTTTTAAAAATAACTCATATCTGTCACGGAAGGTGCATGCTTCAGTAGTGCATCCACTTGTATAGTCTTTGGGGTAAAAATAAAGTACTATTGATTTCTTACCAATATATTCTTTTAATTTAACTTCAATGCCAGAACTATCAGGAAGAGAAAACAAAGGTGCTGGATCTCCCACTTTTACTTTTTCGGATTGTGTTTTGCTAATGATATTCTTCTCCAACTGCTTTTATATTAGTCTACAAATGAGATCCCAAATTCGCAATATTTATCGCCTAATCCATGGCAATGAGTTTCAGTAACAACACAATCTCTATTTGTTAAGATAGTAATCCTGCCTGCAATATATCCTGCCATGAAATCACAGAAAGAAACCCCAGAATCAGTTGCTCCTGAGGATATTGCACATTCTTCTATTCTGATTTTTAATTCGTCACCATCTTCAATAATTTTAACGTCAGCCCTTTCTTTCGCTGCTTGTATCATACCAAAATGAAAGAATTTATTCAAAATGTATAATGCTTGTTGTAAATTCAGGGGCCAAGTGTAATTTTCATCTTCAAGATATCTTTGTAGAATATCACGACCTGGACCAAAAATGCCTAATTCTCTTCCTGCTGCGTAAAGTAAAGCTCCACAATAAGGGTCAGTTAACTTTAATGTTACGATTGCTTGTTGAAGTTTTGTAAAATGAACTTCATTTCCAATATTCCCTCGATTAAAAACATCTTTAGGACTAATAAAGGATTCATGCAAACGAGTTGAAATGTCATGCAAGATACCTTGGAAATGTTGGCTGCGGTCTTCGACAATATATTCCTCTTCTTGGTTATCCGACAGATTTCTACTTATCGGTTCATCCGAAACAGTGATTTCAAACTCACAATATTCGTGCCCAGTGCCTACACATTTTACTTCATGAACAACAGTATTTCGACCAGTTAATGCTTCAGTTATTCCAGCTATTTCACCAGCGGAAAAGTGGCATAAAGGTTCTCCAACATAGGGTGAACCAGAGGCACTAGCCAACCCCATTATTCTCAGAGTAGCAGAGTCAGGTTCAATATTAACAATTTCAGCAGCTTCTGCTAATTTCATTGGAATATTTATTGATTCATTATCAGAAAAATATTTTACCAATCCTTTTAAAACTTCATCAAACCGTTCTTTAGCTCGAAATTCTGTACCAATATCTGGATTAAGAGTAATCATAAGATAAGTTCCAACACCATACAAACCAACTTCTCGACCAGATTGATAGAGTAAATTTGGAACTAATTTATCAAGTGCAACTAAAGAAACGATCATTTGTTGCATTACACCAACATGAATATAATCACCGATGTAGGGACGAATGAATTCCTCGTTCATTATCGAGTCAAAACTATTTTTGCTAATATAGAGTAGAGATTCTTTTCGCACATCGAAAGTTTTCTCGCGCTTAATAATCGAGCTGATAACTCGTTCCCATAATACATCTCTAATATCACTCTCGCCCACTAACCCTTGCAGGACTATCTCATCATCAATCATTATAGTGGGAAGCATTTTAACGTTGTATCTTTCCGCTGTCTTTGGTTCACGAACAACATCTATTGTACTAACATGGCAAATATCAGCCATACTTGAACCAACAAGTTTGTGAACAATCCTTTCTACTTCTGGACAAGCATAACAATCAGGAGATGAAAAGACAAGCATCCTAATTGGTACGGTGATATTGTCGGCCATTAGATTTCTCTCGTGATATTTACTAGTACCCATTAATGTGTACCTTACTTTAAAAGTTAGCTTCTTTCTAAAAGCTTTTTGTGTGCTCAATCCAAAATCAAAGTTTTATCATCAAAAACAATATCTAAATGAATAAAACCACTCCTAAATTTTAGGATCAATAATGAAATATTAGATCTCTTAAAATTTCGGAAAATATTTAAGAGCTCTATGCACCTTCGGCGGTGACTTGTTCAAGCAATGATATTGCATCTATCAATTCTTGTTGAAGATCAATTCCTAGTAATCCTGCGAGAGCGAGAGAACTCATTACATTTTCTAGTAATTCATCTTTGATGTCTTCTTTTTGTTCGGCCATCATTGAATCGGAAATCATCTGTCCTGCGAACATATTTAGCATTTTTTCTCCGAGCATTCTCATTGGACCTTGCACGCCAGGTGTTGCTATTTGTCTTACAGACAATCTGGAATTAATTAGATCGACCAATTTATTTTGGGTTTCTTGAATTGTAATCATTTTGTTTCACACGCATTTTTAGTCTTGTAGTTACTATAAAGAATAACTTTCTATTTAAAAGTATAGACCATCAGCGTACTATATAGATAGTACGTTAATTATATAGATAAACCAAAATACTTATAGATAAGTAGTTACAATATTATATTGTCCATATATAGGCTTAGGCAACCCAAGCGATGTTGCACCCCCGAAAGTTCCACTGGAAATGAAGGGGAGTGGGTGTAGTCTATTGTGAGACAGATAGCAGGTGAAAAGGTATGACAACTATAGTTGAAATGCCACTGAAATTTAACACAAACATAAAGAAAGTAAATGACAGTAGAGAAGAATTCTATAGAGATATCAAGACAAGTCAAATTATTACCTTCACAGTTGAGTTTTTCACGGATTGTTTTGCCAATGATCCAAAACACTTGAAAGCTGTTAATGTAAGACTATACCAAGTCGCTCAAAGTCAAAGACCACATGTAAATCATTACGCATTCACTTGGGAAGATCTTCCTCGAAAGGAAGGTGAGAATTGGTTAGGATTTCGAGCAAAGGTTGATAGACATCTGAAGAAATTCCTCCTTGATCTTAAGGATACAACAAATGCAATTGAAGGAGAAATACTGTAAAGTATAATCCTGGGCATTTAATATTCTTCTCAGTTCATTCAAGTGATATTAGATTCTAAGTTCAAGAAGTATAGCTGTAAAAAGAAGACTCTCTAAGGGGAGTTAACCAAAAGTATTCCTTCTGTTAAAATATTAAATGGGTTCAGTTGTAGATAATAGGATTATTCTTTTGTCAAATCCACCGCGATCTTCTTTTTTATCTAGACGGATTTTTTCTAATTTAGAGAAAGAGATTTTTTTCAAATGCAATATAGCTAGCATAACTTCTAAGATATCAGCCAGCTCTGAAGGATCCTTATTTTCACTGAACTCTTGGGATTCCTCGACTAATTTCTGACCTAAGAAAGTAAGAAATGCATCATCACTACTAGCGATCTGTATTTCAGAGGTTTTTCCATCTTTGCTTATGATTTCAGGTATCTTATCTCGTACGAGTTTGTTATAAGTAGCAATTCGATTTTCTGTCATTGTTCAGTCAACTCAGTAATAAATAATGCTTATATATGATTCTTTTATTCACAACTCCTATAGAATTAGTAGTTTAATAAGTATTTTAACGAGTGGTATCTTGAGGACTGAATCATGGGCGTTACAAAATTAGGTGATTTATTTCCGAATCGTGAAGAAGTAAATTTCGATTTCTTTCATGACAAAGCTATTGCTTTTGATGGAAATAATATTTTATATCAATTTTTGACTCGAATCCGACAATCAGACGGCAGTTTATTGACGGATGCGCATGGAAATGTTACGAGTCATTTATCTGGACTTCTCTATAGAGTTACGCGTTCTCTTGAAAGTGGAATTGAAGTTGTGTTTATTTTTGATGGGAAACCTCCTGAGGAGAAATCAAAAGAAATTATGAAGCGTAAAAAAGTGAAGAAAGAAGCTGATGTTGCTTATCAGGAAGCTCTCGAAAAAGGTGATATGGAATTAGCTCAGCGTTATGCTCAAAGAACTGCTCGATTAACATCCCCAATGATAAATGATGCAAAAAGATTACTCGAGTTAATGGGGATTCCCGTTATTCAAGCAATATCTGAAGGAGAAGGTCAAGCAGCAGCAATGGCTAAAAGAGGAGATGTTTGGGCTAGCTGTTCTCAAGATTATGATAGTCTTCTTTTTGGCACACCACGCTTAGTTAGAAATCTAACCATTTCTGGTAAAAGAAAGCTTCCAAGGAAAAATATTTACGTTGAGGTTAAACCTGAACTAATTGAACTCGATTCTTCTCTGAAATCAATAGAACTTACTCGAGATGAATTGATTGACATAGCAATTTTGCTTGGAACTGATTTTAACCCTGATGGCATTGGAGTTTCCGGTATTGGACCTAAAACAGCTGTTAAACTCATCAAAGAACATAAAAAAATTGAGGCTGTTTTAGAATTACCTAAAATGGTTGATGCAAATATCGATTTTGATATTCAAAGAATCAGAGATATTTTTCTTAATCCTCCGATTATCACTGATTATTCTTTGAACTGGAAATCACCAAATATAGATAAAGTTGTTGATTTTCTTTCAGGTGAGCGAGGATTTTCTGAAACTCGAGTAAGAAATGCACTTGAAAAAACTTTGAAAGTTCTTGATGAACAGAAAAAACAACCTACATTAGACGCATTTTTTGGCGGACAAAAATAAAAATGAAAGTTGGGAAAGAATTATTATTCTAAGCCCAATTTTAGCAACTTTCCCCAAAATCAAGATCATTGAATACTCCTGCATCGGTCATTTCTTTGAGAATAGATTCATAACAAGTTTCAAGATCTAAAGTCATGTCTGGTGTTTCAAAATCCATTTGGATCAAAAACCGTTCACTCGCATCATATATCAATGTTATATAATCAAGGTCTGGATGGCCTTTTTTAGCCGGGGGTTCGCAAGTGACGGTGACAATACGAGAGTCACCTTCTGTTTCTGTACTCCTTAAAGTGATATTTCTTCTATCAATAAATTTCTCAAGAGCAACAATATTACAACGTTTACCAATGACATTTGAACCAAGCTGGCGTTTTACAGCAGTACTTTCGAGCTTTCTCTTACTTAGACGAAGGAATACGAAAACACCGATCCAAAGAGATACCGTTACAAGCATAACAATGAGGTGACCATATCCAGAATTGAAAAGTTGCGTTAGCCAAGGCCAATTAGGAGTTGCATATTCACCTACTAAAACTAATACAATATCAATAATTACTGACCCTGCAAGTATCAATTCAATTATACTTAATGCATCACTAGCACGATTATTGGATTCAGTCATTTCGGATAAGGATTTAGTGTTTTGTGCCATAGAATTCGAAAGTTTTCGCATATGCTTTTCTGCTAATGCATTGGAAAAATCACGCAATGCAACCATTTTTGATTCCAAACCATGAATGACTTTTTGAGTGTCGTTTACACGTTTAGTTGTTACTTGGGAATCAATCATTATTTGCTTTAATTCAAGTAAAATAGGGTCATCTTTTAATCTTGTAAGGTCTTCTTTAGTTAAATCATCAACAAAATCAGTAATACTATCCCTAAGATAAGAGAGAATATCACCCAGCATGATAGCATCCGAACTCGCTCGAGCAATCCAGTTTTGTGCTTTTGTTAAGCTAGTAATATCACCCAGTAAAGCTTTATCGATATCTTTCTCTATTAATCGCGATTCATCCCATAAATGCCATATGATTGCTGAATAATCATCCAAGAACATTTTAATTGCTGAAGAAAAACCTCTCTCAAGCAAAGATTGTTCAAAATCTATAACATTATTTGAAACTGCAATTTGACCTGTATTTCCTCTAAAAAGAAAACCATTACCGATCATCTCAACATTGTGCAAAACACCAATAACTTGTTCAAGTTCATTTTGTAGCTCCTCTCCATCAAAAAAATCATTAGGTGTTGCTGGACGAACTGAGATATCATCAGCCATTATTAACAGAAACTTTGTTCGTTTGCTTGATTCATCCATAAATACCAGATCTAAAAGATTTCTTTGATATTCAGTCAAGAGAGAATCTATCATTTGCGAGGTATCCATTGTTAAATCAACAATAATACGTGTAAGAACATCGAGAGAGACCCACCCATCCGAACCATTTTCGACCTCAACGAGATCAGCTCCATAGACTACCCTTCCCCAAGAGTTGATATGCCCACTTAACTCTTCGTTTTGAATAATACCTTCATCTTCCGGATAATTGAGATACGCACGGAACGAAACATATTCTGATGGTTGAAAATCCTCTACAATTACTTTGCACGATATGCCACTATCTTTAAAGATTAGGTTTTCTGGTGAATCATCTTTGACTGCGGTTACAATATGTCCCCGCCTTCTATGCAAACTATCTAATTTAATATTAAGTGCGGAGAGCTGGTTTCTGTCAAAAGGCAACCATTCAACTAAAGCTATTGTGACATTCTTCAATTTAATTACTTCAGTCAAAACATCACCAATATTCCCAACAGAAGTCATTTGTTATCCTCCCCGATGGTTCTATGTTTTCCAAGAGACTTGAAAAAGTAAGCTTTGGTTGAATAAGATACATCTTCAGGTTCAACTAATGGAATATCTTCATTATAAGAACAAGATTTGCATTTCATAAAGAAACTTGAGCTACCAACATCAATTACAAGATTAAAAGCAGGTTCATTACATTCCGGACAATCAAAGAGAGTATCTATACTCGATTTTATTTCGTTTGGTAATTCCGACAATTGCTTTGCAGATTCTGTTGTTGGACGATACCCGGTTATATAATCATACTTAGTGGAGGAGAGACGAATTGTTTCAAGTAAACCCAATTCTCTGAGATCACCCAAATCATCTTCGCCTTCTTTTGAAATATTTACAAACTTCCTTCCTTGTCCAAGAAATGAGGAAGAAATTGGTGCATAGTCATAATCATTAAATAACCCCTTACGAATGGCATGAAACATCAGTGCTTGTAATGGAGTTTCCTTAACCCAAGTATCAGGGCAATTATGATGATCAGTAAGTCGAGAAATGAGATATAATAACTCCTTTTGCTCAATAGTTAATTCTACATCTTCAGGATTCATAATTTAACCTCAAAAATATAACTCTGCATTCCAGACTCAATTACATTAAATAAGATTAAAATAAGTTTCCCAATGGACAAAACAAACAAAATATCAATAAAAAGATGAATAAAAGGAAAGCATGACCTTTCCTCTACGCAATACATCTAAAACATTGGATTTTTCATGATCTTTAGAGTGGTGAGAATTTTCAACATTCCAAGTCCAAATCTTGTTTTGAGATCAAATTTCTTGGCTGTCGTTTTAACACTCGAGAACCGAATATATGGACAGTCACCTAAGAGCATTGATTCACGTTCTTTGGAGATCATATCAATGTTTTTGAGTAAATCTGGAAGCACACCAGAAATAGAGACTCCTTGAACAGGATATTTTATCTCTCCATTTTTAATGTACCAACCAAAACCAGTAACAGAAAATCTTCCAGAACTGAAATCAGACATATGAAGACCCATTAAAGATCGTAGCATAAAACCTTCCTTGGTTTCTTGTATAATCTCCTCTTTTGAGGAATTACCAGGCAAGATTTCAAGTGAAGAAGTCGAGATATTTGGTTGTGTTTTAACGGGATCACCACCAAAACCGAATTGTCCTACTCTAGAGCTTTTGCCGTTTGATTCTAATCCAAGCTTGTTTCCATAATAATTATCTAAAAGGAAAGTTTTCAATACACCGTTGTCGATAAGAAGAGTCTCTTCTCGAGATATACCCTCAGCATCATAAGCTGAAGAGCCAATTTTATTTGGATTCACACCAGTATCAACTAGAGAAAACCCTTCGACAGCTATTTGATTACCTACTTGATCTGAATAAGGAGTAGCACCAGAAGCAACATTATTTCCAGTTAATTGTGTAGTAATAATTCGAAACAAACTACCCATAATACCAAGAGAAGCTTCAGGTTCAAGGATAATTGGCAATTCCTTTTCGATATTCATAGTTCGAGGAGCAGCTGCTCTTTGTGTTTGTAATATGGTATCGTCAATTAAATCTTCAATTTTAAATGAAGCAACAGATGGACCACCCTTTATACCAAAAGAATAGTTTGGTATCAAACCTTTTGTAGTAATTGCTGCAGCAAAACCACCAAAGCCTCCTCCTTTGTCAGTAATATCTATTCCGTGAGAATTAACTAAGTGGTCTTCAACTATTCCTAAGAACATTTGCCCTTGGAGATAATGTAAACCTTTTGTTCCATCAACAGCATTAATGAGTGTTGTTAAGTCAGATGCAAGATTATCTGAGGTTAAATTATCGAGCTTTTTATCAAACTTGAAATTTTGTACAGGTTTTTTAGATGGATGAGGAAGTGATTTGAAATCAGGATCCTTACCTTTGGAATTAGCATTTTGGATTGCTACTTTGATGGTGGATTCTAAGCGTTCTTGTGTCAATGTTTTAGTGAATGCAAAACCCAAATTGCCATTTTTAACAACTCTAAAGGAAACACCAGTTGAAACACCTGTTTTAATTGTTGGAATACTTTTCTCAACACTAATTTCAATTTCTTTAGAACTTGAACTATAACCTTCTACTTCTTCTGCACCAATTTTTTCTGCAAATTTGATTCCATAACTAAGAGATTTGTCTAATGATAAATAAGTCATTTAATTAACCTCCAACAGTCATAACTTTGACAGACATCCAACCAGCACCAGTACCAGTAGGAGCACTTTGACCATCCTTACCACAAAAACCGATTGACGCAGATGGATCGGCCATCTTATTTGAAAGACCCATTATCTTTCCAAGTGTCTCGAGAGTATTTCCAGATAAAGTAGTTGCTTTTCGTAATTCACCAATTTCACCATTGTGAATTTCATACACTTCACCAACACCGAAGTTAAATGTACCTCGAATGGGGTCTACTTGGCCACCACCACCTATCTTTAGAAGCAGTCCATTTTTTATCTGCCCGAGAACTTCTTCTTCTGATAGTTCACTGTCTTTTGATGCTTCCAAATAAGTATTTCTCATTCGTACAATTGGGAAGCTTGAGTAAAATTCTGCTCGACAATTTCCGGTTGGTTTTAGGTTGAAATGAGCTGCGGAAGCACGATCTGTTAAGTAAGTCTTTAATATACCATTTTTCATAATTTCCGTTCGTTCAACTGGAACACCCTCATCATCGTATTTCATGAATCCAAACGTTCGTCCACCAAATCCGGGAACATATTCTAAAGTCCCATCATCAATTAAGTTAACAAAATTCTTTGCTAGTGTTTTGCCTAATTTTCCACGAAGTACTCCTGCAGTTCTTAAAAAGTCAGCCTCTGTACTATGGCCAGCTGCTTCATGAGCGAATAGGAAATTGAGTGTACCATCTAAAACAACAGGATATTTCCCAGCCTTAACAGGTTTGGCTTCTAATCCCTTAATAGCTCTTTCTTTAGCTTTATTAGCTCGTTCTTCTACATTTACAACGTCAAAAATTTCATATCCACCTACTTGACCTACCCGTGCACCAGCTTGGTTAGTATCTGTACCCTCCTTCGCTGTGGGAGTCATAGCTAAATATGTGTAAGGTCGTTCCTCATAAATTTGAGTCCCTTCCGATGTTGCAATGGTTTGCCTTCTTAGAAAATCAACATATCGCGTTCGAGTAGCTTTGATTTTATTATCCTTATCAAGCATATGTTTGTCAATAGTCAGTACAAGCTTCATTTTATCTTCAAAAGCAATGTCTTGTGAAGGTTTTTTCTGACTAATAATTATTTTATCTCGAATTGGTTTAACCTCAGCCAATTCAATGGTGCTTTTTGATAGTGTTTTTGATGTCTTTTGGGCATCTACTGCCATCTTGAAAACATCTTTGTAATTTTCCTTTGAACCATAGGAAAAACCCCAAGCACCATCTATTAACAATCGTATACCAATACCAGCTTCAGATCCTGCCATTGATTTCTCTACTTTCCCATCAACTACTTCAATGGAAGCATAGAGTGTATCTTCATCTCTTATATCGACATAAGTGGCATTTTCTTTTGCGGCCATCTCAAAAACTTGTTTATATAAATCTTCATCCAAATTCGGTTCCATCCAAAAATTAGTTTGATTACCAAAGTTTCTCATTTATGAGACTTGAAACTTACTTAAAAAGAAATCGCACAATTTGTTAAAAGATTAAAAAAAATGTAACTCTAAGGTTCCGGTGGTTTAATAGATACAATTTTACTCATTTGTCCTGTTAAAACCCGCACTTCATGTTTTTCTGACATTGTTCCAGTTATGTCATATTTACATGAACCTTTTTTGTCTGCTTTTTGTGTATAAATTGGTTGTTTTGTTTCAGGATGTAAACCGAAGAATAATGATATTTTTGGTGAAGCTTCCAATCTTAACAATTCATTCTTCAAATTTGAAACTTTACTAATTGTAATTGTTGCTTTCTTTGTTGAATGAACAATTACTATTTCTTGTCCCTTTCCACCCTCAGTAAAAACATTGCCATTAACTGAGGATATTTGTTGTAACATTCTATTTGTTTTTTTATCTATTATTTCTAGAGAATTATTTCCAGGTTTTCCAATCGCTGTAAAGGTTAAAGATCCTGTTTTTGAAAATGTTGCCTCTTGTGCTGGGAATTCAGCAAATCTAATTTTAGCTCCTTTGTATTCTCCAAAACCACTTATAGCCACTTTCAAGCCAATTTCTTTTCTTGCTGGATCATATTTTTCTGTAACTGTGTAAATAACTTTGTATGCCAATTTTTTCTTACCCTTCTATTCAATATTAAGAACAAATTAGATAATATTCTCACTATAATAAATAAATTCCCTTGAATTGTTTGTTTGAAGAACCGATTTAGAAGTTATCCTTCTATGGGTAATCCTTCAGATAATTCATAGTAGTGTATTGCTAAATCATCTTGATCCATTAATGCATACAAAGCACTAATTCTAACCCAGATTTTTTTACTTAATGGGGTTAAAGTTGCTGCTTCTTTCCAACATACTAATGAACTCTCGAATTGAGCCTGATAAAATAAAGATTCAGCTAATAAACACCAATATTCAGGTTCATTGCTATTTTCTTCTATAAGCGCTTTAGAGAAATTTTCTGTTGCAGTCGCCAAATCCCTCTGTTCTAAGGCGAGTATACCATTTTGGATGTAATTTTCTGTTATTGCACAAGCCATTACCTTTACCTTTCCTTTCTTCCTAGAGAACTAACTACTCTCATTACTATAATATGTGGATTTTACTTAAAAAGCACAAAGTAGAGAAGGAGTTCACCGAAAGTATTCGTATCTTTTCATTCAATAACTAATTCAGGACCAGAATAGTGCCGAATTTTCAGAGAAATTTTCTGCTCGTCAGCTAGTTTCTGGCAAGCTTGAATGTCAATTTGAGGTATGGCTACGATGGTATAATTAATTTTGAAAAATTGATTAGCGCTTTTAGCAAAGCGCAGTAATGCTTCAAAGGATTGTATACCAAATTTTGGTTGACATATCTTATAATATTGCTCTGCATTACTTGCGTTTAAACTGATTGAAACTTGGTTTATTCCTGCTTGTTTTAATTCCATAATAACATCAACATCGGGATTAATGAGCTCGCCCAATCCATTAGTATCTAGTCTTATGGTTATTTCAGGAAATAGTTTATTTACTTCTCTTGAAACATTGCAAACAACTTCCAAACGTTCAAGAGGTTCCCCATAACCCGTAAAAACTACTTCGTTGAATGCTTGTGTCAAATATTTTCTTAGAGCATTAATAATTTCTTGTTCCGTGGGATCTCTCGCTAATTTCAATTTAAATCCAAATACACCAGTTTTATAATTTCTAACGCAAAAAATACAATCATTCGTGCACCGATTCGTAATATTTAGGTAGAAACTTGCTTTTTGCCAGTAAACAATAGACCCATCATTTAGATCTGTCAAATTGTAGTCACCCTCTTACATGTGATTTAGAAGATTCTAATTCATCAGACATAATTTAATAAAAATGTTCCCTTGAGGTAAGAAGTTCAGAAATGAAATTGATATAAAATCGTAGAAGAAATATAAGAAAATGGGGGAATCCCATTTTATCAAAGCTTTTTCTTACCGTCTACCATAGCCATATGAATAGCCAGGTGAATAGTAATAAGCTTCTTTCTTTTTCGTTGTAAATGCAACGATAGCAGTTACCAAGAAGAATAATGCTCCCAAGGGGATTGGGAATACTGTCACTTCAGGACTACTCGAAAACTCAGCTGTCATTCCTAGGTACCAAACAATTCCTTGAAATAAGTATGCAAGTGCTGCAAGTGAAAAGAATATACCAGATATTTTAGGTTTAAAGAATGCTACAACGATTCCTATTGATGCCATACCTATGCCAACGTACCAGAGAATCATCATAAATGTCCCAGCAGGCATGCCAAAAACTGCTTCGCCTGTAAATGCAGCATTCCAAGCAGCAGGCGTAAAAATAACACTTCCGGAGGATGAAAATTTGAAGAAGGAAAATCCTGCATCTCCAAAGAAATCTCCAATGTTTACATCATATAAGTTGCCTTGAATTTCGATGGTATAATCTGGTGGATCAATGGATGTATCACCTATATAGTAGAATGACATTGGTAGAAGAACCAATGAAACAGCTGCAAAAATTATTACTATAGCTTTACCCAAATTAAATCACCACAATTTAATATTTAATCTATGATTTATGAGGATGTTCGTATATTAAATACTTTGTTTATGAACAATTTTGTATCAATTTTATAGCTACTTCGACTTCTGCGAGGCCTCGCTTGAACAATCTAGATTATAGATTAGTTCTTAGTTTAGATCGAAGTATGTAGGTGTATCAGGGATTTATAGGTGTCTCCATGAGCGTAATTGAAGTACTATACAGCACTATTAGTTGCGATAATTTTATTTTTATCTTCGTTTAGTTGGTCTTTAAGATCGGATCGGTATAATGTTTCAATTTCTACTACAACAATAGTGAAATCACAAGTAGGACAAGTTAAAACTGCAACATCTTCTTTTTTCAGACTGTATAGATGAACATTGGGCATCTCAGTACAATCACACTCTAAACAACTTTCTCCCCAAACTTCCTGGATAAGTTTTCCTTTTTGAAATTGGGTTGGATTCATCATTTTAATCACTTCAATACTCTATGATGAAAAATACCTTTTAAATCGACGAAAATACGAAAAGTAAGCACAAAAAAAGAAAGTTCTGTGGAAAAAAAATCCACATCATCTAATATGGGCGATAGTGCCGTGCTTCTAAAACTTCTTTTTCTGCATTATAAGTTGGACCTGGAGGAGCTTTCCCTTTAAGTTGCTGAACCCAAGTTGTCAGTTTTTTATCTTCTTCAACATCAAAACCTCGTACTTCAAAAACAAGCATATTGAAATGTAATCCTGCTCTACGCCAAACATCAAATAATGCAGTGGTACTTGGGCCAATATGTCCTTCTAATTGCTTTCGAGAATCCAAGATAAGAAATTCTTTGATGCTTTTCAGAATATCTTCTGTGAATGAGAATTTTGATAGGAAAAAGATATTTGATGATGAATCTCTCTCTGTCCATAGAGAATCGAATTTTATCCCACCAACATCGGAGATTGTTTTCTCTATATGTTCATAAGCAATTTCTCTTGAAATTGAGAGTAATTTATCCAAATCTTTCCATTCGACTCCTTCGAATTCAACCAGCTGCAATTCTTCAGTTCTTCGCCCCATTCGTTCATGAGTATTTGAGCGCCAATTGAGTTTTATGGGGAAATCTCCACCTGTAGCCAGATACTGAATTACTATATGCCCAAGTGTTCCTCTAGTATCAAAAGAAGATTGAGGAAGCGGTTTGAGATCAAAAAGACTAGGCCTGAAAGGAACTGCTCCATGTAAAATGCGAGTTATTTTTTCAAAATCACCAGGTGTTTTCCGATCATATAATCGCTTTCCTTCAACAACTTTTGCTTCTTTTATTTTCTTAACCGGACCAACTTCTCTTATCGACTCTCGAGTTAAGAGAGCATCCATTGCAGCTAACCATTCTTTCCTACCTTGAAAGTCATGCTCTGCTCTCTTTATAGTAAGAAATTCGGAGTTAAAAGCATCAGTAAATGCCGATAATACATGGTCGTCATCAGGTATAAATTCACTACTTTGAGGTATAGTGCATTCAAGGATAAGAATACGCCCTTGTGGGGAAACTGCCTGTAGATTTTTCCCTAATGTTGAATTTCTCTCATCAATTGATAGACCAGCATAAATTTTTTCTGTAACATCACCTAACTTAACCCTCATTTCCTTCAAAAAGTTCTCATTTGTTCGAGATTCTTCCAATAAAAATGTTGGAGAGAGGTTTTCTTGGGACCAAAAGAGACTAGTAACTATACCACCTCTTTTTCTAAAATCTCTATTTATTCGAGAAATATAGTTATCAATTACTTTTTGTAATTCCTTATATTCTTGATGAGGTAATTCTTGTGCTTTTGCTCGCCAATCTGCTAATCCCACAACAACTAAAAACCATTTTCTTGATATTTCAATTTGCATTTTTTTATCTCCTAGAAATAATTTTCATAGCTCACACATAACAAATGGATTAGCTATTTTTAAAGTTATTACAAAAGGAATGATATTGTAATTTTATTACCTATTTATTATGTTGTAAGTGTAGCTATTCCAATGCCCAAGCTTCCAGCGATTAATGAAAGAGCAATAAGTACAATTCCTTTTACAATTGTTTTCTTACCACTACGTTCATCCCAACCAGTTGCCCATTTTATTGCACCAATAATGGCTAGAATAACTCCAAGTGCAAAACAAATTGTAATTAGAAAGGCAACGGCATTACTGAAAATTGTTGCAAAATTATTTGGAATGTCTTTTAGGCTATCTAAGAAACTGCTTGAGTCTAGTATTTCCAACCTATTTTTTACAAAAATCACAAACATCGCCTATAGAATCATTCAAAACGAGAAATAAAAACCCCCCAAACCATTTCTTTTCATTAACAGTAAAATTAAATTCAACTTCTGTTTCTATTTTAAAATATGAGTGAACGAGGCAATAGTTTAGATGAAAATGAGAAGGAACTTTTCCAAGACGAAGTTCACCATATATCAGCAAGTAAAATAGCTGATCAATTTTGGTGTGAGATGCAGCTACATTTGAAATTACAGTTAGGAATGGAACCAACACCTGAAATGATTAAAGGTTCAGAAATCCATCGAAGTCTTGAAGAAGAGCTTGGTCCAATTATAGAAGTTGAAGTAACAACAAATGAAGATAGTATAATCGCTTATATTCTGCAAATGTATTCCAAATTAGTAATGTTTAATGAATTAAAAGTGACTCGAGAGCTACCTGTTGTTGGTAAAATAAATGGCATACCATGTCTTGGGGTAATTGACCAAATAAAAATTGAGGAGGATAGTGAGGGAAACAAACTTCTCGTTATTACAGATTATAAAACGAGAAAATCACGAAGAGCGCCCACCTATGAACAAAAAAGAAGAAATAGAATTCAAATGCAAGTATATTGGCATTTGCTGAGTGATCTGAAATCAGGTGATTTTAATGAAGAGATGTTCAAGGATTATTTTGATATGCCTAATGAGTTAGTTCCATCGGAAGAATTACTTAAACAACTTCCAGAAGAACAAATCAAGCTATTAGAGACCACACCTCCACATGAACTTTTAATAAAAGTATTTGAAATATTAAGAAATCTTCCAGAACAATCACTTGAGCTACACGCCATTTATCTTCATCAAGAAGATCGGTCGGAAGTTTGTAATGATCGAAGTTTGTATCATCAAGAAAGTTTTGAAGTTGATATGGAATGGGCTCTTGGTTATTGGAAAAGAGAAAGAAAACCTGCAGATTGTCCACAGAATTGGATGTGTAAATTCTGTCAGTTTACGGATAATTGCTCTTATTTTTTGAGAGAATATCTTAAAGATAAGAAGAAAAAAGAGAAAAAATAATGAAAAGATCGTCTAATCACTATTTTTGGACATATTTTTGTCTTTTCTTGTAAGTTTTTAATACTTCAGTTTTTAGGTTAACATTAAGCATTTCAGAATCAAGGATACCAACGACAATTAATGATCCTTCCTTTTCTACAACTGCTAATCTATTTACACCAGTTTGTGCCATTAAATCATCTGCTGCTGCTAAAGTAGCAGTTTTTGGAATTGAAATTACAGGTTTGACCATAAAATCCTGAGCTTCAATTTCTTCCGAGAGCATACATCCTTCTTTTAATAATAACCTTAGAATATCTCTTTCAGTGATGATTCCGACTACTTCACCAATACTTGTTACAAAGACACAACCTTTATTCGTTTGTAATAAAACTTTAGCAATTACACTCATGGAGTCATTCTCGTCAACCATTGCTGGTTTGATCATTATTGTATCAATTTGAGATTTTGTTGTAAGAGACATAAGTATTCACGTCACACAATATTGATTTGTAATTTCAACTTAATATTCTTAATGGTAAGCATTAATATAAAAAGTTTCAATTTAAATCTAAAATTTTACTATCTAGTAAAATTAGAATATTAAGCTGTAACCATAAATATACTGTTTTTATCTTACAAATCTACTATTGGGTTCTTTTTAAATGAAATTGACTGGTGATTCTTTGAAGAAGTAACACAATGAAACAATGATGATAGCTTGTATCTACTTGAACAGGGAACGCGCCTTATGAAAGCTGATGAAATAAATTACTGGGGAACCAATAAACTGAGACATAGAATTCACAATCTACCTAATTTAATGCTAATGCTTGAGTGGAAAAACATCCGATATCATAATGATATCTGTCCTTACTTTGATCATGCTAAATGTACATCTTGTATTACTAGAGAACAATGTTATAACTCACTCACTTTAGAAGAAATCATTACTGACGAGCTAGTAGAAAGAGGTATCTTCGAATTTGCAGTTAATGCTTGCTACAAGCTGCTTGAAAATAAAACATGAAATCGATTCTAACTTATTAAAACAATAGTAATTGATCTCGCAAGAACCAGTAGCGGAGAAAAGAAAATGGTTGTTACAAATAATTACATCAAACAACTTCCCGATGAATTACAAAAAGTCCTCTTACAAGGCGGAATAAAAAAATTCACAGACATACAAAGAAAGGCTTATCCGTACATTTTTGGAGAAGAAAATCTAGTTATCGTTTCTCCTAGTGGTTCAGGGAAAACATTGATTGCGGAATTAATTACTATTGTGGAATTACTTGATAGGGAAAATGATTTGGACAATGAGTTTGACTCCTTACAAGAAGAGAGCCTCACAAAACTTGAAAAAAGAAAACTTAGAGAAGAAATGACTTTCGATACAAAAACGATTTTTCTAGTTCCTTTGCGTGCATTAGCAGAAGAAAAAGCAAATCATTTAGCTAAAATGTATAAAAAATTCGGTGTCAAAATTCATATGTCTATGTCAGAAGTGGATTTTAATGAAGAAGAAATTAGAAAATGCCATATCTTAATTTCTACTTATGAACGATTTAGAACTATTATTGGTCGCTTGCCAAGTTTACTTGGTAAAATAAAAAATGTTATCGTAGATGAGTTTCATTTAATTGGTGATTCTCAACGTGGAGCAACTCTAGAAACAATACTAATTGCATTGAAGGGAAAAGTAAGGTTAATCTTACTCTCAGCAACAGCAGCAAATCCAAGTGATATTGCTACTTGGTTGGATGCTGTATTAATAAGCAGCTCTAAACGGTTAATACCTCTTGATTTTGAAATAATACCTACATTTCGACCTGAAGTCAGTGTGAAAAAAATAATTCGAGATAATATTCCTCTTGATGCTCAAATATTGATTTTCTGTGGAACAAGATCTAAATCTGAGGAATTAGCTTCTGAATATTCAAATTACATAGAGAAATGCCTTAATGGAAGTGGCAATTTCAATGTAGGAAGGGTGCTTAGTTTTTTAGACAGTATTCCTTTATCCCGCGATTCCTTAGGGAATGCATTAATTTATGATTTAGTGGAAAAGGGAACTGCCTTTCATCATGCAGGACTAAGTCGTATTGCACAAAAAGCAGTTGAAGAATTATTTCGTTTGGGATTTATTCGAGTCTTATTTTGCACAGAAACGCTTGGTGCAGGTGTAAATCTCCCTGCACGTGAAGTCGTCATTCTTGATACTAAAAGATGGAACAATGAATGGCTTTCTAGAAATGTTTTCCATCAAATAGCTGGTAGAGCTGGTAGACCTAATTATGATCTACACGGGAAGAGTACAATATTAGCTCTAGATAGAAGGGAAGAAAGAACTATACGAGAGAGATACTGGCAATTGGAAAGCCACTACATTGGTGATTTAAATAAAAAAAAACCACAATTTGATCATATTAAAAGTAGGATCAATAGTAAAGAAGAATTTGAAAGAATGGTTCTTTCCTTAATTTATAGTCGTAAGCCAGATTTTACAGAATTAGTAAAACTAATACAAGAGAGTTTCTTCGATTATTCAAAGAATCAAGTGTTAGCAATGAAGAATGAATCTAACACATCATTGAATACGGAAAATGTTTCTGAGGTATATTATAAATTACTTTTAAAACAAAATATTAAAATTACAAATGAAATTTTGTCCGATTTAGAGAAAATTTATCCAACTGAAAATCTGATTATTGTGAGTGAATTATCTAATCAAAACATACAATCTTTTAAGATAGAAAATGGAAAAAATAATTTTACTGTTTCATTCATGAATGGAAAATTATCATGTTCTTGTGATTCAAAGAAAATATTCTGCAAGCATCGAATGACCGTATTAAAAGAACAACCGTTAGCTACAATCAAAGAGATTTTGAATAGAGATTTCTCTATCTTGCATTCTCTAAAATATCGAGGCTATATTAAAGAGTCATATAATGGGAAATTTCAAACTACAACAAAAGGCAGTATTTGCTCTGAGATGGGAATATCTGTAAAGAGATTTGAACGTCTAAAAGATTGGTTAATGTACGATCTCACCCAAAAGAATGCCAATTTAACAGAAATGTTGTATGAAATTCTTAAACTCACCCAACAAACCAATGAAGGGAATTTCTATATTCCAAATGATAATTTCAAACGACCAATTTATGAGCATGTGATATTAGGTAAAGAAATTATCGATGTGGTGAAGAAGCATCAATTATACGAAGGTGACTTACTGAGGGTCGAAGCCAATGTAAAATCACTTATTGCAGGTTTAACGCCTTTAGCAGAATACCTCGGATTAAAGAGAATAGCTAATAGTTTATTAGAGCTTGATAAAATTCTAACAGAAGTATTCAAACTCTCATTCTAATAAAATAATTAGTCTACTTAATTTGAGAGAGATTTTTCTGTTGTTTCTTGAATTAACGGAGTTCGTATTTTTGTAAATGAAATAAAAGGCAAAGAAAGAAGAACGATAACTCCTCCAAAAACAAAGGCAAATTGGTATCCTCCTTGTAAAAATTGAGCTAATAAACCGCCTATGATTACACCGGGAATCTGAGCCAAAATTTTAACAAAAACTGTTAAACCTAAAAATTGCCCTCGCTTCTCCTTAGGAGCTAATTTATGCATCAATGCTCCTCTAGAGATTATATCAGCAGTATTAGCAATACCATAAGGGATTATAAACAAAACTCCAACAAACAAAGGATTAAGTGTGCGAATTAAGGGGGTCAAAGCCAAGAGTATTGTAGTAATTGCAAAAACTACTCGAGAGATCAATAAAAATAAACTTGTATCAATTCGGTCAGAGAAAATTCCAATAGGAATTGTAGCTAATAATGAAACAACAGTCATTACAGCAAATATCACAAGAACTTCACCACTTTCAATGGATAGTCCTAATCCTATGAGTTCTCCACTTGAGGGATTATTTTGTTGTGTGAGAAATATAAGAAGGAAAGGAATGTAAACGTTAATTCCGGTGTGTAATAGAAAGTGACTTATCAAGAAATTGAAGAATCCTTTTTCATTTTTCAAACTTCTAGGATGAAATGTTTCTTTGATAGATTCATACCATTTCTTCGGTTCTGATTGATTAATTGGTTCTTGAATAAATATTCCTACAATTAGAAAACCAAGAGAGCATATCGCCCCAGAAACGAAGAAAAGAGTGTTGGTTGAATTTATCATCATTATAGCAAAGCCAACAACAGTTCCAATAGACGTGCCCAAAGCTGCGAAAGAATTTACTTTTCCAAGTTTTTTCTTTGATGTAGTGTCAGGTATAAATGAATTGTTACAAACAAAAGCTGCATTATTGAATAAACTCATTACAACATTGATTGCAATAATCGCTGCGACTGCATTTGGAAAAGGCAGGAGAAAGAAGAATATTGCAGAAAAAACTCCTCCGATAATTATGAATGGTTTTCTTCTTCCAAATTTTATTCTAAGGTTATCACTAATTGCACCAAAAATTATGCTGGCAAATGCTCCAGTCATTGCAACTAAGCTTACCATTAAAGAAATTTTCAATGGAGTATAAGTAACCATATCAGCAATGTAATCATTCAGAAATTGTCCTTGAATGGAAAGATAAATTGACCAAATGAAAGCTCCAAAAGAAATTAAGAGAATATTTCGCATTGAACCAAGAGATCCAGCAGAGTAGCTCTGCTGTTTATCATCGCTTATCATAGGCAACTCTCGAGAGATTTCATTGGGTGAAATTTGAAATTGTTTTATTTCCGCAGATTTTTCTATGCAGGGACTTTTGACTTTTTTGCTGCAGAGGAAGGTTTAGCTTTAGATTTGGTTTTTGATTTTGGTTTTGACTTTTCTTCAGGTTGGGGTTCCATTTCCTCAAGCTCAATCATATCAACAGCTAAATCAGATAGAGAATGCTCTAAGATTTCTTCTTTTTGTTCCTCCTTTAGATCCTCTTTAACAGCTGCTTCTTTTTCAATTGTTTTCTCTTTTTTCTTGGTTTTTGTTTGGGCTTTCTTCTGTTCAGCAACTTCCTTTATACCCGCAAGTAATGGAGTTTCAATCTTCTCTTCTGGTTCAATATCCTCTGTTGCGGCAACTTTTTTCTTTGATCCATCTAATATGATGGTTTCCTCATCAGAAATTCCAGCATTAGTGATGTAAAATTCCACTTGTTCAGATGGCAACCAAGCACAATCATCGATTTTTGCTTTTCTTAGAGTGCCTTTAGATTTCCTCATGAAAATTCGGATATCGGATGCGTGAGCAATAACATGACCACCAGTAGCTTTTACAGGAATGTAAGCTGCAGAAGGACCAATATTAGCCAAAACTTGATTGGTGAAAATAACTGTTGTATTAAAGGCAATAGCTATTCTCTTCAGTAAACCAATGAGTTTTCCAATTTTCTTCTGTCGTACAGCGAGGAGATTTAGTTGATGAAACTCATTTCTGAAAGGAGCCATAAGTGAATCAATTATTATTAATCCAGGATCCAAAGCTTGAACATAACCTGGCAATCTATCAATAGCTTGATCGAGATATCGTAATTGTTCTGCTTGCACAACAAAAATATTATTCAATAATTCTTCTGGTTCAAATCCAAATCTTTTACCAATATCTTGGAGATGGGTAGCTTGAAATGAATTCTCAGTATCAATATAGATAACTGGTCTTCCTAAACCATTCTTATCTTCTGGAAGTTGAGCAGTAACTGCACATGTAAGGCATGTTTGAGTTTTTCCAGTACGATACTCACCATTAATTTCAATTATGGCACTTGTTGGCATACCGCCACCTAAGAGTTCATCAAATACTTCTGAACCAGTAGTGAAATATTTTCGTTTATTGAGGAATCTTTCAGATTGCTCGGAAGCTTTCTGAAAAAGTGGCCCTCTAAAACTATCATCTGCTGCTCGCACTAATGCTAAAGCAGTTTTCTCACTAATATTTGGGATGGCAGCAATTTCCGTTTCTGTTAGGACACTAAGTACACGTGCATCAAAAATCCCGAAATCCTTCAAGGCTTTAAGTGCAACTTTTGGAATGCCATATTTTTTAGCATGTTTAGCAGTAAATTGCTCTATGTCAGTATTTTCATTTTTCTTAATAACCAAAATATTCACACTCGTCTTTTTTCTCAAATTATCCCACGGTGTATTTTCTTTATAAACTACTAAAAGTTAGTATCAATTATTCTATATTGTATAGAAAAAATAGCATTAAGCGAAAGTTTATTTGAACTACAATTAAGCTGTTTTTTATCTATTGAAAAAAGAAGAACTAATGGTGATGGAGTTTGTCTGTTAAAAATAAGCAAAAAATAATAAAATTGGATGAAATAGAAAAAAAATCCCATATCACAAATTTAAATGAAACACCTTGGATATTTTTTGACTATTCAGGAACATTAGTAGACACTGTCAACGCATTATCAAATGCTTATTCGAGGTTTTTAGGAAGAGATTTCCCCCAGCAACAAGTAAAAAACTTGATTAGAGACTTTCCTTCTTCAAATAAAATTAAGTTAATGTTCAAGTACAAATTAAATCCATTAAAATTTGTTTTTGGTGGTCGAAAAACTTTCGAAAAGTATCGTCAAGATGAATTTAAGAAAAATGTCAAGGCTTTTCCAGGCATTCCAGAAATTCTATTGAAAATAAAAAAAATGGCTAAAATTAAAATGGCTATTGTGACACACGAAATTGAGCTTAACGAACCCGAAGAACGAGAAAAAATACTGACTCATTTTGGAATACCCAATGTTTTTGATACCGTAATTACCGATTACAAAAATAAAGAAGAGAGCTTTAATTTATTTCTAAAAAACGAACAAATTACAAATGGAATTTTCGTTGGAGACACACAATTTGATATTTATCTAGGAAAAAGAAATAATCTTAGGACGATAGGTGTAACTTGGGGTTTTTCTACAACGGATGATTTGGATGCCGATCATATTATTGATAATCCGCGAGAATTGTTACAAATAATTACTGACTGGGTTCATCACTTAGAACAGAGAAAACTACACGGAGATCCTATTTAATTGTATAGAAGCAGGAAGTCAAAATTATGGACCTGAAAAAAATATTAGCGAATCTTAAGAGTAAAAAGAAAGCTGTTCGAGAGAAAGCGGTTGATAATCTAGCATTAGCTCAAGATGCTAATACTGTGAAACAGCTTGAAGAAGTTCTATTAAATGATTCCGAGAGAAGCGTTCGACGACGGGCAGCAGTAGCATTAGGAAGAATTGAAGATGAAGATGCAATTGAAGCATTGAATAGAGCAATTGAAACTGATTCTGATGTTGAAACTAGAAGAAATGCTGCCATAGCTCTAGGACAGTTTGGTGATGAGAGAGCAATAATGCCTTTATTTGAATTCTATTCGGAAACAAAGAGTAAGAATTTCTTTGAAAATTTAGATAGAGCAAGAGTGAATTTGGTCTTAACACAATTAACTCAAAAAAAGGGATTTACAACAATTGAAGATATGGTTGAGTGGAAAAAGAAGAAAGAATAACTGGAATAATCTCTTTTCTTATTTTTTCCCCCCAAAAACTTCAAAGTCGTTCAAGATTCTTAAAACCTCATCAAATTTATCCGTAGGGATGTTATTTATTATAACCCGGATTTTAGCCTTTGAAATAACCAATCCAATAATACCTACAAGAATAATTGAAAAAAGTGCAGGAATAAAATACCACCAATCTTTCAACCAATCTAAAATATTTGCATTGATGATCACACCATAAATCCCCAAACCAGTCAAAATAATAAGAGCAAAAAAAACTAATGCAGTTAACACTTTTTGCCAATTTTTGTGATGTAACAACATTTTTCGAAGATTTTCCGAATGAAATGGTTTGTCGTTTTTGGAGGAGACTTCAGTTTTAACACCAAATACTTTTCGTGTGTATATCAACAAATATTTGATGTCATCCAAGGTCAAATTTTTAACCCCACCTCTTTTTTGAGCTCTGCGAATAAGCCAGTGTTTAATTCTATCCCAAGATGAAATAACGGTATGAAGCAAGATAAAATAGATGAATATTATAATTCCAGAAATTAGAAAAACTAAGGCAAAAGGAATTTCATTAAGAGCAAAAAGAACAATTGACCAAATTAGAAAATAACCTATTGGCAACAATTCTAAGGAAAAAATTCTAGTATCCCAACCTGTTAGAAAACCTAAAAAATATAGGACGCGGTGAGAAACGAACTTATCAAGTTGGCTCTCGCCGCTTAAGATGATCGATTTTAGTGATTCCTTCACAATTTTTGTGAAGACTGGTTTTTTGGCCGATTTAGGTTGTTTGTCGTTCAGCGATTAATCCTCCTCGACTTGAGTATAGTCTATTATAAAGTCGAGGACTTTTTGTTTTTCGCTTTCGTCAAGTTCCCTAATCATATCTAATATTTCATGAAATGATAGTGACATTAAATTTCCAAATACTCCTCTGCGTTCAATTTCATCTTTAAGTTCAGAGGGGATTACTTTAGTCTTCATTACTCCAATTTCATCCTTCCCTAGGATTTTTGCTTTCAAGGTATAGAATTTTGAAGGACCAAAGGGTGCTGGAATGTGATCTACAAGTTGATATTTGATCAAAGTCTTCATTATTTTCGAAATAAATTGTGGAGACTTCTCAGTCAATTTAGCAAGTTGTGCTCCTGATCTTGGGTTATCTATCAATAATTCAATCATCTCTTTTTGAGTATCAGTTAGAATTTTAATAGATTGTAATCCGACAACTGCTAATGTAGTATCATCTAGTCTTAGTAAATCTATTGAAGACGATTTACGAGCTTCGGTGATATTTTTTAGAAAATTATTTATCTCATTTTGGAATGATTGCAATTGACCCTGCTCCTAGCACAATAAGTAGACACTATTAAACTAATAAGGTTGATATTGTTTATAAATTTTAGGTCATATAATATAAAGCAAAATAATGAAGAAAAAAATTATTTTTACCAGTAATTTGATCATTTTACTGATGTTTTGGTCGCCGGATGTAGACAACTGCAACTGTCATTACTACTCCACTAACAAATCCAAAAATGACTATTTGATTAATTGGATTTGATATAACATCAATAATGTCAGAAAGGAGGGGCAGAATTGATAAAATTAAAGCAGACACACGTTGTGGTGTTTCTGATGCAAATGCATAAGTTATAGAAGAAGTTTCAGAACGATATTTATATGGAATTGCATTGCCATAAATGCCTGTTTTATCACTCAAGATTATACTGTTATCAGTTAGCGCTTCAGTGAAGAGTGTTCGAGCAACTGCATCCTTAACTTCACAAATTGATAGAAGTTGATACTGGTCATCTTGTAAGAAATCCTCATTGAAAAGCATTAGTGAATCAAATAATGGAGCAACAATGGTAGGATCATTCAATTTTAGGAATGCGTCTTTAAGTAAAGTAAGGTAATCCCACTGATAAATAAAGGTAGTTCCTAGGAATGTAAAAGGATTATAATTGGTAATCCAATCAGGTAATAAAATTTCATTTGAGGTTGCATCAAAAAAGTTGACGGAAACAACAATATTTTCTGCACTATAATAGAAAGTTTCATGTTCTTGTGGATTAGTGTTTCCAAGAATTGTTTGCTTGGGGATACCCATAGTAGATTTGTGAGTCATTAACTCGAATAAATCAGTAATAGATAGAATTGTACTTTGTACTTGTTCATTCAAATAGTTCATTTTTTCTGTACCAAAAATAGCCAATTCGGATTGTGCTTTAAGTAAAAATTCCATAACAGACATTGTACCAGTAAATTGGTCAAGACCTTCTGGTAAAATTTCTGGGGAGATGAGTTGAGCATCATTTATTAAAGGATTACGAACTACACTTTCATCCAGAGCAGTACCAAAATATGGACTGAAAACAAATGCGGAATCACTTCTTTGAGCTTTTAATATTTGTTCCAAAATTCTGAAAGCTTCTTTTTCAAAACCTTGCAAAAAATCATCATCAGTAAATGAATGGGAAATTACGTTATAAACATCCATTAAACCTCTAATATCGCCTGCACCTTGATAGGTTCGTGTACCAGTAATTTTTAGAGGAGAGTTATCGATACGATATGCGTACAGGTCATTTTCTGAACCTTGAGAGTCAACAAAATAATCATCCCAATAATATGAATATCCTTGAAACCTTTCAGGTAACGGAGACCAACTAACACTATATTGAGGATTAAAGACATAGATTACATGATTGCGTACATAGAAAATATGTTCATTATAGGAGTTTATTATTTCATTATAGATTTCATTAGCTAAGGGATCAGATATTTCATCATAATAATGGTGTTCTGCATTCCAACCATAGGAATACTTTGCATTTGCTTTCTCAATTTGTTCGAGGTATAAATTAGCGATTTGAGGAGAAGTAAAAATAAGTGTCTGTAAGCTTGCATGTTCAGGAGTAAAAACAGCTGTTGTTGTAAAAGTACCATTATTAGCTAATTGTTTGAATATCCGCCAATCAATCCATCCACGATAATCGTTATGAATTTTTGATGAACCTATACCTGCAATAGCAAAATCGGGATCATATAGAGCATATTTATTGATAGCTTGCCACCAATCACTTATCTGATCAGATAATATAAGTAGAATAGATTTTTCATAAAAATTAAAGTAAGGCATAAATTCAGCTGCTCGAAGAATCTTTGAGCCTAAAACAAGTGTATCACATAATAGAGAAATTTCTTCTTGAATAAAAGAATTGTATTTTGGACGAATTAATACATTCCAAAATTCTCCGAATGTATCATTATTGGAAGATAGAGCATTTAAAACGCTTAATAAGAAATCACTATTGGCCACATTAGTATACAGAGAATGAATAATTTCATATGTCATGAAAACCCATTCGCGATTGAATTGCCTATGTTCATCCATTGAACCAACAAATTGCAAAGAGGTCGAAACATAATTCTTCAATAAAAGATATTGTAATGATACATCTTGTGCTAAACCATCAAGCCATAATTGACCATCTAAAACTTCAAAGCATTCCTGACCATTAGTTAAATCACTTAAATCGCCAAATCTAGAAAGATTATATGGATCCTGCACATTCCAAACAAAAAGTCCTTCCTTTTTATTATAAAGTGAAGTAAGTGATGTAGTTGCTATTTTAATTTGCTTGATTAAATCCTCATCTGAGAAATTATAATCATTATAGTTTAAGGCATTACTTTGATTAACGGAGGCTCCGACAACTTGTCCAGTAAGAAATATAATAATAATTGAAGTGATAGTAATCACTTTTTTCCTTGAAATAAGTAAGGGGTTCATCTAAGAAAGAATTGCCTCCAAATTTGGTTCTTTCAAATTCTATTTGTTAAATTATAGTAACAGATTATTATAAGATTACTACTTAATAATTGCTTTTATCTGATTATTTAACGTTCAAAAAAAATTGAATAACTTAAGAAAAAGCTATTTTCAAGTTAAAAATAGAAAAAAGAAGGAAATTAACTAGAAATAAGATTCTAGTTTAGATTAGATTATTTCTTTTTAGATACGAGAGGATTGCTGTCTCGACCTTCGCCATGAATTTCAACTAAACCTGCACGCTCAAGTTCTTCAAGCCATTTTTTCGCTTGTGCTGGAGCAACACCTGCTTTCATAGCAACTTGATTCATTCGCATTTCGCCAAATTCATCAAGATCCTTTAGAATTATAAATCGAGGTTCATTTTCAGAGAGTTTGTTAAATGATCTCATTTCCTCTTCTAGTTTTTTATATTCTTTTTGAAGATCTTCAATTTTCTTCTTTGCAATACTCAAATCTTCAACAGAACCCTCTAACCGAGTAATTTCAAGCTCTTTTTGAGATAGACGATGTTCTAAATCTTTGACTTTTTCTTTATTTTCTGCATCAGTAGATTTGAGTTCTTTGAGTTCATCATTTAGTTTGGAAATGCTCTCGTCCTTACTGACAGCTTCATTTTTAAATTGTTTTACTTTTTCTGCTAGGGGAGTAATTTCAGCTAAGTTTTTTTCAAGTTCTGAAATCTTTTGCTTAAGTTCTGCAGTGTCTTCTTCTTTTACTGGTTCTTCCATTTCTACTTCTGGGGTTTTTGGTGGTTGATCTTCTGACATTTTCATTGATCTCCAGTTTAACATTCAATTGCTATAATAAAATCGCTACAATTGAGAATTTCACCGTGTTCTAGTATTAATATTTGAATTGAGTTTAAAATTATTTGGTTATAGGATTGTTAGCTATGACTGAACCAAAGTAGAAAAATGATTTCGGGAAAGACCCCATTGAATAGAAATTTAGTTCCCTTCATCCAGAAAAGGAACTAATAACATTATCAATAACATAATCAATCATATCTAGATTTGCTGAATCTTGAGCAAGGGTATCACCCAAACCTATTGAAAGAGTTTCACCTAGTTCTTCAACCAAATCATAAATAGCTGTTTTTTCTGTATAACTGCTTCGAGCAACGAGATGCCAATTATTATCAGGATTGGAATACATAACAATAATAGACATTTGATTTTTACTTTGGATGGTAAATATATTGTCACCGTATATTGATGAGAACATTTGATTTAGTGCAACCATTAACCCTGAGAATAGAACATCGTTTTCCCATTTTTCTTGATGGCCACGATTCGGGGACCAAAGTAATTCACCGGAATCCAAAACAAGTAATGTAGCATCCAAAATAGTATTTGGATTGTTTTCTGCGTCACTCAAATTTAATTACCTTCCAATTTTCATAGCATTTTCGAGACTTTTAATCGTTTTGTATAGCTCTAAAAGTAATTTCTCAATTGGATATAAAAAATTGTTTGAAGAGAAAGAAAAGAAAAAAGGGAAAATCCCTTCTATGTTAGTTTCTTAGAATGTTATTAGTGTCAATGGTTCGCCAATTAATCCAGATATAAGTTCAACAAGGAAAACTATAAGGAATAATAATAAAATGGATATTAGAGTTACCCACATTGACCATTGCCAATATTTATCTGATGACCCATCATGATATGGAATAACAGTAGAGTTTGTTAGGAAGTATCTTATTATTAGAATGAAACCCATAGTCATCAAAATGTAAAACATCGGAGCAAATTGGTATCCTAAAGTTAGTACTTGAGCGATAGCTTCCGCAACAGCAACAAGACCAATTAGCAAAACTATTGAAATAAGAAGTATTCTAAAGAAATAACCAATTGTTAATTTCTTACGACCGGTGACAAACCTCATACTAAGATATAGCGTCAATGTTAAAAGCAAGACTGATATGACGATTATAAGCCACCATTCCCAGGAATCGAAATTTATAGATATAGGTGCCATGATTAACTCAACAAAATTGGAAGTTTTTTTACTTTTTATCTTTAAGAAAATTAACCTTTAATTATCTTTTTGTTGTAGTATGTTTCTTTGATTTATTCAGTCAGTTCTAGACAAAAATGTTATGTTTATAAGAAAAATTTTCCAGAGAACTAGCGGATAATGGAAAAGGTTTGAACATTTCAATGAATGAAAGAAAAGCTGAAGCACAAGAAAATTATCAGATACAAGAGGAGAATATAGAGAAATTTGAGAGAATAACAGTAACAAAAAAACTACTCAAATATTTCTTTGCAGTTGGAGCATTCAGCTTTGGATATAATTTCGTAACAACAGCAGAATATGTTCATTTTAAAATAATCCTAAAAGATGTTGGATTTGAAAGTTCAATTGTAATTTCAGTGCTTTTTTCGATTGCACTTATTGCACTATGTATTGGAGCAATTTTCGGTGGAATTATCAACGATAAAATTCGCTCAAAGTTTGGTCAGAGAATACCATCAATTTTTCTTGGAAGTGTGGGAGCAGCAGTGCTTTTCATAATAATTCCACTAATAACCCAGATTGTAAATAATAAAATAACGATTTTTGTTTTACTGGCAATCATCTTTACTATAGCTCACTTGCTATTAGGTGGAGCTTATCCTGCTTGGTTTTCGCTTCTCTCCGATCTTTTTAAAAAGAAAGAAAGAACTCTTGCGAGTGTAGTAATAACAATATTTAGTGCAGCTGGAGCAGCAATTGCGGTAATTGTTTTCTCAATGCTAGTAGATAGTGGTTTTTCATGGATCATTTGGATAATTACTGGTTTTGCTCTAGCGGTTGGAGGTGTATTAACATGTATTCTAATACCTCGAGAGAACCCAAAAGAACCAAGTGATGCTAAACTAAGTGATGTTACTAAAATTCCAAAACTTATCTGGAAATATGGAGGGCTGCCTTGGGTTTTATTATTAGTAGTAAATACCTTTTGGGGGTTTGGATCACATTTAGTTGAAACAGGACTTGTAGATTCATTAGTAAATCGTTTCGCTGCTCAGGGAACAACAGCCTCCTTAGCAAGCAATATTCTAATGGGTGGTTATATAGCAATATTTCTTCTACCAGTTATCTGGTTTGTTAATAGAATAGGGAAAATTAAAGCCAGCATCATTGCAAGTTTAAGCTATGCTATTTTCTGTTTGTTATTGTCATTGATGAAGGACTTCAATGCGATTTATTATATAATAATAATCGGTGGAGTAAGTAACATATTAATTAGTACACTCCAAATTGCTTTACCTGCAGATATTGTTCCAAAAGGGCGAGAAGCAAGTTTCATGGGAATATTCTTTGTTTTTAGTACGGCAATAAAACCAATAGCAACATTAGTTCAAGGTATTTTACTAGAAGGCAAAGAAACTGTGAGTTCATTAGAAATTTTTGGCGGATATCCTTGGTCTTTCGTATTCGCTAGTATAGCATTTGTAATCGCATTGATTATTCTGTTTGCTATTTATGGTATGAAGCAGAAAAAGAAAATAATGACTATAATACAAAAAAGCCCGAGCTGATATTTGTTATAAAGATGAAATAAAAAGAAACTAAAAAGAGATGCAAAACATCTCTATTTTCATTGTTTATTTACTTAGTAGTTACGTGATGACACTCAACAAAGTGTGTTTTTGAAATTTGTATTCTTGGTGGTTCCTCTTGTGTACAAATAGAGGTTGCAATTGGACACCGTGGATGGAAGTTACATCCGGGGGGTGGAGCAACGGGAGAGGGAGGATCACCTTCAAGGAAAATTCTTTCAGGTTTAACTGTTGGATCAGGGATTGGAATTGCAGAAATAAGAGCACGAGTATATGGGTGTCTCATATCTTCAAAAACATCTGTAACAGAGCCAATTTCGACTAATCTGCCGAGATACATTACACATACGTAATCAGAAATCATTCTAATTACTGACAAATCATGTGCAATGAAAACGTAAGCTAAATTAAATTCTCGCTGCAAGTTTCTTAACAACATAAGCACTGCAGCTCTTACTGATACGTCTAGAGCAGATACAGGTTCATCAAGAATAACAAAGCTTGGATTTAATGCTAAAGCACGTGCAATACCAACACGTTGTTTTTGTCCTCCAGAAAATTCGTGAGGGAACCTAAATGCATGGTGAATCATTAAACCTACTTTTTCCATCAGTTCAATTGTTCGAATCTTTAACTCATCACCGTCAGCTACTTTGTGAATAATTAAAGGTTCAGCAATAATATCGAATGCGGTCATTCTTGGATTGAGAGAAGCAGAGGGATCCTGGAACACAATTTGCATTTGTCTTCTCATTTCTCTAAGTTCCCTTTTATCAAGTCCAACTAAATCAACCATTTCACCTTCCGCAGTTCTAAAGAAAACATGACCTGAAGTTGGTTCTAATAATTGTAAAATTGCTCTAGCAGCAGTTGATTTGCCGCAACCGGATTCGCCTACAACACCAACGGTTTCTCCTTTTTTAACATCAAAAGAAATACCATCTACTGCCTTTAGGAAAATAGGAGCCCTGTTAAAAATTAATCCTCCACCGGCTACCAAGAAGTGTTTCTTCAAATTTCTAATAGCAACTAATACTTCTGGATCGGTAGGAATGTCAACCGCTTCTACTATTTCCTCTGTTGGGGGTTTGTAAAGACCGAGTTTCTGTTTTAAGCGGTCTCCGAATGAAAATTCACTCATATTGATCACTTTCGTTTTTACGATACTAAATTTTATTGCTTTTCGGATAGGTTTAACATTATCGGTAATTTACTACGTATTTATCGTACAAATGTTGTTAAACAATTCCATTTGCCAAGAATTGTTTATAATAATTGTGCAAATTTCGGAAAAGCGATTTTTACCCTTTTATATAGTTTAAAAAGGATTTTAATCTCCAAAGATATTAAAAAAAACTCTATCAGAGACTTTAGATTAATTAATATGTTATTCGTTAATGTTTAAATGGTAGATTGTCTAAGATAACTGTAGGAGAAATCGAATACCTTGTCGAAAAATCAAGTTAATGAATTAGCATTGGCCCGAGAAATGCAGCTCATGTTTAATTATGCTAAAGGTTTTGCCCCAGTCGGGGATGGGTTGAATAAATGGCAAGGGGCTATTGAAATAAATACTCCGGAAGGAAAAACCAAAATTCCTGTTGAAGTATTAGTTCCCTTAAAATTCCCAATATACCCACCACGCGTGATTATTAAAAATAAGAGCATCGTTCATCCAAATGTCGAAAAAGATGGAAATGTATTATTACAAATAACTCATGACTGGAAACCTGATAAGCATGTGTACCAGGTAATAAAAGCATTAGAGGTGTTATTCGAGAAAGTACCACCAAAAATCACTTCTGGTAAAGTTACCAGGCAAAAAGCATCGGTACAAACTCGGGAAACGGTAGCTACACCAACCCGGAGAAAAGTCGAGGATATCAATGAAACAATATCTGAACTTCAGAAAAAGATTCGTAAGAAAGATGATGAAATACGAAAACTTCGTGCAGAAGTAGTAAAAGGTTCAGATGAAAAGATTTCCAAAATTGAAAATCTCGATGTATTGTTGCCTTCAGATAGTAGACAGAGTGAGAAGATATTGCTACAAGCACAAAGTGTAGCTCTGGCTGACTTATTATCAACACTTGATGAGAAATTTAAAGATGGAGAAATAAGTCCAGTAGATTTCTCTAAACTCTATAGAAGGTATACAAAAGAGATGTATATAACTAGCAAAAAATTGGAGCAATCATAAGAGGTAAAGAAAAATGTCTTATTCGTCAAAAAATAAATCCCAGTTTGAACTTGAAGCAGAGCTATTCTCATGTATAGCAACTATCGATAATTTAAGCCAAAGTTTTGCAGATGGGATACTCGATCCAGGTATGTATCGCCGTCAGCTACGCTCTTTAATTAGAGATGCATTTAAAGCACGCTTTAAATTGCAAAAATTAGGGTTCAATCTTGATGGGTTCCTTGATAGAGAATCAATTGCTCAGAAATATCCCTATGGTGCTGAAAAACTTCGATTTGCTGAAGGAGTAGCCCCCATTCCAATTGGAGGAGAAAATGTTGAAACGGTAGCAATGCCCTTCCAACATATGAAAAATCTCCCAGCAAAAACAGCTGATTTCGTAGCTGGAGCAATTGAATTGATTGATTTACTTCGCTTACGAAGTGTAGCTCGAATTGACCTTATCGTACCAAATCTTGATGATATGGAAGCTATATTGAAAGCTTATCCAGGTTTTGGACCTAAATCAGATGTTGTCAAAGAAATCAACAATTGGAAAGAAATGTTAGAAGCAAAGCCTCCTGATGAGGTGCTTGAAGATGGTCTAATCAAACGATTAGAATTTGAAGCCGTTAGATGGTTGAACAGTTTCAGAAGATCACTACGAGGTGATTAGAAAATCAAGGCAATTGCCCTTTCCAATATTTTTAATAAAATCAGAACAATTAGGAGAAAAGAAATATCATGCGCGGAAATCCAGTAGCTTATAGAAATCTATACAAGCACTTTCGAGAAATATTAAATTATCTTGAGATTTCCCTAGATTCTGATTTTGTTCTAGAAGAACTAAATAATGCATTGATTGAAGCTGAGAAGACTTTTGGAAAGAGGCATCAATTGTCTGGGCAAATTCGAGGAGTGTTGAAAAACCTCTATAATACTTACATAGACAAAAAAGCTCTTCCTCTTGAAAATAAAGATGAAAACAAACTTCGAGAAAAAATCTACCAATGGTTGAGAAAATATTACAAGCAACCACCGATTTAGAAAAGATTAAGTAAAATCTTTTCTTCATTCATTTCTTTTTATTCACTAATTTTTAGATGAGCAATGAAAAAACCATTTGTATTATCTGTATGTGGGAATAACCTTCGAACTTCTTTAGAACATTTGAAATTTGGATATCCTGTCTGCCCAAAATTTGGTCCTTTCATAAGTTCAACATTATAACGATCTAAAACGGAATCAATTTGATTTTCACCCTCGTGAGGTAAAACTGAACAAGTAGAATAGAGAATCTCTGTACCAGGCTTATCTAAATATTTAGAAATTATCCCATCTAAAATTTTATTTTGAATAGTCATAATAGAGAAGAGCCATTTTTTATTCAAACGCCATTTATAGGAAGGGTGGCTTTGAATAATTCCAGTAGATGTACAAGGAGCATCTATGAGGATTTTTTTAGCATTTGGGATAGAAGCATTTGCTGCATCAGTATGAATCCATTCGACTTGATTGATGCCATAGCTAAGAAAGCGTTTTTGTGCGCTTTGTAATCGTTGATAATGTATATCACTTGCAATTAGAGTGCCTTCACCTTTCATAAATTCCCAGATTAGATGTGTTTTCATTCCAGGTGCAGCGCAAGCATCCCAAATGAAATCACCAGGTTGTGGATCGAGTGTTTTGACAGCCAATATACTTGCTTTGTCTTGAATGAATATTTTTCCAGTTTTGAATGCATTAGTATCAATTAAAGCTTTCATACCATCTTTGATAACATAGAGAAATGGAAGATCTTTATCTTGCTCTAAAATTATCTTCTTTTCAATTAAAGATGAGAGAATTTCATTTGGATTTGATATTAGTTGATTTATTCGAAGATATGATGTAAACGAACTATTATTCTTCTTCATTAAAGAAATTGTTTCCTTTTCACCTAATTTTTCTGTGAGTGTGTGGACAAGAAAAGTGGGATGTGAATAGAGAATACTTTTTTGTTCTTCAGACTTCATTGATTTAACGGCAGAAACGAGGTCTAAATTAATCGCTTTTGTCAAGATTTTAAGATATTTTTTTTCCTTTAAAAAAGATTCAAGTATTTGAGTGGAAATTTTTTGCCAACGACCTTCGAAAAGAGCTAATCGAAGTCTAAGTAAATCCATTTTTGGGATTTCCTTTAATGATATGTTGAATCGGCTCCGGTTAAGAATAAAATCGATAGTATTCTTATATTGTATAACACCTAAAGCTAATGATTGAATTCTTGCTGCAACAGGAAATGAAAAGGAGTGAGCACTAAGATGTTGTCGAATAATTTGACGTAAAGTTTGTGAAGAATCTTCAAATTGCTTCAATATTGTAATGACTTCTTCGCGGACATTAACATTAGCACTATTTGTCGAGCTCATTACTTCATCAAGACCCACTAAACTTACAAATACCTTAATCTTCATAATAAGAGAACGTTTAAAATTTTATTTACCAATTAATACCTAGTTCAATCGTAAATAGAAAGGTTATATAGAGTAATTATCCAAAGTTAAGCTACATACCAAGGAATGAAACATTATGGGTTTAAGAGAAATTGAAAAGAAGATTAGAATAAAATCAGCTTTCAAAGCTAAAGAAGCAGAAATAATGATCGAAGATTTAGAAATTATGCTCGAAAACATACGAGAACTTCAAAGTCGTCTTAAGAAATTTGAAAAGAAATGGAAGAAAGATATAACAGGTAATGAAGATTCCTACAAGAAATTAGTGGAACTGAGACAAGAATTAGGATTGCCAGATGAACTTGGAGTCTATGAATGGAAAGAAAGTGCTACTTTCTGGGATAAGATAGGCGGAGGCGATTTCTTTGAGCGCCTTGGTGTTGAGATTCTTGAGAAAGCAAAAGAAGTTCAAGAATATACAGGAGGACTAATGACTTTAGGAGAAGTAGTTATCCTCGTAAATAAAGGACGTCCTGGGAAAATAATCCCCGTAAAAGATGTTGTAACATCAATCGAGAAACTATCTGATGCAAAAGTCATTCCTGAAGTAAGAGAATTAAAAGGCGGCGTAAAATTAGTCGAATTTATTCCCGCGAATCTCTCTGAAGATCAAGAAGAAGTCTTAGCCCTATCAACCAGGAAAGGTTGGATCTCAATAGAAGAGCTAATTATGAAAACAGGCTGGAATCAAGAAAGAAGTGAACGTGCATTAGAAGCAATGAGAGATACTGGTATAGCTCGTGTAGATGCCAGCTACGCTGAAGGTAAAAAATATTACTTCCCTGGTTTAGGTGGAAGGTAATATCATTTCCTTTTTTTTCTTAATAACTTAATCAAAAGATTATAATGTGTATCTAACTATCTATTTTTCGACAATATTAAATTGCACCAGATAAATGTGGTGCTATTTCTTGTACTTAGAATTGATTGTAAAGGATTTAACACAAGATGGCAGAATCTAAAAAACCACCAACAAATGCTAGTTGTAAAACACCAGTAACAGGTCCAAAATTTAAAGTTGCAGAACCACATAACCTATCCTCAAGAGCAAAATGGCTTCGAGATTATTATTTTCAAGGAAATGATCGTGAATGGAATAATCAATATATGGTCTTTTCAACAGGAGCATCTTGGGGAGAGCGAATCTGGAATGAGGGCGATTTCTATATTGTTCCAGACACTTACGCTTTCATAGGTGAAAATACTAAAGGACTATATAACATGTCCATTGAACTAATGGCTAAAAATGTAAAACTTCCAGAAGGATTTTGGAAGCTTTCATTACCAGAGAGAAGGTCTACATTCTTCGAAGAGGTTATGCTAAATTATATCCCACAAGAAATAATCTCAACAAATGATCTTATTGCAGGTGGTCAATTCAACACTCAACTTTCTAAATGCTTAAATGAAAAAGAATATGTGCAATTTGAAAAGGAGAACCTTCGAAACCGACATGCTGCCTTCAAATATCATAAAAATGGTTTTGGAAACCTAGGAGCAACTGGGGGCCATTTGATAGCCGATTATAAAATAATTATTGAAAAAGGATTCAAATTTGTCTTCCGGAAAGCAAAGAAAACGTATGAATCTCTAACTGAAAAAGAGAAAAATGGATCAAAAGGCAAAGAACTTAGAGCGATGATGATTTCTGCGGAAATCCCTCGAAATCTAGCTAAGAAATATGCAGAGGAATGTCGAAGATTAATTAAAGAATCAAACTCTAAACAACGACAAGATGAATTAGAACAAATGGCACAAAATCTTGAAATTGTTCCATGGGAACCAGCGCAAACATTCTGGCAAGGAATGCAATCGTTATGGTTAACTCATATGTTAATAATGGCCGAAGAAAGCTATCCTGGACCAGGAACTAGTTTTGGTAGATTGGATCAGTACTTAGGAGAATTATTTGAAAAGGACGTAATCAAAGAGAAAAACATTGATAGAGATTTTGCTAAAGATATCTTTAGTTCGTTTGTTTTCCACTGCAATACAGCTTATGATGCTCAAATAAAAATCGGGATGCAAGGGATAACATCAGGTTTTGGTCAATTAATGACTCTTTCTGGATTGGGACCAAATGGTGAAGATGTAACTAATGATTTAACGTACATGATTCTCGAAGTCTTTGATGAATGGGCTCCAATATTGGAGCCAAAACCAAATGTCCGTTTACACAAAAATTCTCCAGATAAATTATATGAGGTCATTTTAGACATGATTACACGTTCACAAGGTGCACCATTTATTCTCAATTTCGATGAACGTAGTATGGCAGGATTAGTTCTAGAAGGAATCCCAGAAGATGAAGTATGGGATTATGGATGTGTTGGGTGTTTGGAAAACACTATGTGTGGGAATGATAGATCGGGCACAGTAAATTGTAATCCAAATCTTGCTAAAAGCATTGAATTGGTTCTATGGGGCGGAAAGAATATGCCTGGTTTTAAACGTCCAACAAAAGCAAATAGAAAATTAGGTCCTAATACTGGCGACCCGGAAAAGTTTGAAAATTGGGAAGAGTTTTTTGCTGCATGGAAAAAGCAAATTGAATTTATGATAAAGTACACTGTTGAAGACTATAATCGAACAGAACTTACTCGAGCAAAATATATGCCAACACCCTATCTCTCAATACTTGTTGATGATTGTATAGAAAAAGGAGTAGATATCCGTGCAGGACCACCAAAATATGCTTTTATGACTATAGAAGGAGTTGGGTTTGCTACAACAGTTGATTCCTTACTTGCAATCAAACATTATGTATTCGATAAGAAAGAATATTCTTTCAAGCAGATCAAAGAAGCACTAGAAAACGATTTCAAAGGCAAGAAAGAGTATGAAATACTACGTGCTAAACTGGCAAATAAAGCTCCAAAATACGGGAACAACGATGATGAAGCTGATACTCTTGCAAAAGAAGTAATGGATATTTGGGCACAAGAAACATGGAAATATAAAACTCCAACAGATTATCAATTTAGACCAGGAATGCTTTCATGGAATTACTGGGCTGGAAATGATGCTTTTTATACTATCGCAACACCCAATGGGCGCTATGCTGGGACATTTTTATCGAATGCAATCTGTCCAACAAGTGGTGCAGATACAAAAGGACCAACGGCAGTAGCAAATTCTGTCGGAATTGCCCTCGGTGGAAAAGAAGATAATGGAAGCTATATCAATGTTCTACCAAATGGCGCTTCACACACAATAACATTTAATCCAAATATTCTAAGAAACAAGGAACACAAAGAGAAATTCAAAGCTTATATTAAAGCATATGTGGAAAATGGTGGAACAGCATTACAAATAAATATTATTGATTCAGAGATGCTGATAGATGCACAACAACACCCGGAAAACTATGGCAATCTACTTGTCAGAGTAACAGGGTATAACGCGTACTTTACCTCTATTGGCAAAGAATTGCAAGATGAAATTATTGCAAGAAAATCTCACAAAATGTAAGCATACCAGTGTCTAAGGAGTTTACAAGGTGAACACTCTATCAACTACATCAATAGATGAGAAAACATCATTGAAAGGATTAGTGCTTGAAATCCAAAAATTATCAACAGAAGATGGACCAGGAATACGAACATCGATATTCTTGAAAGGATGCCCACTAAAATGTGACTGGTGCCATAATCCTGAATCAATCCCTACTAAACAAGGGATACAATGGTTTGAAATAAAATGTATCGGATGTAAAACTTGTGTGGAAATATGTCCAGATAACGCATTAAAATTCGATGATAAGGGGTTACAAATTGATAGAGAGAAATGTTCGATTTGCGGAAAATGTGTAGAGGAATGTCCTTCAACAGCTTTGCAAATATTTGGCTTGAAATGGTCTGTTGCTGATTTGCTTCATGAAGTAGAGAAAGATCGTGTATATTATGAGAAATCAGGTGGGGGAGTAACTGTTTCCGGAGGAGAGCCAACAATGCAAACTGATTTTGTTGTTGAATTTCTTAAGCAATGCAAAGAAAAAGGTCTAATGACTGCTTTTGACACTTGTGGGTATACTTCTCTAAAGAACCTCAAAAGAATACTACCATTTGTAGATTTATTCCTTTATGACTTGAAAGAAATAGATTCAGCAAAACATAATGTATTTACTGGAGTGCCAAATGAAACAATTCTACAAAATTGTATTTGGCTCGCTCAAAAGTTAAGAGAGGATGGAAAAAAACTTTGGATACGAACACCAATTATCCCTCAATATACAGCAACGGAAGAAAATGTAAGAGGAATTGCGAAATTCATTGTAAATGAATTGAAGAATAAAATAGAACGATGGGATTTATTAGCTTTCAATAATCTTGCTACAGACAAATATCAAAGAATGGACATTCAGTGGTCTCTACAAGACATACCATTATTGAAAAAAGAAGATATTGAATCCCTTTATGATGTAGCAATTGAGGAAGGAGCAAAAAATGTCCAGTGGTCAGGACTTACACAAAGTGAATCTAAAGATAATCAACAATAAAGAAATTATTGGGTGAAAGTTATGAAGCAGAAAAAAAATAATTTGAAATGGATGCCAAAACTAACACAAGAAGCAGTAGAATTTACTTTTCCAGAAATCATGGCAAAGTTCGTAGCAACAATAGATTCGGACGGAGATCCACATATAACTATGATTGCAAGTAATAAAGCTGTTAATGAAGAAACAGTAAAATGGGGGCAATTTACAGAAGGATCTAGCAAGAAAAATATCCTAGTTAATCCTAAACAAGGAATTCTATTTATGACTGCTGAAATGCCATTCAAATTCTTACAAATAAAAGCTGATTATGATTACTGTTCAACAGAAGCAGAAGATGCTGTTGATTTTAATCAAACTGATTTAATGAGATATAATGTCTATATGCGAGTGTATAAAACGTATTTTAATAAAGTAAAAGCAGCAAGTGCTATTCGAGACATTAATTTATTTGGAATTATCAAAGGAATAGTTGCTAATCTATTTGGAAAAAGAAAATATAAAACAGGTAATTTGGAAGAACGTTTGCCCAAATTTGGAATGAAATTATTCAATGGACCCATCTTTCCAAAATTCATCGCTTATTTAGACCCAAAAGACAACTATCCAGTTATTATTCCTTGTTTTCAGGCACGTGCAATAGAAAATAAAACGATTATATTCACACTATCTCAATTCAAAGAAGATTTGAAGAGAATTCCAGAGAAAGCAAAAGTAGGTGTTTTTGTAATGGATTTTGAATTGGAAACCTTACTGGTAAAAGGAACTTTTCAAGGAATCAGTGGATCACGTGGTGTTATTGATATTGAAAAAGTTTACAATAGTATGCCACCACGACAAGGATACATTTATCCTGAAAAGGAATTTCGGAAGAAAGTAACCGAGTTTCCTGAATAAAAAATAAAAAAGATTTGATGAAGAGGAAAAATTACTTCTCTTCTTCAGCTGCTTCTGATTCTTTACTATCATCATAGGAATAACTTGCATCAAAGACGATAGTTTCCTTTGATTTGCCTTTCTTCTTTTTTTTCTTCTTTATGGAAGGTTCCTTGGGTTTTTTATCAAAATCAATTTGATCAGGGGTTGCATCTTTTTGTTGCTGTGTCTTGTAGATGTCAATACCTTCCTTTACAAAAGCGAATACAAAAAATCCTCCTATTGCCGTTAAGGTTATTGAATAAAGAGCAATCTTCCATGGAGTATAATAGTTAGGTATTCGACCAAGAGCTTGCATTTCTTCAATCCAAGCGAAATAAGACATCTTGTAATCACCAAATTCTGTCAATAAACCAAGAGAACGTTGAGCTTCAAGGAATGGACTAAATATCATCCCAAGATAACCACGGGGTAAATCAAAAATATGATACCAACAGAGGAACTCCATTTTATCAGAATAGTCGTTTGCAAGTTCAAACAGTGTTCGAATGAAATTAGCTTGATACAATTCAGATCCACCTGCACTGCTATCAGAGATAGTATAGATATTTGTTATAGCAAATTTCTTGGAGCCAGTTAGATCAATGAAATTCGTAAAGCGTTCAAGTACTTCATCCTTTGAGAGGTTCTCAAGAAAACCATAATCATTCGTGAAAATTCGACCAGCCATAGAGTATATATCACAAGAGTCATTGAAGCGATCAATTATTGCAGCAATATTAAGGTGATCTGAAGTAATTTGATTGCGAAAACTCATCATTACTTTTACTGAAGGATACTTCGCTTTAACATAATCATACATTTGCTCTGTCAGATTAACATAATCATCGAGCATAACAGTATTAGTCATTGTCTTAGTTGTATAATCAAAATAGGTTTCAAAGAACCCATTAACTTCGTTCCCGAAGCTGATATAACTGAATCCACCAATGTCTTCAAGAACAATGTCAGTGAAATTTTTGAGTGTAGTTATAACTAAAGGATCATTAAATCGAGTATTATTAGATTCAGGGGTAGGTATAGTTGTATATCTTGTAAAATTGAATTTTGACGTTAGAACACTGAAATTATTACTAATAACACCTATGGCTATGGATGCATTCATTGATGGAAATTTGTTAAGGAATAGTTTTTTCCATTCATATACACGTTCAATAGAATAGTCAATATAGGACCAACTATATTCCCGATGTTCGATGGTTGCACCCATTTCAACCGCTTTTTGATATCCGGGTTCCTCCAATTCAGTTGCACCAGCTATACCATTAATGTAGCTAAAACCAAATTTTGGATATTCATCGATTGGTGCGGCTTGAGTATAACCAACTGTAAGAGGAGCAAATAGAAAAGGTACCAAGAAAGTGGTAAAGAGAATGATAAACTTCAAGCTGTTTCTTCTCATTGACAATTATCTCCTCTTTTTACTTGTTGATTTTGATGATTTACTGCGAGGTTTTTTCTCAGCGAAAGAGATTTCGCGAGCAGAAGTAGTTTTTTTCTTACGAGATTTAGTGGACTCTAAATCAAGAGAAACACCACCAATACCCATCTTCGTTGGTATCTTCTTTCGAATTACGAAAGCAGTAACAAGGAACATCATACAAACAATGAATAACTTGGCAATATCTTGCGACAAGATAACTCTGAAGAGTGCTAAATCATAAGCAAAGCCTAACATAATACCTGCAAATAGCTGGTTCCAAACACCAGAATCCGTACTCAACAAATCGAAATCGGCTTTTGAGAAAATCATCAATAAAACTCCAAAAAGTACCATTAAAGGTAACAATACAAGGAAATACGAAGAACCCATAAAAGCTTCAACAATGCAGTTAATTGCAATAGCAAAATTACAACCAGCTAAAATGTAAAGAATAGAAGGGCGCATTATTGCCATATAGGGTCCATCATCAAGATGATCATTTGTATATTCGTCAAGATTACGCTTGTAAAAAACTGCAAATAGGATGAAAAAGGTTCCAAGGGCGATAAACTTGAAGATGTTAATTAACCAATCATATCTAAAGCGCATCAAATCAAAGACTATACCGAAAATAATTCCCTCTAAGATAAGAGCATAGTTTTTCGTATCTTCGGAGAATTCTCCACCACTTCTTCCAATAACTCTTGCACAGATGAGACCACCGATTACTAAGAGAATGAAGATAGGGATCAAATATTGTAAAAATAACATTGAAGCAAGAATAAGGGACAAAGCAAAACCCACCGCTGCTCCTGATAAAATTAGCCAGATTACTCCACCGTTTGATTTTCTCAAGATTGTTAATTCCTTACATTTATTCTAATTAATGCAAACAACTTAATTATTTGAACTATTCTACTTTTTCTATTATAGAAAAGCAAAAATAGAGAGAAATCAACAAAAAAAGAGCTGAGAAGGTTAACAAACCTTCTAAAAAAGAGAGAAAAGTTTTAGCTTATTTTCTAAGAGCAACTTCTTTGCTAAAGGATGCTTGTAAACCACTTTGTAATCGAAAAATAAGTTCAGTTGCTTCAGCAAAAGTCAATTTAATTGCATTAACTTGATTTGGTTCGCCAAATTTGGTAAGCACAAGACGAATAGACCCACTTGTTGGCCATTGCCCATTTTTAAGATATGGATCCTCAACAAATATTTGTAAACTGTTAGAACGCTGTTTATTATAAAAGTGAATGATATCACAAATCTTCGTTCCGTTGTTATTTCTAAATCCTTTGTTATTATTATTCTTAACAATAGCACTTTCAGCCATAAATTATCAACTCATATTTCTCAATAATATATTCCAACTTTTGTATAAAAGGCCTAAATTCGTTTTAAAAAAAGCAATGAATGGAGCTAGCTGAAAGTATTCGTACAAAAATAGGCATATAGAGAAAGGGTTTTGGTGCCGAGGACGAGATTCGAACTCGCGCGTGCTTTCACACAATTGCTTACCGGTATATGCTCATTACTTGAAATAGAAAATTCCAGGCAATCGCCCTACCAGGCTAGGCCACCTCGGCAATTTTATGATTATGTTTAAGGATTTTTACCTCTTTTTTAGGTTTTCCATTAGAAAAAAAATTCTTTTTACAAATTAAGTTTTTGCTTTCTCGGATTTCAATATCCAAAAACCCGATCCTTTAGTTAGTACTTGATACGTCCCATAAACACTTGCTAACATTTTTTGCATTGAAATTAATCCTTTCTTCTTTGGTACCACAAGCTGTACTGAACCTTGCTCTTTTAGGTGATTAATTGAACTGACTATAATTTCCTTTAATATTTTTTTTCCTGCCATCAAAGGTGGATTTGTGATGATAATATCAAAGTGGTCATTTTTGACGGGTTCATATAGATTGCCTTGACACACTCGAGTATTCTGAAGAACATCATTTGTTTTACAATTTTCTTTGGTCAATCTCACAGCTAATTTGTTGATATCTGTCAACACAAAATTATTTTGCGGATATGCTTTAGCTAAGGCAATACCCAAAAATCCATACCCACAACCGAGATCCAAAATAGTTAGATCAGATTTTTTTGGTAATAGCAAGTTGTTTAGTAAAAGTTCGCTACCAGTATCTACTTTCATCCAACCGAAAATTCCTGATTGACTTTTAAAAGTTAGACGATTACCTAATTGATGAGTATGTATTAGAATAGTTTTTCCTGTTGTGGATGGTTTTTCTGAAAAATAATGAGGGGTCATTTCTTGACCGATTCCTTCCAATCTTTCGGATAGACATCTCGATCCATTAATACTCGAGATGTTTTGGCAGCTAAACCATGATTTTCCTTTAAGATAGTTTTAGAACTTTCAATAGCTTTTGCTAATGCTATTGCTTCTCCTTTCAAACTTTCCAAAAGGATAAGAGAATCTTTCTCAATAATGTCATCGATTTTAACTACTCCAGGCATAGCCAAACTTGCACCATGACAGATAGCCCCAATAGCATTGTCACGAATAACTATTTTTGGTAAATGAGTTAAACCCCGTTCCATTGGCAAAACAACTTGCCGAAGCTCCTCTTCATCACCAGATTCTTTCCAGACCTCATACGCATCAAAGACTCGAGTTAATGAGGCTAATGTTTCATCTTCTCTGAAAGGTCCTGTTTTTGTTCGGCGTAATTCTTTCATATGTGCGCCTGTACCTAAAACTAAGCCAATATCATGACAAAGTTTTCGAATGTAGGTTCCTTTTTCACAACCTACTTTAAATAAAACATCTTGACCAGCAACTTCCATAAGATCAATATAATAGATTTTTCTTATTCTTAGAACTCTTTTCACGGAAGATTTAACAGGTGGTTTTTGATAGATTTCTCCATGGAATTGAGTGATTATTTCTCTTAGGTCACCCTTCTTCACCGCACTATGAAGATGCATAATGCAAATATATTCTTTTCCTGAAGGAAGGAGTGCATCAGTAATTTTTGTTGCATCTTCCAATGCAATAGGAAGAATGCCAGTAACGGAAGGATCAAGTGTTCCAGAGTGCCCTGCTTTTCGTAAATTGAAAATTCTTTTTACCGTAGCAACAATCTCTTGGCTAGTTGGGTTTGGGTGCTTATCAACGTTAATAACCCCTAACCGAATAAGCTCTTTGACATCTCGTTCTTCGGGTTTCAAACCATGATTAGTTATTTCAAAATCATCTGTCTTAACTAATAGTTTTCGCTTTTTTTCTGATGGTAAGATTCGAGATTGTGATGACATAGCTTTCCAACACCAATGGGGGTAATTATTCGATATATCTATTCTATTTCACTAAAAACAATTCCCTTTGAAAAGAAGAAAAATAAAAGCTTTCCTCCTTGATTCAAGAAAAGGAAAGAAATGTTTGATTGATTTTCTTAGAAAAGATAAAAAATCAAACCTCTTGTGTTTACTATACGTTTAGCTTGAGACGTTCTTTGATAAAAGCATCAAGACCAGCAGCTTTTGCTGCGGCAAGTACGTCGGCATCTGTTGCCTTACGGGTTATTTCTACCTTCTTCTTGGTTGGTTCAAGATGACCGATGTTTACTCGTCTTCTCTTGAGACCACTCAGGCTAGGAGGTCCCGTAATTAAAATATAATTTTTATCAATTATATCAACAACAACTGCTTTTTTCAAAGCTTCTCGACCTGCTGTTTTAATTACTATTCGACCAATTTCAATCATAGTTTGTTAACTCCTTTCACAGATTTTGCTTCAAATCTGGTCCCCGCGTCACCTAGCGAGGAAGCCTAAATAAGCATCTATTCTGAGTTAAAGCAAAAGCAATTATAAATGGTTTTTAACTTTTCCCTTCAAAACGAAATGCAAAAAAAATCATTCAACAAACTCTTTACAAGCAGCAATAAGAATATTCATGCACTTTTGTTTAGATAATCGATCAGTGCTAAGAATCATATCGTATATCTCTCTCTTCTCTGTGTCAATTTTATACATTCGTTTGAACCGTCGTAAGGCGCTTCTTGTTCTTGCAATAGTTTCTCTTTTGGCTTTTGCAAAATCGACTTTATCACGACCGGCAATGCGTTTAACTCGAACATCAAGGGATGCAGTAACATAGATATTGAAATCAGAGAAATCGCTAGCCATCCAAGAGGCTAATTGACCTTCTAAAACAACATCACCTTTTTTAGCTTCATCAATAGTTATTTGGTCAATCTTGTTATCAATAGAATTATCTTTTTCACATTTCTTAGAAAAATTTTCAAGATCACATCCACTTTCTTTCGCTAATCTTCTGAAAATTTCACCAGAAGAAACATACTTGAGATTAAGAGCTTTAGCAATACCTTTTGCATAAGTGCTTTTCCCAGCACCGTGAGGACCTGAAATTGTTATTACGACCAAACTGTTCACCAAGAGTTCTATTCTAATAACTCGGAATAGAATAAAACGTTTTATTAAATCTAATGGTATGCACCGAAATGGACAGAATGATTTATTTTCATGGAAAGATTTTTCAATTATTGAACTTGAAAATTGTTAGGAATATGAGGTAGAGTCTATGCCAGCAACCACTGCTGTAACAGCAAATCAAGCAAAAATACTAAAGTTTATTCAAAGTGAGAAAGAAATTTCGCAACCTAAACTAGTGGAAACTACAAAACTAGATCAAGTAGTTGTTGCAAAAACTATTCTCGAACTTTCCGAAATGGGATTGCTTGATAGTATAGAGAAAACAGAGCAAGAAATAGCCTTGACAAAAGAGGGAAAGAGTTATCTGAAAGTAGGCTTGCCAGAAAAACAAGTGTTTGTCGAATTACAGAAAGTGAAAGGTAAAATACTATTAGATGATTTCAAAGAAAAATCTGGTTTAGACCCATTATTAGTTAATATTGCTATTGGATGGTTGCGTCGCAAAAATTGGGTGGAATTCTCAAAGGAAGGTAAGAAAACTTTTGTTGAATCAAAAAAGATGACTGAAGATTTGGATGAGCAAGTTCTAACCTCAATAAAAAACAATGAAATTCAAAAGATGTTAAAGGACCCCAAAGTGCAAGAAAGTATCAAAAATCTCAGTAAAAGAAAGATACTAATTGTAAACGAGAAGAGAATACGCATTGCTAAATTGACTAGTGAAGGACAAAAAATATTGAAAAAGGGGTTGAAAATCCAAGATAAATTGGAGACCACATTAACGCCTAAAATGATCATTACGGGAAGTTGGCGCAAAAAGAAATTCAAAGCATATGATCCTACAGAAGATGTTCCAGTCACTTATTTTGGAAGAAGACATCCTATAATTGAAGTAGTTAATGAGATGCGAGAAATCTTTTTTGAAATGGGTTTTCATGAAATCAGAGGACCAATAGTAGAATCTGAATTTTGGAACTTTGATGCCTTATTCCAACCTCAAGATCATCCAGCCAGAGAAATGCATGATACTTTCAAATTAGCTCAACCAAATAAAGCAGATTTACCTCCAAAAGAGATAGTAGATAATGTAGCAAAAACGCACCAAAATGGTTGGAAAACAAAAAGTAAAGGCTGGGGATACAAGTGGTCTTTAGCAGAAGCTGAACGTTTAGTTTTACGTACACATACAACCGCAACTACTGTAAGACATCTATCGAAAGCTTACAAAGAATGGACCCCCCCTGAAAAAGTGTTCTCAATCGACCGAGTATATCGAAATGAAGCTATCGATTTCAAACATTTAGCTGAATTTATGCAATTTGAAGGAATTATCGTTGATAAGAATGTAACGCTAAGGAATTTAATGGGTACAATTAAAACCTTTTATGGAAAAATGGGTTTCAAAAAGATACGATTAACCCCCTCATTTTATCCGTATACAGAGCCTTCTATGTCAACACTAATTTATGTAGATAAATTCAAAACATGGTTTGAAATGGGAGGATCGGGAATATTCAGGCCTGAAGTAACGTTGCCGTTTGGTGTAAAAGAAAAAGTTCTTGCTTGGGGACAAGGTCTAGATCGTTTGGTAATGTTAAAACTTGACCTTGATGACATTAGAGAAGTCTACAGTACAAATATTGATAGACTAAGAAACACGCCAATAATATTTTGAAAGTTAGAAATCAGCTTTCAAAAAAATTTTTTTCGTTTAGAAAAGTTTCTCTACTTCGATTTCAAATGCACCTACAGGATTTTCAAGCTCAAAATTTGTAAGGACTTCAGGATGTATTTCTCCAAAAATACCAATCTTTGAACCTTTAACCATTATCTTTGCACATCTACCATCGAAGAAGCTTGGATGAGATGCACTTTGAAGTTTGTATTTTTTAACTCCAAGCGCTTTTAGGATTGCTTCTACATTTGATTTAATTTCAACAAAATTCATTTTAGGATGAATAATTGCACCACTTAAGAAAATCTCTCGAGAGGCTTTTGTTTCTAGTGAATCATCTCTTCTTGAGATGTCTCCTACTTCGAATATTTTCTGTGGAAGAGAATGGGGTTTGTTTTTTTGTAGAATGTTGATTAAACTAGGAACTATACTATCACGGAAAATATTGAATTCACTACTTACCGGATTTAATAGCTCAATTGGATTTCCTTCAGTTCGCATTTTTGAATAATGCCAGTTTCTAGAAACGAGTGTATAACTTACCATTTCAATGAACCCCAATCCAATTAGAATTTCTCTGCATTTATTTTGCATTCTGAATACAGGATGTTGAGAACCATAGAAAACAATATCATCGATTTCAGGTTCCATTAGATGATAACCATAAGCTATTGCAACATCTTCTATGAGATCGACTTCATGAAGAACATCAACTCTGTAGGAAGGAACTTGTACTGGAATAGTTTTTCCTTCTTTGGTAGATTTATCAATGCCATATCTAGCTTTCAAGAGATATTTAATGAGTTCATCTCGAGTCAATTCTAGACCTAGAATCTCAGCAACATATTTTGGATGCAATTGTTTTAAAGTTGCTGCAAAAGTAGGAGTAGCGATTTTCTGTCCATCAGACATTTCAATAGTTACAGTTTCAACTTGATAACCATTTTCAGCAAAGGAAGAGGTTAGAATTTCAAGTGCATTTGTGACTGCGCGGTCATCTGTACCAGTAGCATCAATGAAGATATCCTTTGTTTTTTCTGTTACAAGTGTTAAAATCCCATTTATAATAGGAGGGAATGACAAAACACCTTCATTATTATCCACTAGAAAAGGAACAATACCATCTGGTTGAACTAAATGAGCATATTTAGACCCTTTCGGATGATCCTTACAGATTTGTTGAGGAGTCATTTCCACGTTCTCGCCAAGAGGAACAAATGGATGACTATCTGCTTTAACTCCATAGTATTTGTAGGGAGGGGCTAAATCTTTCATATCATGAATGCCAATACTGACTTTTTTTCGATCCCTACCGATAACCCAATGAAGAGTTTCCTGTGTATGCATTAAGTCAGCAATGTCATCTGCGTCTAAATTGACTCCCCGTATTACGGCGCATTTAATTATTGGTCGTACTTTTGCAACAGATGTCTCGACTTTGACTTTAATGCCACTACCTTTCAATGCATATTTAGGTAAACCAGTTTCAAGGCCAATAATACCTTTCAATGCTCGAGCAAAACCAGGAATACTACAAAAATCAGGTCTATTTGGATCATATTCAATTTTAATGCTATCTTCACGTTTATCATCGATTTTGGTGCCCAGTTGTAGAGAATATTCTTCAATCTCATCTACAGTGAGGTCTTTACCAAGTAGTTTATTGAGTTTTGCGAGGGGGATATCTATTACTGGCATTCGTATCAAACCTAAGAGGAAATATCTGCTGATGAATTGTTGAAAATTATCTAAATTAAAGTTTTGTGTAAATTATTACCTCAAATTTGAACAGAAATCAAGTATTTTTTTGTAAGAGAAACCTTAAATTTAAATCATATTAATTGAATCGTAGATACACAAGTTAGGTGAAAAATACAGATGTCCTTTTTTAAAAAATGGTTTTCAAAAAAAGAGAAGAAACAATCGAAAGAACAAATAACGCAACCAATTCCAAGAAGTGGAAAAGGTGGTTCCTCAAAAACTCCTGAAAAGAAGACAGGTGCTTTCACGAAAAAATCATCTTGGATAAGCAAAATGTCTGCTCCAAGCACAATAAAAGGAGGAGAAATATTGAAGATTTCAGTTAGTGGGAATTTTCCTGATTTAGGATACAAACTTGATGACGATTATGCAAATGTCCAAGAAAATGAAATCATCCTATCAGTAATAGGAGCAAAAAAAGCAGGGACGATGTCTGGACAGGCATTAAAACCATTTAGTACTGTTATTGAAGTAAAGGACTTAGAAAAAGGAACATACACAATAATCGCAGAAAAAGGAAATGCAAAAAAAATTAAAGTAACAGTCCAATAAAAGACATTATTTTGAGAGAAGAAACAATGAAGAAATCCAAAATAGAATTGTTAAATGATGTAATAAATGGAGAAGAACTAGAAACAACTCCACATGCAGTTTGGAGGCATTTCCCAATAGATGACTTGTATGCGGATAGATTAGCAAAAAAGCAGCTAGCATATAATGAAAAATTCGATTCACTTGTTATGAAAGTTAGTCCAAATGGAAGATATTGTGTTACAGATTGGGGATGTGAAATAGATTTTGATGAAAAGAAAGTATCTGGTTCTGCGTTTTGTACCAGCTATAGAGTAAAAACTATGGATGATTGGGCAACTTTAGAAGAGCTTGACGTAAATGATGGTATGTTTGGAGAGCAACTTAAAGCATTGGATTTAATACGAGAAGGATTGAAGGATGATACTCCGTTTGTTGAAACAATATTCAATCCACTAATGATTGCAGGAAAATTGGTGGAAAATAGAGAATTGGTAAAGAAAACAATGCTGGAAAATCCAGCAGCTCTGAAAGAGGGATTAAAAATCATTACAAAAGCAATGATTGAATTCTCCAAAATATCGATTGAGAAAGGAGCCATTGGTATGTTCATCGCAACACAAGAAGCAACTTATGATTTCTTGACAGAAGAGCAGTACAAAGAATATGGTATGAAAAACGATTTAGAAATTCTAGAAGCAATCAAGAATAAAGCAAAATTCAACATAATTCATATCCACGGAAATAACATTATGTTTAATCTCATAGCACAAAATTATCCAGCAGAAGCTTTGAATTGGCATGATCAATTAACACCTCCTGATATTAAAGATGCATTCACAAAATTTGATGGTGTTTTAATGGGTGGAATTGAAGAACAACAATTTTTACTCAATTCTACAGATGAGAAACTAAGGAATGCAATTCAAAAAGTAATTGATTCTGTTAATGGACGAAGATTAATAATCGCGCCAGGATGTGTTATACCAATCAATATCCCTGATAATATAGTCGAAATTATTGTAAAGTATCTTAAAAAGCGACAAAAATGAGCAGAAGGTAAAAAACGTTTAAATTGTATTAAATGTTTAAATGTTTTGGAGTAATAATCGAAATTAATTACTAAAGTAAGATATATAATAGTGAAATATCATCTTTGAAAGTGGTAGTAGAATAGTAAAAAAAATATTTAACAATAAAAAGGAAGGAATAGTATTAATGTCCCCCAACAAAAGCATTGATGATGTATCAGACAATATAGTAAAAGTTGTTTCTGATCCAGAAAAAATCAAGATTCTTGTAGATCCCATGAGACGTAAGATTTTACGAACAATGCGCGAAGGCATTGAAAATGAAGATGGAACAATTCGAAAGGAAATAACTGTTCCTGAAATAGCTAGAAAATTAGGCGTATCTGCTCCGAAATGTTATCACCATTTAGATCTTCTTTTAGAAAATGGTTTTGTTAGAGTAGCAAAAGAAGAAAAGAAGAAGAGAACATCAATCACATATTATGAAAGAACAGCACCAGCTTTTGTATTAGCCAGTACAATCGATGAGATTGAAAGAGAAGAAGGACATGTAACAGAACCTCTAATGTTTTTCGTAAACAACGGTTTTAATTTTAACCTTTCAAAAAAGGAATTGGAAGAAGCGCAAAAACTGGTAGATGAATATGGTTCTCGACGACATGGGATTGTTGTAAAAGTAGCTAAAGCAATTAAAGGTAATATTCCTGAAAATAAAATTCGTGATGTTCTGAATTTTGTTTCTAATCAGTTAGCTGCGGATGATGAACGTTGTAAAGAAATTCGTAACGAGCTTATGAAATTTATTAAATTGTAAAAAAATCAGCAAAAGGTCAGAATATTTCTGACCGAAAACTCTTTTATTTTTATTGCGCAATTTTTATTCATTATGAAGATTGGAATAACTATTGAACCTTATGAGGGAATAACAGCTGGGAATTTGATTCCGTTTGCACACGCGATAAAACTAGATCATATTGAGGTAAATGAAAGGATTATTCCAGATATTGCCGGTGTTATTGATAATTTGGGTAAATTAACAACCACTTTCCATTTGCCAATTTTTGGTTTAGAAGGATATGATTTAGGCTCCACAACAAAAGAGAATGCAAAGAAAGCAGAGAATGTAATTGAATTTGTAAATGAACATCACAAAGAAATGAATATGCTATTTACATTATCACACCCACCTGAGTCACCAGATTCTAATTTTGATTTATTAATAGAACGCTTACAGAAAATAGATACTCCAATTGTCTTAGAGAACATCCCATGGCAACCTGATGATGAATTCATGGATTTCTATTTCAAAGCTAAAGATATTTTAGGTAAAAAATTAGCTGGACATACAATTGATGCTGCTCATAGATACTTAACTGATTGGAAAAACTGGCTAGATGTACCAAAAGAATTAGTGAAAGAAATCGTTTACGTACATCTACAAGATAGCACAAAGGAAGAAGACGTACATCTCCCCCTTGGACTTGGAGAAATGCCCTTTAACGATTTCTTGTTTTTCTTAAAGAGAATTGGATACAAAGGAGTCATAAATCAAGAGATAAAACCACAAGGATTGGACCTCGAAGGTATAATGGATTCTTGTCTTCATTGTGTTAAGCCGTTCTCAAAAATTCGTTATTTACAGTTAAAAGCAAGATATGCTATACTTCGACCAATACTGAGAAAAAAAATTCGCAATGCAGGGAAAAAATAAGCAAATGAAAGATATACTTTCAATTTCCATTTATTCAATATCTAATTTCTTACTTCGAGTAAATATCACAACAGTAGCAATTATTGCAATTAATGCGACAACAGCAGGTATGAGTACCCAAAGCCACCAGAAACCAGTATCGAATATTAATTGTTCCCATTCATTCAACCATATTTGATAATTAGCTCCAATATATTCTGGAGTAACAAAATCGTTCAAGATTGTGACGTTTTCCGCTGTTATAGCATAATCATAGCTAGGAGGCAATGCAACTTCAGTATTGGCTGGAAACATCCAATTGTTTAATGCAAGAAGATTTTGAAACGCAGGACTAAGGGCAAAATCAATATAGGATTTTGCTAAAGTAACATTTGTTGCACCGTTAACCAACCCAATCCCTTCAATTTGCATCCAACTATATTTTGTGGAATCTTTACTAATTAATGCTGCATTTTGTTCAAAGCTGTAATTGAAAAAGGCATTATAGGCAGGATCTGTACCATAAGAAACCATCATATGATCTTGCTTATCACTAAAAACTCGACTCCAAGAATCAGACCAACTTCGACTAATTGTTACTAATCCTTTCGCTGCTCTCCACCAGTCCTTCCAATCTTGATCTAATATTTCTTTGTAAAAGATAATTTGATAGAGAAGGAAGTTTATACCAGTTGCACTTAGAGTTGGATCTTGAACCACAAAATCCTCGCCAAAAGCGGTTAAGAGATTATCAAAAGTTAAATCAGCTAATTCAGGAGAGTTTGATGCAGAAATAAATTCAGTGTCAAAAATTAAAGCAATTAATCCATAATCAATTGGCAAGAGATACTTTTCTGGGTCAAGAGCAGCAATAAGTGAAGTTGAAATATTCTCTAAGTTGGCATCCGTGTAAGGCATTAGAACTTCAGCGTCTTTAGCTCGATTGACCATTATTGAATCCAGACCAATAACAACATCAGCTACCGGAGCATTTTTCTCAAAAATAAGACTGTTAAGAGCATTAACCATTCCACCAAATAGTTTGAGGTTTATTGTAACATCATTAGCAACACCCCAATCAGAAAACGCAGCGTTTAGTGTTGTCTGGGGATCCAAACCCCATGCTAAAAAACTATCATGAGTATAGATAATAAGTTCTTGATCAGCACCTGCGTTAATTATTATCTGTTGAAATTTAGGAGAATTAGAGTAACCAGAAACATTGTTAGAGTGAGTTAATTTAGAATTATTCAAAGGGAGAATTAGAATTGATACAATGATCAGTAAAGTTTTCATTTGTCTATGGTGCATTTTGGAAGTCCTTCGGCAAAGTTTTAGGAGGTTTATAACCCCTTGATATAACCCTTCAATAATAGGGAATATAAAATTATTTATAATGTTAGAAAAAGTAGTTTATTCAATAAGTTGTTTAAACAAATTATGAATGCTCTTTTCTAGGTCTTGAACTTCGTCAGCAGTCGAAGATTTTACAGACCAATTCCAAGAACCAATCATAAATAGGAGCCAAATGAAATTTGTCAAGTCTTCCGGTTCTTCAGAAATTAATTCCTTTGATGTTGTCTGATAACCTTGTGAAAAACATTTCTTGATTGCATCTACCGTTGTTCCATAAAAAGAAGAAAAGAGCGTGCTTTGTTCTAGGGAAGGAAACGAACTAAAACACAAACCTGCTAATACTAAGGCATACTCGAAACTAGCAGATCCAGCAAAAGACCATTCAAAGTCAATAATACCAGTAATTTTGTTTTCATCAATTAAAATATTTGAGGGTTGAATGTCAGAATGAACAAAACAGGCTGATTCAGTATTGTATACTTTCTGTGAATAATCCTCAATTTTGGAAATTATTTTCTTTCGATATTGTGGAAAGCTGGAAGTATCCACCCAATGCAAATTATCATAACAAAAGGCTTTGAAGCAAGAACGCCAATCTAAAAATTGAGTGTTCCAAAATTTATCTCTTTTTGATCTTTCTTGTGAAATAATTTCAGCGTCCAAGTGGGTGAAGTCTCCGAAGAAATCAAATTTGATTGAATGTAATTCTCCTAGATATTCACCTAGCTTTTCGATGATACTTAGCAATTCATTCTCAGAGATAGTAGAGGAGTTAATATTTGCTCGTAATTCAACACCTAGTATTTTTTCTTGTATCATATAATCATATGGAATTAATAATTTATCAAAACTTGAGATGAAAACTTCAGGAATAGGAATAGAAGTTTTCTTCCTTGCTAATTCCATAGCAAATAGTTCTCTCTTCTGTTTATTTGACCAACGTGGGTTGCTGATTTTCAAAATATAGTCTTGTGAATTATTCAGAGTAACATTGTAAACAGGATTGATGAATGATCGAGTAAGCTCTTGAATAGCAACTATTTTTTCTTGTGGAAAATGGGAGAGAAATATGGAGTCAATTTGCTTCTTTGTAAGTAGAATCTCTGACTTGTAAGGCAATGTACTAACCTTGTGAAAGTTCTTCGTCATTTGTTTATTTAATTATTTAGTAATAAGGGAATACTATTCTTCAACAGGAAAACTGATAACTTCTGGAGAAGTATTTGATCGAATTTCTGGTCCTCTTAAAGCTGAAATTGTAATTGCTATTACTACAAACAAAGAGAGAATACCGAATAGAATTCTCATTGATGGAACATAGTTCATTGCCTCGTCTAGCTCACCACCATTTGTTTTTTGGAAGAATTGAAGAATAAAGGTGAAAATAGTTGTTGATAAAGCAGTTCCAATACTATAACCAACAATCCGAGAAAGGCTTATTAAACCACTTACAACACCCAATTTCTCTTTCGGAGATGAGGAAAGAATTGAATTAGTATTTGGTGAAGTAAACAAGCCTATGCCCAAGCCAATAAAAGCAGCTAATAGAATAAAAGACCAAAGTGGCATTGTTAGGGAGAGAAATACACCTAAGCATATCAAACAGATTAAAACAGCACCCAAACCAATTGTAGAAAGTAATCGAGAATCAATTTTACTAGATAGTTTTCCGGAAATTGGTGCCATAATCATTAAACCAATTGGTACTCCAATGATGATTAATCCAATCTTCATCGTAGTGTAAGAGAGCATGTCTTGTAAGAAAAATGGCAATTGGAAGGCAACAGAATTCAATGAAATATAGACAATTAACGCACAAACAACTCCAATTGTAAATTTCTTATTCTTAAAGAGCGATAAATCTAAGAAAGGATTAGAGGTTCTCTTTTCCCAGAGAATAAAGGCAGCTAATAATGCTAAACTAATTGAAAAACAAAAGATTGCCCAGAGTATAGGACGATTGAGAAGTGGATCTACAAAGAGAGCTAGAGCAAGAATAAAGAGAGTAATGAACAATGCAAAAAGAACAGAACCAAGTAGATCAGCTTTTGCACTAGATTTTTCGGAAGGAGGAGTACCAGGAATAGCAAATTGAACATAAATAATGCCAACAATGCCTATTGGAACATTTATCCAGAAAATATATTGCCAAGGAAGATATCGTGTAATAATACCACCAATAACAGGACCAATAACAACTCCTAATGCAGAAATCAAAGATGTCAGACCAATAGACAAGCCTCTTTTTTCCTCGGTAGTAAATTTAGCTACAATAGCATTGCCATTTGCCAAAGTACCTGTTGCACCTATACCTTGAATTACTCGAGCAAAAACTAACATTTCTAGTGAATTAGAAAGAGCGCAAATAAGAGAACCAATTGCAAATATAATCATACCAATTTGAAAAATTAACTTTGTGCTTAACCGGTCACCTAAATATCCTGCAATGGCAGTTAATCCTACAATAACCAATAGATACACTAAGACTATCCACTGAACACGCAATTGATCAACATTGAAGTAGTCACCAATAGTGGGTAAACTAACGTTGATAATGGATTCGTCAAGTGCACTCATAAACATACCAATGCCAATTGCACTCACTAAAATAGAAGTGTGTAGCTGAGGTTTTTCAGAACTCTTTTTGCCAGAGTCTTTAAAATCACCATTGATAGAAACAGCAAGGGGAGTATTGAGAGGACTTTCATCTGCAAATGCAGGAGTCTCATTAGATAACTTATCTTCTTTAGACAATTAAATCACTCGGAGACGCAGAATAGGAATAACACAAGGAATTAAAAGTTTTACTCATAAATAGCTAGAAAGAAAAAAAAGAAAAAATGTGGAAAGAAAAAGTTGTTTTAAGAGATTTTTATTGATTTTTGACCTTTAAAAGGGCTTCAACTGCTGTCATGAAATATGGACAAATAGGACATGGAGAAGAATAAACGCTTGAAGATCAAGTAATTTTGTGTTAGCACGAGGAATACTTTCAGCAATCTCCAGAGAAAAGGACTTT